>CAZWEV010000004.1:0-101948 GCA_964633015.1 uncultured Desulfobacteraceae bacterium | reverse complement strand
GTCCCTCCCGCACGTAATCCCCCGGGTGTTCCGCATAGATGGCAAACGGAAAAAGTGCCAGCCTCCTCTCGGCAGCGAGGGTTGGAAAAGAAAGCAGGAGAACAATGAACAGGGAGACGAGAAATGTCTTCCAATATCCACGACAGTTCTTATTCATATTTGAAGCTCCTCACCCTTCGTATTCGTGATTCTGCCGGACCTGGACGGTGAACTGGTTGAGCAAGCGCTCCGGCAATCCCTTTATGGCTTTTCGTTTCAGAAGCCAGAAAAACAATCCGGGCAGGCTGGCGATGATGAGCACGAACCCATAGAGGATGGAAATGATGAGAACAGGACCCTTCTCTACACCTGCGCTGATGAACAAAGCGACCAGGGCACCCTCCCTCACTCCCCATCCCGCGAATGATACGGGGAGGACCGTAAGAAGAACTGCCGAAGGGAAAACGGCCAGGAAAAGAAGGAAACTCAAATTCTCGCCGGTGGAAAGAGAAATCAGGAACATGGAAAGGACGGCGAAAATGTGTACGACGACCGAAAGAGCAAGAATGATACCGGTCCTGCCGCCTGCGCTGAATACCCGCCATATCTTTTCAGAGATGCGCAGTACAAAAGAAATACATGCTATTCTCTTCAAGATCGAGATCTGAGAGAGGACTGCAAATGCCCCAAAAAGAACAATCCCGGAAACGCAGATGCCCCGTATCCCTCTCAAAATTGCTCCGGGCAGCATAGGGCTTGCAGGCAGGGTCCCAAGAAAACAGATTAACAGCAAGCAAAGGAGACCGATGCTCCTATCGATTATCACGCCATCCACCGTATCGGATACCCCATACCCGGCGACCTTTACGTCGAGCATCCTGATCCCGTCTCCCCCGATACTTCCGGGCAGCACCTGGTTGAAGAAGGCTGCTTTGAAAAAGCTTTTTACGTAGAAGGACGGAGGCTCCTGTATGTCCAGGATGTTCATGGTAAGACACCAGCGGAAACCCGCCAGCAGGTTGCTTGCCACCTGGCAGAGTACCGCCGACACCAGGAAGCCTATATTGGCTCTCGCAGTGACAGAAAGAATTTCAGCAGGATGCACGGACCGGAAGAGGCAGAACAGAACGAGGAACGACAAGAGGACCTTGATGATCTCCTTTGTCTTTCTATTCCAGAGGTGCGACTCGATACACATAAAAGACCGTTTCCCGAAAGCCCTGCCTGTGAAAAACCATTTTCTTGAGTAACTGAACACTGCCAAAGATTTTCTGAAGCTCCTTGCTGTTTGGTCTTCTTGAGAGATACATGCCTTTCATGTGTGAGAACCTGATATGCTTATCCCACACGTTGAACTGGCTGAACCTGGTCCGGGTGGGGATGAATACCCTTGGGTGTCCTCTGGTGTAAAAGGAAAGCATGGACGCCCTTCTCAGATGGTCGGCGAACAGAATATCACCCGGTCTTATGTATTTTTGCAGTTGCTGCACTGCTTCTTTCGGTCCATAGAGGCGATTGAGCATGTTATATTTCGGCGGAAGGAAAAAGAGCTGCGGGAACTGGATGAGAAGGGTCATCAAAAGAGAGAGAACCACGCCGGAAACAAGAATTTTCTTGAGACGCAGCAGGGCAACAAGATGGGCACAGAGTATCATCCCTGAGATGAGCGCAGCGGCACCCCAGTTCAGACTCATTTCCTTGAAAAAAGACTTGTAAAAGAAAAACACCATTGGAACGAGGAAGAAAGAAAAGAGATAAAATCGATCAAAATCTCCTCGAAAAAGGCGGGAACGACATGCGCCCCAGACCAGCAGCGGGAAAAACAGGGGCCCGAATACAAGAAATTGACCGCCCAGGAATGCGAAGAGGCTGCCAAGCCGCACGTGAAAGACATCACTCGTGCCGTGATGATATTGAAAGGCAAAGCTTATCCAGTGGTGCTCATGGTTCCACCATATGACGGGAAGAAAGAGCAGAAAAGCTATGGCAACCGCTAGCCACGCCTTCCATTCCAGGAGTTTTCTGGGCCTCTTGATGACCAGAAAGAACAACAATGATCCGAGAAAAAGGACAGCGGTATATTTGCTGAGCAGGAGAAGTCCCATGGAAATGCCTGTAAGAATGTGATGGGAAATGCGGTCCTCGGTCAATGCGAGATAGGCAAAGTACATGGAAGCGGCCCAGAACAGCATGAGCGGCGCATCAGGAGTCACGATAGTAAAGCCCATGTTTGTCGCGGGGAGCGAAAGAAGCATGAACACGGCATACAAGGCGGTCTGTTCATCAAAGATTCTTTTTGCCAGGAGGTAGGTGTACACGGCTGCAATGCCCATACAAAAGACGGCCGCAAGTCTGACGCTCCATTCAGTTGTTTCAGTCAGAGTGAAAAGCCTGATGAGATAGGCGATAAGCGGTGGGTGGTCATAGTAGCTTAGATTCAGATGCCTGCTCCACAACCAGTAGTATGCTTCATCCGGATGCAGGGGGAGCCCCGCGTTGCAGATCACGTGGTAAAGGGAATATATGGCGATCAGGAAATAGACCGTCCGGTCTCTTTTCGTGCCCATAAAGAAAAATCGCCTGGCGGGTGCTTTTGTCGACACCGTGTCTGCCCTTTCAGATATTCCATCGCTGCCGGTCGTGAGAAGGAACAAGAGAACCGGCACGGGGACGATGGGAGAAAGACCGGTAGACAGCCAAATGAAGATCCACCATTTTTTCTGCAGAAAATTGCTTGAGATAGATTTCCCTTCCTTTCAAACCATAGGCATGGCGAACCTCAGGATGTGCTGCAAGATAGGAAATGGCCTCCAGGAGTTCCTTCGTGTTCTCTTTTGCAACCAGCAGGCCGTTCTCGCCATGCCGGACCGCTTCTGGAATGCCGCCGGTACGGGTGCCGATAACCGGCAGGCCCATGGACATGGCCTCAATGATGGAAATGGAGAGCGCCTCGCGCCGTGATGGAGCAACAAGGATATCCATGCCGGCCAGGAATCGGGGCACATCCTCCTTAAAGCCGAGGAAGATAACGCGATTTTCCAGGCCACGGTCCATTACCAATGCTTTCATTTCTTGTGCCCATTTACCGGTATTGTCTCCAGCCAGAAATAGTTTCCAGTGACGATCCTGAAGTCCGGAGAGGGTGCGCAGTAAGAGGTCATGCCCCTTGTCCGGTATGAAGCGTGCAACCATGCAGAATGCGCATTCATCCGCTTCAATCCCCAGGTTTTTTCGTATATCCTGTCTTTCTTTCCTGAGTACGAAGGAATCCGGTATGCCGTGATATATCCTGGTGATTCTGGAGGAATCTATGTCTCTTGCCACAAGAGAATCTTTTACCGCTTGGGAAACTGCGATAATGCCATGTGCCCGATGAAAGCGTTTGTAACTGATCGTCGAATGGGCGGTGGCAACGGTTGGAATGCCGAGGAGTCTTCCTGTAATGGTTGCGTAATGGGTCCCTCTTACCAGGTGCGCGTGCAATATATCAGGCTTGTGTCGGAGCACTGCCTTCCCCAGCAGCAGAAAGGAAAACGGGTCGGTCATCCCGTGCATGGGCACGTGAATCAATTCTATGCCGCATTCTTCAGCCTTTTCAGCCAGCCAGGAGTCTCTGGGGCCCGCAAAGGCGACATGGTGACCTTTGCGTGCAAGGGAGCTCAAGAGGGACACTGCGTGCACTTCCGCTCCGCCGCATATATGGCTGTGCAATACTGCCAGGATGTTCATAAAAGTCTCCTTCCAGGATTTGAAATGACGAAGATGTCCAAACAGGCAATACGACGGAATGCTAACAGAGGCAGATTGCCGACAGATGATTTGGGAATTAAAAGAAATTAATGTTGAAAGGAGATATGCCTTGAAAAACAGGTGATAAACCAATATGTTAGTGATGGGCGATGGCGAATGGCCGCCTGGATGAACATTTTTTAATCTTTCGTTCATCTTTCATTCATATTGCACTGGCATAAGGAATGGAGAGAGAAATGCAAAGGGAGCGATACTCATGAAGGTTCTGCTCATAGAAGATGATTCCCAGCTTGTAACGTTCATTGAAAAAGGCCTCAGGCAGGCCGGATTTTCCGTCGAAATTGCCATGGACGGAAAGACCGGTCTCACCATGGCCCTGGAGTTTGACGTGGATGTTGCGGTCGTTGACATCATGCTCCCCCTGATGGACGGCTTTTCACTCATTCAGGAGGTCCGGAAAAGCCGACCCGGGCTTCCTATCCTGGTTCTGAGTGCCAAACGATCCGTTGCGGACCGCGTCCACGGCCTTGAGATAGGGAGTGACGACTATCTCACCAAACCGTTTTCCTTCACTGAGCTCATTGCCAGGATCAGGGCCCTTGTTCGCCGCGCCGGAGCACAGCCTGAGGCGACCAGGATCGAATTTTCAGACCTCTCTCTCGATCTCCTTTCGAGAGAAGTCATGAAAGGAAGAGCGCGCGTGGAACTTCTCCCCAAGGAGTTTGCCCTGTTGGAATACCTTGTCAGAAACAAGGAGCGGGTTCTTACACGAACCCAGATACTGGAGCAGGTGTGGGGATATCAATTTGATCCTGAATCCAATGTGGTCGATGTGCATATTTGCAGACTCAGGGAAAAGTTGGGTGATACCGGTGAAAAGAGGCTCATCCGCACCATCAGAGGGGTGGGCTACGTAGTGAAAGAAGATGCATAAATTCCGAAAAAGCCTGGCATTTAAACTGGCGTTCATATACTCAGTGCTGTTTACCCTGGCATTCGTAATCATATTCTTTGCCATCTACTATATGCTGGAACAGGCTTTGACCCAGAATACCAAGAAGGACCTCCTGGATGATTCTGTTGAGATTGTCAGGACGTACAAGAAAGGGAATATTGAGGCGCTGAAAACCTATATTTCCAATGAGATCGAGGGAGACGGGCCTGCCAATAAACTCATCAGGGTCTTCGACCGGGACGGTCATGTCGTCATATCTTCGGATATAGCCTTCTGGGGAAACCTCCCGGTACCGAGCTATCCCGATTTGGATCGGCAAAGGCCGGTTGTACGTTCCGTCAGGATACCCAAAAGGCCCGGACTTGAAGCACGGACCGTGGCATTTTTCGTTGGAAAATATATTGTAGAGGAGGCAGTCCCGGTCGAGTGGGATGCAAGGCTTCTTGCCAGGCTCCGCAAGGCCTTTGGAGCAGGGCTGCTGCTGACCGTCCTGGTGGCCATTCCGAGCGGCTGGTTCATGGCAAGGAGAAGCTCAGAACAGATCAGGGGGATTGATCGGGTAGCCCGGTCCATTGCAGGCAGCGCGGACCTCAGCCGCAGGGTCCCGCTCAGAGGGACGGAGGATGAGCTGGACCATCTGGCAAAGACGTTCAATCTCATGGTTGAGCGGCTTGAACATTTCCTGCGGGAACTGCATGATATGATGGACAACACGGCCCATGACTTCAAGACGCCGCTCACCCGCATCAGGGCAATGGCGGAGACGGGACTCGGCACGACAAACCATGAAGAGATCCAGGGGACCCTGGTACAGATCATGGACGAATGCGATCGCTTTCTCTTCCTTCTTAACGCGATAATGGATATTTCACAGGCGAGAACCGGGATTCTGTCTCTTGAGAAAAAGGAACTCCCGGCTGAAGATCTGTTGGCGGGGATCGGGAGTCTGTACAGCAGTGTTGCAGAAGAGAAGGGAATCCGTTTGAATATCACCTATCCGCGTGATGGTGCCCTCGTTTTTTTCGCCGACAGGAAACGGCTGAGCCAGGCCTTGAGCAATATTGTTGATAATGCCCTCAAGTACACCCCTTCAGGAGGGACTGTTGCCATCTGGGCACACGCGGAACCAGGATATACCGAAATATGCGTTGCAGATAGCGGGCCCGGTATCCCCGAGGAAAAAATACCCCGTATATTTGAAAGGTTTTACCGGCTTGATACCAGTCGTTCCACTCCCGGCAGAGGGATAGGTCTCTCTCTTGCCAAGGCCTATGTTGAGGCGCAAGGAGGGATTGTAACGGTGAAAAGCGAGCCGGGAAAAGGCAGCACCTTTTGCATCAGGGTACCGGTGTAAGGGGCGGGATGACGGAAATTCAACGGCCTTTGAAGACAATGAATGTGAATACAGCGAAGACCCCGTAGCTGGCAAGGACGGCAAGGAAATTCCAGTGGCCGTGATTTTCCCGGAAGAGATCCCATTTGAAAAACCAGAGGTTTTTCATATACCTGCCATTGAAGGTGGGGAAAAATCTGTTCACATCCCGGCAGTATATTTGATAATCTTCTCCGAAAATCCCTTTCAGGTGCTGCTCTTCCCGTTTTACCCGGTTGGTCATATAAAAATAGTAAAGAGCGGTGAATATGATGAGCACCCAGATGTTTCCCAGAAGAAGCACGCAGCCCGCAAGGAGGAAAAAGCGTCCCAGGTACATGGGGTTGCGCATCAGCGCATAGGGGCCCTGGATAGCCAGCGACCGGTTTTTGTCCAGGGACCCGAAGCACCAGGACTGGAATAGAGAACCGAAGAGGGTGACGAGAAATCCGGGCAGGAAGAGGCCGGGCTTGATGTTCGGCACCAGCAGGACAAGGGCGGCCAGGAAAACAGGGATCCGGACTTTCAAAAGGGCCTTGCGGGCGGCCTTATTGTTGAACAACGCGTTCAGGCGTTCTATTCCCTGATGAATCATTCGGTATTCCCCTTTATGGATCTGGAGTGTCTGTCTGGCGCGGGTACCATAGCACGATGTTGTTACGCACCTCAATCTTTTTCGAAGACAGGCGGTAGCCCATCCACGCGCAGATTTCGGGCACAAGCGACGGTGCGGTCAAGAAGCCCCCGGATATGGGGGAAACCAGGCAGTAGTGTATGGAAAGTCAGGGGATTGAAAGGGGCCAATGTGGTCCCGAAATGGAAAATACCTTGCTTTTCCTTGACATGCGAACGGCAAGATTCGTACACTCCAACCGCAACGAGATCAAAACAGTCTTGCAGTTCATCAGGTGGCGAATTGCGAAAAAGATTCCTAAAAGATTTTCTCATGCTGAGTCTGATTCTTGTGATTCTGACCATTCTCTTCTCGGTGACGAACTGTGATGTCGCGATTGAACGTCTCTTTTATTCGCCTGAAAAGGGATGGTTTATGAGAAATGCGAATCCATGGCATGCCCTCTACCAGTACGGCAATTTCCCGGGGCTTGCCCTTGCATCGGCAGGACTTCTGGGCGTTGTCGTCAGTTTTTTTTATCGCAAGGCCGTGAAATACCGCAAGGCGGCATTGTTCCTGAGTCTCGTCATGGTCCTGGGTCCCGGGCTGGTGGTCAACACGGGCCTCAAGCACTATTGGGGAAGGCCGCGCCCCAGGCAGATCCAGGAATTCGGCGGAAGTGCGCCCTACCTTCCCCTCTGGCAGAAAGGAGTGCCGGGAGAAGGGAAATCGTTTCCCTCGGGCCACGCCTCGGTGGCATTCTACCTGTTCACGCCTTTTTTCATTCTTAGAAGAACCGCGAAAAAATGGGCTGTTTTCTTTCTCTCTCTCGGGGTGTCTTATGGGATTTTGATGGGCATTGCCCGAATGGTCCAGGGCGGACACTTCCCAAGCGATGTGGTGTGGGCAGGCGGGTTCACGTACCTCACCGGACTGGTCCTCTCCTGCTTTTTCAGGTTTGACAAAAGAGCGGTAATCCCGCCGCGTTCATGTATGACTGATTGCCGGTAAGGGCCTCGTATCACGGTTTTTCTTTCCAGCCCATTCCAAGAAACAGGGTGTATGTTCTGCTGTTTCCCGCGCCCAGATCCCTTGTAACGTTTTGGAGCCTTCTGGTCCCTTGAAATCTTTCCGCGAGGCGCGGAGGGACCTTTGCGGCATTTCCCTTGATGACAATCAGGCAGTTCCAGCCCTTCTTTTTTCTCGGACCGGGCCAGAGCTCATACTGGGATTGAATGTTTCCGCTTTCAACCCAGTGAAATACCTGGGGCCTGTCCGGCAGATAAAAGGCAAGCTCGCTCGTGAGGTAGCGGTGTCCTACGGTCATCAAAAAGGTCTCCTGGGGACGTGGTAATGTCGATCGGACGGCAGTGATTTTCCGTGCGAGGTCGGCCCATCCTTCCAGACGAATCAACGGATCCAAGCGCGTTCCCTCGAGTCCGGCACTTCTCACCACAAAGGGAACGGCATAGGTCAATACAGCCAAAGCGGCGCCGGTGACAATGCCCGGAATGAAGGCCTTTCTCCATCTATTGCACCGGGGGGAAGCATCAAACGCACCTGTGGCCCAGGCCCCCAGGAGAAGCATTCCTGAAGGATAAAACGCCGCGGGCCAGTTTCCATTTATTTTCTGGCGCAGAGTCATGAGCAGGAGAAAGAAAAGCGCAGGACCGCTGAAAGAAAAGAGGAAGCGCTCTTTGGTTCCCATGCGGGGAAAACCAAAAAGGCAACACAGGAGGATGCCCACGAGCACCAACCAGGTGACAGGGGACATGAGGAGCAGTTGGGTGCCGAGGAAGTCCGCCGTATTCTTCAGGAGGTGTGTTGCCGTCAGAGAAGACGGCTCGAAATGATGGGCTGTATGGTGAAAGGTGATCCAGTTGTTTTTGAAATTCCAGTAGAGGGGAGGGACGAGGAAAAGAAGGGCCGCAAGACTGCCGAGCCAGACCCACGGTTTTTTCAGGACAGCGCGATATTGGGGCGATATGATAAGGAAAAAGAGGCCGCACGCAAAAAAGGCCAGGGTCATTTGTTTGCTCAATGCACCCAGCCCGAGGGAAAAAATCAGCGCGATGCTCCACGCTGCTCTTTTTCTTTCCGCGGTCAGTACCCCCCAGAAGAGATAAAGAGAGGCACTCCAGAAAAAAAGCAAGGGGGCGTCGATGGTCAGCAGCAGGTTCAGGGCAGCATTTCCGGGACATGCCGCCATGGCGGCAACAGCCCAGAAAGCGGCCTTGGAGCCGTACATTCTGCGTCCGAGCAGAAAAAGGAAGATCAGGGTCCCGGTCCCCAGGAGAACTGCAAAGATCCTGATTCCAAAGGCCGTGTTTGCGCCGGCCCAGCCGGTCAGGGCCATGAGCCAGCCGATGAGCGGCGGTTTACTGAAATATCCCCAGTCGGGATGCCGGCCCCAGTCCCAGTAGTAGGCCTCGTCCCCGGCAAGATCATACGGGAAAAAGGCGATATAGAGGACCCTGAAGAGGAAAAGCAACAAAAGCCCTCTCCAGAACCAGAGATTCCAATCAGTGCGGTGCTGAGGCTTCCGGGAGGTGCTGGTCACCTGCTTTCCTCTTGCGTCAGGGAGGCCTTCCGTCTTTTCTCGCGGGCGATGAGCTGAAGGTTGCGTGTATAAATGAATACACCGGTGGCCTGGCCAACGATGAATACCGGATCTTTTCTGAAAATGGCGTAGGAAAGCAGCGTGATTCCCCCGGCAAGGCTAAAATACCAGAAAGCAACGGGAATCAGACTTCGTCCCTTTTTTTCACTGTACAGCCATTGGACAAGAAACCGCATGGAAAAAAGGGCCTGTCCGGTAAAGCCGACAATGAGCCAGATCATACTAGTTTTCAATGTCTCTTTCCTCCGTGATGGAAGGATATTGCATGCGTCTTTGCAGCCACATGACGCCAAGGAGATCGGTCATGCCAACCCAGAGACGATTTCCCACCCCGTAATGGGACCGGCCTCGAAGGCGCGGCCGATGGTTGACGACGACCGAACATACGTTCCCTCCGCCCCGAAGCATAAGAGCTGGAAGAAATCGGTGCATGTGGTCAAAAAAGGGAAGGCGCAGGAAAGCGTCTCTTGAAAAGAGTTTCAATCCGCAACCGGTATCGGGTGTGTCATCTTTGAGCAATCGACCACGGATGCTGTTCGCAATCCGTGATGACAGCCTCTTGAGGGGGGTGTCACGCCGTTCCTTTCGATGACCACAGATGAGCGCAAGCCCGGCTGGGCTTTCGGGGCTCTGAAGAAACGCTTTCAGCCGCAGGATGTCAGCCGGATCGTTTTGGCCGTCGCCATCGAGGGTTGCGATCCAGCTGGCCCGGGCGGCCGCAACTCCCGTCCAGAGGGCGCTGCTTTGTCCGCAACACTTGCCGTGTGTGATGATGCGGAGTCGGTGAAACCTTGCCGCGATGCGCTTCAGGCGATTCGGCGTATCGTCTGTGCTCCCATCGTCCACATAGATAAGCTCGTAATATAAGACAGGATCAAGAACACCCCTGATCTCCCTGATCAGGGGATCGATGTTTTCTGCCTCGTTGTGCACCGGCACGACCACGGACAGGTCGGGAACGTCGTTGTTTTTGGGCATTGTTTTTCCGGAGAAAATGTCTGGATGTCAGAGTATCTGAAAGAAGATGCAGCATTATGCTCTATTCATCTTCAAGGGGTCCTTTCTGTGGGACAGGATATCATTTTTTCCCCTTTTGATGCAATAATTCATAGAGGATGGTGGCAAAGGAACACCGGGCCTTTTGCCTTTTTCGCCAGGCCTGCGGGCTTATATATTTTTTCCCCTGGGCCCATATTCCCCTTTTGGCTGCTTTTGCCTCCTTTTCCGCCTCAAAATACGGGGCTAGTGAAAGCTTCGGGGGTGATTTCCCCCGATAGACTTCGGCATATCCGGCCCGGAGCATTTCCAGATTCACATTTTTTCCTTCAAAAAAGATTTCCCCCCAAAGAAGCGTATATCTCTTTTCGCCGTAGCTCTTGATCGAAATCCATTTGTTGAGGATAAGTTTTTTGAGATATTCCTTCGCCTCCCTACTGAACGGCTGGGCGAGCTCCTTTTCCTGAGGACAGAGTTCCGGGGCATCGATTCCTGCCAGCCGGACATCAATTTCCGTCCCATGTCCTTTCATTCTGACCATATCACCATCAAAGATTTCAATAACTTTGAACTGTCCGGCATAGAGGGAGAGAGGGAGTGAAAGCAAGACAATGAGCATCACCGCCAAGGGCCATGATCCCCGGAAAATGAAGGAATGAGGGTGAAAACCTGGTGAATGTGATTTTGACATATGCTACACCTCTCGGAACTTAGGGCACGGCCCATCCATATCCTTAAATTTTAATGCAATATGTGGGCCACAATCAGCGGACTGCTTGCGGTTCCGTTCTCCCGCGGATGCGGTCGATTTTTTCCTTCCGGTCTCTCTCTATGTATTGAGTGCATAGGAAAACCTGAATGTCAACCGTTTTCCCCGTTCATCAGGAAATCCGGTCCCCAGGGTCTTTGTCAGGAAAAGCATGCTGTGCCATATGGGAAATCTCAATCATACCGTGCATTGAGTGCCCTCCAACAGGGCGAAGGGCGGGTCCCGGATCCCCTATTTTGAGCATGAGCATTGTCGTCCGGTCAGGGCAGTGTTTCTTCATCATTGACGGGCCACCCCGGATATGGTACCCCCTTTTTCCATGTGAACAACAACGGAATAGAGCCTATGATCGATTCATTCGAAAACCCGGTCCGGTGGGAATGGTACTGGGTTCCGGCCGCGGTGTGCCTCTTTGCCGCGCTCATCATACAGACAGCCGGATTGAACCAAAAACTGTTCCTGGCCGTTCATCAGGCGGGATGGAGTATCCCTCCTGTGCTCTGGCAGTTGGTGACTTTTCTGGGGGGTACCTTGACCGCCCTTGCCCTTCTTCTCCTTGCCACCCGTATGGATACGCAACTCGTGTGGAGCGCTTTCCTGGCGGGGCTGATTTCCTTTGCCTGGTCCCATGCCCTCAAGATATGGCTGGATGTGCCGCGGCCGCCTGCTGTTTTTGGGCCGGAGATGCTTCACGTGATCGGGCCGAAGTTACGACACGGGTCGTTCCCGAGCGGTCATACGACCACGGCTTTTACCATGGCCGGCATTGTGGCATTTCACCTGAAAAGGTGGCCTGGGCGGCTCTCGCTTGTGATCCTTGCCGCGCTGGTCGGGCTCAGCCGTATCGCCGTGGGCGTGCATTGGCCGCTTGATGTGCTTGTGGGTGCCGGGGGCGGTTGGTTGACCGCCGGCGCGGGCCACTGGCTCGGCAGGAAATGGCCCGCGGGCCGAAAGGTTCGACGGGTGCTGTTGATCCTCCTCATATTGTGCGCCGCTGCATTGCCGTTTGTTGACAGCCGATATCCAGCAGCACGCTGGCTCGCATTGGGCATAGCCCTCATAACGGTTCCAGCGGGTTTATTCACTCTCCGCGCGGCGTGGCACGGGGAAGACTGAGTTTTTTCCTCTTCTTTCTCCACACATATCCTGCCACCAGACATATGCAGAAAAGAACCAGACCGATGCTTATCTTGTGGACATTTGCCATGAGGAGGTCCTGGTTCTGGCCGAACAGATAGCCTGTAACGGCGAGAACCGCCACCCAGATGCCTGCCCCCAGAGCGGTGAAAATACAGAAAAGGAAAAAATGCATGCGTGCCAGGCCCGCCGGAAGAGATATGTATTGCCGGATGCCCGGGAGGAGTCGACCCACAAAGGTACTGATATGCCCGTGCCTTGCAAAGAAGACATCTGCTTTGTCAAGGGCCTTTTTGCTCACAAAAAGATAGCGGCCATATCTTTCAAAGAACGGTCTCCCGAATTGTATGGCCAGCCAGTAATTGAAGACGGCGCCCAGAAGACTCCCTCCCAGGCCGCAGACAATGACCAGCCAGAGGGACATATTGCCTTTGGATGCCAGGTATCCTGCGGGCGGGATCACGACTTCGCTGGGGAAAGGGAAGAACGAGGATTCGAGAAACATCAGGGCGACAATACCGGGATATCCCCAGTGCTCGACTGTTTGCACGATCCACGAAATGATTTGGTGCAGCACGATATGTCTTCCCCTGTGCCATGGATTTTCAAAGGCATGAACGTCGGTATGTGCTCTCAATAGGACAAAAGAGCCGCCATGTCAACAAAGGAAGGTCATCTGGAATTCTTCGTCAATGCTCCCAGTCTTTTCTGGTTGTTCCGGGGAAAGCGTTCCTTTGAGCAGGCGAAACCTGCAGAATGTAAGATGGGCTTTTCGTTGGTTCCCAGACCGCCGGGCTTTTCTTCTCTGGCAGGATCGGTTACAATAAAGTGCAAGTGTGTGTTATATAACGTGATGAAAAGGAGTTTGCGATGAGAACCCTCATTACCGGGAACCTTCCGGATGAGATTACTGACCTGATCCGGCGGGAGCATGAGGTAGAGATTCACCGTGAGAATCGGCCGCTTGAACGGGAAGATCTGTTGGCATTGGTGGAAGATAAGGAAGGTCTTCTTTGCATGATTACGGACCGGATTGACGATGATGTATTGCAACATGCTCCTCGACTGAAGGTGATCGCGAACATGGCCGTGGGCTATGATAATATCGATGTGGCGGCAGCGTCGGGAAGGGGGGTTCCCGTTTCCAATACCCCGGATGTCCTCACGGACGCCACCGCGGATCTCGCATTTGCCCTGATTCTTGGCGTTGCGCGACGTTTGGTAGAAGGTGACCGCAGGACAAGGGAGGGGAAATTCAGGTATTGGGCCCCAATGCATTTTCTGGGACACGAGGTATCCGGAAAGACCCTGGGCATTGTGGGTCTCGGGAGAATTGGAAAGGCGTTGGCCAGGCGGGCACAGGGATTTCATATGAAGGTGCTGTATCAGAACCGCCGGAGGATCTCTCCAACCGAGGAGGCGGCACTGGGAGTATCCTATGCTGACCTTGCCGAGTTACTCTCCCGTGCAGATTTTATCAGCTTGCATGTTCCCCTGACTCCTGATACATACCATTTTGTAGGGGAAAAAGAGCTGGCCATGATGCGGACGTCCGCATATCTGATCAATACCTCGCGCGGTCCTGTGGTAGACGAAATGGCCCTGTTGCGGGCATTGGAGAAGAATCGGATTGCGGGAGCGGGTCTTGACGTTTACGAACACGAACCGGATCTTACGCCGGGATTGAACGATCTGGATAACGTTGTTCTGCTGCCGCACAGCGGAAGTGCAACCGTTGAGACCAGGACCCGGATGGGATACAAGGCCGCTGAAAACCTTCTGGCCGGATTGAGGGGAGAAAAACCACCCGACTGCGTGAACTGGAAGGATGCCTGTGCCACAGTGGCTGGCAACGTTTGACCATTTTTCCTGAAATGAGCATGTTTTTTGAAGAAAGGAGGAAGTTCCAATGGCCACCATTCAACCGAAGGGGGAAAAGGTCAGGCAGGCCGTCAAATGGATTTCTGAAAAACGAAAGGAAGATGCCCAGGCCTCTCTGCCCCGCCTGATTGAAGAAGGAGCGGCAAGATTCAATCTCTCGCCGAAAGATGAGACCTTTCTCAGAGCCTTTTATGAGCAGGACCTGCCTTGATCAGTGCGTGGGGAGGCTTATATCCTCACAATCCCTTCCTCGGCCATCTGCGAGAGGAGCAGTTTGATGACCCGAATGAGCCCCCAGAGAACGGGAATAAGGCATGCGGTCCCTGCAAGAATGGGGGCCCAGAAGCCGGGCTGAGGTGCTGATTTGATCCCAATAACGATGGAAAGCGCTGAGATAAAAGAAAGATAGCCTGCCAGGAGAAAACAGGCGCAGATAAGGAACCACAGGCATATTTTGCTGAATGAGGATTCATCCGGAGAGCTCATTTTTTTATCTCTTCGATCTTTTGGCTGAGGAAACGGATCTGATTCCGGATCTGTGGATCGGCTTTCATCTTGCGATCAATGACTTCAGATGCGTAAAGGGTGGTGGAATGGCTTCTGTTGACGGAGTCGGCAATATTCTCGAGCGTTTCATCAGTGTGCTGCCTGCACAGATAGAGATAGATGTTTCGGGGATATGCATGGATTTTCTTTCTTGAATTGGATCGCAGTAATTCAGGATCAATCCTGTAGTATTTGCACACCAGTTTTTCCACGTCCTTAAGCCCGATGTTCCGGTCGGGAGAAACGAGACATCCGAGTACTTCTTTTGCAAGCTCCAGGTTGATTTTGGCCTTCAGGAGCTCGCTCTTGGCCTTGAGGCTCTTGAGGGCACTTTCCATTTGGCGCACATCGTAATTGAGATTGCGAGCCAGAAGGGCAAGAATATCATCTGAAAGAACGAGCTTCAGCTCCAGTGCCTTCCTGGTGAGAATTTTCACGCGTGTTTCATAATCCGGTTTGCCGATTGATGTGATGAGGCCTGAAGTAAGGCGGGAAGTCAATTCCCTGGACATACTGGGGATGTCTTTCGGAGCCAGGGAACTCGTGAAAATAATCTTCTTGTTTTCATTGGCCAGGACATCGAGGGTGTAGCCAAGCTCGAGCTGGGTTTTCTCCTTGCCGCTCAGGAAATGAATCTCTTCCAGGAGGAGAACGTCACAGGAGTGCCGATATTTGTTCTTGAATGCTTCTATGCGGCCTTGTTTCAGTGAGTAGACCATCTCGTTGGTGAAATCTTCAGCAGTAATGTAATAAATCCGGCTGGAAGGGTTCTGGTTGAGAATGGCATTCCCGACGGCGTGGGAAAGGTGGCTTTTGCCCAGGCCCGTGTTGGCAAGCATGAGAAGGGAATGGTAATTCCATGCGCCTCCCTCGGCCAGCGCTTTTGAAGCGGAGTAGGCGAATTCATTGGAGCGTCCAACTACAAAGCGGTCAAACGTATAGTTTGTGTTGAGATTCCTGTGGCCGTTCGCTAGCTTTCCCGGCACGTCCATGAGCATGAGTTGCCCTGCATTCGCTACGAGAGGCGGGGGCAGAATTTTGCGCTTCGCCGGTTCTACCCTGAATCCGATCGCACAATCTGTCCCAACGGCAGAACAGAGTCTCTTCTGAATAAGGTCGGCATAATTTTCAGTGACCCATTTTTTTGAAAACTTGTTTGGACAGGCTAACACAATAGTGCCGTCTTTTTCCCTTGAGAACGTCAGCGGTTTGATCCAGAGAGAGAAGCTTGATTGGGACAGTTCCGACTTGATTTGTTCTTTCACTTCTTCCCAAATAGCTTCCATGCATGAAACTCCCTTGAGCGTGCTGATGATCTTTGAGTGGTAGTGGGTTTTCGACACTGACACCGGGCTTGTACTGAAATCTCGACTGCCTGTCAAAAGGTATTGTCAAGAGCCACAATTTAGGTTGACTCCCCTTTTTGACAGGTGATAACATACGTATATTACAGGTTAATTTTCCGGCTTTTGCGTAACTGCCTGTTTGGCAAAGACAAATCAGGCGCATTAAGTTGCTTTTGATATCAAGAGGTTAACCGAAGAGACCTCTTTGTGCAAAAATAATTTCACATTTTAGATCTCTTGTTTTCTCCTGAAATCGCCGTTTTTTGGCGAAGTTCAATTTTATCCTTGTGCTTTTTCTGATTCAAGAGAGAATTTTTTGGGCCTCAGAGGGTTAGGCAAACATTTTGCATTCCCTTATGAACCATGCCGAATCAAAAGACAATTCTCTGGAAGGATCAGGGCGGGAAAAATCACCGGGAGATTTTTTCTGAAGGGAAAAAATTTTTTAAAAATCATCCGGGGGGTGTGAAAGCATGGAAAAAATAAAAGTCGTCGTTCTGGCCGGTGGCTGGTCGGGAGAGAGAGAGGTGTCGCTCGGGAGCGGGCGGGCGGTGTACAATGCCCTCGACAAGGAAAAATATGATATCGAGTTGTATGACCCGAAGGAGCACCTTGGGACCCTGCTTGAGAAAAAGAGGGATATTGATCTTGCCGTTATCCTGCTCCATGGGAAGATGGGAGAGGATGGCCGTATGCAGGGTTTCCTTGACCTTCTTGGAATTCCGTATGTGGGCTCGGGTGTCCTGTCCAGTGCAATGGCTTTGAACAAGCGAATAACTAAATATCTCTATCAGAATGCGGGATTACAAGTGCCCGGATACCATATCCTGAGACGAGGAGAGGAATTCGAAGCCCGGGCATATCTGGATACCTTTGGCGGGAAAGTTGTCGTGAAACCCGTAGCCGAGGGATCCAGCCTGGGTGTCTCCATTTGCGCATCGGAAGCCTCCCTTGTAACGGGGGTGAAAGAAGCATTTCGTTATGATGATGAGGTCCTGGTGGAAGAGTATATCAAGGGTCGGGAGATAACATGCTGCGTGACCGGAAACAGGGAGCTTGAGACACTGCCGCTCATAGAGATTGTTCCCGGTGCTTCCTATGATTTTTTTGACTATGCGGCAAAATATAGCACGGGTGCGACCGATGAAATATGCCCCGCGGAGCTGGATGAACTGATCGCCGACAGGCTCAGGAATTACGCCAAGGTGGCACATCATGCCCTCCAGTGCAAGGCGTGGAGCAGGACCGATATGATTGTCCGCGGCGAGGATGTTTTCATGCTTGAGACGAATACGATTCCAGGCATGACCGAAAACAGCCTTTTTCCCCGCGCCGCAAGGGCCGCGGGTCTTTCCATGTCAGCGCTCCTCGACCGGTTGATCGAACTGTCTCTTCCATCAACAGATCCGGGGTAGCTGGGCTCCGGTCAGGGTGGGCAGGATTCGGGTTCCACCAACCTGGGTTCTCAAGAGCACTTGTCCTTCCGGATGCTCCCGGACTTCTCCGATTACGGACGTCAAAGAGCCGTACCGATGTCGCCTCATGGCTTTCAGCACCTGATCTAAACATTCTCCGGGCAGTATGGCGAGACACTTGCCCTCATTGGCCACGTAGAGAGGATCCAGCCCGAGCATTTCACAGGCGGATCGTACGGGTGCGGATATTGGTAGCATTTCCTCAAAGAGCTGAATGGCAACGTTCGAGTGACACGCTATTTCATTCAGGGCAGTGGCCACTCCTCCCCGCGTAGGGTCCCGCAGCACGTGGATCTCGGGACATACATCAAGCATGGCTGCCACCAGATCGTTCAAGGGGGCGGAATCGCTCTTGAACGGGGATTGGAAACGCAGTCCCTCCCTCTGGGTCAAAATGGAAATACCGTGGTCGGCGATGGTTCCGTTGATGATTACCACATCTCCCGGTCGGGCGTTCCGAGCGCTCACGTCAATCGTATCAGGGATTGTGCCGACGCCTGAAGTGTTGATGAATATCCTGTCGGCATGGCCTTTTGAGACCACTTTGGTGTCCCCGGCAACGATCTTGACCCCGCTTTCTTTGCTCGCCTGGGCCACGCCCTCCATAATCTTCCGGAGATCCTGAAAAGGCAATCCCTCCTCGAGAATCAGGCCCAGGGTCAGATAAAGAGGTTGTGCACCCTGCATGGAAAGGTCATTTACGGTTCCGTGAACGGCGAGGCTTCCTATGTTGCCGCCGGGGAAAAATATGGGGTCTACCACGTAGCTGTCAGTGGTCATTGCAACCCGGTGTCCATGCAGCGATACGACGGCACTGTCATCCAATTCGCGGAGATAGGGATTGTCCAGGAAAGGGAGAAATATTTTTTCCACCAGTTCGGCGGAAGCCACTCCCCCGCTCCCGTGATCAAGCGCCACACGTTCAAAATTCATCCTGTCCCTCCATTGTTTCCCATGCTTCCTCATCGGTCAATGGGCGTGAATTTCTCTAACCCGCATTTCTCACGGACTAACCAACCCACCATCTTCAGGCGGCCGGGGACTCTCCCATAGAAAGATTGAGTATGGCACATCAGGCAACCGATGTAAAGGCCGGAGACCGGAATGAAACGATATGTTTATTATTCTATTTTACAATCTATATCAATAAGATAGATGTTTTCAGATGAAGCTGGCAAGCGCGTATTCCGGAAAGATTTCCCGGATGTTTCACGTGAAACATTTTGCCTTTTCGTCAGTCCCTTTCGACTAATGCCTAGAGGCGACCGGGTGAATGCTCGCGCCAATCTTTTCTCGAGCACGCGGGAGCTCTCCAGGCGGTTGGTAGAGATAGTTGCTGAGCAAGGCGGTCGTTAGTGTGCGAAGGCCCGGCAAAGACAAGATATCCTGCTTTAAGAATGGCCCTCGTGCCTTTCTCTGCTGCAAACCGGGGTCATTTCAGACAACCAGAGTCCTTTTGATGCAACGAAGGACAAGATGGCACAAGAGAGGGGGAGGATTCGATTGGGAAATGGCAATATTAGAAACCCAGGAATAGGGTAGCGCCTGCTGTCGGGATGTTTACGTTCCAGGCAGGCGAATCTGCCGGCGTTTCCGAATAGTGACTTCATTCATGGATATTTCCCGACTGCCCTCGCAGGATGGTAGAGCCGTTCCCTGAACTGAGGCAGGATATATTCCCGCCGGAAAGGAACGCGCTGTCCTTCCCTCTTCCTCAATGCGCTTTCAAAGGGTACGCCAAAAAAACGGGGTGAAGGCGAAAAAATGCGAATGTTTCACGTGAAACATTTTTGCCTTTTCAATCAAAATGGATTGTGTTAACAACCTGAGGCAATCACTGTTTCAGGCAATCTATCATCGCGGTCCCAGAGGACTATGGGTTCTGTCATTGTTGTTGCAAACCAGAAAGGCGGCGTGGGGAAGACAACCACAGCCGTCAATCTTGCCGCTTCCCTTGCTGCTGCGGAAAAAAGGGCACTCCTTGTTGATTGTGATCCCCAGGGAAATGCCACGACGGGTGTGGGTGTTGATCGAAACACGCTGGCAGAAGGATTGTATGAACTCCTCCTCGATGCCGCATCTGAAGAGGAAGTGCTTCTGGAAACGATCCTTCCCGGTCTCAGCGTGATCGGGGCTTCAGCCAGCCTGGTTGGAGCCGAGGTGGAGATGGCCGAAGTTGAAAATAGGGAGTTCCTCCTCCGGCGGCAGCTTGCCCCCCTGCGGGAGCGATACGATTGCATCTTCCTGGATTGTCCCCCTTCTCTCGGATTTCTCACGGTCAATGCCCTTGTAGCGGCGGACTCGATTCTCGTTCCCCTGCAGTGCGAATATTATGCGCTTGAGGGTCTTTCGCAGCTTCTGAAAACGGTAAAAGCGGTAAAAAGGCGTCTCAATCCCGGTCTTGCTCTCGCAGGGATATTGCTCACCATGTACGACCGGAGAAACAATCTTTCCCAACAGGTGGCGGAAGAAGTGAGGGCCCATTTCAAAAAAGGGGTTTTTCGAACTATTATCCCACGGAATGTTCGGTTGAGTGAAGCGCCCAGCCATGGGAAACCCGTACTGCTGTACGATATCCGTTCAGTAGGGGCCCAGAGCTACCTGGCTCTCGCTAAAGAATTCATTGAAAGAGGAGTCATATGACATGGGGAAAAGAAAGGCCCTAGGGAAAGGGCTCTCAGCGCTCATCCCTGATGGTACGACCCTTGATGAAGCAGATGACCGGTTTTTTCAGTGCCCGGTCGAAGCCATTGAGCCGAATCCCTACCAGCCGAGGCAGACTTTCCAGGCCGATGAACTGAGAGAGATGGCAGATTCCATCAAAGAGAAAGGGATATTGACTCCTCTCCTGGTGAGCCGGGCCGGGGGAGGGTACCAGCTTATAGCGGGAGAAAGAAGGTGGCGCGCGGCCCAGATTGCAGGGTTAGAGCGTGTTCCTGTGGTCGTGCGGGACGCTACTCCGATGGAGTCTCTGGAGCTGGCTCTTATCGAGAATATCCACAGAAAGGATCTGAACCCCATTGAAGAAGCCATTGCATACCGAAAACTGATTGAAGACCTGAAGGTAACCCAGGAAGTACTGGCGAAGAGACTGGGGAAAGATCGGTCCACAGTGGCAAACCTGCTGCGCCTGCTGAAACTGCCCCTGCAGATCCAGCAGGATCTCATTGATGGACATATTACCATGGGGCACGCGCGGGTGCTGGCTGGCATAATAAATGCCGGAGATCAGCGGGCCCTCAGGAGACGAATTCTCAAGGAAGGCCTCTCTGTTCGCCAACTCGAGAACGTGGTGAAACGCCGAGCCGGCAAGAGGAAAGAAAAGGGCAAAAAGCGGGAAGCTGATGTTGTTCTTGAGTCCCTGGAAAATGACCTGAAAAGGTCTCTCGGCACAAAAGTTTCCGTGCAGAAGAAGGGCAGGGAAGGCAAGATTGTCATCTACTTCTACTCTGATGACGAACTTGAGCGACTCATGGAGAGGTTTGGCTGATGGGGATTTTTTCTCCACCCGTGTTCCTTGCCCCGGGCGAGGCGGACAATATTGTCGCGATGCTTCAGGAATATCAATGACGCGATCGTGAGTGCGCCTATGCCGATGGGAACCGGTTTGCCGAAAAGAGTGACCAGGACCGGCAGTGAAAAGGCGGAAACCAGGGAACCCAGAGATACATATTTCCATTTGTACACTACCATCACGAACAAGAGCAGGGCTGCCACGCAGGGGAGCGGGGCGATCGCCAGGTAGATTCCCAGAGCGGTGGCGACCCCTTTTCCGCCTTTGAATTCCTGGAACAGGGGAAATTGATGGCCTAGGAGAGCGGCTGTTCCGACGGCGGAGATCCCCCAGGAGGAAAGGGGGTCCGGATGCCACAGGTACTGATGGGCCAGGAACACTGGCAAAAAGCCTTTCAGACAATCCAGAAACAGGGTGATCAGTCCCCATTTAAGTCCCAGCTCCCGTGACACGTTGGTTGCCCCGATGTTTCCACTGCCGCGGGCGGTGATGTCAATGTCGCCCACTTTTCGGGCAATGATTTTTCCGAAGGGGATGGAGCCCAGGAGGTACGCTGCAAGGAAAAATGCGGCCCAATGGTAGATCATATATCTTCTCCCGATAGTATCGCCGAAAACAATTGCCAATCTGTTGATTCTGTCGGATAATCACTATACCGATTTTGTCCCAGATAATCAACGGTACAATGGAGGGGCTTTTTAGTGAGAATAATGGTTATGGATGGACAGGGGGGCGGGATTGGCGCCACGCTTATCAAGGGATTGCGGGAAACACTGGGAAATGACCTGGAGATACTCGCTCTGGGCACCAATTCCATTGCAACATCCCGCATGATGAAGGCAGGGGCCAACAAAGGCGCCACCGGGGAAAACGCAATTATTCGAGTCAGTCAGATGGTCGACGTCATTATTGGGCCGTTGGCCGTGCTCATGGCCAACACCATGATGGGCGAGGTTACGCCAGGAATGGCGGAAGCGGTGTGCTCCAGCCCTGCCCGGAAAGTGATCATTCCGCTGACCCAGGAGCGTGTGCGCATCGTCGGGATAACAGAAGAACCCCTCCCCCACCTGGTAACCCAGGCAGTGAAGGTAATACAGGAGGCGTACAAACGTGTGTGAATCAACCGCGTATATACTGAAAAATGGGAAAGAGGAGCTTGTCCTGGAGAATGTGGATTTTCTGGAAAGCCAGGAAGGCGTGGTAAAGATGGTGAATCTTTTTGGTGAAGAGAAGAGCGTCGAAGGACGGGTGAAAAGTCTTTCTCTGGTGGATCATAAGATCATCCTCGAAGCCCGTTGAATAGAGGGATGGTCTGGCTGAAACGGAGAGAGGGACGTACCGATTTTTTCCGGGACACGACCGGTGCCTTGGGCCTGGGCTGCGGTTTGTTGTTGTGCAATGGGGTCGGTGTACCGGCCCCTCCGCATTCCGGGCGCTCATTCCCCTGAGACCAGGAGGCGTGCCATGATTGAGAAGTTTGTTGAAAAGATACATTGGCTGGGACATGATGCTTTCCGTATTGACGGGAGCAAGACCCTCTATTTCGACCCCTTTCAGATCGAAGGCGGCCCGGAAGCGGACCTGATCCTCATTTCCCATGATCATTTTGATCACTGCTCCCCCGAGGATGTGGAAAAGATCAGGAAAGAGGATACCGTTATCATCACTGAAAAGGACGCCGCCGGGAAACTGAAGGGGGATGTTCGGATCCTGAGCCCGGGTGAAAAAACAGAGGTCGACGGGATCGGGATTGAGGCGGTTCCGGCCTACAATACAGACAAGGACTTCCACCCGCGAAAGAACGGATGGCTGGGGTTCCTTGTTGATATGGATGGGGTCAGGCTATATCACGCAGGGGACACTGACTTCATTTCTGAAATGAAGGGAATGCGCGTGGATATCGCTTTGTTGCCGGTTTCCGGGACGTATGTCATGACCGCGGAACAGGCGGTGAACGCGGCAAAGGCCATCCGGCCGAAGAGAGCGATCCCCATGCATTACGGAGCGATTGTCGGGGACGAAGAGGACGCGATCTCTTTTCAAAAAGCGCTGGCCGGTACCGTAAAGGTGACGGTGCTCCGGAAGGAATAGACGGACTCTTGTGGGAGACCCTTGAACCGTATCCATTCAGTTCGCTGTTTACAGGAGGCCGCGAGCTGCCTCACCCGGATTTTTCCATTTCCATCAGGTTTGCGGAGGCCATGTTTCAACAGGACCTCCCCCAATCTTTTCCGGTAACGCAAGATAGAACTGCCCCTCCTCTTTTCTTCCACGTTTGAAACATCCCTCGGCGTATATGCGACATTTCCTCTTGAGTTCCTCCAATGTTTGTTGTTCTTGCCGGAACGTCAGAATATTGCGGTGCAGCAGGTTTGCCAGGGAACGAATCCTGAAGCGATCCATGCCCGGGAAGCGGCGGGAAAGCTGGTCGGCATGGCCGCCGGTCTTGATGACGAGGGGGCGATTGATGAGTGGGACAGGATACCGGGAACCAATGCGAAGCCACAGATCATAATCTTCACAGGCGGGAAGCGTTTCGTCAAAGAGGCCTGTTTCGTCAAGGAGCGATCGGTGTATCATGACCGCGGAGGGACTCACGAGGCACATTCTGAGGGAGGGCAGGAAGATGTCTCCGGATGGCTTGCGATGCCTTTTTCCGGGATTGATCCTTCGGCCGTGCCTGAGCCATACCTCTTGGGTCTGGCAGATACGAACTCCAGGGTTGCGCCGGAAAAAGTCCACTTGAGCGGAAAGCTTTTCCGGCAGCCAGAAATCATCGGAATCCAGGAAGGCTAGGAACGGGGCGGTGCTTTCCCTGATACCGGCATTGCGCGCCGCGGAGACGCCGCGATTGGAACCCAAGGGAAGATAAGTTATTCTTGACCCGAATTGATGTACCGCATCCAGCGTGGAATCGGTGGACCCGTCGTCCACCACAAGGATTTCATACCTCGTGTCTTTCTGAAAGAGTACGGAAGAAATGGCCCGTCGTACCAGATGCGCCCGGTTGAACGTGGGTATGATGACGCTGATCAGGGTCATTGAAGCATCTGCCAGATGACGGCGACGGCGCCTGCCAGCAGGAAATTGCATTCAACCAGGGCCTCAAGATGCAATCCCGGATACAGCCACTGTTTTTCATAGCCCCTGAGGCAAAGATAGATACCGAGAACACACACGAGGAGGGGATACGAAACGGGTTTCATCCAGTGGAGGAGGGGGCAGAGAATGAGGATGAACGCCGCAGCGAGAAGGGTGCCTTTGATGATCAGAGAGGTCTTCCTGATGCCGATGGTGAGCGGAAGGGTTTCTTTGCCCACGATGAGGTCGCCTTGGTACTGTAATATGTCGAAAAGCGCTGATCTGGCGTAACAGAGGAGCAAGATAAGCAAGGAAGTGGTTATGAAGACAGCCCAATGCCACGGCTCACTGTTGAGCCTCGGGAGCACTGAAATGACGGCGACCCAGGCAAGGGATTCGGAAAGGGTTTTTGAACCGGGAATATCCTTGATTTTGGTATACGGATACCGGTTCTGAATTCTGGAAGGAATCAGGGGTACACTGTAGAGTATTCCCAGGAAGCTGAAACCGAACAGGGCAAGAAATGTAATTCTCCCCATGTTGTAGGCAAGAAGCAGCGCCAAGGATATGGAAAAAAGACCCGTCAGGCAGAGATAAAAGGTATGCCGTTCATAGAACGCGGCCCTCTCAGGATCGTTATATGCACTGGCGCCCTTGTCAAGGAATCGGTTGAGGACGTGCATGGCATAGATGTAGAGAAAGGCCAGAAGGGGATAGGTCAGTCCGGGCGCGCTTCCCGAAAGGACAGATGTGGCATAGGATAAGGAGGCTGCTCCCCCGGCAATCACAAGGTTGCTGAGGAAAAAGAATTTGAGCATCTTCTTGCCCCATGTGAGGAGGACGTTTTTTCCGGGGCCCTGGATGGTTTCAATCTTTTTGACCACATTTTTTATCATCCAGCTGGGAGTTGAAGCCCCTGCGGTAACTCCCACCACGTCCATGCCCGAAAGGTCTTCAGGATGAAGATCCGTTTCCGTCTCCACATGGAATGTGGGGAGCCCCTCGGATTTTGCTATTTGTGCCAATCGCCTGGTATTCCCACTGTGAAATCCTCCCACAACGACCATGGCATCCACGAGGTGAGCAAGTGCTCTCACCTCATCCTGGCGCTGGTGGGTAGCATCGCATATGGTATCGAATACCTTGGTCCCGGGAAGACGTTTGAGTATTTCCCGGGTTATTGACTCGTAAGTCTTCTTATCCTGGGTTGTCTGGGCCACCACGAAATAGGGGAGGCTTTCGGTGAGCCCGTTCACCTCTTCCAAGGAGTTGATAACATACACGGGACCTTCAGCGTGTCCCATAAGGCCTATCACTTCGGGATGTTCCCGGTCTCCAACGATGACGGAGGCGAGCCCTTTCCTGGTCTGATACCGGATAATGGCCTGCACCCGTGCGACTCTTGGACACGTGCCGTCAATGATTCTGAGTCCCGATCTCTTCAGGAGCCGACGCTGGAGCGGAGGAATTCCGTGTGCCCTGATGATGATGTCCCCCTTTGTAAGTTTTTCAAGCTGCGCCACTGGGTGAATACCCCTGCGTTCGAGGAGCTCCATGACCTGGCGGTTGTGGATCAGGGGGCCAAAGGTGTATAAAGGGCCTTCGGACCGGTTGGCTTCCTCGAGAACCAGTTCCATGGCACGGCGCACGCCCATGCAAAAACCCGCGGTGCTGGCGAGCCGTACCTTCAAGATGCAATTCCTTCCAATGATGAAAAATAATTGTCCATGGTGGAAACCAGTGACTCCATGTCTTTAATACCGGTAATTTGTCCTCGAAAGGCGCTGCTGAAGGGAAGGCCTTTCGTGTACCAGAGGAGAAGCCCCCGCATGATTCTCGCCGCTTTTCCGCTTCCCACCATATCTGACAGCGCCGCAAAATGCTCCACGATGAGTTCCTTTCGCTCTTCAATGCTCGGACGCGATGGCTTCACCCCTTTTTCCAGGAGAAGAATCTGTCTGAATATCCATGGATTCCCGATGGCTCCGCGGCCGATCATAACACCGTCGCAGCCCGTTTTTTCTCTCATTTCAAGAGCATGGGATGGCTGAAAGACATCACCGTTGCCGATGACCGGTATTCCGAGTGCATCCTTCATTTTTTTTATGAGCGACCAGTCGGCCTCTGCGGCATACCCCTGGGACGCAAATCTGGGATGAATCGTGACGGCATCTACCCCGCAATCTTCCATGACCCGGGCAACAGAGATGGCATTTGGGGATTTCGGACGCCATCCTGCGCGGATCTTACCGGTGAGAGGGACCTCACAGACCCGCCGGACAGCGGACAGAATCTTTTTGATATTCCCGGGCTCGCGCAGGAGTGCGGCGCCTGCGCCGGTCTTGACAACCTTTCTCACCGGACAACCTAGGTTGATGTCAATCATGTCCGCGCCGTTCTGGATGGCGATTTGAGCTGCGTCGCGGACCACCGCAGGGTCGGAGCCAAACAATTGCACCGAAAGGGGTTTTTCCGCAGCACTGCTCCGCAGGTAATCAAATGTTCGTTTTTGTCCGAGGACCAGCCCTTTGGCACTGACCATCTCGGTGGTTACCAGCCCCGCCCCCATTCTCTTGACCATCATTCGAAAGGGGAGATTGGTGATCCCGGCCATCGGGGCCATGATGAGCCCGTTGGACAATTGCAGTGATCCGATCTTTACCATACGGTTCGTGAGACTCGCTTGTTCCTCATATTCACAGATACGTATTGCTTAAAATGCCAGAGGGAAAGGCCCGTGTCAAGACAGCAGGTTGGGACCGGAACGGCAATGATCGGTACTGGCGCATTGACCGGCTGGAGCGGCAGACATGGAAACGTTGAGTTTCGAGAAGAACCATGCTAGCGTAAGAGCAGAGGAGACGGGAAAAGGAATGAACCCAGTTGCGGCAACTATTGAAAAAGTGCGGAAGAGTATTCTCAAGTACCATCTTATCCAGCAGGGTGATCGGGTTGTGGTCGCCGTTTCCGGAGGTCCTGATTCCGTGTGTTTGCTGGATATCCTTTCCTGCCTGCGCCAGGAGCTGGGAATGGAACTGATTGTTGCCCATTTCGACCATGGGCTGCGTCCTGGTGAGGATCAGGAAGAGATCAGATTTACGGCATCTCTTGCAGCATCGCGGAATCTGCTTTTTGAAACGAAAAACGCGCATGTGGACCCTCGAGGGGGCTCACTGGAGGACCGGGCGAGAAGGGCGCGATACGGTTTTCTCGAGGAGGTCAGAAATCGTTTTTCAGCACAGAAGATCGCCCTCGGTCATCAGCAGAACGATCAGGCAGAAACGGTGCTCATGAGGCTCCTGCGGGGAAGCGGGACCGGCGGATTGTCGGGAATCGCCCCGATCAGGGATGGAAAGATTATTCGACCGATCCTGGAATTGGGTCGCCCTGAGATTGAAACCTACCTTCAAGAGTGCGGACTGCCTTTCAAGACTGATCCAACGAATTTGGAGGAGCGATTTTTGAGAAATCGCATCCGATCTCTCATGATTCCCTCACTGGAGCAATACCAGCCACGGATGATAGAAATCCTTGCACAGACAGCGGATATCCTGCGAGAAGACCACGAGTATCTGGAGGCGGTATCCCAGGAGTGGTTGTCCAAACATGAGCGCGCCGAAAAAGGCGGCCTGATGGAGATCGATGTCCCAGAGCTTCTGGAACTTCCGCCTGCGCTCGGGAAAAGGGTCATTCGTCAGTGTGTGAAGCGCATGGGGGAAGGGCTTTCCGGTATCACCTGGAGGCATGTCAATGCCGTGCATGGACTGGCCTCGGGGAAAAAATCCCAGGGGACTGTCCGCCTGCCAAGGAAACTGGTGGTGCGGCGTATTTATGACCGTCTTTCATTCAAAAAGGGCCCCCCGAGAAAGGCTCCCGACTGCTTCCATATTCTGCAAGGACCGGGGCGTTTTGGGATCCATGAGTTATCATGCACGCTTTTGATTGAAGAAATATCAGGGCGGCCTTCCTCCGTCCGGGAAGGAACTCCCTGGACGGCCTATTTTGACGCCGGAAAAATGTCTTTTCCCCTGGTGTTGAGGACGTTCAGGCCGGGTGACAGATTTGTCCCTTTAGGTATGCAGGGGCATAAGAAGGTAAAGGATTTTTATATAGACCGGAAAATTCCGGCAGAGGTGAGATCAAGATTACCCATTCTGCTCAGCGGCGAGAAAATTCTGTGGATTTGCGGCATGATGATCGATGAAAGAGTCAGGGTGTCCGGAAGCACTGCAAAAGTTCTCAAAGCGACCCTGCACGGCGTCCCGGACATTGAAGGAATGACGAGCTGAAAAAAGGCATAGATTTTTCCCCCGCCGGGAGAGCGCGCTCTCTTCAGCGCAAAAATCGCGTGGTGAATAAGGAGATCTGTGGACCGGGTTAACGCGGCGCCAGGGATGGCGACCTCAGCCTACTTCCTGTTTGTATTTGAAATCAGCGCCCGCGAACTCCATAAATCCCCTTTTTTGATGCGTGACCTTGGCATAGCCGGAGCAAAAAAATGTTGTGAGATACCGGCACGCTTCCGTGTGGTCCATGTGATTTCCGCAGGTTTCAAACGTAATGGCTGCGAAACCATATTCAGGCCACGTATGAATGGCCAAGTGAGATTCGGCGATGGTCACCGTGCCGCTGACTCCCCAAGGTTTGAATGTATGGAAGGAGTCCCCGACAACCTCGGCACCCATTATCTCTGCCGCCGCCATCATCCCCTGCCTGATCAGGTCAGCATCTTCAAGCCTCTCGCGACTGCAATCATAAAGATCGATCAGAACGAGGTCCAGTAGTGCATTCAATGGCCAAAACCTCTCCCTTTTTATTCATGAATGATTCTAAATTTCCCAGCTCCTTTCAGTCCGCCTCCGCAATCGAGACGAAATGGATGTTTTCGGGACAGGAAGAATTGTCCCTAGTTTGCAAACCGGCAGTAGGGAACGCCTCCTTTTCGCCGGAAAGGAAACTGCCGGCCGATCACGAAAAGTGAGCATGTGGAAAATGGCTAACGTGTTACAAACACAAAACTTTATGGCAGGAAAAACAAAAGGTCAAGAAAAAAAATGACCTTTTGGCTTCACGATCTGCTTGATTTTGGTTTTGTATGGGGGACGAATAATTCCGGCTTCAGTAACAATCCCCGTCACATATTTCGCGGGAGTGATATCAAACACCGGGTTCAGGATATTGATCCCCGGTGGTGCCAACACCATTTTTCCGATGCAGCCGATTTCCTCGAAGGGCCGTTGTTCCACAGGGATGGTGTCCCCATCCGGGGTGGTTGTGTCGATGGTGGAAAGAGGGGCTGCCACGTAAAAGGGAATCCGGTGGATTTTTGCCATGAGAGCCACCTGGTAAGTTCCTATCTTGTTCGCCACGTCACCGTTTGCAGCGATCCTGTCCGCGCCGGTGATCACCATGTGGATTTTTCCCTGTCGCATGAGACTGCCGGCGGCATTATCCGCGATGACTGTCGTGGGAATACCGTCTTGCATGAGTTCAAAAGAGGTGAGCCGGAGTCCCTGGAGCCAGGGCCTGGTTTCGTCAGCAACAACCTGGATCCTTTTCCCTGCTTCATGGGCGGCACGGATGATGCCGAGGGCAGTCCCATACCCTGCCGTTGCGAGGGAGCCCGCATTACAGTGGGTCAGGATTGTCGCATTGTCGGGAACGAGCTTCAGGCCATGCCGCCCAATAGCTTTGTTTATAGCAACATCTTCCGCTAATATATCTTCTGATTCTTTTTTCAGGGCGAGTTTTATTTCTTCGGGAGATTGATCTTCCATTCGGTCCACAATCGCGCGCATTCTATCAATTGCCCATTGCAGATTGACGGCAGTGGGTCGGGCGAGACGCATCTTGTCCATCATGGTGCTGAAACGGCTGCGGAAAACAGGAAACGATCTGGATCGAATGGAAGCCGCTCCAAGGGCGAGGCCCATTGCCGCCGCCACGCCTATGGCGGGGGCCCCCCTGATGACCATTTTTTTAATGGCGCTGATAACGTCGCCGTAGTGGCGACATGTATACCATTCTACCCGGGAGGGCAGCTTCCTCTGGTCCAGGATCTGGATAAGACCTTCTTCCCATTTGATGGTTGGGAGCATGCGACGCCTTCGCTAGCCATCGATCCGTTCCACCCAGCCATACGGATCAGGCTTACCCGCATACTGGAGGGCGGTGATTTCATCATAGAGCTTGAGGGAGAGGTCCCCCATCTTGCCACCGGCTACCACATAATCCTTGCCTTTGAAGGTAATCTGGCCCACAGGAGAGATGACCGCGGCGGTCCCTGTGCCGAATGCCTCCTTCAGACGACCGGACTCAGCAGCGGAAATCACGTCATCGATGGCCAGCGATCGTTCCGAAACTGTAAGCCCCCAGTCCTTCAGGATATGGATAACCGAATCACGGGTGATCCCGGGGAGGATGCTGCCGTTCAGAGGCGCGGTGATGATTTCATCGCCGATCACGAAGAACATGTTCATGGTTCCCACTTCTTCCACATACTTCTTTTCTGCCGCGTCGAGCCACAGGACCTGGGTAAACCCCTTTGCCTTTGCCAGTTCCGCGGCAAGGAGGCTTGCCGCGTAGTTTCCCGCGGTCTTGGCTTCTCCGGTCCCTCCGAGCGCGGCCCGGATGAAACGATCCTCCACGTAGATTTTTACCGGGTTCAACCCCTCTTTGTAGTAAGCACCTACAGGGCCAATGATGATATAGAAGACATAGGTACGGGACGGCCGAACCCCGAGATGGGGCTCTGTCGCCAGCATGGTGGGCCTGATATAAAGGGAAGTCCCTTGGGTCCTGGGAATCCACTCCTTATCCAGCAGGATCAGTTTTATCATCCCTTCCATGAACAGGTCCACATCTATCTCAGGCATACACAGTCTCTTTGCAGATCGGTTCAGCCGGGCACCGTTGTCCCTGGCACGAAACAGATAGATCCCGTCGCCCTTCCCCCGGTACGCCTTAAGGCCTTCAAAGATCTCCTGGCCGTAATGAAGGGACATGGCGGCCGGGTCCAGGTGGAGGTCTCCGTAGGGTTCAACACGGGGATCGAACCACCCTTTTCCCGATTCATAGTTTACCAGGAACAGGTGATCGGAAAGAATATCCCCAAAACCGAGTTGGGATTCATCAGCAGGTTTCTTTTTCAGTTGATCCGGGGCTGCAGGGGTTATCTTGATTTCCATCGCTTACTCCTTCATTCTGTATATAGAAAACACTGTTTCTCATAACACCATCGCAAGAAAAAGTAAAGACCGGGCACTAAAGCGAGACAAGCTGGTATTTCCGGGTGCCGAGGCCTATTTTTTCCGCGTGATCCAGTTGAATGCTCCAGTCGATTTTGGGATAGAGGACCCTGAACTTATCCTGCCCGGTTTCCACTCGTCCGGAAATACATGACCCTTCTGCCGGCACCTGTCCATTGACGAGATCGACCGATGCCTGGTCAATGGCAACCGGGTCCCTGGAGGCCACTATTCCGATATCCCCGACAATGGCTGCGTCGTTATGGCCGTAGCAGTCACACGCGGGAGAAACCTGTGTTATGAAATTGACGAAGAGTGCTTTTTCCCGCTTGTTTTTCAGGACCGCGAGAGTATACTCCGCCATCTTTTTTTGAAAAAGGGAAATATCTCTGCCCCACTGGACATCAATGGCCCCGTTGGGACAGATCAGGATACACTCTCCGCATCCCACACATTTTTTCGAATTGATGACGGCCTTATTTTCATCCGAAAGGGAGATTGCTTCGTGGGAGCAGTGGGCAACGCATTCTCCGCATCCAACGCATTTCTTCAATTTGACCTTCGGGGAGAGGTCTGAATGCTGCTGGAGCTTTCCCTTTCGCGCTGCGCATCCCATGCCGAGATTCTTGATGGTTCCGCCGAAACCGGAAAGTTCATGGCCCTTGAAGTGGGCCAGACTGATGAGCGCATCGGCATCCACAATCTCCTTTCCCACATATGCGGTTTTGACATGCCGCTGCGTCACGGGGACCGCTGTATAGGAACCACCGCGCAGACCGTCTGCGATAATAACCGGGGCATTCACCACCGCATAGGCGAACCCGTTCTCGATCGCGGTTGTCACATGGGAAACGCTGTTCCCTCTGGTCCCGGCGTACAGGGTATTCGCGTCTGTCAGGAAGGGCAAGGCTCCAATGGACCGCAGGCGGTTTACTATGTGTCTGACGAATACCGGCCGGATAAAGGCGGTGTTCCCTTTTTCACCGAAATGGAGTTTCAGGGCCACCAGATCCCTCGACGAAACAATATCTTCGAGACCTCCCCGATCCAGAAGCTCAACCAGTTTCATCAAAAGATTTCTTTTTGCCGAGGATCTGAGGTCAGAAAAATAAACTGTGCTGGCTGCCATGGCATTTCTCCCGATGGAATACGTCTTTTTCCTGTTCGAGGGCATTCGGTCGACTTGGAAATGGTGTCCTGGGTCCTGTTATGAAATCCAGTACCGATGATCCTGTCGAAATTCCGCCGCGGAAAGACTTCAAGAGGGTAGGTCTTCTCGTGTTCTCTGTCAAGAGAGATATACTGGAGGCATTGAACCCCTGAACCGACACCCTCGACGTGCGGATGTTTTTCATTGACAAGCTTCTGCCTCTGCATTAAAAAATCAGAGAGTCCATAACAGAGACGCAGATCTGGATCAATGAAATGCATACCATCTGGAAAGAAAAGAAGAGAGGGTGTATGAGCTGTTTTTGGAAACAGGGGATGACGCTTTTGGCCGCTTTTCTGCTCTTCGTCATTTCTATTTCCGCTCCGCCGGCCCGGGCGCAGGCACAGGGCGTAAAAAAAATACTGAGTATCGAGGCCCAGGATATGCTGAATACCGTGCCCGATACCTACCTTCTTGATGTGCGGACACGGCCCGAATACCAGTTTGTGGGCCATCCGGTCGGGGCGTATCTTTTCCCATATCAGTTCTATTCCAATGAACTTGTAAAAAAGGCCGACGAGTACTGGTACAATTTTGGAGAAAAGAACAAGCATTTCATGGAAGAGATTGCGAAATTATTCAAGAAAACGGACAACCTTCTCGTCATTTCCAGAGATGGCACGCGGAGCGCCCTTGCCGCGAAGGATCTGGTTGATGCAGGGTTCAAGAATGTCTACGATGTGGAGGATGGATTTGAGGGGCCGACGTTTCCCACGTTCAAAGACAGTAATCGTGACAAGTTTTACCGACAGCTCGCAAGACGAAACAAGGTTATTGGTTTTGGCCTCAGGCGGCATTACGGGTGGCAATGGTGGGGACTTCCATGGACGTATCACATGGATCCCAAATATCTCTATCCACCTGACCTGACGCCGGGAAAAAAATAAAGGGAGAGGGAGAATGGAATCAGCGGACCTTATACAATTGATGAATGAGATAGAAGAAAAGAAGATCGGTTGGGATGTGGTGGCAGAGAAAGTCAAGGTTTCGCACGATATTTTGAAGCTTTATACACAGTCCGGCCCGGTCCCCGTTACTCTTATCAACAATTTGAAAAAACTTATTGAGGAAGCTGCCCAGCAAGAGGCATCTTCGTGAGAGGAAAGGAGCAATCGCATGTCTGATGTTGTGGAAGTGACGGACAGCACTTTTGACGAAGAAATCATGCAATCTGACGTCCCTGCTATCGTGGACTTCTGGGCGGAGTGGTGCGGCCCCTGCAAAATGGTCGGACCCACTGTCGCCGAGTTGGCCAGCGAGTATAAAGGGCAGATCAAAGTGGCGAAGATGGACGTTGATCAGAACAGGGGAACACCGGCACGTTTCGGCATTAGAAATATCCCGACATTGATTCTTTTTAAGAACGGAGAGGTGGCACAGACCATCATTGGGGCCTACCCCAAGAGTCACATAGAAAGCGAAATGAAAAAGCTTCTCTGATGATACAGAGGGTGCAGCTTTTCTTTTGAAATTCGCGGATCGGGAGGCGCACCTTGAAGAAGAGAGGGCCCCGTTATTTGAGGAAGACGGGGCTTTTCTGTTGTTTCGGTCTCCTGGAAAGCCGGCAGGGAATGCATGAGCATCGAGCATAAAAAACTGATTTGTGTCTATCAACTGGGACTCCTGTGTATTTTCGGAGGGGCACTGCTTTTCCTTTGGGAGGGGTGTGCTCCGTTGGCATGGTTCCTCGGGAAAGAAGAGGAAAAGCCTCCTTCCGAGCTCATGGCCCAGGCTACGGAAGATCTTGAGAGGGGATACTATAAGGCAGCGACTGAGGCGTTTCAAAAGATCAAGGACAGGTATCCGTACAGCAAGTTCGCGATCATCGCAGAATTGAAGATGGCCGATACCCTTTTTCTCCAGTCTTCGTATGACGAAGCGTATGATGCATATAAGGAATTTGAGCGGCTACACCCCAGGAATCCGGACATTCCCTATGTAATCTACCGCGAGGGCATGTGCCATTTCAAACAAATGAAAAGCATAGATCGAGACCAGACCTTCGCCATGAGAGCGAAGGAAGATTTCAGTCGTCTCGTGAACCGGTTCCCGGGGAATGTTTACGCGGCCCGGGCCCGCATGAAGATTCGCAAGTGTTATGTGGATCTGGCCCGACATGAGCTCTATGTGGGGAAATTCTATTTCAAGATGAAAGAATATCGAGCGGCTGCCGGCCGTTTTCGCTATGCCATTGAGCACTATCCCGATGTGGGTCAATACTATGAGGCCCTTGAGTATCTCGGGAGGTGTGAGGAAAAACTTGCCAAGCAATAGTTGTTATCCCGTTTCTTCAAGGAGTTCATAAAACCTGGCAAAGGCCTTTTCCAGGTCTTCGGGGTGATTTCCCCCTCCTTGCGCCATATCCGGACGGCCGCCTCCCTTGCCACCCACGACAACCGCCAGCTTGCGGATGATATCTCCTGCTTTGAAACGCCCCATGAGATCCTTTGTCACCATGCAGGTGAGCATTGCCTTTCCTTCCCGGTCGGCCCCAAGGACGACAATCCCCGATTTCAGTTTATCCTTTATCCGGTCCGCGGCATCCCGGAGTTCGGCGGGCGAAGCCGCCTCCATTTTCAGTGCCAGGGCTTTCACGCCTGCGATTTCTCTTACTCCGGCCAGGAAATCTTCAGATTTCCGGGTGATGAGCCTGGTTTTCAGTTGCTCAATTTGCTTTTCCCGGTCCTTGAGATCCTCAAGCAGGCGTTTCACCTTTTCGGTGACCTGATGGGCATTTGTCTTCAGGAGGGAGGCCGATGCTTTCAGGATTTTTTCCTGTTCCAGGTCATGCTGAAGGGCAACCTCCCCGGTTAAGGCCTCAATTCGACGCACATTTGCTGCAACACCTGCCTCTCCGACAATACGGAACAGACCGATATCTCCGGTCCTCTTGATATGTGTTCCTCCGCACAGCTCTCGGCTCACTCCGTCGCCCATGGATACCACTCGGACGTTTTCTCCGTATCTTTCTTCGAATATGGCCATGGCCCCTGTCTGCATAGCCTCTTCCCTTGACATCACCTGTGTCTCCACCGGCACATTTTTTCGTATCTGCCGGTTTACCATTAATTCAATCTCGGCCATGTCTTCCGGGCGCAGGGGTTTGAAATGGCTGAAATCAAACCGAAGGCGTTCGTTGGAAACAAGGGATCCGGCTTGCTTTACGTGATCACCCAAGGTTTCTCTGAGTGCGGCATGGAGAAGGTGCGTTGCCGAATGGTTTCGTGCTGTTGCCTGCCTTTTTTCTTCATCCACAATGGCTTCCACCTCCCGGGCAACCACAAGGGTCCCGGATTCCAACGATCCCATGTGTACGGCCAAATCCTGGCTGAATTTCAAGGTGTTTTTCACCCGGAAACGTGTGGCGCCGTCCAGGATCAATCCGGCATCACCGACCTGCCCGCCTGCTTCTCCATAGAAAGGCGTCTGGTCGAGCACCACCTCGGCCTCGGTGCCGGGCGCCACATTGGAAACTTCCTTCCCATCGACGAACAGTGCAACAATATGTGCCTTTGATCGGAGACGCTCATACCCCAGGAATCCGGATTTCACCCCCTCCGCCAGAAGCTTCTTGAATACTTCAGGGATTTTTTCCTCGCCGCTCCCTTTCCATGATTCCTGGGAAAGGGCCCGACGCTGTGCCATCGCGGCATCGAATGCCGCTGCGTCAACAGTCAATCCTTCCTCCCTCGCCACGTCCTGCACAATGTCAAAGGAGAGTCCGTACGTGTCATAAAGTTTGAATGTCACTTGACCCGGGATATTGGATTGTCCTTTTGCCTTCAGGGTTTCAATCTCGTCGTTCAACACCCGGAGGCCATAATGGAGGGTGTCGGCAAAGCGTTTTTCCTCATTAAGGATCACACCCGTGATCAGGCCTTTTGACTGAATAAGTTCACCGTAATCGGGCCCCATGATTTCGATGACTCTCTCGCAAACCCTGTGAAGAAAAGGGTCTTCCATCCCGAGAAGCTGTCCGAAGCGGATGGCGCGACGGATAATTCTTCTCAATACATATCCACGGCCTTCGTTGGATGTCATAACCCCGTCGCCGAGCAGAAAGGCAGCGGCACGGGCGTGGTCGGATATAACGCGGAAAGAAACGTCCTGGCGTGAGTCTTCTCCGTACCGTTTTCCACTGAGGTCCTCGATTCTCGATATAATGGCCTTGAAGAGGTCAGTCTCATAATTAGAGGTAACCCCCTGGACCACTGCGGCTATCCGCTCAAGACCCATTCCTGTATCAATGTTGGGCTTGGGAAGCGGCGAAAGCAGCCCTTCCGCACTCCGGTCAAACTGTGTGAACACCAGGTTCCAGATTTCAAGGTACCGGTCGCAATCACAGCCGGGGGCACACTCGGGCTTTCCACAGCCGATGGAAGGGCCTTGGTCTATCAATATTTCCGAACAGGGTCCGCACGGCCCCGTGTCACCCATTGTCCAGAAGTTGTCTTTTTCCCCCAGGCGCACAATCCGTTCGGGAGGAACGCCGATTTGTTCATTCCAGATTGTATAGGCTTCATCGTCGTCTTTGTAAACGGACACGTAAAGCTTTTCCCCGGGGAGACGGAATTTCCGGGTGAGGAAATCCCATGCCCATGCAATGGTTTCTTCCTTGAAGTAATCACCGAAAGAGAAATTTCCCAGCATTTCGAAAAACGTGTGGTGCCTGGCCGTGTAGCCGACGTTTTCGAGGTCATTGTGTTTTCCTCCGGCCCGAACGCATTTCTGGGAGGTGACCGCCCTGGTGTAACTGCGTTTTTCCTCTCCCAGGTAGAGGCCTTTGAATTGCACCATGCCGGCATTGGTAAAAAGCAGGCTCGGATCATCCCGGGGAACCAGGGAGGAACTGGGAACAAGCTTATGGCCGCGAGACAAAAAAAAGTCAAAAAATTCTTTTCGTATCTGTCTGAAATCCATCATGTTATTTTCCTGTTCTGTTCTTCCTCCATGTCCTTTCTATCATGGATGATTGTTTTCTATTCAGGAGAGACCTGCTCTTCCGGGCCCTTTGTGAGGCCTGTTTTTACCATAATCAGCCGGGCGATGTCGTCCCTCACATCCGTGTTTTCAGACAGGAACCGCTTGGCATTTTCCCTCCCCTGACCAATTCGGTCCTCGCCGAACGAATACCATGCGCCGCTCTTTTCAACAAGGCCGAGAGAGACGCCAAGGTCAAGAATGTCTCCTTCCTTGGATATCCCGTGACCATAGATAATATCAAATTCGGCCTGTTTGAACGGAGGTGCCACCTTGTTTTTTACAACTTTGACCCGTGTCCGGTTTCCAATGACCTGATCGCCTTCTTTTATGGCGCCGATCCTCCTGATATCCAATCGCTGGCTGGCGTAGAACTTGAGTGCATTTCCCCCCGTCGTGGTCTCAGGACTCCCGAACATAACTCCTATCTTCATCCTGATCTGGTTGATGAAAATAACGCAGGTCATGGATTTGCTGATGGTTGCGGTCAATTTCCGGAGGGCCTGCGACATGAGGCGTGCCTGCAGACCAACATGCTGGTCACCCATTTCTCCTTCAATTTCTGCACGGGGCACGAGCGCTGCCACCGAATCGATAACCAGTGCGTCAATGCCGCCGCTTCTCACGAGGATTTCAGCAATATCAAGGGCCTGTTCTCCCGTGTCCGGCTGGGATACCAGCAGGCTGTCCACATTCACGCCGAGTTTTCGCGCGTACGTCGGATCAAGGGCGTGTTCAGCGTCAATGAAAGCCACCATTCCTCCCTTGGCCTGCGCTTCCGCGGCGATATGGAGTGCCAGAGTGGTCTTTCCCGAGGATTCGGGGCCGTAGATTTCCACCACCCTGCCCCGGGGAACCCCGCCGAGGCCCAATGCGAGGTCCAGGGAGAGGGCACCGGTGGAGATGGCAGGAATGTCCAGCACCCGTCCGTCCCCCATTTTCATGATGGAGCCACGCCCGAACTGACGCTCAATTTGTGATATGGCCTGTTCCACTGCTTGTTCTCTATCCATAATTGATCCCTCCCTGAAAACGGATGATGCCGTGCACTGAGGCCTCCTGATCACACAGTCTTTCTACCGTGTGCCCGAAAGAGGCCATTGTGCAAGTCTTGTATAGATCGAACCCTTTGACGTCAAATCACTCCTGAACAGAAAGAGCTCCTGGACCCGGTGAAAAGGGCCTGAAAGATCCCTGTACGTCTCAAGGATTTTCGCGAGAGGTGCTCCTCCCCTCGTTCCTTTTCCGAATCTGCACAAGGTCAGGTGAGGGCGAAACGGCCGCTTCTCTTCCCGCACGCCAAAAACGCTCAATTTTTTTTGCAGTGCATTTCTGAAATCAGATATTCGCTCGAAGTCAGCCTGCAGTCCGACCCAGAGGACCCGAGGATTCCGTATGCCTGAAAAAACGCCCATGCTCTTCAGGGCAATGTCAAAAGCACCATACCGGTCACACACTCTTTTTGCAACCCCTGTGATGGCCTCCATGGAAGATTCCGGAACCTGACCCAGAAACACGACGGTCAGGTGAATATTCTCGGCACGGATCCATCTGGCGCGAGGGAGAAGTGGTCTCAATTCCGACGAGACCTGGGAGACGGAATCTCTCATGGCTGCCGGGAGATCAAATGCCAGGAAGGAGCGGATCTCCATTTGCGTATCTCCTCATCCAGTCCAGGGCCATGGTTGCACTGTTTAGTTTGATGTGCTGACGGTTCCCCCAAAAGCGATATCCCGTTGCGATTGTTTTTTCAGCCGACGCCAGGGCCATGTGAACCGTGCCCACCGGTTTTTCCTTGCTGCCCCCTTCAGGTCCGGCTATGCCGGAGACGGCTATCCCCACGTCCGAATGAAGTCTTTTTCGAACGCCTTCAGCCATCTCCCGCGCCGTTTCATTGCTCACGGCGCCGCATTTTTCCAAAGTCCCGGCCTGGACACCAAGGAGTTCCATCTTTACCTGATTACTGTACGAAACCACCCCGCCCAAGAAATACCTGGAACTGCCGGAAACGCTCGTCAGGAGATGACCGACCAGACCTCCCGTGCATGATTCAGCGACTGAAACAGTAAGTCCTTTGACGGTGAAAATGTTGCCGACCACCTCTGCCATGGAACTGCTTCCAGTGGCAAAAACAGCGGTCCCGAGCTTTTCCCTGATCCGCTTTTCTATCCTGTCGAGTTCACGTGCCGTGTTCCGGGCATCCTCGGCAGTCAGGCTCACCGTGATATGATTTTCCGGAAAATGGGGGTAAAAGCCTAGGACAGCCTTGCTGGTTTTTTTGTCCAGGTCTTTGAATACCTCTGCTATGTGCGGTTCACTCACCCCATACACCTTCAGGATACGGCACATGGTGACCGGCAGTCTCCCATAAAGACTCTGCAGTTCGGGGATGACCATGCGGTCAATGAGATAGCGCATCTGTTCCGGAACACCCGGAAGGAAATAGAAACGTACTTCATTTTCCACGAGCGAGAAACCGCATGCCTTGCCTTCAGGGCTCAGCATCTTGGAGCCGTCCGGAACCCAGGCCATTTTTTCGAGGGAACTGGACATTTCCACGCCCTGCATTTTGGCGTGCCGTTTGATGGTCTCGAGCATTTCCTTGTGCAGGCAGAGCGGCCTGTCCAGTGTCCGGGAGACGATTTCGTTGGTGAGATCATCCTCCGTTGATCCGAGCCCTCCCGTCACAATGACAAAGCTGGACGCTTCCATGGCACTCGTGAGGACCCGCGACACGGATGGGTAATCATCACCCACTGATGTGATCCGGGTAACGCGAAGGCCGGAAGCCGTCAGCCTGCCGGCCGCGTACCACGCATTCACGTCCAAAGTTCTCCCTGAAGTAAGCTCGTTTCCTATGGTAATAATTTCGCCCTGCACAAACATGTGCTCCCTTTCCATGGTCGCACGACAGCCGTCTTCTCCGGGGTATCCCCGGGGGGCCTACAAGAAAGAATGAATTATACTCATAACACCGAGGGTATAGCATCCTGCTGCAATATCGTCCATGACAATTCCAATGCCTCCCGTCAATCTACGGTCCAGGAACCCCACGGGAAAGGGTTTCACTATGTCGAAAACCCGGAATAATAGGAACGCGATGCCCAAGTCCAGCCACGAGCTGTGCAAGAGGATGGTAGCCGTCAGAAATCCGGCCACTTCATCGATGACCACTTGTGGTGGGTCAGGATTGTCCAGAAAAAATGCGGCACGCCCGGATACCCAGATTGCCGCGGCCAGAAAAAAAAGAGAAAAAAGAACCCTGCATGCGAGCGGGCAATACTGCAAAACCACAATGAGAGGCACTGCTCCCAAGGTACCGAAGGTCCCTGGAGCAGATGGAAGGAGACCGGTGCCGAACCACGTGGCGAGAATAAACGCGGTCTTGTCCGAGGCCCCCCCCTTTCTGAAACGCTCCTTTGTTGCTAGGCTATCAGCATTCTCTCTTTTCTTCAAGTTCAGGGAGTCCCTGCGCTGTGATTTTGCCCTTGCTTCCCTGAGGGGAAGAATGATCAAGTGAGTCTTTTTGAACATTGAGGCCCATGACCCAGGCATATATTTTCCTGAGCGGAAGGCCCTTGGCGCGTGCAATCTTGCGGCAGGATTCGTATTCCGGGACCACGTACGGCCTAGTATCCGCCGGGATGATCTTCTTTGCCCGTATGTTTCCCCATGGACTCGGTATTTCCACTTCTTCCCTTTCAAGAACCTGGCGCTGGGTGTAGAAAAATCGGACACCCAGGGTCCCTGATTCTTGGAACAGGATCCCTGTCAGGCGTTCCCTTGCGTCAGGATGGGCTATGACCTGCACCTGAAAACCCGGACGGTTCTTCTTCATATGAACGGGGCAAAAGCTTACATCCAGTGCTCCTGCCTCGGAGAGACACTCCATCAGATAGCCTGCCCATTCGGGGCTGATATCGTCTACATTGGTTTCCAGGACCACGACAGTTTCGGTATCCTTCTGACGGGAGTGCTTTCCCATGAGAAGCCTGAGCAGGTTCGGTCGGTCCGGCAGATCTCTGCTTCCAACGCCATACCCAACGGAATCTATGGTCATTGGCGGCATGGGTCCAAATGTCTCTGCAAATGCCTTCAACAGGGCTGCACCCGTTGGCGTCACCATTTCATAGGGAAGTTCCGTTTGAAATACGGGTATATCCTTCAGGAGGGCTGCTGTTGCCGGTACGGGGATCGGCATGGCTCCATGGGCAGTTTGTACGAAGCCGCTTCCAAGCGGCACGTGGGAGGCATACACGGCGTGTATGCCCAGGCTCATAAACCCGTTGACGCAGCCCACGATGTCCACTATGGAATCGACTGCCCCCACTTCGTGAAAATGAATTGTTTCAGGAGAGCAGTTATGAATTTCCGCCTCCACCTCTGCCAGAGAAGAGAAAACCTCAAGGCTTTTGTCCTTTACTGCTTCAGAGAGAGAGGAGCGGGAAATGAGTTCCCGGATCTCGCGGAAACCCCTTGGCCGTTGACGGGATTGCTCAACTGCAACAAGAATCCGGGTGCCGTAAATTCCGTTTCTTCCCTCCCTTCGCTTTTCGAGCCGGCAGCCTTCAATCTGGAGCAGGGAGATAAGATGTTCCAGTTCGGTCAGAGGCATTCCGACGTCCAGTAATGCCCCGAGAAGCATATCCCCGCTGATTCCAGAGAAGCAATCCAGGTAGGCTGTTTTCATAGGACATCCAGAACCTGCAAGAATAGGAAGAGCGCTCCGCGTGAGTGCAGAGCGCTCGTGAAGAAATGGATTATACGAGGTCCGCAACCAGCTCGGAGATGTCCTTTATCGCAATGGCATCTTCTTTGTTCGTGGTTTTTCTGCTGTCTTCCAGCATGTTGATGCAGTACGGACATGCTGTGGCCAGGATCGTTGCACCGGTCTCGCAGGCTTCATGAATCCTCAGGTCTGAAAAGCGCCATTCCGGTTTTGTTTCCATCCACAGTCTTCCACCGCCACCGCCGCAACAGAGGCTGTCATCCCTGATCCGTTCCATTTCAACCAGATTGCCCCCGCTGAGCATGGAAACAACCTCTCTGGGCTCATCATACACTTTGCTGTGGCGGCCCAGGTAACATGGGTCATGGTAGGTTACTTTCTGATCGATCGTTCCCGTGAGGGTGAGTTTTCCGCTATCGAGGAGCTGCTTCATGAGCTGGCTGTAATGAATGACCTCGAACTCACCGCCCATTTCCGGGTATTCATTCGTGAATGTATAGAAACAATGCGGAGAGGTGGTGATAATTTTCTGAACGCCCTTTTCTTTGTACAGTGCAATATTTTTTTGCGCCGTGTTCATGAAGAGCTCTTCATCCCCGATCTTTCGTACTGACTCGGCGCAGCAGCTTTCCTCGGCTCCTATCACCCCGAATGAAACATCAGCCGCCTTGAGAATCTTGACGATTGCCCTTGCGATGTTGCGGCTCCTGACATCATAGGCGGAGGTGCAACACACAAAGAGAAAGTATTCCGTGTTTTCATCAAATACGGGGACATCCAGCCCTTCCATCCATTCGGTTCTCTTTTCACGCGGCTCAGACCAGGGGTTCCCATTGCTGTGAACACTGCCGGTAACGGTCCGCAGGACACCCGGAATTGCGCCTGTTTCCGCAATCATTGCGCGCATTGCCTTGACGATGTCAATAATGGTGACTCCTCTCGGGCACCGCAGGACACACTTGTTGCAGGTGGTACACCCATACAGGATGTCTGCCGACTCATATCCTTCGACACCGAGTTGGGCCATTCTGATGAGACGGCGAACATTGAATGGACCATCCACAATGCGCCATGGACATGATCCGGCGCACATGCCGCATTGCATGCAGAGATTGAGTTTCTCAGCGCCCATGGCAACCAAGGCTTCGTTTACTTCATAAAAAGGTGTCAGCGCTTCCATATTGATCTGTCGCTCCTTTCCGAGAGAATGTGATTTTTTTAACAAACTCCATGCCTCATGTCAACAGAGGATTGCATGTCACTGGGATCGTCATTTTCAAAAGGCCGGGCGTTATGGAAGTCCGGCAGAAACGGCGATTGCCGGGTTGCAGGATACTGATTTCGGGGGTCGGGGAACTGCACGAAAAGGTTGCGAAACCCGAGATCCCGGGCATGGGCGTACACCAGGTCGAATTCCCGCTTTTTGAGGAACCGCTTCAAGGGGCCTTCCACGCTGGTTCCTACCGGGTGATACTGGGACATCAGGCTCAAGGGGATATCCGGGCCAAATTCCACAAAAAGGGTTGTGAGGACATTGACGCTGTTTTCCAGGTATCCGGGGAGGATGAGGTGTCTGACTAGGACACCCCTTGTGGCGATGGTGGCGCTGCTGACGCAGCTGTCGAGGAAACCCTTTTGCCGCACCATTTCGGAAAGGGCGTCCAGAGCCACTTCAGGGTAATCCCCAGCCCCTGACAGGGAGGCGGCCAGGGTCCGGTCCGCATATTTGAAGTCGGGAAGGTAGATGTCGGCATACCTTTCCGCAATCTTGAGGGACTCCATTGATTGGTACCCGGAGAGATTATAGACCATGGGCAGGTCCTGGCCGGTTTCCCGCAGTGAGGAAACCAGGTGAAGAACATGGGGAAAAAAGTGGTCAGGGGTCACGAAGTTGATATTGTGCACCCTCTTTGAACGGACCATTTCTTCCACACGTGATTTGAGAGAGGCAATATCCATCTGCTCGCCGAAGGATTCATGTGAAATCTGCTGGTTCTGGCAGAAGGTGCAGCGAAGGGAACAGCCGGTGAAGAAGATTGTCCCGGATCCATTTGTTCCCGTGATAGGAGGTTCCTCCCCGAAATGGGCCCCGAGGTACGCCACCCGCAGCATATCGTTTTCTCTGCAGAAACCCCTCTTTTCTCTCCCGTTTCTCACGTGCCGGTTTACCCCGCACTGTCTCGGGCATAACCGGCAGTTTTCATAGAGCGCCATAAGGTCCATTATTTCCTTGTGTTCCATGGGAATACCTCTATCACAAAGCCCTCCCCCGGACAAGAATATCCTTGCAGGAGGAATCATCGTGATATCGTGCACAAAAAAGCACAGTACCGAGGTATTGCGTAGCTGTTTGTGCATTTTTTCGTTTCCCGGTGAAGCCATTCAAAAGTAACGTTTTTCTGTGGCACCGGCGAATGGTCTTTTTCAGAAAAGTTTTCTTATAATTTCGTATAGTTAATTATGCATATCTTTTGATTTTGACAAGAATTGCCTGAGCTTGCTGGTTGCAGGGGGCTTGGCACAGGGGTTGCTTATATAGAAAGCAACGTGCTTCATGGAGGGTCAAAATGAAAAGACGATACGTATTGCCGGTTTTTTCCATGCTTTTTGTGTTCGTGCTCCCAGCGCTGGCGCTTGCCGGATCTGCCACGGTGAGGTGGCAGGCCAACACGGAACCGGATCTCCAGGAATACCGGGTGTATGCCGGTACCTCTTCCCGGACCTATGGCGCCCCTGTTCCGGTGGGCAAGGTGACGAGTTATACTGCAGGGAACCTGCAAGAAGGCGTCACCTATTATTTTTCGGTGACAGCGGTGGATACTTCCGGGAACGAAAGCGGGTTTTCCCAGGAAGTCTCCAAGACTATCCCGGATACCCATGCTCCCACGGTGGCCCTTACGTCCCCAACCACCGGTGCCACGTATGAGACGGTGCAGGGCTCCCTGGACCTGCACGGAACATCCGCTGACAACGTGGGCGTAGCCGAAGTGCGTTGGAGCAATTCCAGGGGCGGCGGCGGCACAGCGAGCGGCACGACCGCCTGGTCCGTTTCAGGCATTACCCTGGCACAAGGTGAAAATGTCATCGTGGTTACCGCCAGAGACCAGGCCGGCAACGAAGGAAGGTACAGTCTGACCGTAACATACACTCCCCCGGACACTACCGCCCCGGCTCCGCCGATTGGCGTGACGGTGGAGTAACTTTCTCCTCCACGCGGACCCCCGGGAAGAAGGGAGCGGGAAGGCCAGGCAAATTTCCTGCTCCCTCATCTGTCGACAAATAGTGTTTGACAAGACAAGGAAAAAGCACTAGCGTTACCGTGGTCGGCAGATACCCCGCAACCCAGCCTCCGAGAGATCCTTTTCTGCATCGCAATCACCTGTTGCACGCCCTTTCATGCCGACGAATTTTCCGAACTCTCACGAAGGAAACTTTGCTGTGTCTTTTGAGCATTGTACATGGGCTTCACTCAAGGCTGAAGGGAGGTGGGACGGACCGATACGCGTGTTGATCCAGCACCGGAAGAGGGCGGCCTTCAAAAGTGGTGCCTGAAGGTCGAAATGCTAACGCAAGTTGTTGAAAAGGAGGCATTATGGAGAGCAAGAAATATGTGCTGCCGGAATCTGAATTACCCCGTCAATGGTACAATATTATGGCGGATATGCCGACCCCCATGGAACCGCCCCTCCATCCAGGAACCGGCCAGCCTGTGGGACCGGAGGACCTGGCACCCATCTTTCCTATGCCGCTGATTGAACAGGAGGTCAGCCAGGCACGGGAGATAGACATCCCGGAAGAAGTGCTTGAGAAATACCTGATCTGGCGCCCGACGCCTCTCTACCGGGCCCAGAATCTTGAAAAATACCTTCAAACACCCGCGAGGATCTACTTTAAGAATGAGGGGGTGAGTCCTCCCGGAAGCCACAAACCCAATACGGCCATTGCACAGGCATATTATAACAAGATCTCGGGAACCAAGCGTATTACCACTGAGACCGGAGCAGGCCAGTGGGGAAGCGCCCTCGCCTTTTGCTGCGCCTTGTTCGGCCTTGAGTGTAAGGTCTTCATGGTCAAGGTGAGTTATAATCAGAAGCCTTACCGGCGCATCATGATGCAGACCTGGGGTGCAAACTGCGTGGCCAGTCCCAGTACGGAAACCAAGGCCGGGCAGAGCATCCTGGCAGAGCATCCTGATTCTCCCGGGAGCCTGGGGATTGCCATCAGCGAGGCGGTTGAGGCCGCGGTCATGGATGAAAACGCAAAGTACGCTCTGGGGAGTGTCTTGAATCACGTGATGCTCCACCAGACCATTAACGGTCTTGAATGCCAGAAGCAGATGGCGCTGGCAGGCGACTATCCGGACGTGATTATCGGATGTGCTGGTGGAGGGAGTAATTTTGCCGGTAATTGTCTCCCTTTTGTCCGGGACAAAATAAACGGAAAAGATATCGACATCATAGCGGTGGAACCGGCATCGTGCCCCACCATGACCAGGGGACCCTTTGCCTATGATTTCGGCGACACGGTTCAAATGACCCCCCTCTTGCCCATGCATACGCTCGGCCATACTTTTGTGCCGGAACCCATTCATGCCGGGGGCTTGAGATATCACGGCATGGCTCCCATCATCAGTCAACTCATCCTTGACGCGCTCATCCGGCCCGTGGCCCTGCCCCAACTCGAGACATTCCAGGCGGGGATCACATTCGCCAGGACCGAAGGGTTTATCAGCGCGCCCGAGACAAATCATGCGGTGGCAGTGGTCATTCGGGAGGCCCTGAAAGCCAAGGAAGAGGGAAAAGAGAAAGTGATCCTCTTTAACTGGAGTGGTCACGGGTTGGTGGATATGGCGGCATACGAGGCCTACCTGGCCGGGAAGCTCGGAGACCATGCCCTCCCCGAAGAGGAAGTTGAACGGGCCCTCGCTGATATCGACCCGTTGCCCAAACCACGACAGTACACTGGATAATCCTTTTCATTTCCCTTACGGAAATGGTAACGTCCCTGACAGCCCGGTGATGCATAATCTCCGGGCTGTTTTGGAGAGAGAACGTCAGGAAAGATGCTACACCGGGGGTTTCCGGAGGAGGGAAGCGCTTCAGGGCAAACACCATCCTACAGGAAGGTATCATGACCGGACGAAAAGAAAAAGTTGCGGGGCTTGTTCTTGCGGCAGGGGCCTCCCGCCGGATGGGTGAACCGAAGCAACTGCTTCGCATGGGGAATAAGACCCTTCTTGAGCGAATTGTTGGAGAGGCCCTGAAATCGGAGCTCGATCAGGTGATCCTCGTCCTCGGGCACCGAGCCGGGGAAATCCAGGAGACGATACGTCCCTTTCTCTCCCACAGGAAATTGCGGATAATCAAGAACGAGCGCTACCGGGATGGTATGAGCACATCCATTATTGCGGGCCTTGCGGCAGTGGAGAAAGAGTGTGATCATGTCATGATCGTCCTGGCCGATATGCCCAATATCACTGCACCGCTGATAAACCATCTTCTCAAATACTATCTGGCATCGGGGAAAACGCTGGGTGCCATTCGAAGCTCGGGAAGGCGTTCTCTTCCGGTTATTCTGGGGAGGGCGTGGTACGGGGCACTGGGCAGACTCAAAGGTGATGTGGGGGCCCGGGGTCTTTTTGAAGCCTTCAAGCAGGACGTCTGCCTGGTGGATGCTCCGCGGACCTATGACGACCTGGACCTGGATACCCCTGAAGATTACCGGAAAGCCCTCCGGGATATTCCGGAATAGGGGAAAAATAGGGTCCTATTTGAAGGCCGGTATGGACACGGCGGAAAATGACATGACTTCGGTCACCTGTCTGCCGGTGATGTTTTCCAGTTCACTGATGAGTTCCCGGCAGGGAAGCACGCTGAAACGCTCATGTGCCAGAACGGTCATATCTTTCCCCGCAGTCACCGGCACTTTAAAGCGGAGGCGGCATTCACCGGGAAAACGAAACGTGAGATCCCTCATATCTTCCAGGGTATCTCTGGATAGCGTTTTTTGATCAAGCCTGATTTCAATGGCCTTGATGAGTTGCTGCCTGACCATGTTCAGGGTGATGATTTCCTGGCCGATGATCTTGAGGGTATGGTCCCCTTTTTCAACCGTCCCGGTGATAAGCAAAGGATCATCGCTCTTGAGTAGTGCGGAACAGCGGGCAAAAAGATCGGGAAAGAGGATCACCTCTATCGAGCCGGACAGGTCTTCCACCTGGATAACGGCCATCTTGTCACCCTTCTTTGTCCGTTTCAGTTTCAATTCTTCCACCACCCCTGCGATACTGACCCGGCTCTTGTCTTTCTGCCCCGGGAGGTCCTGAATGGAGCAGCTCGTGACAAGGGAGATTTCACGGGTAAATCTGTCCAAAGGATGCCCTGTTATATAAAATCCGAGTGCCTCTTTCTCCTTTTTCAACCGTTCCCGTTCCTGCCATTCTTCTATATCGGGAAGATCAATGAACCCGGGTCCAACACCGGCCTGAGGGTCCAGTGTCGCGAATATGTTCAGTTGATTTGGATCATGATTGGCGCCGCAGGAACGGAGGACATCATCAAGCCCGGCAAAAAGCCTGGCACGATGGACCCCGGTGAAGTCAAAGGCGCCGCACAAAATGAGACCTTCCAGGACCCGGCGGTTGACCTTGCCGGTTCCAACGCGCTGGCAAAAAGTCAGCAGGTCAAGGTAGGGGCCGTTTTGCCTTCTCTCCTCTATGATGAATTCCACGGCCTTCAATCCCACATTCTTGACGGCAGCCAGGCCGAAACGGATTTTCCCGTCCACAACGGAGAAATCCGCTTGGCTTTCATTGCAGTCCGGGGGAAGGATTTCGATGCCCATGTTTCTGCATTCGGCGATATTCTTAATGGTCTTGTCCTGGTTTCCCATGTCCTGCGTGAGCAGAGCGGCCATGAATTCAACGGGAAAGTGGGCCTTCAGGTATGCGGTCTGGTAGGCAATCAGGGCATATGCTGCGGAATGGGATTTGTTAAACCCGTACCCTCCGAATTTCTCGATCAAATGAAAGAGATCTTCAGCTTTTTGGGGCTTCACCCCGTTCTTACGGGCGCCGTCAATAAATCGCTGTTTGTGTTTGGCCATGACCTCCGGCTTCTTTTTACCGATGGCCTTTCGAAGTTCATCGGCCTCGGCCAAAGAATAGTCGGCCAGGAGCTGCGCTATGCGCATGACCTGTTCCTGGTAGAGAATGACCCCGTACGTTTCCCGCAGGATGGGTTCAAGCTGGGGGAGAAAATACCGGATCCTTGTTTTCCCGTGTTTCCCACTGACAAAGTCACTGACCATATTGCTGCCGAGGGGTCCCGGCCGGTACAGGGCCACCAGGGCAATCATATCCTCGAATACTTCAGGCTGCAGACTCCGCATGAGCTCCTTCATTCCGCCGCTCTCAAGCTGAAATACGCCGGTGGTTTTGCCGTCGCCGCAGAGCTGGTATGTTGCAGGGTCGTCAAGGGGAATCTTGTCGATATCAATGTTTGTGGCGGTGGCCGCTTCTATAAGATCAAGAGTGTGTTTGATCACCGTGAGGGTTTTCAATCCCAGAAAATCAAACTTGATAAGACCCAGTTGTTCTATCCTGTCCATGGTGTACTGGGTCATGATTTCATCTTTGGAGCCTTTGAAGAGAGGCAGATATTCGACCAGGGGCCTGTCTGAAATGACAACGCCCGAGGCATGGGTAGAGGCGTGCCGGGAAAGACCTTCCAGGACACGTGATATGGTAAGCAATTTCTTTGCAGGTCCGTCACTTTCTTCGAGACGTTTCAGTTCCGGCTCATCCAGAATGGCCTTTTCAAGGGAGACCTTCGGACCTTCCGGGACCAGTTTGGCAATCCGGTCCACTTCTCCTAAAGGAACGTTCAGACTCCTGCCCACGTCTCGAATCACGGCCCGCGCCTTCATGGTCCCGAAGGTGATGATCTGCGACACATTTTCCCTGCCGTATTTCTCTGCAACGTAACGGATCACATCATCTCTGCCGTTGATGCAGAAGTCGATATCGATATCGGGCATGCTGATCCGCTCGGGATTGAGGAACCTCTCAAAAAGGAGCCCGTACTTTATAGGATCGATGTTGGTGATGGTCAGGGCATAGGCCACAAGGGAGCCAGCGGCCGATCCACGGCCGGGACCCACCGGGATCTGGCTTCGTCGGGCATAGTCTATGAAATCGGCCACGATCAGAAAATAGCCCGAAAATCCCATCTTCCGGATAATATCGAGTTCAAATTCCAATCTCTCCTTATAATCTTTCACCATTGCTTCCGGGAGAGCCCTTTCATCTTCTTCCTTCACGCGCAGACGCTCCTGAAGCCCTTTGCGGGCGCTCTCCACGAGGATCTCGTCAAGGCTTTGATTCCCGGCGGCCTGAAAAACCGGGTACTTGTAGCTGCCAAACTCCATTTCATAGATGCACCGGTCAGCTATTTGGACCGTATTATCAAGGGCATCCTCAAATCCCGGGAGATTTTCCAGCATTTCATTCCGGGATTTGAAGTAGAATTCATCCGTTGAAAACTTGAGTCGCTTCGGGTCATCAACGGTTTTTCCGGTCTGGATGCAGAGCAGGACGTCATGAGCCGCGGCGTCCTCCCGGTTCAGATAATGGCAGTCATTTGTGGCCACCAGAGGGATGGAGAGTTCTCTGGAGAGCTCTCGAAGCATTGTGTTGACCCTGACCTGCTCCGGAAGATTGTTGGCCTGAACCTCCAGGTAAAATCTGTCGTGATCAAAGATCGTGGCCAGTTCTTCAGCCTTTTTTCTGGCCAGTTCCGCGCGGTTTGCATTGAGAAAGAACGGGACCATTCCTTTGATGCAGGCCGAAAGGGCGATAAGGCCTTCGTTGTACTCCCGGAGGAGATCCATATCCACTCTCGGGTGATAGTAAAATCCCTCCAGGTGTCCCTGGGTGACCAACCGGCTCAGATTTCTGTATCCCTTTTCATTCATTGCCAGGACAACCAGATGGAACGCATTGGGCATCCTGTCGGCGGATGGGGCCTTGTCCCGGCGGTCACCGGGAGCCACATACAGCTCTGATCCGATGATGGGTTTGATTCCGGCCTTCCTCGCCTGATCAAAAAACTGGACCGCTCCAAACATGTTCCCGTGGTCAGTGATGGCCACGGCGCTCATATTCAGATGTCGTGCCTTTTTCAGCAGCTGCTTGGGCCGGATTGCCCCGTCCAGCAGGCTGAATTCCGAGTGGACATGGAGATGGACGAACGAACGGTCTTGGATCAATGTGAACTCCTTTACGCTTGACTGCTTCTGGAACAGAATATTTTCTCTGGAATTCGGGCATACCGGTACCGGCGCCGGCATGGTATGAAACTGCGAACGGTTCCCTATTGTAAGGCCAATAAAAAATATGATACGTTATTCTTTTCCGATCAGCAACATGATTCACCAGGGAGCCCGGTGATTTTAGCATCGAGAAGGTGTGCAAGGAGCGTCAAGTGGCTGACAAAAGCATAGAAAAACTCAAGCACCGATGTGAAAAACTGCGAGCTGAAAAAAGAACCCTCCGGGAAACGATAGTCGACCTCAAGAGAGAGCACCGGAATACGGTAAAGACCCTGCGTGAAGGATGGCGCCTCCTGGAGGCCCTTCCGGGAGGAGTGGTGCTCATTCAGGACGGGAAGATTGCGTTCATGAATAAAACGGCGAGAGACGCACTGGGTAGCGACGAAGACGAGGTCCAGGGGCATGATTTCACGGAATTTTTTCAACCCGACGTCGGGGCGGAGCTCCAGTCGCGGCACAGGAAAAGGCTCTCGGGGAGGCCTGTGTCGAATCGCTATGAGACCCGCTTGGTGACCAGGACCGGGAAGGTGTTGTGGTGCGAGATACGGGTGAAAAAGATCCTTATGGGCGGACGTCGGGCTTTCCTGCTCAATCTGATTGGGCTTGATGAAAGAAAGGAAGGCGAAAAACGGCGTGCTGCCGCCGAGAAAAGCGAAGCGATTACCCGAATGTCCCGGGGATTGTATCACGAGATAGGGGGATGGTTTCGGATTTCTAAAAAGGATCGCTCGAATCATCCCGAGGAAGACCGATCGATCGGGAGCGGGAAATCTGCCGATGGGGCGGAGACCCCGAAGAAACTGGAAAAGGGGTGGTCACTTCTCCGGGAACTGGAATGGCTGGGAGGAATGCATACAGAAGAGCGGGAAGCATCTCCTTATGATCTTCGCAAAGTGGTTCAGGACGTGGTTGCCTCTGCCAAGAACCGATGGTGCACTGCCGGTTCCGATCAAGAGAACGGTATCAGGATAAAAAGTTACCTGCGAGCCCTGCCGACCCTGGAGGGGAGGCCGGAAGAGATGAAGTACGCCCTCACCGCGTTGGTGCAAAATGCAGTGGAGGCCCTGGGTGGGGAAGGGAATATTTACCTGACCACTGAGGAAAGTGAAGGTGCGGCTCATCTCTACATCCAGGACAGCGGCGCCGGGATCCCTTCGGAAATAGAAGACAGGGTCTGCGACCCCTTCTTTACGACAAGAGAGAAAGACCGGAGAGGACTGGGACTAAGCCTTGCCCGGGCGATTATCAGGAGAAATGGGGGATATCTGGATCTGAAGAGCGCCGGAGGAGGGGGAACGACCTGTACGGTTCGTTTGCCGATCCCCGCGCAGGCCTCGCACGGACAGAGGAAAAAGGCTCGGGTAAAAATGAAGGATGTCCCGGTTCTGGTGGTTTCGACACAGGATATCCTGAGGGATCTGTTGAGCCGCTGGTTTTCGAGCAGGGGATGCCGGGTGGACGCGACTTCGACCTGCGGTGAGGCCTTTCAATGGGTGCAGAGAAAGGAGTATGGTTTGCTGGTCGTTGATACGGAAGATACGGATTGCAGGAACCTGACAGGACTTCTCAGGAAGGCCGAGAAGCTCCTCCTGAAGACACCCGTCGTTTTGATACAAAATCCTCTCCGCCCCGGATCGGCCAATGCCGGGAAACATGCGTCCGGCAGACTCGTACTTGAAAAGCCCCTCCATATGGACAGGGTGCACTCGGTGTTTCTGGAAGCCCTGCGCGAAAGAGGCCCGGATTGATGAAAGATGAAAACCCGGAAGGAATCGCCCCCCTGGCCGAGAAAATGCGGCCGGAAAAGATGGAGTATATGCTGGGACAGCCCCATCTGCTTGGTCCGGAGGCTTCTTTTCGCAGGGCCCTGGAGTCGGGGAGGGTTTTTCCGGTCATTTTCTGGGGCCCGCCAGGATCGGGCAAAACCACCCTGGCGAGGATGATCGCAACCTATACCCACTATCCTTTCCGGGCGTTTTCCGCGGTAACCTCCGGCGTCAGGGACCTGCGGGGGGTTATAAAGGCGGCGGAAGTCGACCGACTCCAGACCGGACAGCCGACCATTCTTTTCGTGGACGAGATCCACCGCTTCAACAAGGTTCAGCAGGACGCCTTTCTTCCCCACGTGGAAAGCGGTCTGATACTTCTGGTGGGGGCGACTACCCAGAACCCCTCTTTTGAAGTCATCCCGCCACTTCTGTCAAGGACCCGGGTAATGCTCTTGAAGCCCATCCAGGACAAGGACATGGAGATTCTCTTGAGTCGGGCACTGCATGACACGGAAAAGGGACTCGGAAAATGGGGTTTTCAGGTGACAGAAGACGCGCTGAGGCATCTTGTGGAACTCTCCCATGGAGATGCGCGTGTGGCCCTGAATAACCTTGAGATGGCATGCTCCTATGCGCTTGAAACAGACCCGAACGAGCGGATTTTGGATCTCCCGGTCATTGAAAAGGCCCTGGACAGAAAGGCGCTGCCGTATGATAAAGACGGCGAGGAGCATTACAACCTGATTTCAGCTTTTCACAAGAGCCTGAGAGGAGGTGACCCCCAGGCCGCGATCTACTGGCTCTACCGGATGCTGCTGGCGGGGGAGGATCCCCTGTTCGTGGCCAGACGGATGATCAGGTTCGCCTCGGAAGATGTGGGGATCGCTGATCCCCAGGCCTTACAGGTGGCACTGGCATCTTTTGATGCCTGGCAAAAGGTGGGGCCTCCTGAAGCGGAACTCGCCCTTTCCGAGGCGGCCGTCTACCTGGCGGCGGCCCCCAAGAGCAATGCCCTGTACCTTGCGGAAAAGGCGGTGAAGGCCGAAATTGAGCGAACAGGCCCGCTGCCCGTGCCCCTGCACATTCGTAATGCGCCGACGAGCCTGATGAAAAAATTAGGGTACGGTCGCGGATACCGGTATCCCCACAATTATCCCGGGGCGTGGGTAGAACAGGAATACCTGCCGGAAAAGCTGAAAAACCGCGTCTTTTACCGGCCTACGGGACGGGGGCTTGAGCGGGAACTCCGGAGAAGGCTTCTGCGCCACAAGAAGACATAGGGCATATCCTGTTTCCCTTCCCCGAAAAGGTACCGGAAAAGGAGCGCCCGATGAACCGAATACAAGGAGCCCGGCTGGCCGGGTATTTTTGACTGAGGAGGCAATATGGGATTTATATATGGTGCCGCAACATTTTCACGGTATAGGGTGGAAGGGAGCCTGCCGCCGGATTATATCGAAGAATTTCCAAAAAAGATTCTCCGTTATGGTTTCCGTAATCTGGACGATCTTCCCAATGAGGAACGATCCGCAGGCTGGGTCCGCATTCTGGACATGTTTGACAGTGCTTTCGAGACCATGGAATACTTCAAGGATCCCTACCTGGCCCTGTCCTGGCGGGTGGATATGAAAAAGATCCCGAAAAAGGCCCTGCTGCAATATTGCCGTGAAGCGGAAAAGGAAACAAAACAGAGGGAAGGTCTGGAATATATTCCGAAGCCGAGGAAAGAAGAGATACGGGAGGCAGTTCGATCCCGGCTTCTGAAGCGGGCCATTCCCCAGTCCAGCGTCTATAATACGGTCTGGAACCTTCAGACCAATGTCGTCCTGTTCGGGGCAACAAGCAACAAGCTGTGCGACGAATTTGCCGAGTTCTTCAGAAAGACCTTCGATCTCCTTCTGATCCCGGTTTATCCCTACGCCATGGGCCGGCGGGCCTTGGAAATTTCAGGAAGAGACCCGGATCTTGTGAACGGCATACCCCCCCTCTTTTTTCAGGAGGAACTGCTGCCATGAGTGTTTTCGACGAAGTACGCGAACATGAATCCCTGGGCAGGGATTTTTTGGTCTGGCTGTGGTTCAGGAGTGAGACCCTGGACGGGGTATTTGACCTGGGGGATGACGGGGAAGTGGAACTCTGGTTCGAGGGGAAAATTACGCTTCAGACAGATGGTGAGCGATCCACCCAGACCATCACGTGTACGGGTGAAAGCGCCAGGATACGGGAGGCCCGTTTTGCCCTGCGGGAAGCAAAAAAGGTAACCAGGGCCAGGCTGCATCTCAAGGAAGGGAGGGATGAATGGTCGTTTGAGCTGGATTCCACGTGGCTGAATTTCCATTCTCTCAAGACGCCGAAGACCTTCAGGGAAAAGGGCGAAGACCCCGAGGCCCTGTTTTACGAAAGAATCTTCCTGGTGGAAAAACCCGTTGCCATCATGTCCGCCCTTTTCTTACGGTATTTGGAAGCGCGCCTGTCTCCCACATGGGAGGCAGAAGAATTCCCCTCCCTGATAAAATGGGTCCGCGAGGGCGTGTCACCCTGAGACCATTGCAGCTGTTTTTCCCTGCTCAGACCCGACAGACCGGATGTGCCGGACCCCTCGGTCGGAAGAGAATATGATTGTCTTGGGTGGTCTGATTGCAGCTTGCTTCTTCTCCTCGGGAAGGCTATGGTATGGCGGAAAGGGCACGGCAGAGAAGAAGCTTCCATTGCCGAAAAGGGGAAATTATGTTCAAGGAAGATCGCGACCACAAAAAATTTACCTGGAAAGACCTGGGTGACCTCGAGGAAGGGAGACCGAACCTGGGCCAGAACGTCCCGCTCCTTGCCTATCGGTTACTGCAGTATACCTGGCGAGACGTCATGATAACCGAGTTGGGTGCGGACAAGGCAAATGACATTATCATTAAGGCGGGTAAGCTTGCCGGGGCCCAATTCTGCGAGAACATGCTCAACAGGGAACTCCATTTCGATGCGTTCATATCCCAGTTGCAGAGGGTGCTCAAGGATCAAGCCATTGGGATTCTGCGGATTGAAAAAGCTGACTTGGAGCACATGAGATTTACTTTGACGGTCGCTGAAGATCTTGACTGCTCCGGGCTGCCGTCTACTGATGAGGTGGTGTGCCAATATGACGAGGGATTTATCGCCGGCATTATGGAGGCGTATACCGGGAAACCTTTTCATGCAAAAGAGATTGACTGTTGGGCAAGCGGCGACAGAGTCTGCCGTTTTGCCGTCAGAATGCTTGAAGGTGCCAAATGATTGAAGAAGCCATCGAAAAACTCGCCATCCTGTTGCAAGGCAGAATTCCGGAAAAGATTGATGGCGGGAAAATCACAGATGAAGGCGAACACAAGCTTTCGGTGCTGCTGAATCAGGTCTTCAGCTTCATGCAGGAGATACATGACTTCGTGATTCCATTATCAAGAGGGAAATTGGACGAGATACCGCTGCCGCCGCCAAAGAATTTTCTCGGATCGCCTTTCAAGGAATTGCATTCCCACCTCCTCCATCTCACGTGGCAGGCAGAACAGGTTGCACATGGAGATTACAGTCAGCGGGTCGATTTCATGGGTGATTTTTCTGAAGCATTCAACTCCATGATTATTTCCCTGGATAATAACGAAAAGATACTCAAGAGTAAAATTGGCGAGTTGGAGAAGGCCTTTGCTCAGATTACAAAGCTGGAAGGTATCTTGCCGATTTGTGCGAACTGCAAAAAGATCAGAATTGAGGGCGCAGACCCGGAAAACCAAAACAGCTGGGTTCAAATGGAGAGCTATATAAGCGAGAGGACGAAGGCCCGGTTTTCCCATTCCATCTGTCCGGAGTGTATGAAAAAGCTGTATTCTGATTTTGTAGACTGATGAATGGGTGCCCCTTGCTGTTGGAAAGTTAAAAGAGGTTGAGCTGGTGGTGCGGTTTCACTTTCGGCTTCCATGTACCGCGGTCCAGAGGCTGGCAGAGATCGGAAGGAAGCGCTTCAAGGAAGGGGGAACGGCCCATTTCCAGGACACGGCCATTGAGCTTTCTGGTGCGCACATGAGAGAGGACGAGGCTCGAACGCGCACGCGTCATCCCCACGTAGAGGAGCCTCCTTTCCTCGGCATCGTCCCGGTCCCCGAAAAGGGTGCAGGGAATGAGCCTGTCTTCGCACCCGGTAATAAATACGATCGGCCACTCGAGTCCCTTTGCCGCGTGGAGTGACATGAGGCCCACCCGGTCTCCCATGAGGCGCATGTGATCAATTCCCCTTTCCAGTGAAAGGGTATCCATAAATTCGCCGAGGTCCCCGCCAAACCGTTCCGCCCATTCAAGAAGGCGGCGGAGCGGTTCATCATCTGCGCCGGAGCGCGTCTCCGGAAAATGGAGCCCGATACTCTTTTCAATAATCTCGGATACCGTTTTCTTTGGGCCGTATATTTCGGAACATTCCGGCTTCTCCACACCCGTGTCTCGGAGCATCAGGGTGTATGCCCTGGCGTAGTAGAGGGTTTTCGGATAGTGCACCGTCTGCAGAAAGCGCCAGATGAGCTGGACTGATTTCTCCTGGATGAGCGGGGTCTCGCCGGAGCGCACCAGCGGGATGCCTGCCCGTGACAGGGCCTCTTCGAGGGCTTCCCCCTGGGCATTGAGCCGGTAGAGGATCCCGATGTCGCCGAACCCGACCGGCATCCCATCCTCGTGAGAAGCGACCCTGCCGCTGTCAAGGGAAAAGTAGGCAGTTCCTCCGATCAACCTCTCAATGGCAGCGACGACCATTTCCGCCTCTTCTTTTTCGGTGCGGCACGATGCGATGGATATGCTTCCCCGTTCCGCTGAAACCGCTTCGAGGGGTTCTTCTTTTTGCATCAAAGAGGAGGCCCCGTTCAGTATAAGCTTACCGGAGCGGTAGTTCTGCCTGAGGGTTATGGTTGCGGCTCCGGGAAAATCATCGGCAAATTGGAAAAAGTTCTGGAGGTCTGCCCCCCGGAAGGAGTAAATGGCCTGATCAGGATCTCCGATGGCAAAGATCCTGCCGCGGCCGGCTCCGACGAGGGCCTTGAGCATAGCCACCTGGATCCGGTTGGTATCCTGGTACTCGTCCACAAAGATTTCCGGATAGATCAGGGCATATTTTTCTGTCACATCCGGGTGCCTTTCAAGGAGACTGAGGGCTTCTACCTCCAGGTCGTCCAGGTCCAGCATGCCCAGCGCCCTCAGTTTTTCCTGGTATGCGCGGAATGCCATGACTATCCCATCGGAGTGGGCGCTTTGTTGCTCGCCCGCAAGGGTTGATTTTTTCAAGGCAGGCAGGGAGTTCAAGAACGTCCTTGCGTTGATTTTCCGGCCTTCCATCTTGGAAAGAATTTCTCTGATAATGGCATCCCGGTCAGGTTCCGGGCAGATGGAAAAGGGAGAAACCAGCCCTGTCCTGCCGCCCTCCTCCCTGAGAATCTCCAGGCAGAATCCATGGATAGTGGTGATCCGCGGAATGCCGGACTGGTTTCCCCGTAAAAGGGATACAATCCTTTCTTCCATTTCCCGGGCGGCTTTCCGGGTAAATGTGAGACCCAGGATCCCTGCCGGTGACACGCGGCCCGTTCGAATCAGATAGGCTATCCGGTGCGTCAGGGTCATGGTCTTCCCGGTCCCGGGTCCTGCGACCACCAGCAGGTGTCTCCCCGTGTGGAGCACCGCCTCCCGTTGGACATCGTTCAAAAGATCCAGGATGAGATCGGAATCCGGAGAAGGGGCCTTCTGAACAGAGGATCTGATCTTTCTGGTGATCCTCCGGTTTGGAACAGCCATCGGTGATGGTGATGTTGCCTCGAGTATCTTGGAGGAGTGAAAGAAAGCGAGCTGACCCGCAAGGGCATCTCTTTCGGTCGGAGAAAAAAGACGGATACGACCATATTCCCCATCATACCCGGCTTCCCGGATCACCTGACCCTCCCGCATCCTCCTGACAGCCTCTGCAAGCAATTCTCCTCCCGTCTTTTCGATCTCCGGGAAGGGTGTGTGCACCAGAATCTCGAGTTCCGGACCCAGGTCCCCGAGGAGCTTGTCATATTGAGCCATCACCTTCTTGGTTGCCGGGCCGCAGTCCAGCAATTCGGAAAGGATCTCCGTCAGGGGAATCAGGCTGTGAACGTCCTTGGTGAGGATTGGCTTCTCCCGGTCCGCCAGGTCATATATCCGGTTCAGGACACCCACGGTCAGGGGTTTCCCGCAGACCGGGCAGATCCCTCCATGTTCCTGTGTTTCCTGTGGATTTAGTCGCATTTGGCATTTCCGGTGGCCGTCCAGGTGGTATTTCCCCTCTTCCGGGTAAAACTCAATGGTCCCGAGGAAACCGTTTTCCCCCGCCATTGCCCTGATCATGTGGGGATAATCCAGGACCGTATCAAAGAGGTTTGCCTCGCGACCCAGTTTTGATGCGGAGTGGGCATCGGAATTTGACACCAGGAGGTACGGGTCCAGGGCGGATATGAGGCGGTTCATGGCCGGATCTGAGGACAGACCGGTTTCAAGACAATGGATGTGGGGGGTCAGGTCCTCGAAGCATTCTTCAACGGCATCGAACCCGGACTTGGAACCGAAGAGGGAGAACCAGGGTGTCCAGACATGCGCCGGGATGAAAAAGGCCCGGTCACTGACCTCCAGGGTCATCTCTAGGAGGTCGTGGGAGTCGAGCCCCAGGATGGGCCTTCCGTCCGAGGTAATGTTCCCGATCCTGTCGAGCCGTTTCTGGAATCGTTCCACAGATGCCATGTCGGGCATGAGTATCAGGTGGTGCACCTTTCGGGTCTTGCCGCTCTTTTTGTAGATGCAGCTGATTTCGCCCGTAAACAGGAATCTGGTCGGGCCGGAACAACGCTGAGGCAGACCCTCTTCCGCCTTCTTTTCAAGGCCGGGCCGCAGCCGGAAGAGGCCGTCCTCTGCCTCCACCAGCTTTTCCCTGAGCTCCGCCAGCCACGCGGGATGGGTAAAATCTCCCGTGCCGATCACGGAGATCCCTTTTTTCCGGGCCCACAGAAAGAGCTCTTCGGGATTAAGCGCTTTCGACGTGGCCCTGGAATAACGGGAATGGATGTGAAGATCGCCGATGAATTTCATGGGACTACAAAACACCATCCGCGTTTATATGTCAAATCCATATGTCAAGAGTTCATTTTTTTTGCCTTGACTCTTATCCTCCACTCCAGTAAAAAAACCAGATATCGTTCAGGTGCTCGCAAAAGAGCCGAACAGGGAACCCCGTGAGAATCGGGGACGGGCCCGCCGCTGTGATCCCGCCTTTTCCCGGTAACTCTGGGAAAAGGAACTCGTTCAGCGTTTGTATGCCACTGTCGGGCACTCAACTTCCATTGAGTGCCGGATGGGAAGGTTGTTGAAAGGGTGGGGAAGTCAGAAGACCTGCCTGAACGAACGGCATCCCCCTCGCGGTTGGGGTAAAGCCGAAAGATCTTGCGGTGAAAAAAGGGATATCCCCGGATCGATGTCATTCGATCCGGGGATTTTTTTTGTGATGAACACAATTTCGGGATGAGGAGGACATACCACATGAAAACAGGGGTTATTCTGTATGTATCGGGTGCAGGTACGAATGAGACTGATTTCGATGTCGTTGAACTGGCGGGCAGGATGAATATCGATGCGGACAGGGTGGAAACCGTGCTTGGGTCATCCCCGTGCTTCGACGTGATGGATGCGTGGTGGAACCTTACCGCGAAGGGCATGAAGAAAGTCGTATGTCTTTTCGCCGAGGTAACTGATAACCGGAAACTCAGGCTCACGGGCCGGGAACTCCGCCTCTGCGGGTAAGGGGGAAGGAAGCGGGGGCGCTCGGGTTCTACCCTGTTTCAATTTCCTTTCGGATGATGGCCTTGTCGTACGCGGCTATGACATCCTTATCCCTGAGGGTGCCGATAACCTTTTTCCCGTTTTCACCGCCCACCACCGGCAGCTGGGATATGCCGAGGGCCCCCATGGTCTGGAGTGCCTTCAATATGCTTTCGTGGGGCTGTACGGTCACCAGATCGCCGGTGGCGACATCTTTTGCCACCACGAGCAGGTGCAGGTCCTGTTCCTGAAAGAGAGGCCTGATGTCCCTGAACGAGATGATCCCGGTCAGGTCATTGTTTTCATTTACAACATGGAGATAAGAGACGTCTTCCGTCTTGAAGGTGTTTATGAGGTCCAGAAGCTTCATTCCCTCGCGAACAGTGGGCGGTTTTTCCATCATAAATTGACCCACCTCCATGGAGCGCAGGATATTCTGTTCCATGCCGCCCGAGATATCAACGTCCCTGCGCAGCAATTTAATGGTGTAAATGGAACCTTTCTTCAGTGACGATGCCAGGATGGTACTGAGGATACAGGTAATCATCATGGGGAGGATAATCTTGTAATTGCCGCTCATCTCAAAGATGATAATGATGGCGGTTATGGGGGCATGCGTTGTTCCGGCCACCACCGCCCCCATCCCCACGAGGGCATAGGCGGCCGGGGATGCGGTCAGGGAGGGGAAAAGGATGTTTGCGATCCACCCGAAGAATCCCCCCGCCATGGCTCCGATGAAAAGGGACGGTGCAAAGATGCCCCCTGATCCTCCGGCCCCGAGGGTGATGGAGGTGGCAGCAATCTTTATGAACACAAGCGCAAAGAGGAACATCCCGGGAAGCCTGTTGAACAGAGCCTCGTTCATGGCGCCGTAACCCACGCCGAATACATGGGGGAATTTGATCAGGATGAGCCCGAGCAGAAGACCGCCCAGGGCGGGTTTAAGCCACCGGGGAAGCGGAATGACGTCGAAGAGATCCTCCGTCTTGTAAAGCGTCACGATGAACAGCACGGCAATCAGGCCGGCGAAAAGACCCAGGAAGGGATAGATGGCAAATTCCCACAAGGTCTGCAGGTGGTAGGTGGGGATGGTAAATGCAGGGAAATCCCCGAAATAATGTCGGGAGATGGTTGTCGCGGTCACGGAAGAGAGAACCACCGGGGAAAAGGAGGCAATGCCGAAATCGCCGAGAAGGATCTCCAAGGCAAACAGGACCCCCGCGATGGGAGCATTGAAGGTTGCCGCAATGCCCGCCGCCGCGCCGCATCCAACCATGGTTTTCTGCTTCATGCGGGATACGTTGACCAGCTGTGAAACGGTAGAGCCCAGAGAGGAGCCGATCTGCACGATGGGTCCTTCCCGTCCCACTGAACCGCCCGATCCGATGCAGATGGCGGATGCCATGATTTTGGCTGCAGCGACCCGTTTTCTGATCCTGCCGCTGCGTAATGCCACCGCTTCCATGACTTCAGGGACCCCGTGTCCCTTGGCTTCACTGGCCCCGAAACTCACAATGATCCCGACCAGCAAACCCCCGAGACAGGGAATTCCAATGATCACATAAAGAGGGAGTGTGTGAGAAAACGTCAGGATATCATTGGTGTTTCGATAAAAAACATACTGGGCCACCTTTATCATGAGCCGGAAGAGCACGGCGCCGTATCCGCTCAGGACGCCGATGAGGGCGGCAATGAGCAGTGTCAGGATTCGCTCATCCAGGCGGTAGCGTTTCAGGACTTTCTTCGCGGTCTGCTGTCTGTCAAATACCATGTGGCACGATCGTCTTTCTCCGATCACAGGTGATATGGAAGCAGCCGGTTCAACCTGATTCCTTTGAGGTTGATCCTCACATCGTAAACCAGGATTTCCACCCCCTTTTCTGCTGCCTTTCGAAGGTTCAGGCCATAATCGGGATCAATGTGATCCGCGGGCCTAAATGCGGCGGCATCCATGCGCTGGACAAGATAAAACATGACGGCCCGGTTTCCCCGGCGCACTTCCTGCTGGAGGTCCACGAGGTGTTTCCGTCCCCGTGCCGTTACGGCGTCGGGGAAATAGGCCGTCCCCCCGATGACCAGCGTGCAGTTTTTGATTTCCACGAAACATTGTTTGCCGTTTCGCTCCAACAGAAGATCAATGCGGGAGTGAGCACCGTATTTCACCTCAGGCCGGATTGTGTCATATCCTGTCAGCTCCGGGACGACTCCCTCCTGGATAGCCATTTTGACCAGCTTGTTGGGGACAAGGGTATTGACTCCCACCAGAGATGTGGGCATGTCTATGATTTCCCACGTATATTTGAGCCGCCGTTTGGGATCGTCATGGTGGCGGGAGAGATATACGGGACGGCCGGGCTCGGAGCAGGCCTCCATGCTTCCGGAATTGGGGCAGTGGGCGGAAACCACATGCCCATTTGGGAGCCGTACATCCGCAATAAATCGCTTGTACCGTCTCAGGAGGGTGCCTTTCAGGAGCGGCGGCCATGTCAGCGGGGTTGACGCCTCCCTGTTCATGATGCTTTGCGCTTTGCCCTTTCCTCGTCCCTGAGCACCCTGCGCAGGACCTTGCCCACCACGGACGTGGGGAGTTCATCGCGGAATTCTATTTCTCTGGGCCGTTTATATCCGGCCATCCTGTCCTTGCAGAATGTGATGATCTCTTCTTCCGTGGCTTTTTCCCCGGGTTTGAGCTGGATGAATGCTTTCACTGCCTCGCCGGATTTTCCATCGGGCACCCCGACCACCGCCGCAAGGGCTACCTTGGGATGGGTGAAAAGGACTTCCTCTATTTCCTTCGGATAGGCATTGAACCCCCCAACCAGGATAAGGTCTTTTTTCCGGTCGGTAATGACCAGGAACCCCTCCTCGTCAAAGTGGCCAATATCACCGGTCAACAGAAATTTTTTCCCGTCGATTTCTCGAAACATATCCGCATCGGCCTCAGGCTTGTTCCAGTAGCCGAGCATGATCTGCGGACCGGACGCGGCGATCTCCCCATCCTCCCCGTCGGGCAGCTCCTGGAGGCCCGTCTCCAGATCCACGATCTTGATGTCCGTATTAGGAAAGGGCAGACCCACAGACCCAACCTTTCGCTGTTCCGTGTTTGTAGGATTCAGCGTGATAACCGGGGACGTTTCGGTCATGCCGTAGCCCTCGAATATGACGGCACCGGTTATCTCTTCAAACTGTTTAATCACCTCAACCGGCAGAGGGGCCGCGCCGGAACCGCATCCACTGACGGAAGAAAGATCAAACTTCCTGATCAACGGATGATTTACAAAGGCCGAATAGATGGTGGGGACTGCCGTCAGGACGGTCACTTTGTGTTTTTCAACCGCCTTGAGGACCTCGGTGAAAGGAGGATTTCCCGCCCGCGGATCCGGGATGCAGACGACCCTCGAACCGGTATAACAGCTCCAGAGCATCACCAGGGTGAGGCCGAAGCTGTGGTACCAGGGGAGAACGCCGAGAAACGTCTGGGACCCTCCCCGGGTGAATTGCACCTTGGGTTTCCCGGGCTCCAGTTCCACCCGTGTCCATTCCTGCACGGTCATCACATTGGAGACCAGATTGGCATGGCTGAGGCACGCGCCTTTGGGAACGCCGGTGGTGCCGCCGGTGTAGAGAATATTGGCAACATCCTTCACCGGATCAACCTGGATCCGGGGCGGTTCCGGCCTTGCCGATCGTACCGCCTCGTCAAACAGGATATGTCCCGGTTCGTGCCCATCGGCTTTGGGAATTTTTCCCAGAAGCGAGCCGAGGGTACCCTTGAGCCACGGCAGATAGGATTTCACATTGCAGATCACTATCGTTTCCACATCTGTTTCCGCGGCGGCCGTGACAGCCGTTGGGTAGAAGTTCGGATGGTCCATGACAAACACGGCCTTGGATCCTGAGTCCTTGAGCTGGTACTTGAGTTCGGATGCCTTGTACAGGGGGTTGCAGGTGACGCAGACCCCTCCTGCCTTCAGGATGCCGAAGAAGATCTCAGGATAATGAGGGAGGTTGGGGAGGAAGATGGCTACCCGGTCCCCTTTTCGGATACCCCGGGAGGTGAGAAAGTTGGCGATCCGGTCAGCCGTATCTCTGACCTGACCAAAGGTCCTTGATGCGTCCGCAAATATGGTATAGGTGGCATCTGGAAATTCACGGGCAGTGTCATCGAGGAGGGAAAAGAGCGGTTTTTCATAGCCGGTGACTTCGTGGGGGACGTTTTCGGGCCATTTCGGATTTTCCCAGGGTTTGCGTGACATGGAGGCCTCCTTTCACTGGTTGGGGTTGAAAGAAAGGTTCGCCGACGCTGTAACTTCCGTTCGTATACCACAAAACAGGACAAACCGGGAAATAAATATTCCTAGTTTGCCAATAGTGCATCGTTCATCGAGTTCTTCCGTACTCTGACGCCCAGGGAAGAAATGGCTCCTTCCCTGAGTGTCATGATGCATCAGATACGTCCTCTTCCCAAAGGGCCTCCCTCAGGCCCGATGACCGTGCTATGCGCCGGTTCACCCCTTCCACAAAGACATCCTCGCGACCCCACACCTCCATTTTTTTTCTGGCACGCGTCAGCCCTGTGTAAATGAGCTCGCGTGTCAGGACGGGGGTTATCCGGTCAGGAAGGAGCAAGACGACTTCTTCGAATTCCGAGCCCTGGCTCTTGTGTACGGTCATGGCAAACACGGTCTCATGCTCCGGTAATCTTGCCGGGTGGATTTTTCGAATGGACCCATCCTGTTTTCTGAAAAAGACACGGAGATCGCCGTCTGCGTCCGAGTCAGGGAGTATGAGCCCCACATCTCCGTTGAAGAGATCAAGGGTGTAGTCATTCCGTGTGATGAGGACGGGCCTTCCTCTGTACCAGAGACCGTTCGGGCTGATGAGATGTTCCGAACCCAGAATTCGCTCCACAATCCGGTTCAAGGACAGGACACCGAACGGCCCCTTCCGAATGGCGCACATGATCCGGAACCGCTCCAGTTCAACAAAGGCCTGCTGGGGGTCCCGAACCTCCAGACAGGCCCTGTATCCGGAAAGAACCCTCTCTTTCAATGCGGCGGGCAAGAGCGGAGGCTCAGGAAGTCTCATCCACAGGATATCATCCTGGGGCCTGTTCTTGAGGATTTTAAGCGCCTCATCTCCATTGCCTTGGTTCACGGCCCGGCTCACGGTGCCTATCCCGCTTTCAGGTGCAAAGCGATAGTTTCTTTCAAGCCGGACCAGGGAATCCTGAATGACCGGGCCGGCCCGACCGGAAATCACCTGCCCGGTCATTTCGTGATAGCGCCTGCAGAATGCATTGGAATGAACATGAAAGTTCCCCCGGTCGCAGAGATCGCCCAACACAGCTCCGGCTTCCACCGAGGCAAGCTGGTCCTGGTCGCCCAGAAGGATGAGCCTGGCGTGGGAAGGAAGGGCCTGAACCAGTTTCGATATGAGCGGGAGATCGACCATGGATGCCTCGTCCACAATTACCCCGTCAAGCGCGAGGGGGTTTTCCGCATGGTGGCGAAAAAAAGGAGATCCGGGAAGGTGCCCGAGGAGCCGGTGGATGGTGGATGCCTCCAAAGGGAAGCTTCCCCGGATCGATTTGGGCACGGACAGCTTCCCGGAGCTGGCACGGATCGCCTCTTGGAGCCTCTGCGCGGCCTTTCCGGTCGGTGCCACAAGTGCCATCCGCAGAGGATTCCCGCGGCCCTGCCGGGCAATCAGGGCAAGTATTCTGGAAACAACAGTGCTCTTGCCGGTCCCCGGTCCCCCGGATATCACACAGAAATGCCTGATGGCGGCGGTGAAACAGGCCACCTCCTGCCAATCAGGCCGGGAACCGTTTCCCGCTTTGAACAACTCATCCAGTCCCTTTTTCAGGAGCGCCTCATCAGTGCCCTCAAGATCCTTTTTCGCCCACTGAAGTATTTTCTCGACCAGGAGGTGTTCGTATTCCCAGTAGCGGAAAAGGTAGAGCCTGTGTTCGTCGTCAAGTATCAGGGGAGTTTCATCACCCGGACGCCCCACAACATCTGCTTTCTGCAGACGCTTGAGCCAGACCGTCAGTTCCGGACAGATGAAGGGATTCCCGGGAGCGCCGTCTTGATCCAAAGGCTGCTCTGCCACGCTCTTGAGGTCAAGGCACACATGGCCCTCCATGGTTGCCCGGCTCACAAGGGCCGCCGCCAGAGAGACGGCTTGATCAGCATAGCTGGAGATCCCCGTTATGAAACGGGCGAAGTGGGTATCCATCTCCGAGAAAACCCCGGTATCTTCAAAAGAATCTCCCATAAAACCTCTTCGGTACGGAAGTATGTAGAGTTTGGAGTAGTTTAAAGTGACTAGAGTTAGTGGAAAGCATAGCTTTTCTATTCAATAGAGTGAAAAGAAATTCCTCAGCGCTAGGCACTTTAGGCATTCCAGATCACTCTAGTCATTCTGGAAACACTGGAGCAAGCAAGCCCCTCCTGGAATGTCCAAAGCCTGGCCCTCGCGACCCGGATCTTTGCTTGGACTACGGAATCAGTATCTCCCTCATTGCGTGCACGAGGTCCGGTGACGGCCAGTCCCGGAAGATGCCGAAATCCGCTCCCCGGGCCGGATCCATCCCCCGGAGAAACAGGTAGAATACTCCGCCGAACACGCTTTCATATTGGTATCCAGGAAGACGGATCCTGAGGTACCGGTCAAGGGCGAGGGTGTAGAGATGATACTGGAGATGATAATATCCCTCCTTCATGGCTTCCCTGAGTCCATCCGGCCCGTAGTCTTCAATGCTCTTCCCCAGGAAATTAGATTTCCAGTCCACCAGGTAATAGCGTCCTTGCCACTGAAATACCAGGTCCATGAAGCCCTTCAGAAAGCCCCTCACCGGCGAAAAATGGAGACGTTCAATCTTTTGGGGTATGTCGCCATAAAGTTCCGGATTTCCATGGGTTGCGAAAAGCCCCTGTAACACATCCGGGGCTATGGTCTTGAGCGGAAATACAAATTCCAGCTCATGCACCCGGGCCTTTGCACTGATCTTCTGCAATCTCAACCCCGGATCAGCGGGATCGAGACAGGTGGAAAGGACTTTTTGCACCATTTCTTGTATGGTATCTGTCCAGGTTTCTGCAAACCCATAGCCATGCAACTTTTCCGCGATAAGATTCCGCGCGCTCGGTCCCCCGGTTTTCGTGAAATTCAGATGTTCAAGGATATCGTGGAGACAGGTGCCCGCCCGGGCTCCTTTGGGAAAAGCAAATATCCCGGAACCGAAGTCAATTGGTGTGTCCTCCATCTCTTCTTCCGGAGATGGTTGCGGCGGAACAGCGAAATCATGATCCGGGATGTCGGGATCAAGTTTCTGCCGTGGAGACAGGGAGGAAAAACTCGATATCTTCCAGTCCCTCGGGATCCGCACTGAAAAAATCCGTCCCTCGATCCGAGCCGATTCCCTGCGTGTCCCGGCAGACCCGGACCATTGCCTCGTGATCAGATCTTCCACGGCAATAGTGCCTGCCGAATCCTGTTCGAGGCGGGACAACTCACCAACAAGGACTTCCCAGGGCCTGGACAGCAGCGCCTTGCGTGCCCGCTCAACGGGGTTTTCCTCTTGAGCGGTGTTGCGGGTGTGGAGCACATAGGCCAGTGCCGAGGTCTCCGCGTCCCTGATGCATCCCCAGACCACGTAGCAGCGCTGTTGCGCCCTGGTCAAGGCCACGTAGAGGAGCCGGAGATTTTCAGCCAGCAACTCTTCCCGGGCCACGGCCGCGTGGCGTTCTTTCTCTTCAGATCCCAGATCCATAGTCAGTTCCAGGTTATTGTCCGGATCATGAAAAATGACTTCCTTTTCCGCGCTCCATCCGCCATCCCAGAGGGATGGACAGAACACCACCGGGTATTCAAGACCCTTGCTCTTGTGGACGGTGACAATCTTTACCGCTTCCTCATCGGTTTCAAGCCGCAGGAGCTGTTCCTCGTCACCGTGGGAATCGTCTTCCATCTTGCGGAAAAGCCAGGTCGTGAGGCCGGTTAAGCCCAGTCTCTCATCCAGAGCGGCACGATGGAGGACTTCGCCCAGGTGTAAAATGTTGGTGAACCTCCGCTCCCCGTCAGGAAAAGCCAGCAGGCGGACGCGGACCTTTTCCCTGGTGAGAAGTCTTCTGAACATGGGGATAAACCCCTGTTCTTCCCAGATTCGATGATATTCCCTGAAATCAAGGATACGTTGCTCCCAGGCATCTTCCTGCTCCGCCAGGGCTTGAATGGCCGAACCGTCCATGCCCATGACATCAGATGCGAGGGCCGCTTTTACGTGTCCCTCATGACCGGGTTCAGCGATGGCGTGTAAAATCAGGCGCACTTCCGCGGCCTCCCTGGTCTCGAAGATATCACCCGCGTTATAGAGAACACTGGGTATGCCCATCTGCCTGAAGGTATCCTGCATCAGCCGGGCTTCCCTGTTTTTTCGCACGAGAATGGCGATGTCCCGCTCCGACAAAGGCTCATCTCCGATGAATGCCTTTCCAGACCTCCCGAGGGTGACCAATCGGGCAACTTCTGTGGCTACAAATTTCAGTATTCCGGGCCAAGCCTTTTTCTTGGCCAATGGACTGTATGTCTCCCCTTCTTCCGGTTGGTGGAGCAGGCATATCCTGAAAGGTGTTCCCCGATCTCCTTCCACCCGCAGGACAGGAGAAGACATTCTTTCGCTGGCCTCGGAAGGAGTATAGGTTATCTCCGGGTACACGAATGGTTTTTCGATCCCTGAGAATAGGGTGTTCACGGCCCGCACCAGTTCCGGCTTCGAGCGCCAGTTCATTCGGAGCGTGCGGGTATTTGGAACAGAGCCTGCTGCCTTCAGATAGGTGGCCACGTCGGCGCCCCGGAACCCGTAGATGGCCTGTTTCGGATCTCCAATATAGAAGAGCGGCATTTTTCCATTCCCGAAAAGGGTATGGAAAATCCGGTACTGGACCGGGTCCGTATCCTGAAATTCGTCTATGAGTGCAGCCCGGTACTTTGAACGGACATTCCTGATGAACGTTTCCTTTCCGCCCTGTTCCAGCGCCGCAAGGGAATCCGTAAGCAGGTCCTGGTAGGTTCGGATATTTCTCAGGGCCTTGCGTTTCACGCGTTCATCCCGGAGATAGTGAAAAAGCCGGCCCTTCAGAAACATCAGAGCCTGATCCATTTCCCCGGCCAGTGCGGTTTTCTGTTCCCATAACCCCTCGCAGAGCGCAAAAAACTCATGTCCGGGAGGAAGACACCCTTTTTTCATGGAGGCAGCCAGTTTTCCGGCGCTGAATTTCTCAATATCCGGGAAGGGAGGAAACGGCGGCCGCTGCGCACTGAGGAATTGATCCATCCCTGCGACCATTGCACTGATCCTTAATTCCCTGGGAGAGAGCAGACCGGGTTCGGCTCTGGTGACCCCGTACGCGGTACCCTTGATTCCGGGGTCCATGAGCATTGCCCGCACGTCATCCCTTACTGCGGACCACCTTTTTCTGAGGGAGTCAAGCGTCTTTCTATAGGTCCTGAGCGTCGGCAACCGGGATGTTTTGATCGTCGGGATAACATGGATATCGGGGTGTTTCAACCCCGTATCCAGGAACCGGAGGAGGTATTGAGTGCTCCATTTTTTCTGAAACAGGAAATGGACGAATTCCGGCTCTCCTGTGCAGATATGGTTTCGCCAGAAATCTTCCACGATTTCCTGATCCAGGTCTTGCCCCCGGGTGGTCAGTTCCACATCAAACAAGGAGCCTGTTTCAAAGGCGTTTTCCTGGAGAAGGCGCTGGCAAAACCCGTGGATGGTAAAGACCGCTGCTTCGTCAAGTCCCCTGATGGCGCGGGTGAGGGTCTCCAAAGAGCGTTTCAGGTCCTGCTGCCTCTTCATGAGACGTTCAATAAAAGGATCCATAGGAATGTGCCCGGAGGAAAAATCCAGGGCCTGCCTCATCATTCGCCGGATCCTGTCCCGGAGTTCCTGGGTCGCCGCGCGGGTATAAGTCACCACGAGTATTTCACTCGGGGAAAGATCGTTTTCAAGGATCAGTCGCAGGAAAAGGCCCGCCAGGGCATAGGTCTTCCCGGTGCCGGCGTTGGCTTCCACCAGGTGGGCGCCTTCCAAGGGGATCCGGAGGATATCAAACTCTTTCATTGCAGTTCTTAAGGATACAAAATAGGAGAAATTTCTTGCTCCTTCATATGCAGGGATGATAGATTGGCCCTCCAGAGGAATCAAGAGAAATTGTAATCACTTTCCGATCTTCCACACGAACAGCTCGAAAGAGAGAGCCGTTACCTGTTGAGGGTCCATCCCCTGAACGTATCGGGGCTGGAATTGGATGATGACACACGACAGTCCTGCTTGCACGGCCTGGCCGGAAAATCACAAAAAGAGAGCGGAGTGGAACCTAGAATTGGGAAACAACAGTCGCCCACCCCTGAAATCTGGGCGGTAGGCGGAGGCAAGGGAGGCACGGGAAAAAGCTTCCTGATAAGCAGTATCGCGAACTGCCTGGCACTTCAGGGGAATAGAATTATACTGGTTGACGCTGATTTCGGCGGGGCGAATCTGCACACTTTTCTGGGAGTTGCAAAGCCCAGGGTATCCTTGACAGATTTTCTCGAAAAGAAAGCGGCCCTTGCTGACCTCGTGGTGGAAAGCGGAATTGAGAATATGGGATTGCTGATGGGCGCGATCAATTCCCTGGGTCCCGACGATATGAAGCATACCCAGAAACTGAAGCTGTTTCGGCACATCAGGAGCCTTGATGCCGATTATATTCTTCTTGATCTCGGGGCAGGGGCGCATTTCAATACGTTAGACACTTTTCTCCTGGCGGACAAAAAGATTGTTGTGCTCCTTCCCGAAATCACGGCCATTGAAAATAGCTATTATTTTTTGAAGAATGCCTTTTTTCGTCAACTGCTCAAGACATTGGGCACCCATGGCTTCAAGGAAGAGATTCAGAATGCATGGAAAAACCGGGAGGAATACAATATCGCCAGCCTGACCCAGCTTATAGAATATCTTCGCAAGATCTCCATGACCGTGGAGAACATTGTCAATCGGGAGTTATCCGATTTCAAGGCCAACATTATTTTGAACCGGGTCACCACGGGAGAGGAGGTCGTTATTGGGAGGTCCGTCAAGAGCATCTGCAAAAAATATTTTAGTGTTGATGCAAAATATGTCGGGTATGTTGAACATGATCCCATGATCCCCCGCTGCATAAATAAACGGCAGCCCTTCATGCAGACCTGCCCGGCAACCCGTTGCGCACGGGAAATTGAAAGGGTCACAGAAAATCTCCTGGATGGAAAGGACATATACACAAGAGCATGAATACCAAACCGGAAAAGCACAGAAGGTATCTCGACATTTTGGAAATAGGCCCCGGCGCATCTTACTCGGAGATCCGGGAGGCATATATTCTCCTAAAATCGCTGTATTCAGAGGATTCCATCGTAACCCTCCCAATTCGTGATGACATTTCAGAGGAACGCAAAAAAGAGATACTTGAAGAGATAGAAGAGGCGTACCAGGCGCTGGCCGGGGCTTGTGAACAGAAAGATTTTCAGCGGGGAGAGGAAAAGGACCTTCATTCCGGCGTTGATGTATACGACCAACCGCCCTTTGAAGCAACGGAATTCGGGGGACAGACCCTGCGGGAAGTAAGAGAAATGCAAGGACTCGATCTTCAGAAGATTGCGCTGTCAACGAGGATACAGGTCCCTTATCTCGAACATATTGAGCATGAAGAATTCGATGCCCTTCCGCCCGAAACGTACGTCAGGGGCTTCGTCATAAGTTATGCAAAATGTCTGCGACTGGACTCCGGGAAAGTGGCTGCTGAGTACATGAAAAAATACCGGATCTGGAAGGAAAGCAAGATTTGAGGGATCACCCTTCCCTCTTTGTCCTTCTGAAGGAGACAAATGCGCGAGCGGCCATGATCAGGAGCGCCCCTCCAACGAAAACCCAATCGTCAGTCTCTCCCGGGGAAAAATCCGGCATGAAGAAGTAGGTGCACGCCCCCAGCAGGAGACTCACACGCAGCGCCCGGCCATACCCTGCAAAGGTAAAAACCCGCAGGAACGTCAGGTAGAGAAACGTCCAGAAGATGAACAGGAGCGCGTCCCCGAGATACAGATATTTCCGGGGAACCATCTCCGTGATGCTTCTCATCAGTCTTTCGTAGGTACCCGTCTGCTTCTTGAAACGAATATGCAGGACTTCTTTGATCGTCATGTTCTTATCGATATGAACTCCTGCCGGTATGAGGAAGTCCAGGTTCACCGGGGATTCCTCTTTATGAAGGACGTCATTCGTGGCCCTGAAGGGAAGCGCCAGGACATGCCTGACAAGCAGATAACCGCCGAAACAGGTGAAAGCCAGCATGATGAGAAGCACCAGTTGAAGAATTGCTCTTTTCATCCGCAGATTACCTCCTTTCCTGTAATGCCTGAGGCACCAGCCTGTTTTTTAACCAAACCCTCCGCCTCCGTTAGAGGACCCGGATAGGATCTATTGATCCGGGGTCTGGAAGGCTGTGCCAATCGGGGAAGAAGCCTTTTCTGACGTAACTTTCTGGTGAGAGGGCGCCGTTCTTTTCTTCGCTCGCTCCGGTCGACTCAGACCCCATCCTGCGGATGGGTCTCCGGTTCCGTGACGTATCAGTCCCAAGCATTCTCCGAGAAGTACCTGATGCCTCCCCGCTCTGCGGGAGGATAGTCGCATTCGTCAGGGACCTGTCTTTTGCGCGATGATGCCGGCCAGAGCCCTGCGGTTTTCGAAAATTCCCTCATGATACCGGAGGCACCGAAATTCTCGAAAGAGCTCCAAGAGCTCATTGTGTTTCAGGAGGTGGTCTGGATTCCTGGGCTTCCCGAAACGCGCCTGGTCCACGATGTAAGTCTCATACACGATCATGCCGTTCGTGCGCAGGCCCAGTTTCAGCAGGGGAATCAGAGGCCGGTGAAGGTAATGAAAGCAGACGATAATGTCATACGAGTATTTTCTGATCTCGAAACCGGTCTCAAGGTCGGCAATTCTGGCAGTGAGGCTGACACCAGCTCTCTCAGCGGCATGCAGGGCGGTGGCAACCGCTTTCCGGGACAGATCCACGCCTTCCACGACGAAACCATTCCCGGCCAGAAAAACAGCATTGCGGCCGTTCCCCATGGCAACATCCAGGACTTTGCCTCGGGGCAGGAGCGCCAGGTTTTTCACCAGAAATTCGGCAGGCTCTTCAGCGTATTTGGGGATCGCAGCCACATCTACCCCCTTCTTTCATTAGAAGAAATGGAAACCGAGGAAAAAGTCAAGAAAAAGGTAGGGGCTTTTCTTTCTTGCCAATGGAAAATCTCCGCTTACTTTATAAAAGAAGGCTCCGGGCTCCGTGGAGAGGTTTGAAAAGAACCCCGGAAGCTGTCTGAACAACAGATTCGTTGAACGGAGTGATACAAATGGACAGTCAGTGCGCTATGGAAAAAGACGCTTTTCCCTTGGAACATGAACCTTTTTACCTGCCCTCTTCCAACGAGGTGCAGGTCTTTGCATCAGCCTATAAAAACAGACTGCCCGTCCTGCTCAAGGGTCCGACCGGCAGCGGAAAGACCCGGTTTATCGAACACATGGCCTGGAAATTGGGCCGGCCGCTGATTACGGTGGCCTGCCACGATGACCTTACGTCGGGAGACCTGGTTGGCCGGTACCTGATCAAAGGGCACGATACCGTGTGGATGGACGGTCCTCTTACGCACGCGGTCAGGATCGGCGGTATCTGTTATCTCGATGAGATTGTGGAAGCCAGAAAGGATACCACCGTGGTGATCCACCCGCTGGCGGATGAGCGGCGCGTGCTCCCCATAGAAAAGCTGGGCGAATTCCTGCAGGCTCCCTCTGAATTCATGCTCGTCATCTCCTTCAATCCGGGGTACCAGAGCGTTATGAAAGACCTGAAACCCAGCACGAGGCAGCGGTTCGTGTCCATCGCCTTCGACTATCCGGATCGAGAAAAGGAGACACGGATCGTGGCGAAGGAATCGGCGGCACCGCTGTCCACGTCCGCGCGTCTTGTCAGGCTGGGAGGCATGACCCGCAATCTTACGGAAAGGGGACTGGATGAAGGGGCAAGTACGCGGCTCCTGATCCATGCAGGGAAACTGATCCAGTCGGGAATTGATCCGGTGCAGGCATGCAGGGCGACGGTTGTCCTGACCTTGAGCGATGATGAGGAGATGCAGACCTCTCTGGAAGAGATGGTCACGTCGGTTTTTTAATTCCATTTTGCATTCGAGATGATACCAAGGCGGCAAGGAGCGGGCGACGGAGGCGTACATAATCAGTACGTCGAGGAGTCCGCGAAGCAGCTAACGCCGGTAGTGCTTGAATGCGAATTGGAATAGGCCGTGAGAAATGGGGGCGAGGAAGGGTATTGAGCTATGACGGCCATGCGAGGAAGTGGAGAGCAGGAAAGGGAGATCCTGGACCTTTTTCCCACTCCGTTTTACACCAGGACAGGTCTCTACTTTGAAGAAGACCTCCGGGAAATGGGCCTGGGGTGCATGCTCGATGAGCTTGTCCCTCTCCTGAAAGACAGGGTTTGGCGCCATGCGGTGACGCTTGCCAGGACCCAGCCGGAACTGGGACTTCGTTTCCTGATGAGGTCCCGGGAGATAGCCGGCCTGCTGGATGAAAATGAGCTGGATCAGTGGATCCATTCGCTGCTGGATACCTATGATGCCGAAGGGTTAAACCCGGCCCTGGAATATATCGCAGGACTGGGCAACAGTTCCGGGTCGCACCTCGCCGGGCGCCATACCACCGCCTTCGAGGAGGTTTCCGGGATCCTCCAGCATTACCTTCATGGCCTCGGGGGAAGGGAACTTCGCCTGGAAAAAGGGAAAACCGTTCATACGGATACCGTTGTCATCTATCTCCCCGAACAAATGAATACTTTTCAGGATCGAAGGAGACATTTTCTTCTTTACAAGATTACTACAACATACCTGTTTCTTCAGGTACATCTCGGATCTTACCGGCTCCCCTGGGCTCACATGTGGTCCCTTTTCCGGACCATCAGAGACCGGTATCATACGCTCGAGGAAAAAGCGTTTCTTTCGGACCTTTCTCGATTCTTCTCTCTTTTTCCGGATCCTCTGCTGGCCCGGGATATATATACCCTTCTGGATAATGCCAGGATTGAATCCCGGGTGCAAAGAGACCTGCCCGGCCTCTACCGGGAAATGGGAGACGTCAAGAAAGCCCTTCTGCAACAAAGGTCTTTTGACCGCGGGGAAAGCGTGAAAAGCGCTTTCATGGAAGAAGCGGCACGGTGGCTGCTCGATTTTTCGCCCGGGGAAACCGTCCAGCCTTCGGATCTGCCGGAATCGAGGGAACTGCCGGGCCTCTTTCAGAGCGTACTTTCAAAGATGTTTGATAGTGATCCGGGACCGGCGAACCTGGCGTGGACAACGGCCCGTATCTATACTGCCTTTGAAGAATACCCGGGATCCTATGAAGGCATGATTCCCATTCCTTACGCGGGAGAACTCCACCCGGAAGAGGCGGAAAGGACTCGGCGGCGCAGAAGAGAATCAATCCGCGGGGAATTTCGGGAAGAACTTGCGAAGCTCGTTTCGGAGCTTCCAGAGTGTGAGACCGTGAAGATTGAGGTCCCGGAAAAGGAAAAGGCCCCTCCAGGGGAGCGGTCCTCTCTCTCACAGGAATTGCCTGATCACCTTATGATCGACGGCCGGACCGTACCCGTTCCCGAAGCAATGAAAAAACTCATTGAAGAAATCTATGAGGATCTGGGAACAATCCCCACCTCGTACCTCGCTGTGGCGGACGAGATGTCGGGACATCATTTCCGTCCCCTCTGCAAGATACCCGAAGGTACCGGCTATTTCCTATCCCCGGACGCCGAGGATGTCCACGTCCTGGATGAATGGGATTACCGGCGGCAGGGATATCGCAGAAACTGGGTTCTCCTGAGAGAAATGGAGGTCTCCGAGGAAAATGCCGCTTTTCTGGAAGAAACACGTACCCGGTATAGCGGGATGATTCAGCAGATCCGGCGACAGTTCGAGCGGATCAGGCTTGAACAGAAGATCCTGAAACGCCAGAAAGAAGGGGATGATATAGACCTGGACGCAGTGGTGGAAGCCTTTGCAGACCTGCATGCGGGCCATGAACCGTCCGGGAGGGTCTTCACCCGTTTGAGACGGAATAATCGCAGTGTGGCGAGTGTTTTTCTTGTGGATCTGAGTGGTTCAACGAGCGGCTGGATCAACGAAATGGAACGGGCTGCCCTCCTGATCTTTTGTGAAGCCCTGAAGGTTCTGGACGATAAATGCGCCGTCTACGGCTTTTCCGGGCAGACGCGGAAGCGGTGCGAGCTCTACCGGATAAAGGGATTTGATGAATGTTATGATGAGAGGATCCAAAAAAGGATAGGCGGCCTCCAGGCCAGGGAGTGGACGAGGATGGGTCCTCCCATACGATATGTATCCGGACTTCTGCAGGGAATAGAGGCGCGGACAAAACTCCTCATTACCCTCTCCGACGGGAAACCCGATGATTATGATGCATACAAGGGAGACTATGCCGTGGAAGATACCCGCCATTCCCTCATTGAGGCGAGGAACCTTGGAATACACCCCTTCTGCATTACCATTGACAAAGCGGAGCACCGGTATGTCCGGCATATGTACGGCCGCAGCAACTATATTTTCATCAATGACCTCTCTCTGCTTCCCCTCAAGGTACCCGGGATTTATCGAAAACTGACCACATAGCACCGGGAAGAAGTACGACAGTTTTTCCCCGCCTTGACATAGAAACCGGTCCCGCACTATACTCCAAATCTTCAATAGCGTCTCCCTCTCCCTTCCCGACAGTGGAGGCGGGAAAGGCGGGGGAAAGAAAAGGGGGAAAGATGAACGCATCAAGAGAACGGGAAGAAAGAGAAACCAGAGAGAATGATATCGTTGTCTTTGAAACGTCAGCCGGAAGCTTCGAAGTGGAGCTGTATCCTGATAAGGCGCCAATAACCGTTGAGAATTTTTTGTCCTATGTGAAGGAGGCATTCTTCGACGGCTTGATTTTCCACCGGGTCATTGACGGGTTCATGATCCAGGGCGGTGGTTTTGATGAAAATATGAACCAGAAACCCACGAAGGCCCCTATCAAGAATGAGGCGGGAAACGGGCTCAAGAACGAGAAGTACACCATCGCCATGGCCAGGACAAACGTGGTGAATTCCGCCACGGCCCAGTTTTTTATTAATGTGGAGGATAACGATTTCCTGGACCACCGGGATGAGAGCCCGGCAGGTTTCGGATATGCGGTTTTCGGGAAGGTGATCAAGGGGACGGATGTCATCGACAAGGTGAAGGGAGTAAAGACCGCCACCAAAGGGTACCATGAAGATGTCCCCGTGGTGCCGGTGATCATCAGGAGGGCGTCAATCAAGCAATAGCTTTTGGTTCATCCGGTTACCGCGTACTCTGAAGTTCAAGAATTGATTGAACTACATGCGGGATAGGGCATTTTTTCTGAGTGACTGGCGGGAGGGCTTCGTATTTTCGTGACTTATCAGTGTGGGAACCCGCAGCTCGACGAAGTCGAGAATGCAGAGGGGGTAGCTATCCCACGCTGATAAGTCACTGAAAAGACCAGCCCGGGAGACTCGGAATCGAAGAAAAAAGGGGCCTATCCCGCACCCTTGAGCCGTGTACCAGCCTGGAAGTACCTAAAAACCGGATGAACCGGTTTTTTCAATCAAAACGATACACAAGGAGGAGGGCAATGGCCGAGTATTCCGCTGATGTCGGGAGGAATGAAGGAATTTCCGTATACCCATATCGATGGATCGTCATTGCCGTCTTTGCACTGCTGAATGCGGTGGTGCAGCTCAACTGGATCGCCTTTGCCCCCATAACCGGCGAAGCGGCAAGGTTCTACAAGGTCTCCGAGCTCCAGATCGGCCTCCTTTCCATGTCGTTCATGATCGCTTACATCATCGCGTGTCTCCCCGCGTCCTATCTCATCGATCGCTTCGGCATCAAAACAGGGATCGGTATCGGCGCCGTCCTCACCGGCATCTTCGGCCTCCTGAGAGGGTTCTCCGCGTCCAACTACACAGTTGTTCTGGTAAGCCAGTTCGGTCTCGCACTGGGCCAACCTTTCGTCCTGAACGCCATCACTGCTGTCGGGGCATCCTGGTTTCCGGTGGAGGAACGCGCCACGGCCGCGGGAATCCCCGTGCTTGCCCAGTTCGTGGGCATTATCCTGGCCATGGCTTTGACCCCTTTTCTCACCGGCGGTCACGGTGTTACCGGTATGCTTCTCATTTACGGCATCGTGTCAGGGGTTATAGCGCTTCTATTTTGCGTGTTCATGAAAGAAAAACCCCCCACGCGACCGTCCAAAAAGGAGGCGGCCGAGCAGTTCCGTTTCTTCGAAGGCGTGCGGGATATCTTCAGGAACCGGGACATGCTCTACATGCTGCTCCTGTTTTTCATCGGCCTCGGCATGTTCAACGCCGTCACCACCTGGATCGAGCAGATCCTGCACCCCAGGGGTTTCAGTGCAGAACAGGCAGGCATAGTGGGCGCTATCATGATATTTGCGGGAATCGTCAGCGCCGTTGTCTTTCCCGTCTTTTCCGACCGCCTCAGAAAACGGAAGGGGTTCCTCATCCTGGCCTTTGCCGGAAGTATTCCGGGACTGACAGGCATCGCCTTCGCCCAGAGCTTTCCCCTCCTCGCCCTTTCAGCGGCCGTGTTTGGTATCTTCTTCATGAGTGCTTATCCTATCGGCTTCCAGTACAGTGCGGAGATAAGCTTCCCGGTCCCCGAGGCCACCTCTCAGGGACTTATCGTCCTTGCGGGCCAGGTATCCGGGATAGCCTTCATATTCGGCATGGATGCACTCAAGAATGCGAAGACCGGGGATATGACCGCCTTCATGGTCATTTTCATCATCCTTTCATTCCTGAACCTCTTCATTTCCACGAGGCTGAAAGAATCCGAAATGATACAACAGTAGACCACGGGGAGCGGGCAAAAATCCTATGAAAGAGGGCGGCGACAAGTACATCCTCGCGATAGACCTGGGAACCTCGGGTCCCAAGTCGGCCCTGGTTACGACCACGGGCGAGGTGGTGGATCATGCATTTGAGAAGAATGAGGTCATCCTTTTTCCCGACGGCGGAGCGGAGCAGCGTCCGGACGAATGGTGGCAGACGATTATTCGAACAGCACGCCGGGTTCTCGAAAAGGGTCTGGTCCCAAGTGAAGATATTGCAGCCGTGTGCTGCTCCACCCAATGGTCCGGAACAGTTCCCGTAGACCGGGACGGGACCCCTGTTTCGAATGCCGTCATCTGGCTGGACACCCGGGGAAGCAAGTACGTGAGAGAGATCGTGGGCGGGCCCGTCTGTATCCAGGGATATGACCCATTCAAACTCATGAAATGGCTGCGTCTGACAGGGGGCATCCCGACCCACTCGGGCAAGGACCCCATCGCGCATATCCTCTTCCTCAGGCACGAGCATCCCGACGTCTACGCCCGAACCTACAAGTTCCTGGAGCCGAAAGACTATATCAACCTGAAGCTCACCGGGAAATTCGCTGCCTCTTTCGACTCCATCACACTCCACTGGGTGACGGACAACCGGGATCTCGCTCGGGTGGATTACAGCGAATCCCTGCTCAGGATGGCCGGAGTGGAGCGGGAAAAATTTCCGGACCTCAGGCGTGCCGTGGACATCCTCGGGCCCATAAAAAGAGAGGTTGCCCATGAACTCGGCCTGCGGGAAGATGTCCAGGTAGTCATGGGGACTCCCGACATGCAGGCCGCGGCTCTGGGTTCAGGGGCGGTGCGGGATTTTGAGGGGCATCTTTATATCGGGACTTCTTCCTGGCTCACCTGCCACGTGCCGTACAAGAAGACCGACATTTTTCACAACATGGCCTCGCTGCCGTCGGCCATCCCGGAAAGGTATTTTATTGCCGCCGAACAGGAAACGGCGGGCGGTTGTCTCAACTTCCTCCGGGACAACATCCTCTATCATAAGGATCAGCTGTTGCAGGAGGAGGAGCAGCCCGACGTATACAAGATTTTTGATCGGATTGCCGAAGGCGTGTCCCCGGGCAGCGGCAAAGTCATCTTCACGCCCTGGCTTTACGGCGAGCGGGCGCCTGTGGAAGACCACGCCGTGCGGTCGTGCATTTTCAACCAATCCCTTCATACTACACGAGAACACCTGATTCGTGCGGTCCTCGAGGGAGTCGCATTCAATGGCCGATGGCTGCTTGGCTCTGTGGAGAAGTTTATCCGCCGGCCGCTGGACCCCATCAACATGATCGGCGGCGGGGCCAATTCCCCTGTCTGGTGCCAGATACACGCCGACGTATTCAACCGCACCATCAGGCAGGTCAGGGACCCGATCCTGGCCAACCTGCGCGGCGCGGCGTTTCTGGCGGCGGTTTCCCTCGGGTACTGCCGTTTCGAGGATATTCCGGAGCGGATTAAGATTGCGAACACGTACTCCCCGAACCCGGACAACCGGGCGATTTACGATGAGCTCTTCGCGGAGTTTATCAATATCTACAAATGCAACCGGCGCATCTATGCCCGGCTGAACAAATCATCTTAGTTATTGGAGAATTTCCATGGATATGCACAAGATTTCCGATAGTTTTATCGGGCGGATGAATCCCCGCCTGGCTTCCGGGGTTTTCAAGTTCCTGAAAAAGATGCCTGTTGTCCGCAAGAAGCTTGAGAAGGAATTCGAGGGCATCATGAAGGATATCGAAAGTCAGGTGAAACCCTACCGGGGGAAATTTCCCGCCTATGGGGAGATCCCTGAGAAGTGCATCGGCCGGGAGGACATTCTGCAGGAAATGGCAGCTCTCAAGGACCTGGAGGAATCCCGCTGGAGAGACGGATTCGCCTCAGGCGCCGTATACCACGGGGACGAAGAACACATTCGTTTTCTGAACCAGGTCTACGCGCTCAACTCCCAGACCAACCCGCTCCATTCCGATATCTGGCCGAGCATCTCCAAGTACGAGGGCGAAATAGTCTCCATGACCTCGGGGATGCTCGGGGGCGGGAAAAGGGAAGCGGCCGGGGACCCGGAAAAACAGATTTGCGGCGTCGTCTCGTCCGGGGGAACGGAAAGCATCCTCCTGGCCATGAAGACCTACCGGGACTGGGCAAGGGATAAAAAAGGGGTCACGCACCCCGAGATGATCGTGCCCGTCACCGCCCACGCGGCCTTTGACAAGGCATCCCAGTATTTCAACATAAAAATCAAGCATATCCCGGTGGATGAGAAGTACCGGGCCCAGGTATCCGCCGCGCGGGAGGCCGTGAACCGGAATACGATCGTCATGGTGGGTTCCGCTCCTTCTTTTCCTCACGGCATGGTGGACCCGATCGATGAGCTGTCCGAGGTCGCGCGGCAGCACGGCATCGGTTTTCACACGGACGCGTGCCTTGGCGGATTCGTCCTGCCCTGGGCCGAACGCCTTGGATATCCCGTCCCCCCGTTTGATTTCAGGCTCCCGGGCGTAACCTCCATTTCAGCAGACACCCACAAGTACGGGTATGCCGCGAAGGGGACGTCTGTTATCCTCTATCGGGGTCTGGAGCTGCGCCGGTATCAATATTTCAAGGCAACGGATTGGCCCGGAGGACTTTACTTTTCAGCAACCTTTGCCGGCAGCCGTCCCGGGGCGTTGAGCGCGGCATGCTGGGCCGCCATGCTCTCCATGGGCCGGGAAGGATACATGGAGGCCACAAAAAAAATCCTCGAGACGGGAGCGAAGATAAAAAAGGCCATACGCGGCATGCCCGATCTCTTTATCCTGGGAGACCCCCTCTGGGTGATTGCGTTCGGCTCCGGGACACTTGATATTTACCGGATAATGGATTATATGACCGGGAAAAACTGGAGTCTCAACGGCCTGCATAAACCTTCCTGCGTGCACCTTTGCATCACCCTGCGGCACACCAGGCCTGGAGTGGCTGAACGATTCATCGATGACCTGCAGTCGGCCGTCGCCTTCGTGAAAGCACATCCCGAGCAGGAAGGCGGTATGGCGCCGGTCTACGGCCTGGCAGCGACTCTCCCGGTACGGAGCATCGTGGGGGATCTGCTGGAACGGTACATCGACGCGCTCTACAAGGTTTAGAACCGACTGATATGCGTTCGAAAAAAATGGAAAAAAACTTACCCCCTGCCCGGCTGGAACTGGTCGCCTTGAGAAAAGCCCCTCCGGACCTGGTCATCAGGAAGGGCCTTCTCTTCAACTCGGTTACCGGTGAATTCCTGGAGGACTACTCTCTGTGGATAAAGGATGGATGGATCGCGTACGCGGGTCCTGATCCCGACCCCGCCGGGGATGAACACACGCGGATCATGGACGCCCGAGGAATGGTCCTGCTTCCGGGGCTCATAGAAGGCCATACCCATGTGCTGAACCTCATCGGCATCAAGGAATTCGTGCGGCACGTAATTCCCTCCGGGACCACCACCGTGATAACCGAAAGCATGGAACTTGCCATCGTGGCAGGCATCGACGGGATCAGGTATTTCGTGGAAGCAATTGAGGACCAGCCCCTGCGTTTCTTTTACACCATTTCGCCCGCCTGCGGGATCAGCGGGGCTGTTGAAAAGAACGCTCCCTCCAACGAAGAGCTCCTGCCTTTCCTGGAAGATCCGCGGTGCCTCGGGTTGGGAGAAATCTACTGGGGCAACATGTTCCTCGATGGCGAGCAGGGGCAACGGCTCAGGGACCTTGTCCGGCTCGCCCTTTCCCTGGGGAAGCGTGTGGAAGGACATTCGGCCGGAGCTTCCGGGAACAAGCTTCAGGCCTACACGTCATTCGGGGTGTCTTCCTGCCACGAACCCATTACCGAGAGCGAGGTCCTGGAAAGGCTCAGGCTCGGCTACTGGGTCATGATCCGGCAGGGGGCCATCCGGAAAGAACTGGACGGGGTCAGGGGAATATTCGGGGAGGCCATCGACAAGCGGCGCCTTGTCCTGTGCACCGACGGGATGGACCCGGAGGGCTTCCTGTCCGAAGGGTACCTTGACGGGGCGGTGCGGCACGCCCTGGGAATGGGTATCAGCCCTTCCCTTGTCTACCAGATGGTCACCCTCAACGTGGCCGAGCACTTCCGTCTGGATCACGTCCTGGGCTCATTGACTCCGGGAAAGCTTGCCGACATTGTAGTTATTCCCTCTCCCGACGATTTTTCTCCGAGGACGGTAATCCGCCAGGGAAAGGTCATCTTCCAGTACGGCAAGAGCCTTGTCGAGCCAAGGGAGGCAGTGTACCCGCAGCACTTATTCGAGACGGTCCACATTCCTGAGATGCCGGTCATACAGCCGCCGAGCCGTGGAAAGGTGCGGGCCGTCGAGATGATCACACGGCTGGTGACAGGAGAGACAATCGTCGATCTGGGCGACCCGGTGGAAGCCGGCGGTCTGAACATGGCCCTTGCCGTAGACCGCACCGGGAGCGGCGAGGCGTTCCTGGGATTTCTGAAAGGGTTCGGCCTGCAGCGGGGGGCGTGCGGTTCCACCATGTGCTGGGACACTTCGGACATGATTGTCCTGGGCTGTGACGGGCTCTCCATGGAAACCGTTATCCGCAGGCTCAGGGAGCTGCGGGGGGGCGCAGTCTATGCGATCGGCAGCGAGGTGCTGGCCGAGATTCCGGCGCCGCTCTGCGGAGTGATCAGCCTCGAGTCGATGGAGATCTGCCGCGATCGGGTCACCCATTTTGAAGATTCACTGAAACAGAACGGTGTCCCTTGGGAAAACCCCCTCCTCACCCTCAATACCCAGGGCAATGCCGCCATCCCCCATTTCCGGCTGACCCACCAGGGCTATGTAAGGATGAAGGACCGGGAGGTCTTCCCGCTCGCAGTCGGGGAAGACAGCGTCAGTGGATGACGGTCCCTTTTGAAGAAATGAGTTCAGCCGTGAAGCTCCCCACATTGACCCGGGTTTCCACCTTCACGGGGACCTTCGATCTGTCCGCGGTAAACCATATTTTCAGGGTGGCGTTCTTGCTCTGCTTGAAGACGCCGCCGATATGTTTTAGATCAGGCTCCACGAGAAACGTGTCGTAGCGTTTCCCTCCCACCCGAATACGTTCCCTTCGAACCACCGTCGCCTTTCCCATAACGCACTTTTTTCCGTCGGTGACGGGCACCTGGATTGTCTTTCCGGCCTCAAGACGGTGGCACCGGAAGGCATAAAATATGGACAGGGGATCAAACGTGCCGCGCAGGAGGGCAACTGTTTCTTCCTCTTTTCCGTTCTTTTCGTAGGTCGCGAGCATCTTCCGCCAATCGAAATACACCTGCTCTTGCCTTGCTTTCCTGCCCTGCGTCTCTATCCGGTAGCTGAGAGAGTGACGCATGGCCGTATCGGTGAATGCCTCTGTGCGCTGTCTCAGCTCGTAAAACAGGTCCACGAAACTGGAGGTGGTGGTGGTCATCACAAAATGGTAGGCCTCTTCACCGCCTATCTCTTTCAATGGCAGCACTTCCATGGACATTTTCCCCGCCGGCACGGAAAGCCATTCCACCCGGTAGAAGAGTTTTTCTCCGGGAGCGAAGGGAAAGAGGGCATCGGATGCCCCGACCGGCTGCAGGAATCCGAGAATCACAATGAAAAAGAGCAAAATATATGCACTGCCTGCCCGCATCAGGGCACTTTTGCAGGAGAACAATCTTTAGCCCTCAACCTCTATTTTTTCCATTTTTTTCTTCCTGTTCCCCTTGCCCGCCCGCTTCTCGAGGTCTTCTATCCGATCCTCCACGAGGGCTTTCACTCCCTTCAGGAATTCGATACGCGAGCGTCTGAGATGTTCCAGGAATCTGGATTCTTTGCCAAAGGCGTTTTCCAGTTCCTTGCAAACGCGGGCCACGGGACAATAAACGGTCGAATCTTTTGTTTTTTTCTCTTCATCCATCTTTCTCACCTCCGAAATAGACCTGGAGATACTGGTTATCAAGCCGCGCCCGGACTGAGGGGGCCGCGGCCACCTGCCGGGGAAGCAGCAAGTGCATCTTGAAGCTTCCAACCCGGACGATGAGCTCATCAGAGCTCTTGTTCAACTCAATATTCTGTTTATCCACGAAAGGCAATTTCAGTCGCAGGCGATATTCACCGTTTTCCTTGCTCAGTTGGAAGGCCTGGCCCAGGAAGAAATGGCCCAGGGGGTCCCTGTCGCCGTAAAGTTCGTCCCCGAGACGGGTGAGACGTTTTGGTCCCAGGACCTCGTCTCTGAAAAGGCTGAGCGTTAAGACAGGGATAGGAGCAAAATACTCCTTTGCCTGTGACAGGTATTTTCCCTGGCTTTTTCTCCAGTGGCTGAAATAGCCGTCATTCACTTCCTGTGGAAACACCCTGTTCACAATAACGGCATCAATGTGCATCTTGTAAAGATAGAAATACATGAATGCCCGCTGCGTCTCTTTCAGGACAATTTTCTCGGGGTTGGTCACCAGGCGCACTGAAGTGGTTTCAGGATCCGTGAGGATTTGATCGACTCCTCTCAGCCGCTGGAAAAGGCGCTCGATGGCGTCAAAATAGTCATTCCCGGGAAGCGGGATGTCGTACAGTTTCTTGGCCACGGGACGCACATACCTGGCTACCGCCTTCTCGATCCGGAATATCTTCTTTATGTACCATTCAAGGGTCGTGGGGATGCTGATGAACCGGAGAGACTCTCCGGTCGGGGCGCAGTCCAGGATGATGACGTCATACTCCTCGTGCCGGACGTACTGGTTGATGTAGAGGAGCAGGCTGACTTCCTCCATCCCCGGCAGGACGGCCAGTTCCTCGGCCAGAATTTCGTCAAGACCGCTGGTGTTGAAAAGGGTTGAGACATACTTGTGAATGGCGCCCCAGTTCTTCTCAATCTCTTCCTGGATGTCCAGTTCCTGGATCCAGAGGTTCTTTGAAACCTTCACGGGTTTTCCCTTGTTGTGGTCCAGGAGTTCTTTTTCAAGATCAAAGATATCCGAGAGGCTGTGGGCAACATCAAGGGAAAGGATGATGGTACGCTTGCCCAACTGCGCGGCTTTCAATCCGGTTGCCGCGGCAACGCTCGTCTTCCCCACGCCTCCCTTGCCGGCAAAAAAGATAATTCTCATCCGGTTCTCCTCATCTCTTATTTCGGGAAAAGCCCTGATTTCGTACATATGATATCAGACTCCGTCACCTTTTAAAACAGGTGATTTCATCTGCCCGTCCACACCATCGGCAACCGCGTAACTCCCGGCAGTCCGTCACGGAAAAGAGGGCTTCAATGAAAATGCACGGTGGAGAAGCAGGCAGTATACAGGTATTGGTGAACTGGGGCGACTCCATCATTGACACCCAAGCCTATTTTCATTATGCTCCCGCGGACAGAACATACGGGTTTCCCGCCCTTCTGGCGGGCATAATGCCTGATCCTGACAAGAAAAATGCCGTAAACGTTGCAGGGGTTTTCTCCAACATGAGAATGATCAACGCAGGCAGGTTCGTGAATATGCTCCTCCGGGACCAACATGGATAAGCATGTACTGAGGGCCGATTGGCTCCTTCTGCTGACGGCGGTTATCTGGGGGGTCGCCTTTGTTGCCCAACGCGCCGGGATGCAATACGTGGGCGCATTTACTTTCAACGGTATCCGCTTCGCCCTGGGAATGCTGGTCCTCCTGCCCCTTGCCGTGCGGGGTTCAGAAAAGGGCAGCGCTGAAATTCATTCTGAAAAGCGAAAACGGGCCACAGGAATGCAGGCTGTGTGGGGAGGGGCCCTCGCAGGCGTGATCCTGTTCTCCGGTGCCAGTCTTCAGCAACTGGGCCTTGTGTATACCACGGCAGGAAAGGCCGGCTTTATTACCGGCCTTTATGTCATCATCGTGCCGCTTCTCGGGCTTTTCTGGGGGCTGAAGTCCACGAAGGGAGGATGGCTGGGCGCCTGTCTTGCCGTGGTGGGTCTGTATCTCCTGAGCGTCACCAGGGATCTTACCTTTGCGCCCGGCGATCTGCTGGTCCTTCTGGGAGCGTTTTTCTGGGCCGGTCACGTTCTTATCGTGGGCTGGCTTTCCCCAAGAGTGCACAGGCTGCGGCTGGCCTGCGCCCAATATGCTGTTTGTTCCGGACTGAGCCTCATTGTAGCCGGTCTGACCGAGGACATTGTCCTGGAGAGTGTGTTCCAGGCCACCATTCCAATCCTCTACGGGGGGATCATGTCCGTGGGCATCGCCTATACGCTGCAGGTGGTGGCGCAGAAGTACGCTCCGCCGGCCCACGCGGCCATTATTCTCAGCCTCGAATCGGTCTTTGCGGCAGTGGCAGGGTGGCTCATTCTGGGAGAGATAATGTCGGTTCGCGGGATGATAGGTGCGGGACTTATGCTGGCGGGGATGCTGACGGCCCAGTTGTGGGCATAACGCTACCCTTTCCTGCTCAAATCAGGCCCGAACTTCCGCTCATAGAAGGAACCAAACCTCTCAAACCACCGCCACCAGGAGTCTTTTCCCCGTTCCTTCGCTTCAAGGACGTCGTTCAGGTAGGTGACGATATCGCCCATTTTTTCCTTGGGGACGTACGATGCGGCACCCTCCCTGTAGGCCTGGGCAGTGGTTTCAGGGCTCAAGGCGTGAGAAGTCAGCATGACGGCCGGCACTCTTTTCTGTTTCGCGAGCTTCAAGAGATCAAAACCGTTGACGCCCATGATATCCAGTATGGCCATGTCGAAATGTTCTGTTGAAAGTAATTCCTTTGCTTCCTGAAAGGTGGCAGCGCCCGTGACCCGGCACATGGGGAGCAGTTCTTCCACTGTCTCCAGAACATCGGGCTCATCGTCCACGATAAGGACTTTTTTCCCGTCGAGCAGACTTCTTCTCACGATCACGCAGACTTGACGATTCGCGTGCCGGCAAACCGCTCCAGCCACGCTTCCCAGCCCGGAACTGCCCATGACGATCATATCCACCTTACGTTTCGCCGCGTACTCAACAATGAGATTTCCAGGATCTCCCTGGATGATACTGGTCTTGATGTTTCTTATGCCTCTTTTTCTGGCTTCCTTTTCCGCGTCCTCAATGATCTGGTTTCCCATCAATTTCAGATAGACATCAATCGGGGGCTCCTGGATCCTCTCCACCTCCATGTATTCCTCAAGGTCCGTGGGAATCCTGGCCTTTTTCACGACATGGAGGAGATGAACCTCCGCATCCTCCTGGTTCGCTGTTTGCGCGGCAAACGCAATCGCCCTGGATGTGTAAATGGATCTATCCACCGGCACAAGAATTCTGCCCACCATTTCCACTCTTGCTCCTTGTATTTGATTATTTTCTCATTTTTAGGTAAAATAGAATTAATTTGTCTGTAAGTCAACGCAAATTTGGAAGCATTTCCCCTGCGGGATGCAGAAGAAATGCATATCCGAGCGGCATGTTCAATATCACCCCTGTGAGGGCAGAAATCCTGTTTTTTCAGACAATTGCGAACCAGTTCTCCGGATCACTGCGCCGGAATCCGCTTGACATCCGCAAGGCCATAGCGTAACGATTTGTATTTACAAATAGAAAAGAGTTTCCATGGACAAATGGAGGAGAGAAAGATGGCTGATGCGCAAGATATCCTGGATGCGCGGAGTGCGAGCGAACTTCCCCCTGTGACGAGGCCTTCCAGGAAAAAGGCGATCAAGGGATTGGACACGCTTGACTGGGGGATGAGAAACCGGCTTTCCCGTCTCATCGGCGAGGACGGCCGGTGTCAATTTCTTCCCATTGATCACGGCTATTTTCAAGGACCTACCCATTGTCTGGAACAGCCCGGAGAGACCATACGGGAACTCCTTCCCTATGCGGACGGACTCTTCGTCACCCGCGGGGTCCTGCGCAGTTGTGTGGATCCTGACACGGACACCCCTGTTATCCTTCGGGTCTCCGGGGCGACCAGCGTCGTGGGGAAAGACCTGGCCAATGAGGTGATTACCACGTCGGTTGAAGAAATGATCCGGCTGAACGTGGCCGCCGTGGGCATTTCCATATTCGTTGGGAGCGATTATGAAAAGGAAACCCTTGAGAATCTGTCCGACCTGGTGAACATGTGCGAAGACTACGGCATCCCGGTCATGGCGGTAACTGCGGTAGGGAAGGAGCTGGAGAAGCGTGCGGCACGCTACCTGGCACTTTCCTGCAGGATAGCCGCGGAATTGGGGGCGAAGATTGTCAAGACCTACTACTGCCCCGAAGACTTTGATAAGGTTACGAGCGGGTGTCCCGTACCCGTGGTAATGGCTGGGGGGCCAAAGTGCGAGACCGCCCTGGAAGTCTTCCAGTTCGTATATGACGGCCTGCAGAAGGGAGCTATCGGGGTCAACCTGGGACGGAATGTCTGGCAGCATCCTCACCCGGCGGCCATGATGCGGGCCCTGCATGCCGTTATTCACGCCGATGCAACGCCGGAGGAGGCGCTGGAGCTGTTCGAGAGCGTGAAAAATGAGTGATGCGCGGCATCGGCTGCCCGCTGCCCCTTTTCCACGGCAAAAGCGGGAAGATCAGGCATGGGGCAGAGGATTGATCCAGACATCACTGTCCATCCGGTCAAAGAAAGCAGGGGAATGACCCGCCATGCGCGTCTTGATGTACTACAGTAACCGCGATGTGCGGCTGGAAGAGACGGCCGTACCTGAAACAGGCCGGGGCGAATTGCTCATGAAGGTGGTTGCCAGCGGCATCTGCGGCAGCGATGTCATGGAATGGTACCGGCGGGACAAGGTCCCGCTGGTCCTCGGACATGAGGTGGCGGGAGAAGTTGTTGCCGTGGGACCGGGTGTGGAAAAATTTCATCCCGGAGACCGCATTGCCGCCACCCACCATGTGCCCTGTAATACATGTCACTACTGTCTGAGCGGGCACCCCACGGTATGTGAAACCCTGCTCAGGGGGACCCGCTTCGATCCCGGAGGATTCGCAGAATACGTGCGCCTGCCCGCTATCAATGTGGACCGGGGGACGTTTCGTATCCCTGATGGTCTCTCCTATGAAAAGGCCTCTTTCATGGAGCCGGTTGCCTGCGTCTATCGGGGACAACGAAATGCCCGGCTCACACCCGGGCAAACGGTCCTGGTCCTCGGGAGCGGCATTTCAGGCCTGCTTCATATTGGACTGGCCCGGGCCTTGGGCGCCGGCCTGGTGGCGGCGGCCGACACCATCCCCTTTCGGTTGGAAAAGGCGAAAGAGATGGGCGCCCATTTGACAATAAAGGCGGATGAAAATCCAGTTGCATCGCTGAGGAATGCAAATGAGGGCCGCCTTGCAGACCTGGTTATTATCTGTTTTGACGGTTTCATCCCGCTCGCTATGAAATGCGTGGAACGGGGCGGCACGGTTCTTTTTTTTGCAGGGGCTGCAGAAGGTGCCACGATCCCGGCCACGATCAATGAGCTTTTCTGGAGGACGGAGATTACCCTGACGAGCACCTACGCAGGCAGTCCTGTAGATTGTGTAACCGCTCTCAGACTCATCAATGCGGGAGATATCCCGGTTGAAAAAATGGTGACCCACCGGCTTGATATGAAAGAGGGGACTGAAGCGTTCCAGTGGGTTGCCTCGCCGGTTGCACACGACTGTATTAAGGTCATTGTCGAGCCCCACAAGGGAGCATGATTACATTTTTTGACACAAAGGAGGGATGACAACATGGCATCAGTGAAAGGGAGTGGATCAAAAGACTTTGAAAAGGCGGTGGAGATCGGCAGGCCGCCGAATATTGTACGGCTCTTTCCCCATTCAAAGGCACTGATTGTGAGCGGAAAGGTTATCGACCGGGCCATGCTGGCCAGGGGAAAGGCCATGACGATTGCGGCCAACGGAAGGAATCATTTTGTCATCAGGGGTGCCTTGCGGGCTGCGCAGCGGGCCAATGCAGCCATTATCCTTGAGATCGCCAAATCAGAAGGAGGGAGTTCCGCGTATTGTGCTACGAACTTCTGGAACCTTGCGACGCAGGCGGATGCGGTCTGCAATGAACTGCGCATTACCGTGCCCGTTGCCATCCACGCGGATCATTATGCTATCAAGGGCCCTGATGACGTGGAAAAGGCCAAGACAGAGATCCCATCCCTGTTTGATGCAGGCATCACATCCATCGCCATAGATGCATCCCATCTGCCGGACGAAGAAAATCTCCTGGCCAATCTGGCCCTTGCACCGTACATCCCGGTATGGGCCGGCCATGAAACCGAGGTAGGAGAAATCAAGGGAAAGGAGGGCCTTTCCACGGTGGAGGAGGCCATGTTCCTCATTCAAGGATTGAATGCCCATGACATTTTCCCCGATTGGATTGCCCTCAACAACGGGACGACCCACGGCATTGAGGCCAGCGATACGGGCATTCAGGTGCCGCTCACGGCAGAAATCCACGAGGCACTCACCCCATACAAGGTCTCCGGTGCCCAGCACGGAACGTCGGGGAATAATTCGGAGCGACTTCGTCAGATCGCCAGAGAAACCCGCACCACCAAGGCGAATGTGGCCACGGCGCTTCAAATGATCTCCTGGGGCGTCAAGGTGAACGATTACGGGAATGCCCAGCTTGACGAAAACGGTGAATTCATCAAGATGTCTGACAAGGGAGTCACCGAGGCCATGTGGAAGGAGATGGCGGCCTATGCCAAAGAAAAAGGGCTCAAGGGCGGAAACTACAAGAAACTGAACCTTCCCTTTGAAAATAAACTCCTGGGTCTGCCAATAGATATTCGGGAACGGATGGCGCAGGGTGTTGAGGACTTTGTCCATGAACTCCTCAGCAATGTCTTTAATGCCCGGGATACTGCGCCTCTTGCCGTTGAGGCAATCCTTCAGGCAGGTTCTTTCGCACTGGGGCCAAAGGCTTCCAGAATCGAAGATCCGGAAAAATGGACCGAGGCAAGAATCCGTTCACACGCAAAGACCCTGAATCCCCGGAAGGGATCATCGGGCAATTTTGACGATTGATGGAAAAGGCCCTCATGTCCGATCCTGTGCCCCATACCTGGGTCAAAGATATCCACGAAGGCGATCCTGTCCAGGGCCTGTACGTGGTGCGGGAGAAACGGCTTGCCAAGACCAGAAGAGGTGATGCCTTCCTGACCATCTCCCTTGGGGATCGTACCGGAGATGTGGAGGCGAAAATATGGGACCGGGCCGAAGAGATATCTTCACGGTTCAGGACAGGGGATGTGCTGGATATCCAAGGGAATGCTACCTCCTATCGGGACCGCATCCAGTTGACGGTCTCCGGGCTTGAAGTAGTGGATGGAGAAGTGGATTTCTCCCTTTTCCTGGAGTCTTCAGCGAAGTCCTCCCGGAGCATGGTAACCCATCTGCGAAGACTCTTGCAGGAGATCAGCGATAGTCACCTGATGACGCTGATCGAGCGGTTTTTCTCAGATACGGAGTTTATGCGTCTCTTTGAAACGGCGCCTGCCGCCAAGAATTTTCACCACAATTATCTGGGGGGCCTCCTGGAACACACGCTGTCCGTGTGCCAGATAATCCGGCAGGTTGCGGATCATTATCCGCAGCTGGACAGGGATCTCCTGCTGGCAGGCGGTTTTTTTCATGACATTGGAAAAGTGCGGGAATTAAGCTGGGACCGGCAAATCGAATATACTGATGAAGGACGGCTCCTGGGGCACCTTGTGCAGGGCACGCTCATGATTGAGGAAAAAATCGCGGCCATGAAAGGATTTCCACAGGATCTGGCCGCTCGGTTGAAGCACCTCATCCTCAGCCATCACGGGGAATATGCGTTCGGCTCTCCCAAGCGGCCGAAATTCCTGGAGGCCTTCGTTCTTCATCTTACGGACGATCTGGACGCGAAGGTAAACGGACTGGGCCGTCTCTTTGAGCGGGACGGAAGGGAAGGTGCATGGACCGACTACAACCGTCTCTTCGAGCGGTATTTTCTGAAATCGCATATCCTCCAAATGGAGGAAGGAGATATCTCAGGGAACAAGGATGAAAGAAAACAGGGGAGCCTGTTTTAGACCATGGGAAAACTGGGACTCATTCTTGAAGGTGGCGGTCTGCGCGCCGGGTTCGTGGCCGGGGCGGTGATGGCCCTCATGGACTTGGGTTTCCGTCGCTTTCACACGGCCCTGGCGGTCTCCGCGAGCGTGCCGACGCTGGCCTACTTTGCCTGCGGACAACGTGAAGAAATGGAGCAGGTCTGGCGCGAAGAACTGAATACGCCCCATCTCGTCTGCTATCGCAACATTCCCGCTGCATCCCTCCGGTTATCCGTGAGGAGGCCGGTCCTCGACATTGACTACCTTGTGTATGATGTCTTCAAGAAGCGGTATCCCCTGGACACTGAATCGCTAAAGAGGAATCCCATGAAATGTCTCTTTGCGGCAACCGACATCAACAAGGAAAATCTTGTGTTTCTGGGTTTGAACAAAGGGGACTGTTACCTGATTTTCAATGCCTGCCTTGCCGTTCCGGGCTGCTACCCAAAAACGGTCCGGGTGAACGGTTTTGAATGCGTGGATGCAGGGACGATCAATCCGCTTCCCGCCACATTCCTGCTGGAGCAAGGAGTTGATAAGGTCCTTGGAATCCTCTCACGGCCCCTGACCTGTGACAGTGCCCCCCCGAGCTGGCTTGAAAGGACGGTCTTCTGGCGGTATTTTCAGAAATACGACTGGATGCTGGGCAAGCTCTGGGAGGCTGGTAAAACATACAAGGAGGAGGTTTTCCACCTTGAACAGCTCGCAAAAGAGGTTCCTCGTCGGGCCCTCATCATCAGTCCCGACAGAATGCCGCCGGCCCTTTTTATCACCAGGGATAAGAAAAAGATCAACCGCACGATTGACATGGGATACCGGATGGTCGAGCGACGAGAGGAAGAGATTCTGGGATTTTTGGAATCCGAGGCATGATGGCTTCGTTGGAAGCCCAATCTCCTGGGGGGGAGCATCTGAGCCGTAAAGGGATCGAGACGACATGGAGCAGGCCGCCAGACAATTAAAGGAGGCAGAGCAGAAGGTCAGGATACTGCAGGAGATCACGAGATTTGTCTCTTCGCTCCTTTCCGTGCAGCATGTGCTGGACGCTATCGTGGGCCTTCTTGTTGAAGAATTCAGGCTGGACGCGTGTTCAATCCGCCTGCTGGACGAGAACGGAAATCTGAAGATCAGGAGTCATACCGGACTGAGTCAGGCGTTCATTGAGCAGGCCACCAGAAAGCCGACGCTGGACAGCTACTCGGGAGACTGCTTCCTGACGGGAAAAATTGCCATTATCAACGATGCCGATGCGATCGACAAACCCATCTCCACCACCAGGACCGTCTGTGAAAATATCAGGTCCTTTGCCGTCGCCCCGATCATTGTGGAAGGAAAAGCCATCGGCGTCCTTGTCACCTCAAGCAGGAAGAAGAATTATTTTCATGAGCGATTTAATGATGTCATAAGTATTATTGCCAATCAGATCGGCATTGCCATCAGGATCTCCCAGCTTTATGAGGAGATCCACGAACTGAACCGGAATCTTGAAGAAAAGGTAGCGGAACGAACCGAAGAACTGGAGGAAAAGACCAGGGAGTTAATCAAGGCGGAAAGGCTGGCCGCCGTCGGCAAGATATCGCAGAGAATAGCCCACGAATGCCGGAATTCCCTGACTGTTGTCGGCGGGCTTGCACGAAGGCTTGATGAAAAGACTTGTGCGGAAGAACCAGCAAAGGAATACACGCGTATAATTGTGGACGAGGTGAAAAACCTCGAGCGCAAAGTATCTTCCATCATCACTGTGGATAGATCAGACCGGTAACAGCGGCACGGGGATCAAAAGAGTTTTTTCTGGGTCGGGCCACAGGTCTCCGAGATCCGGATCCCAAAGTGCCGGTATGCCCGTTTTGTCGCAATTCTTCCCTGGGGGGTCCTTTTTATGAACCCCATCTGAATGAGAAAGGGCTCATATACGTCCTCGATGGTATCCTTTTCTTCGCTGACAGCCGCTGAAAGGCTGTTCAACCCGATGGGCCCTCCGTCGAATTTCTCAATGATCGTCAACATAATATGGCGATCCATCTTGTCCAGCCCGTGCTCGTCAACCTCCAGCATGTCGAGGGCACCACGCGCAACACCCTCACTGATGACGCCATCCGCTTCCACCTCGGCGAAGTCTCGAACCCTCCTGAGGAGCCGGTTCGCTACCCTTGGAGTGCCCCTTGCCCGTTTGGCTATTTCCAGTGCCCCGGCATCCCGGATGGGGATATCGAGGAGCTGTGCCGACCGGAGCACGATCTGCCGGAGTTCCACCGGCGCATAGAATTCTACGCGCAGGATAACGCCGAATCGGTCGCGAAGAGGAGGCGTCAGGAGCCCCGCCCTTGTGGTGGCGCCGACGAGAGTAAAAGGGGGTAGCGGGATTTTCATGGTTCGGGCCGATGGACCCTGGCCGATAATAATATCCAGCTGGTAGTCCTCCATGGCGGGATAGAGGATTTCTTCCACCACATGATTCAGGCGGTGAATTTCATCTATGAACAGGACGTCCTTGGGCTGCAGGCTGGTCAATATGGCTGCAAGATCACCGGGTTTTTCAATAACCGGACCCGAGGTGCTCCTGATGTCAACCTGGAGTTCATTGGCGATAATATGGGCCAGCGATGTTTTTCCCAATCCAGGGCTTCCATGGAACAGGACATGGTCCAGTGCTTCAGCGCGCCCCCGCGCCGCATCAATGAACACCCGGAGGTTCCGCTTCATCTCCTCTTGTCCCACGTATTCCTGCAGGTTTCTGGGACGGAGGCTGATCTCCGCGGAAATTTCATCGTGCAATGGTTCCGGGTCGATAATTCTCTCTTCCATATGAGCGTTCCATGCCTGTCAACCGCAAGAGCGGTTCTTTTCAGGCCAGTTTTTTCAGCGCCTCTTTTATCAACACTTCCAGGGTGATATCTGGTTGTGTCCGAAAAATCATCTCCAATGCCTTCCTGGCGGGTCTGACCTGGTACCCCAGGTTGGTGAGCGCTGACAATGCGTCATCCAGCAACCCCTTGTCCCGTCCCTCAGCCGGAGAAACGGGTACTATTTCCCGGTCCCCGAGGCTTTCCACGGCGCGGTCTTTCAGTTCAAGGACAATCCGCTCCGCTGTTTTTTTGCCGACCCCCGGTATGGACCGCAATCGAAAGGCATCACCCCGAGCCATGGCCTCCTGGAGTTCACCGGGTCCAATGCCGGAGAGGATATTCACCGCCAGTTTCGGCCCGATGCCGGAAACGGAAATGAGCATGAGAAACAGGTCCTTTTCCAGTCTCGTGTTGAAACCGAAAAGCATGAGGGCATCTTCTCTCACATGGGTATAGATGTGCAGGCTCACCTGTTCCTTTTCCTCCGGCAGAGAATAATACGTTGCAAGGGGAACCACGACCTCATAGCCGATCCCTGCCGCATCAATAATCAGGGACCGGGTGGATTTCTGCAGCAATATCCCGGTCAGGTGCGCAATCATTTTCCGCTTTTTCCATGGTGCCTGGTTGCGGCGAAATCAGAGAACCTGGTCCAGTTCAGGTGGCAAACGGCAGCGGCCAGTGCGTCCGAGGCGTCAAGGGAGGGTTCTTCCCTCAGTTTCAGAATGACCCGTATCATATCCCTGACCTGCTCCTTCATCGCCCGTCCGTATCCGACCACTGACTTTTTTATTTCAAGGGGAGAATACTCGAAGACGCCGAGACCGCTGTGGCCTGCAGCTGCCAGAATTGCGCCCCTGGCATGTGCCAGCTTGAGAGAACTCTTGATATTCTTGGCATAAAAAATGTCCTCAATGGCCATCTCGTTGGGGCCATAGGACGCTATGATATCTTCTATTTCTCTGAATATGTGATAGATTCTCTGATAGAAAGGAGCCTTTGCAGGCGGCCGTATCAGGCCGAAATGTACGCATGCCAGTTGATTGTTTTTTTTCTCAATCAGGCCGTATCCGGTCACGTTTGAGCCGGGATCGACCCCGAGGACCACCATTAACTCAGCGCCTCCATGACTTCGTCAGGGATATCAAAATTAGCATACACGTTGCTCACATCATCGTTATCTTCAAGGGCCTGCATAAGATTCAGCATCTGCTGGGCCTTCTTTCCTTCCAGTTTCACCGTGTTCTTGGGAATCATGCTGATTTCATCAAGAGTATAAGGGATATTGGCACTGTCCATGGCTTCTTTCACGGCTTCAAAATCCGCCGTATCGGTGATCACTTCAAACTCGCTCCCTTCATCATTCACATCTTCAGCCCCGGCTTCCAGAGCCAGATCCAGGAGTTTTTCCTCATCCACCCTGTCTTTCTCAATGACAATGAGCCCCTTCTTGTCAAACATCCACGCCACGCAGCCTGGTTCTCCCAGGTTCCCGCCATGCCTTTCAAAAGCATGTTTTACTTCTGCCACGGTCCTGTTCTTGTTGTCTGTCAGGCAATCGACCAGCACGGCAACTCCACCTGGCCCGTATCCTTCGTAGCTGCTTTCCTCGTAAGAAGTGCCTTCCAGCTCACCCGTTCCCTTTTTAATCGCCCTTTCAATGTTTTCCTTGGGCATGTTTTCCGTCTTGGCAGCGGCAATGGCCGATCTCAATCGCGGGTTGCCCGAAGGATCGCTGCCGCCCATTCTGGCGGCAACGGTTATCTCGCGGATGAGCCGGGTAAAAACCTTCCCGCGCTTGGCATCCGCGGCCCCTTTCTTGTGCTTGATGGAACTCCATTTAGAATGACCTGACATATGACCCCTCCTGAATGGAAATTCATATACTGCCCGGGCAAAAGACCGGTCTTGAACCAGGACTAGGGATTAAATCCCTGTGCAATGAGATAGATTTCACGACTCCCTTTCCGGGTCGCTCCTGTTCTGAAAACCCGTACCTGTGTATAAAGGCGGGAAATTCCGGCGCGAAATTCCCTGAAATCCTCTCCCTCGAACACCTTGCACAGGAAACACGCTCCCGGAAAAAGCAGTCTGCATGCAATATCTGATGCCTTTTTCACAAGTTCCATGGACCTGGCGGCATCCACTTCCTTGATCCCTGTCGTCCGTGGGGCCAGATCACTCATGACCACGTCCGTATTCCCTGTTTTCTGGTGCAGCACTTCCGGATTGAGGACCAGCACATCTGCTTGAAGGAATCGAAATTTTGGGCCTGAAACGCGGTCAGGCACTTTCAAATCGACTCCAAACACCGTGCCTCCCGGTCCGACCTTTTTCAGGGCATACTGAGACCACGAACCGGGATAGCACCCCAAATCAAGGACGCGATGCCCTTCCTGAAAAATTCTGAACTTCTGATCAATTTCCTGAAGCTTATAGACGGACCGGGCCGGCCAGTGTTCTTTTCTTGCCCGCCGGGCATAATGGTCCTCCCATTGGTTACGCCTCATGCTTTGCTATGTATCACACATGGAGGTGCTTTGCAAAAAAATTAAGAGATCTTTCACAGGGTGCATGTGGGGGGAGGTCACCGATTCCTGCTGCAGGGAGAGGATTAAAGCAGGAGGTATTTCCTCCTGATTTCTTCATCTTTCTTCAGGTCTTCAATATCTCCGTGATAGCGAATCGCGCCGTTGTCAATGATGTATCCACGATCGCTCATCTTCAACGCGACCCTCTGGTTCTGCTCAGCCAGCAGGACCGTCAATCCCTTTTCCTTGAGCTTGACGATTCGCTCACCAAGGTCCCGGACCACCATGGGTGCGAGACCCTCCGTAGGCTCATCCAGCAGCAGAAAGTCAGGATTGGTGATAAGGGCCCGGGCGATGGTCAGCATCTGTTGCTCACCGCCGCTCAGAAAACCGGCCCTCCGGGAGTCGATGTGCCGCAAGGCCGGGAAAAAATCGTAGAGGCCTTCCTTGTCCCAGATGCCCTGGCCGGTTGGATTCCTTTTCGAAATCTCCAGGTTTTCACCGACGGTCAGATCGGCAAATACCCTTCGATCATCGGGAACGTACCCGATGCCCTTCCGGGCCAGTTGATACGGTTTGCTGCCGGCGATGTCCTCCCCTTTGAAGCGTATGGACCCTCTGCGGGGAGGTGTCAGGCCCATGATGCTTTTCATGGTGGTACTCTTCCCGGCCCCGTTTCTTCCCAACAGGGTGACGATTTCCCCTTCCTTGACCTCCAGAGAGACGTCGAAGAGGATATGGCTCAGCCCGTAAAAGGTATGGATTTTTTCCACTTGAAGCATCAGTCCGAAACCCCCAGATATGCTTCCTGAACCCGTCGGTTGTTTCTGATCTCATCCGGCTCTGCCTGGATAATGGAGCTCCCTTGGTGCATGACCATTATCTTGTGGGCGATGGAAAACACCAGTTCCATGTCATGCTCGCAGAACAAAATGGTCAGCCCCAACTCCGAACTCAGCCGCTTGATCAGTTTTATTGTGCCGGCGGTCTCTTCTGGCGACAACCCGGAGGTAGGCTCATCCATGATCAACAGATCGGGCCGGTTGCCCAAGGCAATGGCGATCTCCAGGACCTTCCGGTCACCGTACGAGAGGGATCCGCCTATCCGGTCCTCTTTTTCCGCCAGACCCACGCTGGCCAGAATTTCCCTTGTCTCCCGGACCGATTGACGTGCAGCCGGTGAAAAAAGCATCCGGGTCTTGTCTTGATGGGAGAGGACCGCTACCTGTACATTTTCAAAAACGGTCAGGCGGTCAAAGAGATTCACCACCTGGAACGACATGCTGATGCCCCTTTTACATATTTTATGAGGAGCCAGACCGGTGATATCGCTCCCGTTGAAGACGATTTGTCCCCTGTCCGGCTTCAAGTGGCCGGTGATCAATCTGAAAAACGTGGTTTTCCCCGCACCGTTCGGGCCGATGACGGCGACGATTTCGTGTTCTTCGACGACGAGAGAAGCATCGTTGACCGCCATGAAGCCGTCGAAGGATTTCTGGAGCGATTCTACTCGAAGCATTTTCTATGCCTCCGGGACGCGGGCGCCATCTCGCGGTTTGAACTTCTCCAGGAAAAAGCCCATGATCCCTTCAGGCAGAAAGAAGATAAGCAATATCAATATGATGCCAAGAACCAGGGTCCAGTATTCCGTATAGGTGCCGACAAAGATCTTGAGAGATTCTGTTATGGCCGCCCCCAGAATAGGTCCTGCAAAGGTAAACCAGCCTCCCAGGAGACACATGATGAATATCTCCAGGGAAAGGTACCAGAACAGAAGGTCCGGGAAGACCGACCGTTCCAGGACCACATACAGGACTCCGGCAATGCCCGCGAAAAACGTGCCTATCACAATGGCGATAAGCTGATGGTGCCTGACGTTGATGCCCAGGGCCTCGGATCTTTCGGGGTTGTCCCGGGTGGCGCGCAGGGAAACGCCGAATGGCGAGTATAAAATAAGATACATGGCGATCAGGCAGAGAACCAGCAGGATCAGAATGAAGTAGTAGGAGCCGGTGATGGAGGAGAGAAAAGAGGGCACGGGAATGCCGGAGATGCCGTCATCGCCGCCTGTCAGGCTGTACCACCGGAACCCGATTGCCCAGATGAGAGATCCCAGGGATATCTGCAGCATGCCGAAGTAGAGTCTTGTGAGCCGCACGCAGAACCACCCTATGAGAAGGCCGGTTGTTGCTGCAATCAAGGGCGCGGCAATAAAAGCGACCCATACGGGCAGGGAGGTCTTGGTGATAAAAAGCGCGAAGGCATAGGCGCCCACGCCGTAGAAGACACCGTGATGAAACTGAAACAGTCCACCGTGGCCGACCAGCATGTTCAGGCTCATGGCCAGAAGGGAGATGACAAAAATGA
>CAZWEV010000003.1:0-128180 GCA_964633015.1 uncultured Desulfobacteraceae bacterium | reverse complement strand
GTTCCATGAACGCCCTCGCGAAGAGCCCCACCCCCGTCTTGACCGGCATGCCGCTTTCACTGTACACCTTTACCCGTTCCATGCCGCTGCTGGGCGATCTGCTCTTGAAAATAAATCCGCAGAGGTCTTCCGTCTCCAGTTCCCTCACCCTTTTTCGGGCCCACGTGACGAGAATGTCCGTCATATCTCTTTTTGTCTTGACCGTGATAAGGCGAGGAGACTCCGGACGGCCCACAAGCCGCATGGGTTCGCGGGGTACCCCCAGACCTGCCTCGGTTTCCGGACAAACAGGGACAAATTCCACATATCGGCGCAGTGTGTCCGTCACATACCGGTCATGGGCATGCCCGCCGTCATATCTCACCGGCTCTCCCATGAGGCAGGTGCTGACTCCGATTCGTATCTTTTCCATGAAACCGCCTCGTTGAGAATCTCTTGAAAGAAGCATATATGAACACACCCTTCGGGACAATAGAAAAGCACCAAGGCATTCATGGGAAGGGCTTCCCGTTTGACGGTTGGCCCGGGGTGCTGGTGTGCCCTTTGTGTTAGGAATCTCACGGGAAAGAATAAGCATGGAAAATGGGATTGCGGAATGTGCCCGCCGTGCTTTTTATCAGAAGTAGGAGTGGATATTTCTGATCCTGGCGGCCATGTCTGTGAGTTGGATAGCCAGGACTTGGAGGAAGGCGTTGGTATCCGGGGTGTCTTCCAGGTCCACCCTGGCCAACACTCCAGCCACCTTGATGTGCACGGGGGTCCCGGCAACGTCGAGGGGCTCAAGGTGCAGAAGCTTCATACTCCTGCGCAGGGCGAGTTTCGCGTCGGACTCCTGCGTCATGGGAAGCAGGGCCATCACCCGGCTTCTTCCGATCAGCCCGATGACGTCCGTTTCCCGGAAGATCGCCGCGAGCTTCTGCATGACTGCATCCATGAGAGACTGGCGGTTCACGGTCTCCTCCCCTTTCTTGGCCTGTGTCTTGGCCTTGACCGGGGTAAAGCCCAGGGCCGCGAAGGGTGTATTATACCGTCTGGCGCGTGCCATCTCCTTTTCCAGGAAAAGGAACAGTTCCTCCGACTTCAGGATACCCGAAGGGAGGTTTTTCCCGGACTCAAGATCCTTGATCCGCTGTTTCTGAGCCAGAATCTCTGCGTGAATCTGTCGAAAATCGTTCTCGTCGATTTCCCCGGCCTCCACCTTGGATCGGATGACTTTGAGGATTTCTCCCAGTTCCTCTCTTTCGCTCACACTGCGTTCCAGGGTCTGAAGCACGCTGAGGCGCTTGGCCGGGGCCTTGTCGGACTGCGCCTCCTGGCTCTTGAGCCACTCCAGGCGCAGGTTGTCCAGCATATGATCCACACGCTTGTTCAGTTTCTCTTCCAACCGCGCCAGGACGTCGTCCTTTACGTCCATGCGGGCCAGTTTGCGGACGATATTGGACTTGACGTCCGTCATGACCTTTTGAAGATGTGTCTCTCCATCGCCTTCCCTGCCTTGGGCCAGGTCCTCGCCCATCCGGGTTCCGAGTCGCTCCACGTAATCCACCAGCAGATCGGAGAGCACCTTTTCATCCCCCGTGCCCTTCCGGATTTCGGCCGCCAGGTAGATAATCTCGGCGGCCTGGGATGGATTTCGTTTCACCTCCTCGAAGATCTCTTCACTGTCCAGCCCGATCTCTTCCGAGCTGTCGTGGATGATTTTGGCAAGGCCGTCGCTCTGGAGTTCTCGACCAAGCTCCTGAACAAGCTTCAGGTATTCAGGCAGGGACATGCCCTCCCCCAGGAGGGCCTCCTTGATTTTTGGAAGGAGCCTGCGGAGTTCTTGAGGTTCGGGTACCAGCCGCCGGAGGATCTGGGCCAGCCGGGAGGTGCTGATACGGCCCGCCTGGTACTCTTCCCGGATGAGTGAAAGAAGGACCCGGTCGGTGATCTCGTTGCTCTTCTCCAAGATCTTTTCTTCGTTTTCATAGCTGATCCCCAGAGCTTTCTGGGCTCCGATCCCCGTGATGAGCTGATTCTTCATTTCAAAGACGGCGGAGACCAGCTCTGAAAGTTCTACACTGCCTTGACCGGCAAGGTTTTTCTCCACCTCCTGCTCAATGACTTCGAGCTGCCTGTAAAGTATGGCACCATGGCCCATGGGGACATCAGCCGGGGCCTCAGCTCCCCCGCCAGGGCCTGTGGGGAGGGCCGCGTGGACTTGCGCCGGACTGTTCTGCCCCGCGGTATTCTTCCCAGAGATCGATTTTTCGAACAGGGCTCCGGTCGCAGCGGCTCCGGAGTGATGACGCGGAACCCCGTTCCTCGAGGGTTCCTGCGGGTTCACCCTTGACGAAGCGGCCTGCGCTGTCTCGTCTCCGGAAGCGCCGTCCTCTCTGGAAATTCCGCTTGGTCCTTTGCGCTCCTCACCCTGCGCAGACCCCTCTTTCCCTTTCAGGTCCGCTTCGATCATGTTCCGGGTGAGGCCCGCCGGGTTCTTCACGAGGTTTTCAATATTGAGTGTCTTGATAAACTCATCAGTCAAGACGCTTTCCAGGAGAGCCTCGATGAACATCCTTTTGGACTTGAACGGGTCCTCATCCATCATCGCCGGTGTCACTTTCTTGAGGGTCTGCTTTGAGATCACTTCGTCATCCTCGGTGACCTTCTTGTAGAAAACATGATTGATTTTCACGTAATCAACACCCTTTGCCGCCAGCGCGTCCTTCATGGCGTCCCCATTGGGGTATCTGGTCAGGGAGGAGACGATCTCCAGGAAAATGCGGATGTCGTTCTTGTCCACCCCCTTTTCAAAGGAGACGGACTGGATGCCGGCCTTCTTGAAGTGAGAGATGATACGAGTCACGTTCACACGCGGGTCGAGCGGTTCCTCGTCGATAAAGAACTGTCCCCGAGTGAAGATGAAAACGAGGGGGGAGATGTGCCTCAGCAGTGGCTCTATCGTCTGATGGACCAGTTCGATGGACTGCTCAACATAGGGGTGGGATGTGTCGTACATGGTGACCCGGTTGAAGAGCAGGGCAATATTCCGCCCGAACTGCATCAATTGGTTTTTAATGGGCCGTGGTTCCGACATGGTTTCTCCTCGCGGCCGCGTGTTCGAGCCTGTGCGTACGATATTCTTCGAGGTCCGCCTTGAATTCCCGGGCGGAAGCGTACCGGTCTTCCTGGTGAAAGGCGGTTGCCTTCTCCACGATCCGGTCCAATGCCCCGGTAACGGCAGGATTCAACTGGGAAGGCCGATGGGTGAATAGACGATCTTGCAGGGTAAGTTTGGCCTTCAGGAGCTCCTTGTAGTTTTTCACCTTTGGAAAGGGCAGCCGGTTAACCAGCATTTCAAACAGCATTGTGCCGGTGGCATAGATATCGGTCCTGGGGTCAACCTGTTTCTGCTGAATCTGTTCCGGCGCCATGTAGATCGGCGTGCCCAGAAGCATAAAGTCGTTTTCGTCAGGTCCCCGTGACACCTTGGCCAGGCCGAAGTCCGTGATGATTGGCCGCTTCGTGTGGGACTCGATGAGGATGTTTGCCGACTTAATATCCCGGTGGATGATTTCCTGCTGATGGGCATAATCGAGGGCATCGAGGACTTCCATGACGATACGCAGGGTGGCTTCCAAGGGAAGAAAGCGCTTGGAGGGCAGGGGATTCTTCACCGCCATCTTGATGTACTGGGCCAGGGACTTTCCGTTGACGAGCTGCATGGTGAAGAAGAGGAACTCACTCGTGTTTCCTACTTCGTATACCGGAATAATGTTTGGGTGGGCCAAGATGGCAGCGGCCTCAGCCTCCTGGTGAAAAAACTCCACGCTCGTTTCGTTGATCAGGGCCTTCGGGAGTATCTTGACAGCTATCCGGCGTTTCAGCGTCTTCTGGTAGGCCAAAAAGATCACCGCCATGCCCCCTCTTGCCAGTTCCCTGAGGAGAACGGAAGTGCCCACCTCTCGGCCCGCCAGGTGTTCCAGTTTCATGGTCGCAATGCTTGCCATCTTCCTCATCGCGCCTGCCAGGGCGTCTTTCTCAAGAATTATATCTGTATATCGGCAGGATCGGGAAATAAATTTACTACTTCCTTCAGCAAATCAACCCACAAGATTACCATCGCGGAATTTAGACGGTGGATTTGGGGAAGGGCTTCATATTTGCCGGTCAGCCCAGCGTATGGTAGTATAAGTCACTCAAGGAAATGCGGGAGAAAAGAGATGTTGATTGAATTTTATGAACTGGAGATCACTGTTTCGGGTCATAGTGCCGAGCACTTCGAATTTGAAGCCATCGCGCGCCTGCCGGTGGATATCAGTGCGGCCCTGGCATATTTGAACGCAACGCTGCCGGAGGCGGTCTATTTCCGTGATGACGCTGTCCTCTCGTGGCGGCATGAAGGCAGTAAGATCGGCTTTTGGACAGACCGCATCGCGGTGGACGACTTAGAAAGTCGGGAGCAGGCAGAGCAGAAGATGCAATACCTTGTCACGCTGGTGAATCAAACATGGAAACGCAGAAAGGAAATCACCCCGGATGAAACACGGCATCAACGGGTGCAGCCCCTGGCCGTTTTCAAGCTGTTGCCCGCGACGAATTGCCGGAAATGCGGTGAAAGCAGTTGCTTTACCTTTGCCGTCAAGGTGGCGTCAGGGCAGAAGCGTCTTAAAGCGTGTCTGCCTCTTTTCAGTGACCCGGACCTGGCGGAACGGCGGGAACGTCTGGAAGCCCTCGTCTCCGGACGCCATCCCGCCCTGCCATCCTCTGAAGAAAGCAGAGCATAGGAGCCCGTCGATTTCCCCGGAGCCTCGGAACGAAATAAAAGGCCACCTCTTTGAGCCCCATCGGGGGCTTCATGATGCCTCCTGCTCTGCGGGAGAAAATTCACTGAGAAAGGCTGGAAGGATCATGATGAAGGTTGACATAGAAGACCTTCGGGTGTGTCCTGTATTTCTTTTTCAAGGGTTGAGCTTTCTCATGCCGTATCAGCCCGGCAAGGGCGCTTTGGGGATCGTCCAGGTCTCCGAAGATCAGGGCATCGGTGGGGCATGTGTCGACACAGTAAGGCATCTGCCCTTCTTGAACCCTGTCAATGCACAGGTCACATCCGTCAGCTACCTTCCCTTTTTGTCCCATGAACCTGACGCCATAGGGACATGCCAGGGTACAGAGTTCGCATCCGACACATTTATTCCGGTCCACGGACACAATACCGTGTTTATCGATGAGACCGGCCCCAAACCGGCATACGGATACGCACGGCGGATAATCGCACTGCATGCACATGAGCGGGAATATCCATCTTGAAACGTTCGGATAGTCTCCCGCAGTCAGGTCCACGATTTTTATTCTGCCCTGTTCTCCGGCAGGAATACCATGCCAATTCTTGCACCCGACCACACAACTTTTGCAGCCCGTGCATTTGCTTACATCAACCAGAAGACCATATGCCATTTCATATTCCTTTCTCCATGGGAGATATCCGCTCAGGAGGAGACGTCTTTGCTATTCTCACCAATGTGTTTTTCGTGATGTCGCCGCTCAGCGGATCCATGTGATCCCAGCCGTAGAGGACATTGGGGTTAGTGCCGTCTTCCAGGGGAGACGTCTCCGGGATATCCAGGGACTTGCATCCCTGCCACCATCCATGTTGTGCCATGACCGTATCGGGACGGATGGAAGGAAACAGCTGGGCGACTGCCTTCATTTTTCCATGAGGGGATACAATCTCAATCCAATCGCCATTCCGCACATGGTATTTTTCCGCGGTAGCGGGATGGATTTTGGCAACAGGGTGTTCCCGAATCTCACGGAGCCAGGGGAGATCCCGCATCCAGGAATGGTGATTGATATAGTCCGAATGTTCGTCCGTGAACATGAGGGGGAATGCTTCGGCAAGCTCAGGTGCATTGAGAGGATCTTCCGGCTCCCCGCGGTAAACCGGGAAGGGTTCGAATCCCTCATCTTGAACGATCCTGTTGGAAAGCTGGATTTTTCCATTCGGCAGGTCTTTGAACAGCTCTTTAAATCTCTCTCGACGGTCCATCCACTTTGTTCGAGGGAGATAGAGTCCTTCGAGGGCATGCTGTTCCAGTTGATCAAGGGTGACGCCGAGGGGCTCCAGGAAATCGTTGACCATGGCATCATATCGTCCCTCCCAGAAATCCTGCTCCATGCCGAGCCTGCAGGCCAGATCAAGGGTAATCTCCAGTTCGTCCCGTGTCTCCCAGAGGGGATCGATGACCTTCCGGCTCATGGCAAGATGGTTCTCCCAGAGGGAGGGTTGATATGAGCATTCATATCTCGTGGCTGCGGGCAGGATCAAGTCCGCATACCGGGTTGTCGGGGTGGGAACCACATCGACGACGGCAAGGAATTCGAGCCTCTGCAGGGCCTCAGTGACCAGGCGGGGATTCCGCGCCGTGCTCAACGGATTGGAGCCGAATATCAGCATGGCTTTCGGGCGATAGGGTTTCCCGGTTGCCAGGGCGCTGATGACGCTGTGAGAAAAGGCGGAATTCCTTCCGGATGATCGAATACAAAAGATGTCAGCACCCAGGACCCTTTCCCTGGCCGTCCGTGATACCTTCCCTGAGAGCGTGGAAAAACCCAACCGGCCCGGAGGAAAGAACCATATGTTCCCCCCCGGCCTGTCCAGATGACCGGTTATGGCCATGAGAATGGGAACGGCCATGGCGAAAGATCTCAAATCCTTTTTTTGGGGAGCCTCTGATACCCGTATGCAGGCCCGCTTCGTGGTTGCATAGAGTCTTGCGAGTTCCTCTATCTCTTCTGCAGGTATGCCGGTGATCGTTTCCGCCCAGGCCGGGTCATACTGCTCCACATGGTCCGCCAGAGCCTTGAACCCTTCACACCATTGTGAGACAAACTCCTTGTCATACAGTTCCTCTTTCAGAATGACATGGATCATGGCCAGGGCAAGGGCGCCGTCCGTGCCCGGCCTGACAGGGAGCCATTTATAGGCACGTCCGTTGGCCCCGATGGAGATCAACTGGGGATTGATAATAACAAGCTTGGCCCCTTTTTTCAGGCGTTCGATGATTTTTCGGGGGATACTTCTGAAATTGGTATCCAGGGTTTCGGCTCCGCCTCGTGCGGGTCCTCCTTTCCCTCCGCCCGTAAACCATTCGAGAATGAGGTCTGCATGATCATAGTCCGGCCTGGCGTATGTGGGACCGCCGATCAATTGCTTGTGATACATCAGTTGAGGGGCATAACACACGGACGGTCCCCAGTTGCTGAAAGTGACGGAGCCAAGGGCATGCATAAATCTTATCCACAGGAGATGATGGAGCCCGCCCCAGCTGGACGACTGGCCTTTGGAGAGAATGATATACTCGGGCCCGTACCGCTCTCTTGTTTCCCGGATGTGACCGGCGGTTATCTCCATGGCTTTATCCCATGAGATACGGACGAAATTTCCGTCTCCTCTCTTGCCTTTCCTCAGGAGGGGATACTTGAGGCGATTGTCATTATAGACCCACTGGACTGCAGATTGCCCCTTGGCGCAGAGTTTTCCGTTATTCAGAGGATGAGAAGGATTCCCCTCAACCCTGGCAATTCTTCCTTCCCGGACATGGGCTAAAATGCCGCAGTTATACCCGCCATAGGAACATCCATGACACATTGTGGGGACAACCCGGTTGCTTTCCATATTCACCTATTCCTTCCCGTAGCAGAGGACAGAGCCCTCCAGGACCCTCTTGAAATGCAGGCTTTTGTTTCCATTTCCATCCTGCATTTCTAACAGTGAATGTTAGGGAATGCAAGCGCCTCTTTCCATCCCTGATCCATCAAGGCATCATCTCCCCGCTAAAACGGGATTTCGCAAAGTTCAAGCCGCGTTGCCTTCAATCGCTCCTCCTTGCGACGTATTGTCATACTATCTCAGTCGTCGCTCCTTGGTGCCCCCGCCGGAGACGGGATCTTCGACTTGCATCTGACGCCTTGCTGATGATCAGAGAAAAAGGACTTGACACGGCACGGAGAAGATATTCTTTTATGCTTATGAGCAAGGGTACGGGAAATGGATTGCAGGGCCGGGGAAGACTGCTGGGAGCAAGGCTTGATACTCTCTACACGGTATTTAATGACAGAAAGTATATTCAATTCGATCCAATAAAATACGTGCACCGGTTTGAAAATCCTGCAGAGCGTGAACTCGTCGGCCTGATTGCTTCTTCACTTGCTTTCGGTCGTGTCACGCAGATATTCAATGCAGTGGACCGCCTGCTTGAAATCGTCCGTCATGAACCGCTCCACTACATCCTGACGCTCGGCCGTGCACCTGAAGCAGACCTGCTCTCATTCAAGTACCGTTTCGTGACCGGGCGGGATGTATTCCGTTTTTTCAAGGTGATTCAGACTGTTCTCAGAAAACACGGTTCACTCGACTGCTTTGCCAGACAACATTACCGGCCGGGGCATCTCCTGGATTTTGTTGAAGCGTTCATTGCATCGTTTTCCCCTGTGTACTACCTGATTCCATGTTCTCTTCAGGGATCTCCCTGCAAGAGGCTGTTCATGTATTTCAGATGGATGGTCAGAAGTGATAACATTGACTTGGGCCTCTGGGATTTCATTGATCCTGCTGAACTCGTTGTGCCCCTCGATACGCATATCTATCGGGTGGCGAGGGACCTCGGCTTCACTTGCCGGCGGACCCCGTCCCTGCGTGCGGCCTTGGAAATAACGGAGAGACTGAAAGACTATTCGCAGAATGATCCCGTGAAGTACGACTGGGCATTATCGCACCAGGGGATTATCGCCAACAACTTCAGCGCCGTCGATGCCCTTTCTTGACAAAATCCTCCGCCTTTCTTACATTACCAGTATGAAAAATCAGCTTTTTTTGGCCGGTTTTTCACATCCACACTGAAAGTGACCACGTGTTCATGCGAGGATACATGCGGTTGCGGCGGGGATGAAGGTCCCCTTTTTTCTGTCAATGGATATGCGAATCCCGGCATGGCCTCTATCTTGAGACGGAGGCGAGATGCATATGCGGTCATTCATCCATGGATGAATAACAGCACAGGGAGACATGGAAACAATCACCGAGCTGTTAGACAACAAGGCGTTCCTGAAGACCCTGTTTGACGCAATCCCTTGCGCGATACTGATTTTGGACAGCGATCGACGCATCCATGCGGCTAATGATTTTTTTCTGAGAACCTACGCGGACGCAGGGGATACATCGCTGTTGAAACGCGTAGGGAATGTGATCCGGTGTGCAAACGCCCTTAAATCAGATGAAGGGTGTGGATTTTCAGAGGAATGCGACTCCTGTATCATACGGAATACCGCGCTGAAGGCGGTATCGGGGGAGAGAACAGAGAGAAAGAGGACCCACATGGAGTTTGCCGTGAACGGCAGATCTCTGGATCTCACTTTTCTCATCAGCGCATCTCCCTTGAAACAGAACGAGGAATGTCTCGCCATTGTGATGCTGGAGGATGTGACAGAACTGAATAACCTGCGGAAGCGGCTGAAAGTGGAGAAGGGTTTCAGCGGGATAGTTGGACAGGTCCCCAGGATGAGAGAGCTTTTTGAGACTATCAGGGATGTTGCGGATGTGGATGTCCCCGTGCTCATCCAGGGCGAAAGCGGGACCGGGAAAGAACTTGTGGCGGCGGCAATCCACAATGAAGGACCGCGTTCACAGAGGCTCTTTGTCCCGGTAAACTGCGCGGCCCTTCCCGAAGGACTACTCGAGAGCGAACTGTTCGGACATGTGAAAGGGGCCTTTACGGGGGCCATACGCGACAAAAAGGGCAGGTTTGAACTGGCCGATGGCGGGACTCTGTTCCTGGATGAGATCGGCGATCTCCCGAAGACGGTGCAGGCAAAGCTCCTGAGGGTTCTCCAGGAGGGAGTATTTGAGCGGGTAGGCGGGGAGAAAAGCGTCTCCGTGAATGTGCGTATCATCAGCGCAACGAACAGGGATCTGGCCCGGGAAGTTGCAAGAGGGCATTTTCGGGAGGATTTATATTATCGGATTCGGGTCGTTCCCATCACTATCCCCGCGCTCAGGGAACGGAAAGATGATATTCCCCTCCTCATAAACCATTTTCTCCAAGGAGAACCCAAAGAATGGAATGAAGAGCGGAGGATATCCCCGGAGGCCCTCGGGTTGATGGTGGAATATCCGTGGCCCGGAAATGTCCGCGAACTCCAGAGTGCGCTCCGCTTCGCCCTGCTCAAGGCCAGGGGAGGGTGCATAGATCTGGAGCACCTACCGGCGGAGCTGAGACAATGGAAAGAGAGCCGGCTATCTCGTGGCCCCCGCAGAAAGTTGAACAGGGAGACCGTTTCGGACGCATTGATGCGCGCCGGCGGGAACAAGGCCAAAACCGCCCGGATGCTGGGGGTGGGGCGGGCGACCCTGTACCGGTTCCTTGGCGAACATCCTGAAATCAAGTCAGCATAGCCGTGCCATCCTTTTTCCCCTGCCTTACCCGGGTGCGTCACATTGTCTCATGAGACGATTCTGTCTCATAAGTTAAGATGAGACACTTTCCCGGCAAACCTGATGCATGTTTCCGGGCAGGCACGTTCCAGTGGATAGAATGGGTTGAAAATAAGCTATAATTTAAATAGGTTATAAATCTATACGGAGGGTGATACATATCTGTCTCATTTTCTCCTCTCTTGCACCAAGTCTTCCGGGAGACCAATTGTTGTGTCATGGAACATATTGAAATAACACAGGTCATATCTCTTTCCCCCTGTGCTGATCATCTGGCATGAAACGTGCTCTTATATAGGCCTTATGGGTCGAAAACTCCGGGGGGAAATTATGAAGCCATGTGATGTGAGCATCAAAAAGACACTTGAGATGGTGGAGAAGATGATCGGGCTGGCTGATGAGGGTGATGCGGTCCGTGAAGATGACGGGTGTGGCGTGTTGTACGCGGTACTGCGGGATTCGGCTTTTCGCATAAAGAAACTGGCGGAAGACGAACGATCGGCTCATGTGAAGAAGGGTTGGTGGCTGGAGTCGTGAAGGTGAGGAGCAGCATGGTGAATCTGGCGGGTGCAGAGGGAAGGGGTGATGAGACATGATGGCCCTGGAAGACCTCAAGAGAGAGCAGAAACTCATAGATTCCATCGACTGGGACATGACTCCCGAAGAGGCGGTGAGACTCTATCTCGAGTGGGGCAACAACTGGAGCCGGGGCTATGATATGATAAGGTCCAAGAATGACGTTGCCCTCTATTTTGTGTTGAACACCTGGGAAGAAGAGCCCGTGATTTACCTGGTCAGAAGGACTTCTGAGGGTTCCGCCGAACTCGCAAGGATTCATATCCCCGGGGAATTGAAAAAGAAATTGAAGATGCGTATGCGCTCTCACAAGGGGGTATATGCAGTGGAGGACGAGGTGAGAGAGTGGTTGCGGAAAGAGCTTGACGCCGGCGGATGATCGGCCATGGAAGATGGTATCTGAAAGGCGAGTTTCGCGCCTTTTCTTTTCCTGGTGCAGGCTTTTCCGGAATGAGACAAACGAATAACAGCATTTTCCTGGAGGAGGAAAAAATGGAAGGCAAGGTTCTGGAGGCAATGAAGAAGGCCGGGAAACCGGTAAGGCCGGGAGATGTCGCGAAGATGCTTGGGGTGGACAGCAAGGAAGTATCAAAGGTGATCGGCACTTTGAAGAAAAAAGGGAAAGTGATATCACCGAAGCGTTGTTATTACGCAGTGGAAGATTAAAAAGGCAGCAGGCGATTTTCAACAGATACGGAGACAAAAACCAGAGAGGGTGTCCACAGGCGTTTCCCGGGTGATTCATGCACCGGTTGGTCACTCCCAAAAGAAGGAGGGCGAGAATGGCAAAACCGGAAGAGATGTGGCAATGCCAGACGATCAATTGCGGCTATATCTACAACCCGGACAAGGGGGATAGAAAAGGGAAGATCCCCAAGGGAACCAAATTTGAAGATCTGCCCGATGATTGGAAATGCCCTGTATGCGGTGCCAGCAAGAAGGCGTTCAGACCTCTGGCCGGGCCGGGTTCCGTCGTGCAGGAAGGGATGTAAGACCGTATGACATCAGGTGGATACAGAAAAGTCCATTTGTATAAGTGCCCGTGCGGATACGCCTACGAGCCCGAAAAGGGAGATGCCGGTGCAGGGTGGAAACCAGGGACCCCTTTCAAGGATTTGCCTGATCAATTGACCTGTCCGAAATGTCAGCGGGCAAAGGTCCATTTCAGGGAGAAGCGATTTTCTGTTCCGGTCACCTCGTGAGACGAGGAAGACCGAAATTTTATTTGATATAATGGCTAAAAGCAAAATAATAACCTTATTTGAGAAAGGAGAAAAAAGTCAATGGAACTGAAGGGAAGCAGAACTGAGAAAAATTTATTGACCGGCTTTGCGGGAGAGTCCCAGGCGAGGAACCGATACAGCTACTTTGCAAGCCAGGCGAAAAAAGAAGGATTCGTACAAATGGCGGGCGTATTTGAGGAAACAGCCAACCAGGAGAAAGAGCATGCCAAAAGGTTGTTCAAGTTCCTGGAAGGTGGAGAAGCAGAGGTTACCGCGTCGTTTCCGGCAGGAAGGATAGGAACGACCCTGGAGAACCTCAAGGCCGCTGCCGGCGGTGAACATTATGAATGGACCGAAATGTACCCGGGATTCGCGGAAGTCGCAAAGGAAGAAGGATTCAATGAAATTGCTGCTGTTTTTAATGCCATCGCGGTGGCGGAAAAGCAGCATGAAAAGCGGTATAATGATCTCGCTGCAAATATTGAGGCCGGCCAGGTTTTCAAACGGGATGAAGATGTTGTCTGGAGATGCCGGAACTGCGGGTATCTTTACATGGGGAAAGAAGCCCCTGCCATCTGTCCTGCGTGTGCGCATCCGCAGGCCCATTTTGAATTGCTGGGAGAAAATTACTGACGATTTCAGTCGGCGGGGCGGGCCCATTGGACCCCCCCGCTGAAAGCATACCGTGACCGGATGAACGGTATGTGAAAGAGAAAAGAGGTTTATTATGGAAGAACATTCTGGTATGATTACCATGAAAGGAAATCCCCTTACGCTGTTGGGGACCCGTCTGAAAGTCGGTGGCCAGGCCCCGGATGTTGAACTGATAGGCAATGATTTGCAGCCGGTACGGCTTTCTTCATTTCAGCAAAATGCCTTTGTTATTGCTTCAGTGCCTTCATTGGATACCCCGGTATGCGATATGGAAACGAGGAAGTTCAATGAGGCGGCTGCAGATCTGGATGATGTGGGCATCATTGCGGTGAGCATGGATCTGCCTTTTGCCCAGAAACGGTGGTGTGGCGCCGCGGGTATTGACAAGGTGGTGACCCTCTCTGATCATCGGGATGCATCCTTCGGAGAGGGCTATGGAGTTCTGATAAAGGAATTGCGTTTACTGGCAAGGGCCGTCTTTGTGCTTGATAAGGAGCGTACAGTACGGTATCTGGAAATCGTGAAAGAGGTCACAGAGGAACCCGATTACCAGGCTGCGCTCAGCGCGGTCAAGGCACTGGCGAAATAACGGAAACACTCGTGTTAACAAGAGAAGGAGAAGGAAATGGCGGAAAGACTGGAAGTGTATAAGTGTGAAGTGTGCGGCAACATCGTATTGGTCATGCATGGCGGAAAAGGCGAGCTTGTCTGTTGCGGCCAGCCCATGAAACTCTTCAAGGAAAATACCGTAGATGCAGCCAGGGAAAAGCACGTACCGGTGGTGGAAAAGACTGCCGAGGGATACAAGGTGAAAGTGGGTGACGTGCCGCACCCCATGGAAGAGAAGCACTACATTGAATGGATTGAACTCCTTGCCGGAGAGAAATCTTATGTGCAGTTCCTGAAACCGGGAGATGCACCGGAAGCGACGTTCAAGGTGGATGCGGATCAGGTGACTGCCAGGGCTTACTGTAATCTTCACGGGCTGTGGAAAGGATAGAAAGCATGCTGAAGAGGAATATCGAAGACGCCTTGAATGAACAGTTGAATGCGGAGTTGTATTCCGGATATCTGTACCTGGCAATGTCCGCGTGGTTTCAATCCATTAATCTCGGGGGATTTGCCTCATGGATGCGGATTCAGGCCCAGGAAGAACTGATCCATGCGGTGAAGTTCTATGACTATATTCATGAGCGGGGCGGCCGGGTGACGCTGAAGGCGATTGCCGCCTCTCCGTCCGAATGGGACTCTTCGCTTGCGGCATTTGAGGCTGCATACGCCCACGAGCAAAAGGTGACAGGATTAATCAATGCCCTGGTTGACCGGGCCAGAGAGGAGAAAGATCACGCGACCGAGATTTTTCTCCAGTGGTTTGTAACAGAGCAGGTGGAAGAAGAGGACAGTGCCAATGAGGTGGTCCAGAAAATACGGCTTATGGGCGATGCCGCAGGAGGACTCTTCATGCTGGACAGAGAGCTGGGGCAGCGCACGTTTAATCCTCCGGCTGCTTCATCCGACGAGTGATAAAGAAGGGAGAACGGGTCATGGGAGAGTGGAAATGCCAGAACTGCGGGTACACCTTGCAGGCGGATACGCCGCCCGAGGAGTGCCCATCCTGTAAGGAAAAGTGTGAATTCACCGATGTATCCTGTTATATTCCCGATTGCGGAACAACAGGATCTGATAAGAGGCTGTAACAAGACAAGTGAATAGACTGGAGCCGGAAGGCTGAAGGAAAAAGGCCGAAAGACCGGTCAAGAAAGGAAGGCTTATTATGTCTGAAAAAAAATACCGGGTAAGGGCAGAATGTCCACATTGTGCATGTGGAGATGTCAGCTTTCTCGGCCCTGAAAAGCTGCGGGAAAAGTTTATCGGCAATGAGGACGAAATCGAGATCGTGTGCCCGCTGTGCGGTACCAAGCACAAGGGACATCTTGAGGCGATCGAAGAAGAAAAATAGCGAGGAAAAGCAATGGGAAAAGCATTGATTGTTTACGCCACCAGAGCCGGAGAAACCAAGAATATTGCCGAATTGATCGCTGAAGGCATCCGGATCGGCGGGGCGGAAGCAGAAGTGAAAAACAGTACGGACATCAAGGATGCATCTGATCTGGAAGGGTATGATGCGTACGTGTTCGGGTCTGCCACGTATCATGGCACCATGATGCAGGCCATGAAAAAGATGCTCTTCCTGGCAGAGAGGGCCAACCTTGAAGGAAAAGCAGGGGGGGCTTTCGGCGCCTTCGGATGGAGCGGTGAGGCTCCTGACCGTATTTACGACACCATGGAAAAGATCTTTAAAATGGACATGGTGAAGGATGCCTTGAGATTGAAGTCGTCATTATTAGGCGGTGGAGTCCAGATGGCGCAGGAATATGGAGGGGATGTTGCCAAAAAGATGAAATAATCCGGTCTGAACGCCTTTGTCATGGCTGGCTTCTGTTGCTGGCGTGAGGAATCCGGTGGAGGAGATGGAATGGATACAGTGAAAGAAGGAAAAGTGAAAAAGGAAGCGAAAAAGTTGAATATACGCGAGGCTACCATATGTGAGACGACCGCCCAAATGCTGGAAAGGGCGGAGAGGGATGGGGTTGAAACGTCATTCCACCGTGCAGCGGACATGAAGGCCTGCCCCATCGGTGCACAATCAGCCTGCTGCAAGCATTGCTCCATGGGCCCTTGCCGGCTGAATGCCAAGGATCCTTATGGGAAGACAGGCGTATGCGGGGCCACCATCGATACCATTGAGGCCAGGAACTTTGCCCGCATGGTGGCTAGCGGCGCTGCCGCTCATACAGACCACGGTATGGCCATGCTGGATCTTTTCAGGGAGGTGGTCAATGGGAATATCACGGATTACCGTATCAAAGACCCCATAAAGCTCCAGGAAGTGGCCGCTGAAATAGGCATAGAAGTGGAAGGACGCAGCACTGAAGACATCGCCAACGATTTGTACGGTGAGCTGGAAAGAACGTACACCCAGGTGGAAGGGGAAATTCCTTTTGCAAAGCGGGTTCCGGAAAAGACCCTGGAGACGTGGCGGAAGCACGGCGTGGTCCCGCGAGGTGCCATGCGGGAAATCATGGAACTGATGCACCGGACCCATATCGGTGTTGATCAGGACTATGAGAATATTACCAAGCAAATTAACCGAACCGCGCTTTCCGATGGTTGGGGCGGGTCCATGGTGGCTACGGAGATATCCGACATCCTGTTCGGCACGCCGACTCCTGTGCGTACCGAGGTGGATATGGGGGTTCTCAAGGAAGACCATGTGAATATCATCATTCACGGGCATGAACCCAATCTTTTTGAATCAATGCTCGATTCCGTGAATGACCCGAGCCTGGTACAAGCCGCAAAGGAAGCCGGAGCGGCAGGCATCAACTTGGTGGGCATGTGCTGTTCCGGGGCTGAGATGATGAGCCGGCACGGTATCCCTCACGCGGGGAATTTTCAGTCCACAGAGGAAATAATTATAACAGGGGCCGTGGACGCCATGGGTGTGGATATCCAGTGCATCAAACAGGGCCTCTCAGCAGTAGCTGATTGCTATGGGACCAAGTTTTTCACAACAAATCCACGGTGCCATATTGAGGGAGCAGAGCACATCGAACTGGATGAGCATAACCCCAGGAAGTGCACTGATGCCATCGTGGAAATGGGCATTGTACGGTTCAAGAACCGGAAGCTGCCCATAGAAATCCCCAAGAAAAAGACCACAGCAGTCATGGGATTTTCCCATGAATATGTGAATTACATGCTGGGCGGAACGTTCCGGTCATCTTACACACCTTTGAATGATAACATTATCAACGGCCGTATCCGCGGCGTTGCCGGCGTGGTCGGCTGTACGAACCCACGGGTAAAACAGGACTGGGTTCATGTGGAGCTCGTAAAGGAACTCATTAGGAATGACGTACTGGTGCTCCAGACCGGCTGTTCTCAGATTTCGCTGGGAAAGGCCGGGTTATGTACCCCTGAAGCCGCCCATCTCGCAGGGGACGGGTTGCGGGAAGTCTGCGAGACGGTCGGCATGCCCCCGGTCTTGGGCCTGGGTTCCTGTGTGGACAACAGCCGAATTCTCATCGCCGCGTCTGAAATGGTCAGAGTTGGGGGGCTGGGGGAGAGCATCGCAGATCTCCCGGCAGCCGGGGCCGCGCCGGAATGGATGAGTGAAAAGGCAATTTCGATCGGCCAGTATTTCGTGGCTTCGGGTGTCTATACGGTTTTTGGAGTTACCTTCCCTATCATTGAAGAGACGAAGTTCCATAAATTGCTCTTTGACGGTCTCGAAGAATTGGGATTTGGAAAGTGGGGATTTACTGTTGATCCTTACGAGATGGCCAGGATGATGATCGAGCATATTGATAAGAAGCGGAAGGCCCTGGGGATTGACAAGGCCAGAGAACGCGTGCTCTTCGATATGGCCTCACGCCGGGATCTTGAAGCTGCGTAATATGAGACAAGAACACTATCGCACAGGTACCTGATGTCCAGAAAACAGAAATGAAAGGGAGGCATAATAGAATGGAGAAGTATGTATGCACAGTTTGCGGATATGTGTATGACCCGGAGGCAGGAGATCCTGAAAATGGAGTAGCGGCCGGTACCGCTTTTGCAGATGTGCCCGATGACTGGACCTGCCCGATCTGCGGCGCAACCAAGGATCTCTTTGAACCTGAATAAGGGGAAAGAACCCCGAATCTTCCATACGGAAAGGTTCGGGGTTTTCTCTTGAGATCCGGAATTGCTTTGCGGAGAATCGCATTGTCTTAAGGGCAGCATGCCGGAGAAAGACCGACAAATGACGGAAATGATCTGCTACGGCCTCTTTGGACATACGCAAGGAGAGAAGGCCGTTTTTTCAAAGGGGAGGCGTTTGTCATCATGAAGCCAATTGAAATTGCTGAAGGGGTATACTGGCTGGGGGTCGTTGACTGGAACGTGAGAGATTTTCACGGATATTCCACTTACCAGGGAAGCACCTACAGCTCCTTTCTCATTATGGATGAGAAGATCACCTTGATCGACACGGTGAAAAAAGAATTTGCCGATGAACTGATCGATAGTATCAGCAGAGTTATTGATCCGAAAAAAATTGATTACGTGGTGAGCAACCACACTGAGATGGACCACACAGGTGGGCTCCCAAGAGTAATGCACCGGATCGGAGAGGATAAACCCATCTATTGTTCAAAGATGGGAGAGAAAAACCTCTCCATGCATTTTCCTCAGAAGTGGAATTACCGACCCGTTGAAAATACCGGGGAGTTGAGTATCGGTAAAAGGACGCTCACGTTCCTGGAAACCAGGATGGTGCATTGGCCGGACAGCATGTTCACCTATCTCAAAGAGGATAAGATCCTCTTTTCCAGTGACGGGTTCGGGCAGCATTACGCGGGACCGGAGCGATTCGACGATCAGGCGGGTGATGCCATTATGTACCATGCAAAAAAATATTTCGCCAACATCCTCCTCCTTTATGCACCCCAGATCCGGAAGCTCATTGACAAGATTGCGGAAATGGGGCTGAAAATTAACATGATCTGCCCGGATCACGGTGTCATATGGAGGCAGGACCCCGCCGAAATTATCAATGCCTACAGGGAATGGAGCGAACAGAAACCCCGGCGCAAAGCAGTCATTGTCTATGATACCATGTGGCACAGTACCGAGAAGATGGCTGAGACCATCGCGGAAACACTCGATGAGCAAGGGGTTCCTGCAATTCCCATGAAACTCAGGGAATGTCATCGAAGTGATATCATAACGGAAATTGTTGACGCAGGTGCGGTTATAGTGGGATCTCCCACCCTGAATAACGGGCTTTTTCCCACGGTGGCGGATTTCCTGACCTACATGAAGGGCCTGAAACCCCAGCATAAGGTAGCGGCCGCATTCGGTTCCTTTGGATGGAGCGGTGAAGCGGTGAAGCTGATCAACCGGGAACTGGAGGCCACGAAGCTGGATGTTATCGATCCCGGCATACGAATCCAGTATGTGCCCGATGAAGAGGGGCTGGAGGCCTGCCGGGCACTGGCGAAAAAAGTTGCACAAGCCCTGCCGGATTGAAGGGAGTGAGCGGAAATGAAAAAATTCGCTCTTTTCGCCTATAACGGGGACCTCATGTGTTTCATTCATGTCCTCTTAAACGCTCTTGATATGAAAAACAGGGGGCATGACGTCAAACTGGTCATAGAAGGGTCTGCGACCAAGCTGGTTCCGGAACTGGCAAAAACGGAAAACCCCATGCATGCACTCTATGAAAAGGCGAAAGCACAGCATCTTATTGACGGGGTTTGCAAGGCCTGTTCCATCAAGATGGGTTCTTCCGATGCGGTGAAGGCCGAGGGCCTTCCGTTCCTGGACGAAATGATGGGGCATCCGAGTATTGCGCGGTATTATGCGGACGGCTTTGAGGTTGTGACCTTTTAATGCCCGCTCCGCGCCTTCCTGGGATCAGCGGAGAGGGGCTTTCCTTTTCATGAACAGCTATATGTAATTTGTCTTTATCCATAGGGGAAAAAGGATAGGCTTTTCCCTAAAGGAAAAGGTTTCTCGTTATATAGGACTTAAATGATCTTAATTATCCGAGATAGCGAGGGTCCATGAGATTAACAAGGGCAGGTGAATATGCGGTGAGATGCACTCTGTATCTCTCGGCCCGAGATGCTGACCGAACTGTTCCGCGAAAAGAGGTTTGCCGTGAAATGGGTATTCCAGGGGAATTTTTGACCAAAATTGCCCAGCAACTGGCCAGGGCGGGAATCCTGGAGATCGTGCAAGGGAAAAGGGGAGGCTACAGGCTCCTCGTTTCACCGGAAAATCTGAGTCTGCTTGCTGTTGTTGAGGCGATCGAGGGGGAGCTGTTTCTGAATGATTGTCTTCTCAGACCCGAATCCTGCTTCAGGAGTCCTGCCTGTGCCGTCCACCGGGTCTGGGAAAAGGCGAGGGATCAGTTACGGAAAACCCTCGGACAAGCCACAATGGAAAAGCTGCTCCAGGAAGAAGACAGCCAGCGGAAATCAGACTGCAGTAACAGCGAATAGAAGTTCGCTTTTCACATATCAGGGGCCGGAAAGCTTCACAAAAAGGAAAGGAGGATTTCTCATGAATGTTCTGTTTCTATCACGATTGCAGTTTGCCGCTGCCACCATGTTTCACTTCTTGTTCGTTCCCCTTACGCTGGGCCTTTCAATCATGGTGGCCGTCATGGAGACCAAATATGCCCGGACCGGTGATGAAACCTACCTGAAAATGACGAAATTCTGGGGGAAGCTTTTCCTGATTAATTTTGCGGTGGGGATCGTAACCGGAATCACTCTTGAATTCCAGTTTGGAACCAATTGGTCCCTATATTCTGCCTTCGTGGGTGATGTTTTCGGTTCACTCCTGGCTATTGAAGCAACTGCCGCCTTCTTTCTGGAATCCACACTCCTGGGGGTTTGGATCTTCGGCTGGAAGAAGCTTTCCCGGAAAGCCCATGCAACGGTCATGTGGTTTATTGCGGGCGCTTCAAGCCTTTCCGCTCTCTGGATCCTGATCGCCAATTCCTGGATGCAACATCCGGTGGGATATGTTATGAAAAACGGCAGGGCGGAATTAAGCGACTTCAGCAGCGTGGTATTTCAGAAATGGGCGATTCTGGAATTCCTCCACACCGTCAGTGCCGCATACATACTCAGCGCGTTTTTCGTCATGGGGATCAGCGCCTACCATCTCATCAGAAAACAGCACTTGGAATTCTTCACGAAGAGCTTTCGCATTGCACTGGCATTTGGCCTTGTGTTCTCTCTGTTTGAGGTGGTCGAGGGGCATTTGCACGGATCAGATCTGGCGGAAAAGCAGCCAACAAAACTGGCGGCCATGGAATCTGTCTGGGAGACGAGAACCCATGCGCCCAAATATCTTTTCGCCATTCCCGATGAGCAGGAAGAAAGAAACGTCGTGGAGATACTGCCCATTCCGGACTTATTGAGCATTCTGGCGACACACAGCCCGAGTGGAGAGGTGAAGGGGTTGAAAGCCTTTCCACGCGATGAGCGCCCCCCTGTCTTCATCTGTTATGCTGCATTCAATACCATGGTGGCCCTGGGTTTCTATTTCGCCCTCGTGACCATCATCGGATGGTTCAAGAGAAACAGGCTGGCAGAGAGTCCCGGGTATTTGAAGCTCATGCTATGGTCGATTCCCCTGCCGTACCTGGCGGTTGAGTTGGGTTGGATCCTTGCAGAGGTGGGTCGACAGCCCTGGATCGTATACGGGGTTATGAAGACATCAGATGCTGTTTCTCCGATTGCCACGTCACAGGTCCTCATCAGCTTTCTGGCATTTATCGTAGTGTATGGGTTGCTGGGCGCGGTGGGCGTCTACCTTATCGTGAAGAACGCTCGAAGAGGACCTGAAACCGCCTAACAACGCAGCCCTCGGCGGCGCGTTTCATTACCTGAAAAGGAGGACGAAATGGCTCTACAAAATGTGTGGTTTTTACTCTGGGGGCTTCTCTGGGCCATCTATTTTCTTACGGATGGATTTGATCTTGGATTAGGAGCACTCCTCCCATTTGTTGCAAAAAGCGATGAAGAAAAAAGGATCGTATACAATGCCATGGGGCCGTTGTGGGATGGGAATGAAGTATGGCTCATCACGGCGGGAGGAGTCACCTTTGCCGCTTTTCCGAAGGTTTATGCGGTCATGTTCAGTTCCCTGTATTCGGCGTTAATGCTTATCCTGTTTTCTCTCATTGTCAGAGGTGTCTCCCTGGAGTTCAGAGGAAAAGTTGAGAGCGCGGGATGGAGGAAGATCTGGGATACAACCATGTTTCTCGGCAGCCTCCTTCCGGCAATTCTGTTTGGCACTGCTTTTGCGAATATCTTTCGCGGCATTCCTATTGATCAACAGGGCATCTATCACGGGAACCTGCTCACCCTTTTGAATCCGTATGGTTTGTTGGGAGGTGTCCTGTTTCTCCTGCTTTTCCTGGTGCACGGCGCCCTGTGGCTCGCTGTCAGGAGCGAAGGGGAAATCCACGAACGAGCAGATGCGACTGCACGAAAACTCTGGCCCGTGCTTCTCGTTGTCGCCGTTATTTTTCTCCTCGCTTCCAAGTTTGCCACGAACCTGTATGCCAATTACCTGGCACATCCCGTCTTGTTCGCCGTTATCCTGCTTGCGGTGCTTGCACTCTTGGGAACCAGAGTGTTCCTTGCAAAGGCGCAGTACTGGAAGGCATGGTTTTCCTCTGCAGTGACCATTCTTGCCGTGACTTTTTTCGGGGTGATCGGACTCTTTCCCAATCTGTTTCCGTCAAGCCTCGATCCGGCGTACAGCCTGACAGCACACAATGCGTCATCCAGCCCATTGACGCTAACGATCATGCTCATTGTCGTGCTCATTTTCGTTCCCATTGTCCTTGCATATCAGATCTGGGCCTACTATCTGTTCAGAGGGAAGGTTAAGAAAGAGGAGTTGGCCTATGAAGAGGCGTATTAATCCCCTAGGGGGGAATTTATGAACAGGCTTTCGAAATGAAAGGAGGTAGTTCTATGAAAGAACTGAAGGTTGGGTGCGGCAAACCGACCGGTGCATCGGTCGGCGCGTCGGAAAACGAAAACAGGGAAAAAGAAGAGATCATGGAAAAGGAGGTAGTTCATATGGCGGAAGTGAAAGTAGGAGCAAAGGCCCCGGATTTTGAGGCACCTGCCTATCACGCTGGAAAATTCGGGCAGGTCAGCCTGTCTGATTACCTGGGAAAATGGGTGGTTCTGTGCTTTTACCCGGGCGATTTTACGTTCGTCTGACCGACTGAACTGGCGGCAGTTGCCACCAAGTATGAGGAGCTTCAGTCCATGGGCGTGGACGTATTGTCTGTGAGCGTGGACAGCCATTTTGTCCACAAGATGTGGCAGGACCATGAACTTTCGAAAATGGTTGACGGTGGTGTTCCTTTTCCCATGCTCTCTGATGGCTCGGGGAATATCGGCAAGGTGTACGGGGTCTATGATCCGGATGCGGGCGTTGAGATGAGAGGCCGCTTCATTATCGATCCCGATGGGGTGGTCCAGGCCATTGAAGTCATGACACCTCCGGTGGGCCGGAATGTCAGTGAACTCATACGCCAGATACACGCCTTCCAGCTTGTGCGAAAAACAAAGGGCGCCGAAGCAACACCCTCCGGCTGGGAACCGGGAAAACCGACGCTGAAACCCGGGCCTGATCTGGTGGGCAAGGTCTGGGAAGAATGGAAGGTGGAGAGTGCCTTTTGAGTTATTTCCAAAGCAGGTATGCCCTGATTGCCGGGAATGCCAGATGTGCGGTGAAACCCGCTGCCGTGTGTGCAGAAAGAACAGCCATGGAAATGGGTCTTCAGAACTGGGCAGCGGTTTCACCCATAGAGAATACCTGGCGTGGAAGAAAAGACGAGCGGAAGAAAGGGATGAAAACACCACCGGCCATTGATATCAGCGAATGCTCCGGTTGTGAAACCTGCATCGAGCTTTGTCCAGCTGTTTTTGTGCGAAATATGGAGACGGGCTTTATTGAGATAAGAGAATTGGAGGAGTATCCGCAGGAGGAGATAGATGCGGCTGTACACTGGTGCCCGCGGGACTGTATCACCTCGCCGGAGGATACATGAAAAGTGGTCATGGTGGGCCGACAAGACTTGAAAGGCCGCAAACTCAAGCAGTGGGCAAAGGATCTCCTGAAATCCTCTGACTTTCCTTCGGCACTCCGGGAATTCAGAAAAGTTTCGGCCAGGAAAATTATCAATCCGCTTTTCTCCTTCCTTTACGATGGTGACGAACAAGTGAGATGGCGGGCGGTAGCAGCGATGGGTGTGGTTGTTGCCGGCCTGCCTGAAGAAGAGCGGGAATCCGCGAGGGTGATTCTCCGCCGCCTCATGTGGAATCTCAATGATGAATCCGGGGGAATCGGATGGGGTTCAGCAGAGGCAATGGGTGAGATCCTGGCAAGCCACAAAGGGCTTGCAACCGAGTATGCGAATATTCTAATATCCTATATACGTGAAGACGGGAATTTCCAGGAGCATGAGCTGTTACAGCGGGGAGTACTCTGGGGAATCGCGCGACTGGCTCAGGCAAGACCGGAACTCGTCCTTGATGCACTCCCCCATGTCACGCCGTTTCTCTCATCACCTGATCCCACAAAACGGGGACTTGCGGCCCGTATCATGGGATTGCTCTGCCCCGGGGAAGCGCGAGAGGTGCTTTTGCCGCTCAGCAATGATGAAAGTAAATTTACCACGTACCTTGACGGAAAGCTCCTTCAATGCTCTGTACGGCAGATGGTGGAATGGGCCCTGGAAAAAAGATAATTATCAAAAGAGCTGATCGTCTGCAAGGTTGCGTTGCTGTTCCGATACCATGAACGAAAGGAAATGAGGCTATGAAGACCCGTTATGCTAATCCGTATCTCATTGGCGCACTGCTGGGGCTGGTTCTGCTCTTTTGCTTTTATACCATGGGAAGAGGCCTTGGTTCGTCTGCGTCCTTTGCGAGGATCGCTACGGCCGGTGTCGACCTGGTGGCTCCCGCGCATGCAGCCGCAAACAAGTATTATGCAAGGTATCTGGGTGGCGGAAGATCACCGCTCATGGCGTGGCTGGTGTTTCTCACTCTCGGAGCGGGGCTCGGAGGGTTGTTTTCAGCCTTCATTTCCAGCAGGATCAAAGGAGAGGTGATCCGTGGTCCTCGCATAGGCGTTGGTGCACGGCTTTGGCTCGCCCTTTTCGGAGGGATTCTTTCGGGCTTCGCCGCCAGACTCGCCCGGGGGTGTACCAGCGGACAGGCCCTGACCGGCGCGGGGGAGATGGCCTTCGGGAGCTGGGTTTTCATGTTCTGCATTTTTGCGGGAGCGTACGCAACAGCGTATTTCCTGAGAAGGGAGTGGCTGTAATGGGACCTCTCTACAAGTTCGGATGGTTTGATTTCGCTTACAGTCTCCAGCTTGCCGGACTGATCGGGGTCATGTTCGGCTTCCTCCTGGAACGGGCCGGTTTTGGAAATGCAAGAAAGCTGACAGCGATATTTTATCTGAGAGACTTTGCGGTCCTGAAGGTCATGTTTACCGCCATCGTTGTCTGCATGGTGGGGCTTCTTTTCTTTTCAGTGTTCGGCTGGATCGATCTTTCGAAGGTGTACCTCCTGCCCACCTATATCTGGCCCCAGATCGTCGGAGGATTCATCCTCGGGATGGGGTTCGTCATCGGCGGCTACTGTCCGACCACGTCAGTGGTGTCCGCAGTTTCGGGGAAGCTGGACGGATTGATTTTTATCGTTGGAATGATTCTGGGATCGGCTATTTTTGCAGAACTCTTCCCGATCGTGGAAAAATTCTACTCTTCCGGCAGCATGGGGGCCGTCCGTCTGTCGGATGTTCTGAAGATCAACTCGGGGGTTATCGCACTCCTGGTGTGCCTGATGGCGGTGGTCGCCTACTGGTTCGTTGAAAAGGTGGAAAACAGATTCGGAGATCCTGAGACCTTGCCTGCTGGATCGCGGAAAGTGAAAATGTGGGCCGCTGCAGTTCTTGTGGCCCTCGGCCTTATGCTGGCCATCATCAACCCCGACCGGATCGCCGCGAAAAAGACCGCTGCACCTGCTGAGAAGAAGCCGAAAACCGGCGCGGTTCAAAAGGTCGCTCCAAAACCTGCTGAACCGGAATCTTCCGGGGCCGTGATCATTGAAGACGAGGGATGCTGATTTTCGGGGTTCCGCAGGGGGTGAGGTTGAAGGAGAAAAAAGGGAATGGATACCATTTTTTTGAAGTGTACCACGTGTGGTGCAAAAAACAGGGTCCCGAAGGATCGACTCGGAGAGAGGCCGGTCTGTGGAAAATGCGGGGCACCTCTCCCCGTGGGAGCGGTGCATGACACCCCGGTGACCACTTCGGACAGCACATTTGATTCCGAGGTGATTTCGTATCCCGGTCCCGTGCTGGTGGACGCCTGGGCTCCCTGGTGCGGACCGTGCCGCATGGTGGGTCCGATTCTGGACCAACTGGCAAGGGAGTACGCAGGCCAGGTGAAGATCGCCAAATTAAATGTGGATGAAAACCCCGGCGTTGCTTCACGGTACGGCATACGCAGTATCCCGACCATGCTTTTTTTCAAGAACGGTCAGATTGTCAATACCTTGGTGGGAGCGCTCCCCAGACAGGAAATTGAACGGCAATTGAGGGCACTTTTATAAACGACAGAGCGATCAGGAGGGAGAAGAGTATGGGAGAAAAGCCCGTTAAGATGTATTCATTGAGCACCTGCAGTCATTGCAAAGCGACCAAGAGATTCCTGGATGACTGTTCGGTGGCATATGATTTTACGGATGTGGATCTGCTTGAAGGAGAGGAGCGGGCCGCAATCCTCGAAGAAGTGCGGAAATGGAACCCCCATTGTTCCTTTCCCACTATTATTATCGGGGACAAGGTTATTGTGGGGCATAAGGAAGATGAAATCAAAGAGGCACTCGGACTCACGAATAATGTGGAACTGCTGTTTGAAACACTGAAAAAGGTCCAGGAGCTGAAAGGGTATTATTTCAACAATGATAAAGAACGGGTCATACAACTTCTGGAAGCCCTTCTTGTCAACAGGGATCGGTATGGATACATGGCCTGTCCCTGCAGGCTGGCATCCGGCGATCGTGAAAAAGACAAGGATATTATGTGTCCCTGTGTCTATCGCGAACCGGATGTGGAGCAATACGGCAGTTGCTACTGCAATCTGTATGTATCAAAGGATTGGAATGAGGAAAAGATCCCGCATAAATATGTCCCGGAGAGAAGGAAGCCGGAGAGCGGAAACTAGAAACCGAAGACTGGAGACTTGACACGGACGAGCCGGCAAACGGGCCAACCTCTGATGGAAAAGGAGCGCAGTTGATGTTTGTTCTCGGATTACAGGGGAGTCCCCGCAAGAAGGGCAATACGGCCTCCCTGCTTGCCGCCTTCCTGGAAGACGCGGGAAATCTCGGGGCCAGTACCCTGCGGCTGGACGTGGCGAAAATGAACATCCACCCCTGTCAGGAATGCGGAACCTGCGACAGAAAGGGTTTCTGCCCGCTCGATGATGATATGCAGGAAGTATATCACCTGCTCTGGAAGGCTGATCTGATAGTCATGGCAACGCCCATCTTCTTTTACGGGCCCACCGCCCAGTTGAAGGCCCTGATTGACCGGTCCCAGGCCTTATGGGCACGAAAATATACCCATAAACTCACTGATCCCGGCCGGAAGTGGAGAAAGGGGTTCATGCTGGCAGTGGGCGCCACCAGAGGGAAGAACCTTTTCGAGGGCACTGAACTCGCTGCCAAGTATTTCTTTGATGCGGTGGGCGCTCATTTTGAGGGAAGCCTGGGATACAGAATGATAGAACATCGCGGAGATATTGATAAACATCCGACCGCCCTTGCCGACGCCAGGGCAAAGGCGGACGAACTCGCCGGACCGCTCCTGCAGAGAAAGAGGATTCTTTTTGTCTGCCGGGAAAATGCGTGCCGGAGCCAGATGGCAAGTGCCTTTGCGCGATTTCATTTCGGGGACCGTCTTGATGTGGAAAGTGCGGGAAGTGCGCCTGCCGCTGAGATAAACGCGGACATGGTCCTGGCCATGAGTGAAAAAGGCATTGATATGGCCTATCGGAAACCCACTGCGCTGGATGCGGTGCAGGGAGTTTTTCATCCGGAACTGATGGTATCCATGGGCTGTGAAGATGCCTGCCCCCTGTTCCCCGGTGTCAGAACGGAGGAATGGGATATCCCCGATCCCGCAGGAAAGGGAATCGCCGTTATGCGTGAGATCAGGGATGAGGTTGAGAAGAGGGTGAGGGCCCTTTTCGTCGCCCCAGAAGACTGAACGGCTTCCTTCCCGGGGCCCTGCTTGAGGACGCCTGATATGTCTCCCGCTCTCCAGGAAGAGCAGCCTCACTTGTTGTGCATGCGCCCCTTTTGGTTCCTCCCTCTGGGCAGCCGCCCTCCTTTTTGAAACCGCTTTCCTTCCCTTGACACAGGGCAAGATGTCCTTAAAATACTACTATGTGGTATGTTCAACATTCAAGCATCAAAAAGAAAGGAAAAAGCTCATGGAAAAAAGAACGCTTTCGATCCCGAATATCAGTTGCCATCATTGTGTGATGAGCATCAAAAATGAACTGGGTGAAATTCAGGGGATCTCAAAGGTGGAAGGTGATCCGGAGACAAAGAAAATTACCGTGGAATGGGATGCCCCGGCAACTCTGGAACAGATTGAGGCTGCACTGAAAGAGATCAATTATCCCGCTGCAGACTGAAGAGGTTGGAATGGCTGAGAAAAAGGTAACGCTTCCGGTGACGGGGATGACCTGTGCCAACTGTGCTCTGAATATAGAGAGGAATGTCAATAAACTCGACGGGGTGAAAGGGGCAAACGTCAATTTTGCCACTGAACAGGCAGGCGTGGAGTATGATCCGGAGCGTATTCAGATTCAGGACCTGGTGAAGAAGATCCAGGATGCGGGGTACGGTGTGGCCCATGCGTCCGCAGAGATTCCGGTCACCGGTATGACGTGTGCCAATTGCGCCATGAATATCGAACGGGCTTTGAAGAAAAAGGTGCCGGGAGTGGTGAATGCATCGGTGAATTTTGCCACGGAGCGTGCCTTTGTAGAGTATATCCCCGGTATCAGCGACATCGATGCGATGATCAAAGCCATCGAACACGCGGGGTACGGCGCAATACGACCCAGCGAGGAATTGGATGAAGAGGATGCCGAGCTTGCCGCACGCAAGGCAGAGATACGGGATCAAACCAGGAAATTCGCGGCAGGAGCCCTGCTTGCCGCACCCCTCTTTTTGCTCAGCATGGGAAGAGATTTCGGTCTTTTCGGTCCCTGGAGTCATGCCGGATGGGTCAACTGGCTGTTTTTTGCCCTTGCCACTCCGGTGCAGTTTTACACGGGGTGGGACTACTATTCCGGAGGGTGGAAGAGTCTGAAAAGCGGCGGAGCAAATATGGACGTTCTGGTGGCCATGGGTTCTTCTGTGGCCTATTTTTATTCGCTGGCAGTGCTCGTCTATCCCCCCTTGGGAAACCACGTCTATTTTGCGACATCCGCCGTCATCATCACCCTTATCAAACTGGGCAAGATGCTGGAGTCCAGGACCAAGGGCCGGACAGGCGGGGCCATACGGAAACTCATGGGGCTCCGGCCCAAAACGGCAACTGTCCTGGAAAACGGAAAAGAGCGTGAGATTTCCCTCTCTCTGGTGAAAATGGGGGATGTGGTCATTGTACGACCGGGTGAAAGCATCCCGGTTGACGGCCTGGTCCTGGATGGTGAATCAAGCGTCGATGAATCCATGCTTACAGGCGAGCCGATTCCGGTGGACAAGGGCCCCGGTGATACCGTCGCTGCGGGTACGATCAATGGCGACGGCCGTCTCAAATTCGAAGCGAAGCGGGTCGGGAAGGATACCGCCCTGGCCCGGATTATCAGGATGGTGCAGGAGGCCCAAGGCAGCAAGGCGCCGGTGCAGGCACTGGCGGATAGGGTTGCTGCGGTGTTTGTCCCGGGTGTGATCGGCATCGCATGTGTTACGTTCATTATCTGGTGGGGCCTGGGAAGTGGATTTGTGCCTGCAATGATACGCCTGGTGGCAGTCCTTGTCATCGCCTGTCCGTGCGCCCTGGGTCTTGCTACCCCCACAGCAATCATGGCAGGTACCGGCAAAGGGGCGGAGCACGGCATGCTTTTCAAGAATAGTGAGGCCCTGGAAACAGCAACCAAATTACATACCATTGTTCTAGACAAGACCGGGACCATTACTGTCGGACGACCGGCGGTGGTGGACCTTATTCCCCTCGATCCATCCTCATTGGGGGAAAAGGAACTTCTCCAGGTTGCCGCATCCGTTGAAAAGGGTTCGGAACACCCGGTGGGTCGTGCCATTGTCAGCGAGGCGGAAACAAGGGGTCTCACCCTTCTCGAGCCGGAGGAATTCAAGGCACTGAGAGGTGCCGGGGTCCAGGCAAAGGCAGGGGACCGGGATATTTTGATTGGGAAACCCGAATTGCTGAAGGACAGAAACATATCCATCTCGCTCTTTGAAGACGAGATCCGTGCGTTGCAGGGACAAGGCAAAACAGTAATGATTGTGGCAGTCAATGGAAAGCCTGGGGGCCTGATCGCGGTAGCGGACAGGGTGAAGCCGGAAGCAGGCGACGCAATTTCGCGCCTCCACAAACAAGGCCTTCAGATTATCATGCTCACGGGTGACAATGCCCAGACCGCCAGGGCAATTGCCTCGGAAGTGCATGTGGATGACGTCATTGCAGAGGTGAAACCGGAAGAAAAGACTGATAAGATCAAGGCGCTCCAGGAGAATGGGAATACGATCGGCATGGTTGGTGACGGCATCAACGATGCCCCGGCCCTGGCACAGGCGGATGTGGGATTTGCCATCGGAACGGGAACCGATGTGGCTATCGAGGCCGGCGACGTGATCCTGGCAAGCGGGAATCTGACCGGTATTTCAAAGGCAATCAAGTTGAGCAGAAAAACCATGAGGACCGTGAAGCAGAATCTTTTTTGGGCATTTGCCTACAATGTCGTGCTTATTCCGGTTGCCGCCGGGATTCTCTATCCTTTCGCATCAATGCCGGGCTTTTTAAGACATCTCCATCCTATGCTGGCAGCGCTTGCCATGGCTATGAGCAGCATCACCGTGATTTCCAACAGCCTCCTTCTTTACAAGACGAAAGTGTAGTTCTACTATTCAGTCAATTGCTGTGCAGAAGAGGGGCCCTGTCAAATGTCAACGCTGGCTTGACGTGCACGGCTCCGAAAATACTTCATGAAAAACCGGCACATGCCGAATAATAAAGAGTCATGGAAATAGTTCTGACGCACGGAAATGCGGATTTTGATGCACTGTCATGCCTGGTCGCCGCCTCCATAATCTATCCCGGAGCCAAACCCATCGTACCACAGACGCTCAACCCCAACGTGAGAGCGTTCATGTCCATTCACAAAGATCTTTTCCCCTTTTTCGATCGTAATGCCGTTGATATGAAACGCGTTCAGAGAATTGTGGTTGTGGACACAGCTCAAGGTTCCAGGGTTGAAGGGATAGGATATCTGCTCACGAAGAACGACGTGGAGATCCATATCTGGGATCATCACGAGCGTCGGGCCGATGATCTGCAGGCAACCATTCTGCATCAGGAAGAGGTCGGGTCCGCCACCACGCTGTTTGCGGAACAGATGGAGAATGCCGACATCAGCATATCTCCCATCCAGGCCACGCTTTTCCTGGCAGGCATTTATGAAGATACCGGTAATTTGACTTTTCCCGGTACGACTGCAAAGGACGCCAGAGCTGCTGCATATCTTCTTGAACAACACGCCGATCTCAACGTTCTCAAGAATTTTCTTCGGCCGGCGTACGGTCCCAAACAGAAACAGACTCTCTTTGAAATGCTGCAGCATGTCAGCAGAACACGGCTGAACGGGTACCTCGTCAGCATAAACAAAGTCCCTATCGAAGGACATACCCCGGGACTTGCCATCGTGGTGGACATGTACCAGGATATTGTCAACGTGGATGCCGCGTTCGGCATTGTCACCAGGTCCGATACCATGCGGTATTCTTATAACATGCTGCCGGATTAACCCACATTTCTCACGGGCAACCTACCGGGCTGCCCCTCGGTCTCATTCCCTCCGAAATAATTTCGCCATATCAGGGAGCTGCTGAAAGGTCTTGAGGAATTGATCGGTCCTCGTGAATAGTCGTCTTTGCAGAATTTTTGAAACGCCCTCCATGATCCGGTACCCGAGCAAATGATCCTTATCCATGATTTCCCGCAATTTCGTTCCCGGTACGGTGATTAATTCACAGGGTTCGGAACATGTGGCGTTCGCCGTATAGGAAGATCCCGGGATAATGGCCGACCAGCCGAAGGGATCTCCCGGTTTCACGGCCTCAAGGGAGATCATGATGGTATCTGATGCCTCCAGTTCCAAAAGCACCTTGCCGGTCAGGAGCATGTACAGGGTTTCCGCTTCCTGTCCTTCTTCAAAAAGGACCGCCTTTTCACCAAACAGGTGGAGTTGCGCCAACGGTTGTATCTTTTCCAGCAGCGGCTCTTCCAAAGAAGCCATCAGCCAGATTTTCTTGAGATCATTCAGCGAAACCATAGTATTTCCTCCGTTGAACTGCGGATGCCTGTCTCTTGTGCTGCTGTCGGGCGGTAACGGTACCAGAGAGACATGCAGACAGTCTTCATGTATTCTAGCTCAGCAGGAAAATAATGACCAGGAAGAGAGCTGCCATGCCTGCCCCGATCCCTGCCGGTATAACGCCTCTTTCAATATTGTAGTAAAGATTTTCTTTCTTGATTTGCAGTCTTTTAAAACGGACACCCTTCAGGTACCAGTAGGTGACAAAGGGCAGAAGGGTAATCCGTGCGATGCCGTCCCGGGAAAATCGTGCCAGGCCCCCCGCAATTCCCTGTACAAAAACGCGATCCGAGTACCTGTTTATGGCATTCAGACCCACGTCCATGATCTGGTAGACCAGACGTCCCCCTTTTCGATAGAACCAGTCCGTATCAATGGCGATGGTCTCCGTCCTCTTGAGGAGAGGCAGAAACAGGAAAAAGACCAGGGCTGAAAACATGAGAAGCTGGAGTTGGGAGGTGACGTGTGTGATGGAGTACGCATTGTAGTGGACGGGGAACGGCAGGACATTGTACAGGGGCCGGGGAAATACTCCAAGGAATATGCACAGAAAGGACAGGAAGGCCATGGCCAGGAGCATTGATTTATTGGTCTCACCCGGCCGGAGGCCCTTATCCTTGGCGAAAAAGACAAAGTAGGGAAATTTTATCCCCGCGTGCAGGAAAACCCCTGCGGATGCTATTTCAAGGACAAGCCATACCCACGCCAGATGCTCATGGATCGCGCCGTCGATAATGAGGGATTTGCTGGTGAATCCGCTGGTCGCAGGAAAAGCGGAGATGGAGAGCGCACCTACCGCCCCGAAGATGAGGGTCCACGGCATGGTCTTATAAAGACCTCCCAGGTCCGTGCACTTGCTTTTCCCTGTCATATAGAGCACCGATCCGGCGGACATCCACAAAAGCGCTTTATAGATAATGTGGCAGAAGGCGTGGGCCACCGTACCGTTCAAGGACATCATGGTCCCTATTCCCACCCCTGTGACCATGAAGCCCACCTGGTTGATGATGCTGTATGCGAGGATTCTCCTCGCGTCATTTTCCAGGAGTGCATAAATGATTCCATATATGGTCATGATGCAGCCGATCCAGATCAGTATCTCCCATCCGGGAAAGCCGCGGACTAGGGTGTAGACAGCCGTCTTTGTGGTGTAGGCACTCAGGATGACGCCCCCGGTAACTGTTGCCTCCGGATAGGCATCGGGGAGCCATGCTGAAAATGGCGGGGCGGCGGCATTCACCAGAAACCCGATCAGGATCAGGTAGGTGCCGAGATTTTTTTCCGCTATGCCGTCAAATGCGATCGAGCCGGTATGAGAAATGGTGAGCACGATGCCAGCCAGGAGGCAGAGCCCCCCGAAGACATGGACCATGATATACCGCATACCGGCAGCCTGGGCTTTGTCCGTTTTTCTTGCCAGGATCAGGAAGGTGGATGCAACGGCCATGATCTCCCAGAAGAAATAGAGGGAAATCAGATCTCCCGCAAAGACCACTCCCAGCGAGCTGCCTATGTAGAAGAGCGCAGCCATATGCTGGGTGTTGTCTTTCAGGTAAAAGGCATAAACAAAGGCCGCAAACGCATTGAGAGTAAAGATGTAGCCGAAGACCTTGCTCAGTTTATCGACCCGGAGAAATGTAAGATCGAATCCGAAGAAGTGAGCATGCCATGAGGAACCCGGCTCCAACTGGAAAATAAGAAAGAACGCGGCCGCAGGCAGGAGTATCACGTAATATGATTTCATCTTTGCCCTGAAAAACGGAACGAGCAGGGCCCCGAGGATCAATACTGCTGCGGGTGAAAAATTACTTGTCATAGTAGTTCTCTTTCACCTTTAATACCAGGCCGACCAGCTTGGAAAACAGGATAAGCGCCACGCAGGAGACAAACCCAAGGAGCGCATAGAATCCCGGGAGTCCATCAAAGCCGAAGTGCGCTTCTCTGCGGATAAAAAAGTCAGGGATGAGGGTGAGCCCGCAAAAGACATAGAGGAAGATCCAGAGCTTCCTGATGTTTTCAGGCCGGTCAAAGAAATCGAATTCCTTTTTTGTTGTCATGCTTCCCTCCAAGTGATCGATCTGATTATTACCCGCCCGACGGTTCTCATAACGCGCCTTACATCCCAATAGCCATCTCAGTGAGCCGGAAAAAGATGTCAGGGTAAAAGAACAGAAAGAGAGATAGGACCGCCGTCAAAACAAGCGGTGCAACACACCAAAACGGGCCCTCCTGTACCTTGTTTTCGAACAGGGCCTCTGCGTCGGTGCAGAAGAATGCCCGGTACACAATGGGAAGGAAATATGCTGCGTTGAGCAGAGAGCTCAGGAGCAGGACAACGAGCATCGGCCATTGATTGGCCTGGAGCGTTCCCAGCACCAGGTACCACTTGCTGAAAAAGCCTCCCGTAGGCGGAAGCCCGATAACGCTTAGTGCTCCCACGAAGAACGCGGCCATGGTTATGGGCATTCTTCTCCCTATTCCCACCAATTCACTGATATACTTTTTCCCTGTGCCCACAAAGATGGCGCCCGCACAAAAGAAGAGGGTGATTTTTCCGAAGGCGTGCATGGCAATATGGACTATTCCTCCTTCCATGCCTTTCGGCGAGAGGAGCGCAACACCGAGCACGATGTAGGAGAGCTGACTTATGGTTGAAAAGGCAAGACGCCTCTTCAATTCATCTTGTGAAAGGGCAATGAGAGAACCTACCAGGATGGTGAACGCTGCTATGTAACAAACAACAGTGCCAAGATGAAAGGAAGAGAGTATCTCCACCCCGAAAATACCGGTCAATACCCGCACGATGCTGAAGACACCGACCTTCACGACAGCGACGGCGTGGAGCAACGCGCTCACCGGCGTCGGGGCGACCATGGCGGCCGGGAGCCAGGCGTGAAAGGGCATGACGGCGGCCTTGGCAAAACCAAAAAGAAACATCAGGAGGAGGAGAGTTGTGAGTCCCTTTGAACTCGTACCTGCCAGAAGGCCGTGAGCGGAAAATTCCAGGCTGCCTGAGAGATGATATACGATCAGCATGGCGGGGAGGACCAGCCCGATGGAAGTGCCGAGAATGTACGTCAGGTATTTCCGTCCTGACTGTCTGGCCTCCTGATCCTGGTGGTGGGTCACCAGCGGATAGGTGGCCAGCGAAAGCATTTCGTAAAAGAGGTAAAGCGTGAGCAGGTTCGCGGAAAAGGCCACCCCAATGGTGGCAGAGAGGGCCAGGGCGAAGAAACAGAAATATCGTGACTGGCCGTGTTCGTTGAGACCACGCATGTAGCCGACCGAGTAGGCACTCGTAATGATCCACAAGGATGAGGCGACAAGTGCAAACAGCATGCCCAGTGCATCCACTTTGAACTCTATGGAAGCGCCGGGGAGAAATTCAAACAATGTATAGGAGAACTGAGAGCCTCTGAGCACGGCGGGAAGCATGGAAACGACAATAAGAAATTTCACTATTGCCGCGGCAAAGGTCCACATCTCCCGGATATTCGCTTTTCGGCTCGATGCAATGAGCGGGACCGCACAGAGCGATACCAGCACGGCAAGCAGGGGCCTTATGGAATGGACGACTTCCATTACCCGATACCTTTCGGCAGCACAGGGATGATCAGGTGGTTCACGATAGTACCGCTGTAAATACCTACTACAACAAGGCTGATTGCCACAAACAGCAGGGGCACCAGCATGGAAAGCGGGGCTTCCTGTCTGATACCATGCCCCGAAGCCGCTCCATGCAGGGATTCCATGGGTTCGAAGTAGGCGATTTCAATGATCCGGAAAAAGAGCACAACATTTACGAGACTACTGAACAGCAGCGCAGCCATGAAGCCATACTGTCCGGCCTGGATGGCTCCCGAGATCAGGTACCACTTGCTGAAAAATCCGCAGGTGGGAGGAATGCCGATAACGCTGAGACCGCCTGCAACAAACCCGGCCATGGTCACGGGCATCTTGCGAAACAGTCCCTTGAGATCCTGTAACTCAAGTCCTTTCAACCTGTAGGCGATATTGCCCACGGCCAGGAAAAGGCACAGGGTCATAATCGCATCATTGAGTATGTGCAGGATCGCGCCACTCATCCCGAGCCTGTTTCCAAGCCATACACCGCCCACCATATATCCGATTTCGGAAACGATGATATAGGTGAGCGTCCGCTTGATATTTTTCTGTGCGAGGGCCAGGAGCGATCCCATGATAATTGCGAGGCAGGCCAGCCAAACAAGGGCGTGGTCTATGTGCAGCACGTGAAAGCTGAAGTCCGGGAGAAATACCGAAAAGATAAGGCGAATCATAACATAGACCATGACCTTGGTCATCAGAGGAGCGATGAGGCTGCTGGATGGTTCCGGCGCGCAGGAATATGCGTTGGGGAGCCAGACATGGAGCGGGAAAAAGCCCATCTTGATGAGCACGCCCACCATGCAGAATATGAATGCCACGAGCACGGCCTTTGAATGGTAAATGGGGGGTAGAAGAGAGGCGATGTCAGCCATGTTCAGAGAACCGGTCATAATATACAGGTACCCGATGCCCAGCAGATAGAAACAGGCCCCGATGGTCCCGATGAAGACGTAGTTCAGGCTGGCAAGGGGAGCCCTGTCGGGCTTGCCGAGGGCTATAAGAGCATAGGCCGTGAGTGAGGCAATCTCCAGGAGGACATAGAGGTTGAAAACATCTCCCGTCACGGTAATGCCCATAAGGCCCGTGGCGAAAAGGACATAGAGGGTATAGAAGATTCCCATTTTTTCGGGGAAATCTTTTTGAACGGTCTTGTGGGTGGCAAAGAGGTTGACAAAAGCAACCGAAGAAACGACTACGAGGACCAGGCCGTTCAGGAGGTCAACACGGTACGCAATACCCCAGGGTGGCACCCAGCCTCCCAAGTGGTATTCGACAGCTCCTGCATCAAGGACTCTCAAGAGCAGACCGATGGCACAGAATACCGAGGTACCGAGCGCCAACAGGGCCAGGGGATAACAAAGGGACTTTTTCACCCAGCTCAGCCCACTGATAATGAAGGCGGAAAGAAGCGGAACGGTCACAAGGAGGACGGGATAGTGCTGGCTCATTTCTCTCTCAGGCGCATCAGGATTTCGTCTTCTTCAAGTGTTTTATACTGTTGGTATATTTTTACAGCAAGTGCCAGTGCAACACCAAAGGTGGAAACAGAGACCACAATCGCCGTAAGCATGAGGACATGCGGAAGCGGGTTGATGTAATCCGCAACTCTGACGGCGTGTTCGCCCATACCGGCGCCGTGTTCCTCTAGAATGGGGATGGTAGCCCCCTTCTTGACTCCGATGGAGACATAAAAGAGGATGATGGCCGTCTGGAAAATATTCATGCCTACCAGTTTCTTGATAAGATTATTTTTTGCGATCATGGCATAGAGACCGATCATCATGAGGATGATGTACAGCCAGTAGTTGTACTTCGCCACAATTTGGTGGATCAGTGCTTCCATATGCTAGAGACCCTCATCATGCCTCCCCTCTGAGGCAATAGTAACGTAAATGCTAACCATAACTGCCATGACCGCGATGAAAACGCCGATTTCGACTCCAAGGATTCCATACGCGCGTGCTTCTGCTTGATCGAACGGGAATATTACTGCCAGCCCTTTGTAATCCAGGAAATTACCTCCCAGAAGAAGGCAGAGTGCCCCGATTCCCGCATAAATGAAGACGCCAAGCGCTGATAACAGGCCGTTGATTGTTTCTTTGAATCTCCGTAAGGCTGTTCTGAGATCGAAGGCAATAGCCAGAACGATAAAGCTTGCCCCGAAAATGACGCCGCCCTGGAATCCCCCGCCAGGGCTTTCGTGCCCGTGGGCAAGGACATATAGGGCAAAAATCTGTATAAACGGAACGAGAAAACGTGAGACCGTCTTGATGATCAGATCGTAGGGGGTCCACATGGTATCAATTCTTTCAAATTCATTTGATCTATCGGGAATGGCCTTTTCGCCCTTCACTCGAAGGGTGATGCCGGTGGAGATGTGTCGGTAATAGCGGTCTTCGTCCTTTCGTTTGAATACCCGCAGGAGGATGAAACAGCTCATGCCTGCGGCAAAAATGACCGTGGTTTCGAACATGGTGTCATACCCGCGATAATCAGCAAGGATGGAGGTCACTGCGTTGGGGACATCAGTCTCTTCCATGGTCTTCAAAATGTAGTGCGGTGAGACGTGGGTGCTGGCAGGGGACTCGGGATTCCCCCAGCGCGGAAAGTCCTGCGTGGCATAAAGAAGGAGCGCTCCGCTGAGACAGACAATGAGAAGACCGATCCTTTTCAATCTTTGGTCCTCCTCGTCGTTCTGAATACAGCGGCCACAAAGAAAACGGTGCTGACGCCGGCGCCAACGGAAGCCTCGGTGAAGGCCACGTCCACAGATCCCATAATAGCCCAGAGCAGACACATCATGAAACTATAGGCGCCGAAGAGAATCGCGCAGCCAAGAAGATCCTTGACCGAGACGGCTGCGATGGCGCAGACGATGACCAGTGTGAGGATAAAGATATCCAGTTGCGGTATCATGAATTCTTCTCCAGTTTCTCATAGATTTCTTTTGTCCAGGGCCTGAGCCCCGCTCGCATTCCCGCATCGACAATGGAATGGGTCGCTGTAGGGCTCGACAGAAAAATGAAGACAAGAATAAGAATCATCTTTGCACTGACCAGCACGGACGAGAGCGTCAGATCGTGGATGTGGTAGAGGGCTAGTCCGGCTATCATGAGGAGTGTTCCAAGGGTGTCCAGTTTTCCTGCAGGGTGGAGCCGTGTATAGAAATCGGGAAACCGGAGGATGCCCACTCCACCCCCTGTAAAAAAGACGAGTCCGAACAGGAGTAAAAAGGCAACGACAAAGTTCATGAAATGTATCTCCTCATGATTCTGTGGCCATTTGTCCATTTCTTCTGGCCGGTAGTGCCAGTCAAAGCGGCGATTTCCTTTGTCAACCGGCCAACCTATTTATAAGGCGGTTCCTCATAGAGCCCTTTGCGTTTCTGGAAATATCGTGAGCCCGCGAGGACAGCGATAAAATTGAGCATTGCATATGCCAGTGCAATATCCACAAACATGTCTACCCGTTTGTAGAGCACCCCGATGATCAGGAGCAGCACCACTGTTTTGCTGCCAATGGCATTTACTCCAATCAACCGGTCCAGCACGGTAGGCCCAAAAACGGCACGATAGAGCGAGAACACCATCAGGAGGCAGAGATAAAGACCCACAGAAAGAAAAAAGGTATCCATCATTCTTCTCCGAACGCTCTCGCGACCCTTGCCTCCATTTCTCCGGGAAGGGCTTCAGCAGATATTTTATCAATGGCGTGAACCTTGAAATCGCCATCGACTGAAACCGAAACAGTGATTGTTCCAGGGGTCAGGGTGATGGAATTGGCAAAGGTGACCAGGGAGAGATCTTTGGCCAGTTTGCTCTGAAAACGGACGATCTGCGGATCTATGAGTTCAATCATCCTGGGGTGAAATGTCAGATACAGGAGATGCAGATTGGCCAGCCAGATCTGGTAGAGAAGCCACGGGACATAGGTCAGGAATCGCCACACGGAAAGGAGGAGTTTTTCCGGCTTGCCTTCCGGAAACAGAAGGTCGCTGGAAAAGTAGGCCACGAGCGCACAAGAGATAAGGCCAAGAACCAGCTGCAATACATGGAATTTTCCTGAAAGGAGAATCCACAGGCCAAAGAGAGCTGCGAAAGTGGCCAGAAACGGAAAGACCTTTGATTTCTTGTCGTGGGGCGACGCGGGACCTTTCTCAGGGGTTTTCAGAAGACTCTCGTTCGCGTTCATATCAACCAAGCGCTTGCTCCTTCCAGAAAGTGATCGATTCAGGACAAGGGGATACGAATCGTGAATGTCGTGCCTTCTCCCATGCGGCTCTCACACGTCATATGGCCCCCGAGTTTTTTCACAATATTGTGAGAGATGGGCAGCCCAAGCCCGGTTCCCTTGTCGGCCGGTTTTGTGGTAAAAAAGAGATCAAAAATTTTTGCTCTGACCTCATTGCTCATGCCTGTCCCGGTATCCGAAAAATGGATTTCAGCTTCGGTTTCAGAGGTCGCTGTCCGAAGGCCTATGTGACCCTTCCCTTCCCCTTTTTCTTTAATCGCATAAATGGCATTGGTCAGAAGGTTTACAAAGACCTGTTCCAGTTGCTTGGGATCGGATTTCAGGATGAGTGGAACATTCGCGAATTCATAACGGATCTCTATTTGTTTGAATTTCAGCTCCGGCTTCAGAAAAGCCACGGTTTGCCTGAGTAAATCATGAATATCGATTTCCCTTCTTGTGGGCTCCGTGTCTCTTGCAAACCCGAGGACCTGCTTCGTTCTGTTTCTGCAGCGATTCGTCTGTTCGATAATGTCCTTAAAAACCTTCTCCAGTTCTTCCCGGTCTTCCCCTTCCAATCCTTTCGCATCCGTGACCACCACCGTACCCCATCCCGCTGCCTGATTGATGACTGCAAGAGGATTGTTTATTTCATGGGCTACTCCCGCGGCAATGCGGCCCATCTCCGCCATTCTGTCAACGCGAATCAGATCTTCCTCGAGTTTTTTCCAGCGGCTGATATCATGACAAATGCCCACCGTCCCAATGCTCTTTCCAGCGGCATTTTTCAGGTCAATGAGTGAGAGATTGAAATAGACTGTGTTATTATTCTTGTGCAGAAAGAAAAAATCGGTGCTTACGGCACTACCGTTTTTCCGCGAATCTTCAAGGAGTTTTTGCAATTCCTGCGGGTGTTGGGCGAAGTCTTCAAGGCGGCGGCCGACAACCTCTTCCTGGGGGTATCCGAGGGTTTGTTCTCCGCCTTTGTTGAATGAGACGAGAAAACCATGAACATCCGTTACAAAGATCATATCCTGGGAATGTTCCAGGACGGAACGAAGGAACGCGTGGGCTCGGAGGAGTTCAAATTCGGTCCTTTCATTTTCCCGATATTTCTTTCTCTTGGGACTGTTTTTGAACCCCGGGAGGAAAAAAGCTCTGAGTGTGTTTATGAAGGATTTCCGGCCGGCACTCTCCATCTCTCAAATAGGATCCCCATTCCATCTGGTTTTTCTGAAAGCGTCAGGAACCGCAGCCATTTTTTCCTCTGCCCTGGACCACCAGCACCAGCATATGAACGTTTTCCCCCTGATCAGGAGAAAAAACGCTGCATCCTGATCCGGAGATAAGGGGGCTTGCAGTAAGCGCACAGGTACAATTTCACCAGGCGCGGGAAGTTATTGCTGAAGAGCACCGTCTGAGACCACTACGTGTCTGTCCGGAAGGAATCACTCGATTCCATAGATTTTTCGCAGCTCTTTGATTGCCTTTTTTATTCCTTTCGCACCCATGCCGGAACGGTAGATTTCTTCCACCTGTTCTTTGAATTTGAAGGCTTGGACTTCTTCCTTTTTCTTGGCGGCTTCCTTGATTGTCTCCACAAGATTTTCATAATCAATGGGTTTGAGGAGATACTTGTAAGCATCCTGCTGGCCGCTTTCGAGGGCCGTATCTATTGAGCCGTGCCCTGTCAGGACGATACACTGAATGAGCGGTTGGATTTCCTTGAGACGTTTCTGCGTCTCAACCCCATCGATCCCCGGCATCTTGAGATCCACTACCGCCACGTCGAAAAAACTGTTGGCAGCTACCTCCAGGGCCTCTTCCCCGGAAAAGGTGGCCTTCACGGTAAAGCCTTCTTTGAGCAATCGTTTTGACAGATATTCCAGTAAGGTTTGTTCGTCATCAATAAGAAGAATTTTGATATCCGGAGTATCACTCATGGCCAGCTCCTTGGTATTGATAAGAATTAATGGGAAGGAAGTTTGTGATGGTAGGATTTATACTTTGCCGGATTTTTTCTGTCAAGCCATTTTCCCCGCAAAATGGGGGCGGGCTGATTCCGTTGTGGCACAGAAGGTCCGGGAGCTATCTCATGCCTGTCACATGAACCGGGGCGATCAGGTTCAGGGAATTTTTCGGCTTGCAGCTGCTCAATGGTCGGAATACCGTTCAGCAAGGGAGTGGAGGACATCCAGGGTGGAAAAGAAGGAACGAATGAGCGCTGGATCAAAGTGGGTACCCGAACCCAGGCTCATCTCTTCCAAAATGCGGCTTTCAGCCCAGGGTTCCTTATAGGCCCGCCTTGAGCGCAGGGCATCATAGACATCTGCCACAGCCACTATTCTTCCAAATATCGGGATATCCTCGCCCCGCTTCGGCCGAGGCTTTCCCCCGGGATCCTCAAAGCCCGGAAGCGGATTTCCCGTGAGTGGATCAACATGTCCGGGATATCCCCTTCCATCCCACTTTTCGTGGTGATTCAATGCTACCTGGATGGCCATCTCATCCAGTTCCGATCGATTGTCTCGAAAGAGTTTCGCTCCAAGGTATGTATGACTTTTGACGGTCTGAAATTCTTCAGAAGTGAGTTTTCCGGGCTTTTGCAATATGAGGTCACTGATGGCCACCTTGCCCACATCGTGCAACATAGCCGCCATCCGGAGAATGTCTTTCTGCCGGTTTATTTCCTCGAGCGGGAGGCCATTTTCCCGGGCCCAGGCCTCGAAAAGTTCCACGGAAAATGCGGCGACCCGGTTTGCATGAGCGCCTGTTTCGGTGGGGTCCCTCAACTCTGCCATACTGATCATCCTGAGGATGATATTCCTGGTCATCTGTGCCCGTTCGATAGCGAGGGCTGAGCTTGTCGCAAAATGTGTGATGGCCAGTTCATCAGCGGGGGAAAAGGAGATGATGTTTCCCTTTTCATCGTGCGCATTGATTATCTGTATCACGCCGAGCACATCGCCCCTCTGGTTGGTCATGGGTACTGCCAGCATTGATTTGCACCGGTAATCAGAGAGTTCATCGAACTCGGCGTCAAAGCTGTAGGGTTCCGAACCTCCCATGTCGTACACATCTGGGAGGTTGACCAGTTCCTTGTTTTTTGCCACGTAGCCGGAAATGGACCGGTTGTTGATGGGAATAGAGAAGGTGCTGTAGATGAGCTTTTTGCCCGGTCCCAGCCTTTTCTGAAGGGTATCATTCTGCGTGAAGCTGAATTGCAGCTTGTCCTGGTGTCTGATATACATGGACCCGGCATCGGCATTAAAAAATTTCCGAATTTTGCTCAGGATCCTTTCCAGGAGCATATCAATATCTTTCACCTCGTTGATGTCGAGGCTGATCTGGGTAATCAGACCGATTTTTTCTTTTTCGCTCAGCATGATTCGGCAGCTCCGGCAAGAGGAAATATTCTCTTGCTTTTTAGCATAAGAGATACTGAAAGACAAGACACACCCAAATTCGGGTCTTGGGAAAAGGTCTCTTTGGTTTCGGTGATCTTGATAATCACCTTGACGGAGACTTGAGAGCTCTGATAAAAAAGTTCCAATGAATCTCCTGGACATGATTATCATAGGTGCGATGATTTTTTTCATCGTACGGGGTGTTTGGCGCGGCTTCTTCAAAGAAGCAGGCTCGCTTGCCGGCGTGATTCTGGGTATATGGCTTGCGCTCAGATTTGAACCCCGATTGACCGTATTCCTGAAATCCCATTTTTCGTCCGGAAAGTTGCTTTCACTGATCAGTTTCGCTGTAATTTTTTTCGTTGTTCTGGTTGCCTGCAACCTGGCCGGATGGGGACTGAAGATCCTGGTAAAAAAAGCATTTCTGGGTTGGGCCGACAGGGGACTGGGAGCCGCTTTGGCCGTTCTTAAGGGTGTTATTCTCACTTATCTCGTGATTGTTTTGCTTACCTTTTTCCTTCCCGCCAAGGCGCCGTTGATTGCCAGGTCCAGGCTGGCGCCGGTCATCGTGTCTTCGTACCAGTCTATCGTGGGCCTGATTTCTCCAGGAACCTATAACCGCTGGAAGAGTAAGTGGCTTGGGAGTGGTGAGAAGACTTGAACAATCCCTCCCTGGGGAGCCAGGAATTGTGTCCGGAATAAACATACAGTCCGCATAAGGATATCCTTCATAATGAATCGAACTGCGCTGGCCAATGCAATGAACGGACTCGTCGATTTAGTGGCGCGGCTCAGGGCACCGGATGGTTGTCCCTGGGATGCAAAACAAACCGTGTCTACCGTGCGGATGTACCTGTTGGAAGAGGCATATGAAGTGCTGGATGCTATTGAACGGGGCCTTCCGGAAGAAGAGTGCGCTGAACTGGGTGATCTCCTTTTCCACGTTGTTTTTATCGCACACCTTGCAGAGGAAAAACGCGAATTTGATCTCGTCAACGTCATAGAAGAAATAGTCGAGAAAATGATTCGACGTCATCCGCATGTCTTTGGAGATATCAAAGTGAGGGATGTTGATGAGGTTGCGGCGAACTGGGCGAAGATCAAAGAAACCGAAAAACATGCTGAAGAAAAGAGGGAGTCTTTTCTGGAAAAGGTTCCTGTGGCTCTTCCAGCTCTTCAATGGGCACATCGCTTGAGCGAGAGGGCTTCAAAAGTGGGTTTCGACTGGGCGGACAGGAACGCCATATGGGCAAAGGTCCTGGAAGAGACCCGTGAACTCAATGAGTCCATTAAAGAACAGGATTCCGAACAGGTGGAAGAAGAGATCGGAGATCTCCTTTTTTCTCTGGTCAACCTCGCGAGGCACTGGGGGCTGAATGCAGAGGATCTCCTGCGAAGGGCGAACAGAAAATTTATCCGGAGATTTGCATTGATGGAAAGGGAACTGTCGATCACAGGAAAGGACCTCAGAGAGGCCACACCGGATGAAATGGATGGCGCCTGGAACAAGATTAAGGTGAAGGGTGAGGAGGAGAAAGGGTGACCGGAAAGAGGAGGCCGGGTATCTTGAGGAGAATCACGAGATGGGTCCTGGTGGTCCTCCTCCTTTTCCTGGCCTTTTCGAGCGTCCAAGTACTTGCGATCCGTTACGTCAATCCCCCTCTTCTGCCGGCTTTGAGCCGTTTGTTGACTGGCTCACGTGCGAAAACCCCGCCTGGCCGGGGTGAGGCATGGAGAGTGCTTAATGATATCTCTCCTCAGGTCAGAAAGGCTGTCCTGGCCGGTGAAGATCAGCGGTTCCTGTGGCACCGCGGTTTTGATTTCGTGGAAATGTCCCATGCCGTGAAGGATATATTTCTCAGGAGAAGGAAGAGAGGGGCCAGTACCATCACCATGCAGGTGGCGAGAATTGTGTTCCTTTGGCCCGAGAGGACCTGGTGGAGAAAAGCGGCGGAGGCCTACTATACATTCTTGCTTGAAACATTTGTAAGCAAACAAAGAATTCTGGAACTGTATTTGAACACGGTTGACTGGGGAATCGGTATTCAGGGCGTGGAGGCCGCGTCCAGAAAGTACTTCAATACCTCTTCCTTAAAACTGTCCGCTTCCCAGGCAGCGTTGCTGGTCGCTATCTTACCGAGTCCGCACCGCTGGTCGGTGAAACGGCCGAGCTCATATGTGAGAACGAGACAGCAGAGAATCCAGAGAGACATGGAAAAAATGCCGCTGGTCGGTGTTCCTTAATACACGGTTGGATTCTGTTTGCCGGGAGCATGAGGTTTACTCTGATAACCATGTGGTCAAGAATTTCTTACAGAATACGCAGTATCAGTCTCATCTGGAAGCTCTTGATTCCCTTCCTGGCCTTTGCGTTTATCGGGACAACGTCGCTTGTCTATCTGGGTCTGAATTCTCAGCAGACACTCATAAACCAGGAAAGTGCGCGGCATATGAAGCAGCTCTACCGGCTTTTCCTGTATAATACACACCAGAAAGCGCACACGGTGCTGGCAATGGCGTCTGTGATTGCCGAAGATCCTGAAATAAAGAGACTTATGGCGCGGCAGGACAGAAAGGCGCTCGAAAGGTATGCCACGCCGATTTTCAAGGTTCTGAAGAAAAAATTCGGAATAGAGCAGTTTCATTTCCACCTGCCGCCGGGACGGTCATTCCTGCGCCTGCACCGGGAGGAGGAACAGGGGGAAATGATGCCCTTTCGAAGAACAGTGGTGGAAGCGATGAGATCCCGAAATGGCGTGTCCGGGTTGGAATGGGGAAGGTCAGGACTGGGAATCAGAGGAGTTGCTCCCATCCTTCAGGATGGCCGCCTGCTTGGAAGTGTTGAAATAGGGTTTCCTTTCGATATCAGGTTGTTGAACGAATTGAAACGGGAATGGAGAGCCGATTTCGGCATCTATGAAAAACGGGGAAAGGGGAGTTATTTCCTCTTGACGTGTACTGACCGGAATTGCACGCAGTTCTCCCCGGGACACTATTTTGAAGGAAAGAAAAGTGCCGGTCCTGTCATTATGGTGGCACCCGAAAGTCTCCCGGACCGTTCGGTTTTGCTTGGGCCTCTCAAGGATTATCAGGGTGATGTGGTGGCGGTCGTTCTTATAGCGCTTGAGCGGTCCAATGCCATTGGACGCATGGAAGAGAGAAGAAACCTGATGCTGTTCATCGCCATCACCGGCGTTATTGTTTCCTTTTGCCTCACATGGCTTGTTGCGATTCGATTTGTCAAACCGATTAAGGAAATTGTGAAGGAGGCCCAGGAGATTGCAGAAGGGAAGAGAGAAAGCCGCCTGCAATCCCGGCCTGATGACGAAATCGGCAGTCTGACCAAATCGCTTAATGCTATGCTGGGAGCGTTGAAGGAAAGAAGGAAGAAGATCGAGGAATATGCCCAGATACTGGAAGATAAAGTCAGAGGGAGAACCGCTGATCTGGTGGCATCAGAAGAAAAGTACCGGACGTTTGCGGAAAATGTTCCGCTTATCGTATACCGCGTGTTGGTCGATGGGACCACGGAGTTCATCAATCCCTATTTTACCGACAAACTGGGATTTACCCCGGATGAAGTAGTTGGAGACAGGCATTTCTGGCGTGAGAAGATCTGCGGACAGGAGGACAGCGAACGAGGAAATATCCTGGAGGTCTGCTGGGGGAGAGAGCGGGAGTTCAGGGTGGAGAGAATGGTCAAAACCAGAAACGGGAAGACGCTCACCTTCATTGACCAAGCTATTCCGTCTGTTGACAATCAAGGAACTGTCCGCTGGATAGATGGAATCATGATGGATATTACTGAGCTCAAGATTTATCAGGAACGGGCATTGCAAACGGAGGAAATCAGGGTGCTTGGAGAGATATCCGCCCGGCTTGCCCATGAAATCAGAAACCCTCTCACCATCGCAGGAGGGTTCGCCAGGAGAGTCGCGGAGAAACTGCCCGAAGGCGATCCCAACCGAAAGGCCGCTTCTATTATTGTTGAGGAGGTGGGCAAGCTGGAAGAAATTCTCAGGATGATCCTGCAGTCCATTGAACCTATGACGATCCATGTGGGTGAACTGAATATATCCGTGCTGGTTGATTCTCTTCTCAATGAACATATGCCGGAACTTGTCTCCAGGAACATCAAATTGATGAAGACAATCCCTGATAATCTGCCCCCCATTGAAGGAGATGAGGATTTATTATCGAGGGCCCTGGATAGTCTGATACAGCACTCCATGCTTTCGACACCGGAAGGGAATTCGTTCTCTGTCGCTGTCCAGCGGGAAGAGGATTCCATCGTAATCATCCTTCGTCATTTTTCCGAGGGAATCTCGGAGGAAGACCTGGAGCAGTTCTTTCTCCCCCGCGTGCCGCTTAAAAGCCTGCCACGGGTCCTTGACTTGCCCCTTTCAAGGATTATTGTCAACAAACATGGCGGGAGGATAGATGTGCTTCGTGATGGACAAAACGCGATCATTGTGAAGGTGGCGTTGCCGGTCAGTTCAGCAGTTTTTCAAGGGTAGCGGGCTGTTAAGGAGCCACGGCGGGCATTTTTTCAATCTTTAAAGGCAACGGGAGAGGCTTTTCCGTAAGGTGAATTTGGGAACGCGCGGCATACGCCGGGCACTCTCCCTTGATTGGACACCGCTCCCGGCAGACAAGTATATTCATCCGCGGAGCATTTCTCTTGTTCGGGCACACGATATAATCGGCCATCATGTTCTCCAAGGCTGCGAAAATTATATGTAATTATACGTCAATTATCAACTTTCATAGCATAAATAATCGCATATGTCAATTAATTAATATCAAAGTTAATCGCATACTCTCTTTATTGTGAGAACAAGATGGTATTGATTTTTTGGAGAGCGACCGTGGAACATCCGGGCCACAGCACGCCGGGGAGTAATCCATGATACGATTTCTTGGCCTGAATACACTTATTATCCTTCACACCATTCTTTTTTGCTGTTGGGCCGTCATTCTCACTCTGATCGGCTCCAGCAGCAGGATCATACACTTCTATGTGGCAAAGCCATGGGCGCGGGTGATCCTGTGGCTGTCCTGTGTGCAAGTGGAGGCAAAAGGTTGCGGGAATGTAGACCGGGAAACCCCCAGGATTTACATGTCCAATCACCAGAGCTATTTTGATATACTCGGGCTGCTGGCCTACTTGCCGGTGGACTTCAAGTTTCTTTTGAAGCAGGAGCTGATGAGGATCCCGCTTTTCGGATTTGCAATGAAACGTGCCGGGTACATCGGTATAGAGAGAAACGAGCCCAGAAAGGCAGTGAAGAGTATGCAGAAGGCCGCTGAGAGGATAAGAAATGGTGCTTCGGTCCTGATCTTTCCCGAGGGAACACGCAGTGTGGACGGCGGCTTGCAGGAATTCAAGCGGGGAGGCTTCAAACTGGCCTTGAAATCAGGATGTGCTGTAGTCCCGGTGATTATCAAAGGAAGCATGCATATTTTGCCCAAAGGCAGGTTCAGGATAAACCGGGGCCGTTTTTCCCTGACGGTTGGAAAGCCGATTCCTGTTGTCGATTATTCAACGAGAGATATTGAGACCTTAATGATGCGGGTGCGAGAGGAAATGCTCAAAACGCTTGAGAGCACGTCCATATCTTGAAAGGAGAGGTATGTTGCGAACGGGTAGAAAATGGAGTGCACTTGTCATCGTGCTCGTCATGATGGCAGGATGGTATGTTGGTTCCTGCAGGAATGTCGATGCCTATATCATGCCGGCCGAACAACTGCTTGGTCTCATGGCCAATAATTTCTCGCGTTTTAAGACCGTCGTTTTGACTCAGTCCACCCAGTTGATGAATGCAGAAGGAGACAATCCGGCTATGACCTTTGAAGAAAAGGTCTGGATACGGTCACCCGGATCCTCCGGCTCTCAAGTTGTGTCTGAAACCGAGGGACAGGATATGTCCATTGAAGATATCCGGGCGTTTCGTCTTGATATCGATTCCTCATACCGACACCTGCTGGTGGCGAACAGCCCGAAAAATCTCTCCCTTCTTCTGACGGAATGGGGTATCGACCCGGCCTCTGTCTCATTAACCCGGCTTGATGGGATTATTGCCTATTGTATAGGGAAGGCACCAAAGCAGGGTCCGCGGCTCCTCATAGAAAAAGAAAGATTCCTGCCCCTCCTCCTGGCCTATTCGGCTGTTCTCGATACGGAAACAAGGAATGTTGAAGTGCGGTTCAAGGATTACCGGAAGGTACCGCAAGGATGGTTCCCTTTCAGGATCGAATATTGTCTGGACGGGGAACCGGTGGAAAAATATTTTCTCCTGGAGGCGAAGTTCAATGTTCCCCTGCCTTCGTCGACGGATGGACGTTGACTGACCCGAGGAAACGATCCTGCCTGAGAGTTGCCGTCTCTCTGCCGGTCGTGGGAACCTACTCGTATGGCGTGCCCGATTTGTTGGCCGGGCAGGTGCGGGTGGGAATGCGTGTGCGGGTTCCTTTCGGCGAAAGAACGGCGACAGGGTATGTCCTGGAGGAGGATTCCCTCCGGGAGGCAAAACAACCATTAAGGGACATTTCTGATATTCTTGACCCGTTTCCTCTGTTTCATGAAAATATGGTTCCTTTTTTTGAGTGGATTTCCAGGTACTACCTTCATCCCGTCGGGTTGGTCATAAAGAATGCTCTTCCGGTGGGGATCAACACCGATCCATACAGAAGCGCGGTGGTGACCGGCATGGGAATCAAGATCCTCGATGCGGGAGGGCTGGGCCAGAAGGAAGAAGCGACGCTCTCCTGGGTCAGGGATCATCCCGGCGCCCGGCTCCCCCGTCCCCTGCAAACGGTGTATCGTCTCCGGGAAAAAGGGCTCCTCAGGCTCGTGGATGGTACCGTAAAGAGTCCGACCGGTCCCTTGCTGCGGAGATTCATCAAGGCAAGAAACGGGATTCAGCCTCAAGAGATTATGGAAGCCCGGGACTCGGCACGCACCGGTGCCACGAACGAGGGAGCATTTCTCAAGCGGATTCTTTTGAGCGACGGTGTTCTTCTCTCTGAAATCTGCAAGGAGTTTCCGAACGGCAGGTATCTGGCAGACAAATGGGTAGGAAAAGGAGCTTTGGAATACTTCGACGCTTCCGTGTATCGGAACCCCGCCGGGGAACTCATTGCTCCATTCATTCCTCCGAGGGCGCTCCTGGAACAGCAGGCATCTGCAATAGCATACATCAAGACGCGTCTCAGAAGGGGAACGTTCTCAGCCTGTCTGCTCCACGGTGTCACCGGCAGCGGCAAGACCGAGGTATATCTCAGGGTCATCGAAGAGGTGATCAGGCGCAACCGACAGGCAATCCTCATGGTTCCTGAAATATCCCTGGCTTCTTATATGCATGGGTTCTTCGGGTCCAGGCTCGGTGATCGGATATGCGTATACCACAGCGCTTTAAGCCGGGGAGAAAGATATGACCAGTGGATTCGGGTGGCCAAGGGGGAAGTGGACCTGGTTATCGGTCCCCGATCAGCCGTCTGGGCACCGCTCCCGGATCCGGGACTCATCATCGTGGACGAAGAACATGACACCGCCTACAAACAGGAAAATCCCCCTCGATACCAGGCCAGGGATGCGGCGGTGGTCCGGGCAAGGATGGAAAAGGCGGTGGTCCTGTTAGGTTCCGGCACTCCTTCCGTCCAGTCCTACCATCATTCTCTCCGCGGGCGGTATCATCTTCTCCGGATGCCGGAGCGGGTTGAGAAACGACCTCTCCCGGAAATTGAACTGGTGGATATGAGATCGGAAATCCAGCAAGGCGGGAAAGGGCAGATCCTCAGCCGCAGGCTCAGAGAGGCACTCCGTGGGGAGCTCGAAAACGGAAATCAGGCGCTCCTGTTTCTGAATCGGCGGGGTTTTCACCGCCTGTATGTGTGCCTGGCCTGTGGCAAGACAATTCAATGCCCGAACTGTGATGTCGCCCTCATACATCATCAGGATAACTGCCTGCGGTGTCATTATTGCGGCTTTCATGCAGCACTCTATGCGCAATGTCCCTCGTGCCGGAGCACACGGCTGAAGCCCTATGGATTTGGAACTGAGCGGCTGGAGGCGGAACTCCACAAGGTGTTTCCAGGTGCGCGCGTGGCGAGGATGGACACGGACAGCACAAGGAGGAAGGGAAGCGCATTCAAGATCCTCAAGAAATTCGGTGCCGGCGAAATAGACGTTCTGGTGGGAACCCAGATGATTACCAAGGGATATGATTTTCCAAATGTAACACTGGTGGGAGTCATGGCCGCTGATCTATCTCTCGGCTTTCCTGATTTCAGGGCAGGGGAAAGGACCTTTCATATCCTATCCCAGGTTGCCGGAAGAGCGGGCCGGGGGGCAAAGAAGGGAAGAGTTATCGTGCAGACCCTTAATGTTGATCATTATGCCATCAAAACGGCCATGAGACATGACTATGATTCTTTTTTCAAACAGGAAGAGTCACTCAGAGAGGCACTGGGATATCCTCCTTTTTCCCACATGACCTGCCTGAAAATCAAAGGAAACAGCAAGGAGAGAACGGCTGAGGCCGTCTGTCTCCTGGGTGATGCAATGCGGAAAATAGTTGCTGGGTGGCCCAGGAGAGGAAAGGAGATCCGGATTCTTGGGCCGGTGGAGGCCCCGCTGTTTCGGGTGAAGGGAAAGTATCGGTGGCAGATCCTTGTGAAGGGGCAGCAGGTGTCATTGATCAGACATCTGGTTGAGGCCGTCGAACGATTGTTCAAGCGGAGATTGCAGTCAAAAGGGGTGCAGTTGAGCGTGGATGTGGATTCGTATCAGATGAGCTAGAGGCCGCCCCGGATAGGTTTCCCTGATTTGAGGTTTAAAAGGTTGTCCCTGTGCCCATCTCCGGGACCAACCAGAAGCCGTTGTGCTCAGAGAGCAGGGGAAGGGGATGTTCCCGGAGCGGCGCATGTTGGCCCTGGAGCAGGACAGCGGAAGGGCCGACATCCGCAGTGAGCGAAGCCAGGGACGGCGAAGCGAACGGAGCAGAGGGAATATGCCGTTCTCCTGCTTATGGGGCGTCTTTTTGCAACCGATATCTGAGCCGATGGGGAGGTCAGCGTGAAGCTCAGGGATGGAGTCATTTCTTCCGTTCCGAGGCCTCCGGGCTGGTCAAGCACTCAGAAAGGCTGCTGAGTGCTTGACGGCACCCTCTCGCTAGTCACTCGAAAAAAGGCTCCATCCCTGCACATCCTCAAAGAGATCCAAGATTCCTCCCGCTTTACGGGAGGAGGTTCAATAGAGTGGTGTGCCTGGCTGCGGGGCAATGAGGGCGGCGGAGAGATATCCAACGACGCGGCTTCTCTCTCCGGTGACATCACCGGAATTGGCCCGGCCCAGGATCAAGGCGTTCCTGGCCCCGAGCTGTTTTGCCGCGAGAAGGATGCTCAGAACAGGGCCGCCCCCGCATGCTTCGGTCTTGCCTGCCGCCAGGTCCCGGCTAAGCCGCTCCGGGTCAAGAGCGAGCACATGTGAGGCAAAGCATGCGTCGAGCATGGTGGCACGCTCATAGGTATGGAAGTGGGAAAGATCGCTGGAGGCAAGGAGGAGGATGTCTCTCCTCCCCTGTACCAGGGCCACGAGTGCATTGGCCAGCCTTTCCGCGGTCGCATAATCCTGATCCCCCATGATCACCGGGACAATCTCGAATTTCCCCAGGACCGTCTGGAGAAAAGGGAGCTGAATCTCCAGAGAATGCTCCCTTGCATGGGCCTGCCTGATCCATCGGAAATCAGGTTGTGACTCGATGATTTTCCTTCCAAGTGACCGGTCAACGGGAACGGAGCCCAGGGGTGTTTCATAGGCGGTTTGGAGATTGACGGAAACTCCCTTGAAGGCCAGGTAATGGCTGGGTCCCACAAGAATGACCCTGGTGAATCCCGATCCCTCGATCTGCCGGTATGCACGGGCTGCAATTGCACCGGAGTATCTGTATCCGGCGTGAGGAACGATAACGGCACGGAGAATCCCTCCCCGGAGAACCTTCCGGGGGCCGGACAGATATTTGTTGAGTTCGGCGTAAAGATCATGCGGGTTTCCCGGGTACCAGATTCCGGCGATAACTGAATGGCGGATATCCGCCTTGTCGGCGGCCAGGGGAGAGCAGATCGGCATCGCCATGACACAGGAAAAGAGAGTGGAAAAAAAGAGTTTGGTGAGCTTTTGTTTCATACCGTCTAAAATCCCTTGCTTTATTATAAGAAGATAGGATAAAAGTAAAAGCCTTTTTTGGTACATTCACGTGCTCATAGTAGCCAAGGAACTCTGGAGTAAGCATGAGATCAAGGAAATGCATATTGTATGTGGGGTGGGTGATCATTGCCTTTCTATTCCTCAATTTCGGATGTCAGAGCAAGGTCGATGCCTTGCAGAAAGCGCCTGATTTCAACCTGAAAGACGTGAACGGAAAAGACGTATCACTTTCACAATTCAGGGATCGGGTTGTCGTCCTTGATTTCTGGGCAACCTGGTGTCCCCCCTGCCGCATGTCCATCCCGGAACTTGTCAGGCTGCAGAAGGAATTTAAGGACCAAGGCCTGGTTGTCATTGGGATTTCTCTGGATGATCCCATGCAGGCTTCGGATCTTTTCCTCAAGGCATTTATGCAGAAATATGACATGCAGTATACGGTGCTGCGGTTCGATATGAGGGTCATGAAAGACTATTTCGGGAGTGAAACCCCCGCGATTCCCACCGTTTTCCTTATTGATCGCCAGGGCAAAATACGAAACAAGATTGTCGGATACCGCCCCGGGGTCCTCAAGAAAACCATTGAAGCACTGCTGCAATGAAAATAGATTTCCATACCCATGTGTTTCCTCCTCATTTCCGGCAGGACCGATCAAAATACTTCACTGGAGAGCCCGCATTCAAAACGCTCTATGATTCTCCCCGGGCCAAGCTGGCCGGCGTGACAGAACTGCTGCGGAACATGGATGAAACAGGGATCGGGAAGTCGGTCATTTTGGGCTTTCCGTGGCAAAACAGTGACCTTGCCAGAGAGCACAACGATTACGTGTTGGAGGCGGTGCAAAGGCATCCGGATCGTCTTGTGGGATTGTGCTGTTTTTCACCGGGGTTACGGGAAGCAGCCAGAGAGACTGAACGGTGCCTCAAAGCCAGGCTTGCCGGCGTTGGGGAACTGGCGGTATATAACGATGGGCTCACAGCAGGGGTGGTTGCCGCATTGAAAGAGGTGATGGGAATCACGCGTGCGTCCAATGCGATCGTACTCATGCACACGAATGAACCCGTTGGTCACCAGTATCCCGGGAAAACGCCCATGACGCTCGGACAGATCTATGAATTTGTCAGGAGCTATCCCGAAAATCGGATCGTCCTTGCTCACTGGGGAGGCGGGCTCCCTTTTTTTTCTCTCATGAAAAGGGAGGTGAAGGAAGCTCTCAACAATGTCTGGTTCGATACAGCGGCATCACCGTATCTCTATGATCCCCGGATATACCGCGTGGTTGGGGATATTGTGGGTTTTGAGAAAATTCTCTTCGGCAGCGATTATCCGCTCCTTGGTCCTTCACGATATTTCGAGGAGATGGAGGAAGCCGGGCTGCCTCCATACGTGCGTGACAAGGTGACAGGAGGGAATGCGGCACGATTATTGGGAATTGACAACCAGTGAAGTGGAGGAGCACTTGTTCACTTGAAGATTCGACCACCGTTGGAGAGGGGAAGAAATGACTGATTTCATGGAGATTTTGAAAGGAAGAAGGAGTATCCGGAGATACGAGGAAAAGGAGATCCCGGAAGGGATCCTGAATCAGGTCCTGGAGGCCGTGCAGTGGTCCCCGTCCTGGGCCAATACCCAGTGCTGGGAAGTTGTGGTGGTCAGGGACCGGGAAACAAAAGAGCAGTTGAAGGAAACGCTGACTCCCACGAATCCGGGTGCCAAGGCAGTTATCCAGGCACCAGTGGTGTTTGCCGTCTGTGCGAAGACCCTGAGTTCAGGGTATAAGAAAGGAGAGGTAACCACCAAGTTTGGCGACTGGTTCATGTACGATCTGGGGATTGCGACGCAATCAATCTGCCTGGCCGCATATGCACAGGGACTGGGAACGGTGGTGATAGGCCTCCTGGACCATGACAAGGCAAAAGGGGTGTTGGGAGTGCCTGACGGGTATGAACTGGTATCGCTTGTTCCCCTAGGCTACCCGGCCAAGGGGTCACCGGCCCCCAAACGGCGTGCCATAGGGGAGTTCACTCACGAAGGCAAGTTCTAATTCTTATTGACAGGATCAACAGAATTGTCGGGATGGTTTTCTGTTTCCCCCGCTCCACGTAAATGCATGGGGCGGGGGTAACAGGGAAGTCTGTCTTAGAAATTGAATACCGTGTCCAGCTCCGCGTCCGGTATATCAAAGATTACGTCATGGGGCGGCAGCTTTTCCTGCCGGAAGAATTCCGGCAGGCGATCATCCGCCGCCGTAAAACCTGCCCGGGCATTGAAATCCCGTTCTATCTGCAGGACCTTCTGACCAAGGGCCATCACATCGTCCGTTGTCAGGGAGAGGCCGTACTTGGCATTGAGCATGTCAACCACGGCGGTGAGCGCGTCCGGGATGTCCAAGACCGGAAAGGCCACGAACAGGCAGAGCCCGGCCGTGTCAATGAGAGCGGTGGCTACCTGCAGACCCTTGGACAGTTCCACCTGTCCATCAGCCTTCAGGGGGTCCACGCTGCCGCCGACGTTCATGATATTGGCCGTGACCGCATACCCTGCTGTGTGATCCGCACCCATGGGGCTGGTTGCGTACGTAACGCCGACTCCCTTCACTGCACGCGGGTCATAGGCAGGCATTGCCTGGTTTTTGACTACCGGGACCCTCCTCACTCCGAAGGTTTTTCCCACTACCGCGGCGCCTGATCCCAGGATACGCCCCATGGGGGTCCCCCTGCCTATTTCGGCAAGAAGTTCTTCGGCTCCCGCCGCATCTCCGAACGGTTTCACGCCCCCTTCCATGGCTACGGCAACGGCATTGCCGGTCTCAATGGTATCCAATCCAAAATCATCGCACGCCCGGTCCATCCTGGCGATCGCATCCAGGTCATCAATTCCGCAGTTGGGTCCCCAGGCCCAGACCGTCTCATATTCGGGCCACTTGGAAAAATATTCGCCGTTCTTGTCCATGTAGTCGCCGGAACAGCGGATAATGCAGCCCGACATGCACCCGTGGGAAGGATTTCCCTTCCGTTCAACGGTAATTTTGTTCAGGGTTTCTCCGCTGACGTTTTCTGCTTTTTCGAAGCGGCCGGAGCTGAAATTGCGGGTGGGCAGGGCACCAGCCTCATTGATGATGTTGATGAGGATATCAGTACCGTAGTTGGTGAGTCCCTGACTGGTAACCGGGTGCTCCTGCAATGCCTTGGCAAACCGTTTGGCAGCAGCTTTGAATGCCTCCTTGTCCACCACCGGGGCCACTTCACCGTCGGTGGGATCGATCACAATCGCCTTGAGATTTTTTGAACCCATTACCGCGCCGAGTCCGCCGCGGCCCGCGTGCCGCGTAGGCCGCAGTTCGCGGTCGGTAAAGGCAATGCTGGCGGCTGCAAGCTTCATTTCTCCGGCCTGGCCGATAGTGACGAACCCGGCCTTTTCTCCAAATGCGCTCTTCAATTTGTCCACCGTGGCGTAGTTCCCCATACCCCTGAGATCGTTTGCCTCGCTCAGTTCATACTTGTCCTTGCCCACATAGAGCTTGTAGAGTTTTTCCTGCTCAGCATGTCCCTCAATGACGATTGCCGCAATGCCGAGCCTTGAAAGATATCCGCCTGCCTGACCGCCGGAATTGGCTTCCTTGATAGCACCCGTGAGGGGGCTCTTGGCACCCGCGGAAACGCGGCCCGAATTGGCACAGTTGGTGCCTCCCAGGAGACCCGGAGCAATAACGAGTTTATTGTTGGGACCGATGGGGGAGCAAAGGGGATCCACTTCGTTAGCCACGATGGCGGAAGTGAGGCCTCTCCCTCCGAGACCTGAATACGCTTCGGAGATACCCTCACTCTTCACTGAAAGGTCTGACATATTGACCCGAATAATTTTGAACATGGCTGGCTCCTTTCCTGATCAGTTGATTAATGGTTTTCTTGTTTGCTTTTCCATTTCGGGATGGTACCTCAATGTCCAATCATATCTCTATTCCCTTTTTGCCTTGCAGTCGCAGGGACTGTCCGTCCGCACAAGACGGTCGCTTTGAAAAAAGCTCAAGTGCTGCTTTCCATTTGGCTTCTTATAATGATGACATAAAAAGATGGGTCTTTCAAGGCGTTTTTAAAAAATATTCAATATGTTAGGTCAATTTTGATATAACAGATGCAGGAACAGGCTATTGACACTTTCCCGCATGTTGAGGATAATGATGGCAGTTTTCACACGCGGCGGGGTCTCCTATGGCTGTCAAAATCTTTCTCAGTTCATCACTCAGGAAATATGTGCCGGACTATGATCCGCTCACGGGTGTTCAAAAGAGCGTCGAACGCGCTACCCGGGTGGAGGATCTGTGCAGAGACCTGAACATACCCGGTGACACAGTGAAGATTGTCATGGTGAATGGAAGAAGAGTGAATCTGGAGTATCAGTTGGAGGGGGATGAGCGGGTTGCCCTCTTTCCCCCGGTCGGAGGGGGGTAACATGGAGCCTGAGGTGAAGCAAAAGGTCGTTGAAATCAGGGTCTTCGGGAGCCTGCGTCGGTACCTGGATGAAAAGGGGTTTGCTCCAGTCCTGAAGTGGCGCCTGGAAGGGAGTGAAAGTCGAGCCTTTGATCTTGCCCGCGAACTGGGTCTTCCTCCCGAAGAAGTAGAGGCCGTTTTCTGCAACGGGCACGTCCAGAATATCTATGATCCAATCCATCCGGGAGACCGCATTGCCTTCTTACCCTACGGTACCCCTGGACCCTACAGGGCGTTTCTTGGTATATGGCGTGAAGGACGCGAGGCAAAAGCGAGAACATGAGGAAAAAAGGAGAGAGTCTCTTGCCCACGAATAAGAAACAGATGGGTGCCGTGGAAGAACTCGCTGAATCCTCTGCCCGAATCCTGAGAGATGCGGCAGGACGCGAGGTAAAGATCATTTCTGATGGAGATGTTGAAAGACTCTGCTCCCGGTGCGGGTTGACGCTTCCCGAGGGGTACGCGGTAGCGCTCAAACAGGGGATCATCCCGTATCGCTACCTTCGAAACCGGGAAGCAATCACTCCGACAATGCAACTGAAGCTCGCAGAGTCCCGGGTTGCCGTGATAGGAGCGGGCGGCCTGGGAGGGCACGTGATTTTCCTTCTGGCAAGGCTGGGAGTGGGACACATGGTGGTTGTGGATGGGGACGTCTTTGATGAAACGAATCAGAACCGCCAGGCTCTGTCAAACAGGAACAACATGGGAATGAGCAAGGCATTGGAAGCCGTTTCAGCAGTTGCCGCCGTGAATCCGGGTGTGGAATTGACTGCGCGACCCGTACGCCTGGACTTGAAAAACGGGAAAGAAATCCTCGCAGGATGCCAGGTGGTTGTGGACGCCTTGGATAATGTGGCGGATCGCTTCATTGTTGAAGAAATAGCAAAGGGTCTGGGGATTCCACTGATTCACGGAGCGGTCGCGGGTTTCGAGGGGCAGGTTATGTCCGTATTTCCGGGTGATCCCGGTCTTGAACTCCTGTACGGAAAGGATGAAACCCCATGGCGGTCAGAAAAGCGCCCGGAAGCGGTGTTCGGTGTCCCTGCGGTGGCGCCTTCCCTCATAGCAACCCTTCAAGTCACTGAGGTTCTCAAGATTCTCCTGAAAAGAGGACGGCTGCTCAGGAACAGGATGCTTCGGGTCGATCTTGAGACCGTGGAATTTCACGAGATTGCATTTACTGAATAGGAGAGATCGGGATTTGGAAAGAGCTCAGTCCCTCTATCGGGTTGGTCCTTCACGGGAGAGCTCAACAGTCCTAAATTGCTTCGGTTTTTTGATTTGAAAAACGCCGGAGGGGAGTGGGGGATTGAAGAGGGCATGTTTGATCCGCAGGGTGAGGACTCTTTTCTGAGCGGTCTCCTTCAGAACCACCCTCTGGGCGAATTCTACCGCCCCATCTTTTTCAAATGCGTCATAATACTGCGTTATTCCGAGTGCGGGGAAACAGGATGCTTCCGGCCTGTGCGTTGACAGACTGACATCAAGACGCTGAATAGAAGCATCCCGGTCGTCAAAAAGGCTGATGACTCCCTTTCTCGGAGAAACAGCACTCTTGTAGCCCGGTATCAGCGGGTATCCTCTGACAAAAGCCCACACAGCTGAGGGCTCAAGGGGAACAGGGAAAGACCGTTTGAGCATTCTTTCCCTCACCGATCCCGCAAAGATTTTTTTTTCAGGGAAAAAAACAAGGGTAAAACGGTCCTCATCTAAGAGGAGATTGGCAATGGGAGATCCCCAGGGATGTGTTATTTCGATTTTCATCTGAAAAGGATCCCTTTGTCCTACGACTGATATGTTTACCTCCTGTTCCGCATCTCCTTTTCTTGAGGTTAATTTTCCCGTGCAGAAAAGGGTCGTTACCAGATTTGCCTGGGTCGTCAGCTGGTTCAGGATGGCATGTATTTCATCTGCACTGTAGGAAGGAGACGGGGGTCGGATTAAGGCAGTGGAAATACATCCCTGCGTCAAAATGAGCATGAAAAGGCAGGGAAGGGACACCAGGAGGCGTCCAACACCCCGAAGGGGTCTCATTTCAGACGCTCCATGGTTTCCTTCAAGCTCTTGATCTTTTCCTTGATTTTTGCTTCGTGCGGGTGGTGCAAGGAGAGGGCCTTCCTGTACCGTTCCAGTCCGGCGGCATACATTTTCTTTTTTACATACACATCTCCCAGGTGTTCATTGATGGTCGGATCATCAGGCGTCAGTTCCGCGGCTTTCTCCAAATACTCAAGCGCCTTGTTCAACAACCCCTTCTGATAATAGACCCACCCGAGGCTGTCAACAATATACCCGCTGTTCGGCTTGATCTTGAGAGCCTTTTGGAGCATGGCCATGGCCTCGTCCAGGTTGATTCCCGCTTCAGCATATGTGTAGCCGATGTAATTGAGTGCCTCGGCATGGTTGGGATTTATCTTCAGAATCTCTTTCATTTCCTGAATACAGGAAGGTTTGTCCCCTTTTTTGTCATACAGGACCCCCAGGCGGAAGAGGAGGTCAATATTTTCGGGATCGTGCCGAAGGCCTTCTCTTGCAGTGGAAATGGCCTTGTCGTATTGTTCCTTTGTTTCATAGATGGATGCGAGCATGAGATAAGCTTCGGTTTTCTCAGGTGCCCTGGCAATGACATCTTGCAGGATCTTGATGGCGGCATCGTATTCTTCCTGTGTCTGCAGCAGGTAGGCCATGTGTATCCGGGCATTGGTGTAGTACTTTGAAGTGGGATCGATCAACCTGAAATGCTCTAATGCCTTTTCGGTGTCGCCTTTTTTTTCATACGCGGAGGCAAGATAATACCTTGATTTGTAGTCATTGGGCCATGCCTTGACGATCAGCTCAAGTTCCTCGATGGATTCGTCCAGTTTTCCCTCCCTGAGATAGATCAGCCCCAGAGCCTGCCTTTCGGGTTCGCCTGGTTTCGAGTGGTTCTTGATCTCCTGGGTTTGTTTTTCAGCCTCCTTTTTGAGCCCCAGTTTCAGGTACAGGTTTACGAGCCTTTCCCTGGTTATCAGATTATCAGGATAGAAAGAGGTCAGTCTCTTGTAGATTTCCACGGCCTTCCGGGGACGGTTTGTCATCTGATAGAGGGTGCCGAGATCAAAGAGTGCAGGCTCAAGGCTCTCATTTCTGTCCAGAGCCTCCTGGTAAGCCTTTTCAGCGTTGTCATATTCTTTCAGTTCCAGATAAATCCGGCCACGGTAATAATAGGCGATGACCAGATCGGGATCCTGCCGGAGGAGTATGGCAAGCTGGGGCAGGGCTTCTTTGAAACGCTGTTTCCGGATCAGGATGGTGCTCAGGATGAGTCTCGCTCTTTGGTCACGGGGTTTCACTTTCAGTATTTCTTCGTACTCCTTGAGGGCAAGTCCGTCTTGTCCGGCGAGGGTATAGAGGTCAGCAGCGAGGATGCGGTGTCGGACATCCTTTGGGTCCAATTGTTCACACTTCTTCGCAAAGAGAATGGCCTCCCGGTAGCGTTTCAATTTCTTGAGCACCAGGGCCATGGTGCGATTCAGATACACGCTTTCAGGGTCTTTTTCAATTGCCTTTGCGAGATATCCCCGGGCCTTTTCATACCGGCGATCGGAAAGAGCCAGCACGGCCATGGTAAAATCCGTGTACGCCTTCGATAATTCATCCGTTTCTTCCTCGGGCGTAGGGGTTGCCGGGGCCTGCTTTTCCTGTACCGGCTGTCTCGTGAGGGTTTTCTGGGAAATGCCCGCGCATGAGGCTAGGAGGAACCCTGAGACAAAAAACACGGTAACGTTCATTAATTTTTTCAATAGCACGTGTCCTTCTGAAAATCCGTTCTGTTGTTATTTCAAGAAATCGGAATAAATTTCTTCAAAATCGGGAATCTGTTCCTTGAGCCATTTCTTTATGTTCTTTATCATCTTCTCCTGAATCTGCCGAACCCTTTCCCGCGAAATATGATACTTATCTCCCAGTTCCTGCAGGGTTACGGGTTTTTCCGCGAGGATACGGTTATTAAATATGTCCGCCTCTTTTCCGGACAGGGTCTGACTGAATTCCCGGAGCTTTCTCATAAGAAGCTTTCGCGTCTGCGCATCCGAGACCTGCTCCTCGGCGTCGCTCGCCTGGTCCGGCAGGATGGACCCGAAAACCTCGCGGGAGTCATCCCCCACGGGAGCGGTTAAAGAGAGTTCCCATCCCCCCAGTCGCTGGCTCATTTCAACAACTTCTTCTTCCTTCACCTCAAGGCGTTCTGCCAGGAGCCGGGGTTCCGGTGTAAAGCCTTCCGCGATAAGCTTGTCCCGTTCCTTGGCAAGATTAAAAAAGAGCTTCCGCTGGCTCTGGGTGGTCCCTATCTTTACCAGCTTCCAGTTGTCCATAATGAATTTGAGCATGTATGCCTTGATCCAGAATGATGCGTAATAGGAAAACTTGATACCTCGGTACGGGTCAAATTTCCTGACCGCCTGGAGCAACCCCACGTTTCCTTCCTGGATCAGGTCTAGAAGATTTTTTGTCCAGTAGCGGTGAAAATCCATGGCGATTTTGACCACGAGTCGCAGGTTGGAGGTCACAAGTTTATAGGCGGCCTTTTCGTCATTGTGCTCTCTAACCAGAACCGCCAGTTCCATCTCCTGTTCCCGGGTAAGGAGATTGAACTTTTTCACCTCCAGAAGGTACATCTGGAGCGGATCGTACGGAATGAGCGCCTTTTCCTTTGCAGGCACCACGGGGACAAGGCTTGAGGGCGCAGCAGTGACGTCAGGTTTCTCCCGCGGGTGCTGGTCCTTTTTCTGTCTCGGTGCTTTCTTGCTCTTGGGCATAGGCAGTTTCTCTTAGACCTGTTTGTTTTTTCCCCTTTGTCTATTCCGGGTCTTGCCCGAAGTCCTGGGAAGCGGGACATGCAGGCAGCAAAAACCAGTTGGCATCACGGAATGGCCTCCGAGGCACAGGCGGCCTTTCCTTATGGGCTGATTCTAACGTCGGGTTCACATGACAGTGATTTTCAGGTACCGTTTTTTCCCCGCCCGCAGGATGAGTTCATTAGTATCCAGATCGCGTACGTCAATAACTTGATCAAAGGTCTCGATTCTTCTCTCATTCAGATATCCCCCGCCTTGACTGATCAGCCGTCTGGCTTCACCGCGGGTTTTACACAGCCCGGCCTCCTGGAAAAGAATATAGGCGGGAACTCCTTTTTCCAGAGCATCACGGTTCAGGAGCCATGCCGGAACCGCTGCAGTGGATTCCGAAGCCTTTTTTCCGAAAAGTCCCCTTGCTGCCTGGCGTGCCTCATCCGCGGCCTTTTCTCCATGGCAGATCTTCGTGGTTTCGTACGCCAGGGTTTCCTTTGCCTCCCGTAAATCGGCACCCTTGAGTTTCCCCAGTCGGCGTATTTGTTCCATGGGCAGAAAGGTGAACAGCGCCAGAAAACGTTCAATGTCCTGATCTCCCTGGTTAATCCAGTATTGATAATATTCGTAGGGAGACGTCAACTCCGGATCGAGCCAAATGGCGCCTTTGAGTGTTTTTCCCATCTTGGTGCCGGCTGACGTGGTGAGGAGCGGAAAGGTGAGTGCGTGCACCACCTCCCCTTCAATGCGTCGGATGAGGTCTGCTCCGGCGAGGATATTTCCCCACTGGTCGTTGCCACCCATCTGCAATCTGCAGTCAAATTCTTTGAAAAGGTACCAGAAATCATATGCCTGGAGCAGCATGTAATTAAACTCAATAAAGTTGAGGCCGGTTTCCAGTCGCGCCTTGTAGCTTTCCGCCGCAAGCATTCGGTTGACGCTGAAATGTCGGCCGATATCACGAAGAAATGCAATATAGTTCAGGCCGGTTAGCCAGTCGGCATTATTGACCATGATCGCTCTGTCATCGGCAAAAGAGATAAACCGGGACAACTGCTTTTTCAGAGCCTCCCCGTTCTGATCGATTTGTTCTCTGATCATAATGGGGCGCGTTTCTGTTTTTCCGCTGGGGTCTCCCACAAGACCGGTCCCTCCCCCAATCAGCGCAATGGGTCGATGTCCCGCCTTTTGCATGTGCACGAGCGCCATGATAGGGAGCAGGCTCCCCACATGGAAACTCTTGGCGGTGGGATCGAAGCCGATATAACAGGTGACTGGCTTTTCCAGGAGATCTCGCATCAGTTGCGGATCAGTTGTCTGCTCTACGAATCCCCTCTCCTCGAAAACAGAAAACACATTTTTCATATTATTCACGTGCATTCCTTTCAGATTCTTCCGGGAGTCTCAAATGGACGACTTTCCCGTGTCCACCCAAATTCTCCAATTTTCTCCCTTTAAATTCAAGGGCTATTCCAGCCGCGTTTCCAATGAACAGCTCGAATGCATGCCGGGCCTTCCACTCCGGATGGCTGCCGGGCTGAAAAATATATTCCCTCGGCGCCTCCTGATCCAGAATAATTTTTACCCACGTTTTCTCTGTTACCTGTGCCTTGAGGGTCAGATATTCCGGCACGGGGGGTGAAGAGCCCTCTGTTTCGCCCGGTTTCGCTTCTTCTGAAAGGTTTGTGACCGCTTCCTCTGGCACAGTTTGTGGCGTATCGGTCTCCGAAACTGCTTCCTCCTGTTGAACGGTCTCAGGGGGCATTTGTTCCTTTTGGATGTCCGCCTCTTTCTTCCCTTTCTGTGTTTCCACTACTGGTTCCAGTGCCCCTTCTGCCTCTTTTGCGCCTTTGTTTCCCATGCCGGCTTCTTTCGCATGACCCCCATTCTCTTCGGGAGCGGATGCGGGGGTGTCACTCAGTTGTTCCGGGGGTTTTGATTGGGTACCAGCCTGCCGGTGAGAAGTATAATAATGGAGTGCGAAGACGGCGCATCCTGCTAGAAGTACAAGAATAATGAAAAAAGCGGGACTTCTTTTCCGGGGAGGAACCAGGGATGCCAGAGGCCGCGGAACTGAATCCTTTCCAGGGTTTTTTTCCTCATACATCCGGATCACCGCTTCTGCATCCAGGTTGAGCGCGCCGGCATAGGAGCGAAGAAATCCCTTTATGAAGACTGGCGCGGAGAAAGTCTGCCATTCCTCATTCTCAAGGGACTCCAGGACGTGCGGCCGCAATTTCGTCATCTCTGCCAGCTGGAAATAGTCAAGACCCTGGCTCTCCCGTGCATACCTGAGCATTTCTCCCAGGCCTTTTTCGAGATTCTCCTCCGCTTCGAGGAGGTTTTGCTTTTTTGACAACGCCATATGTTTCTTCCCGGCCTTGTTCTCCGTCGTGCTCAGAACAGGACTTTGATATAGGACTTGTCGCGCAACCCCTTTATCCAGGAGATAAATCTCTTATTTACCTCTTCACGGTAGAGGGTGTCATAAATCTGTTCCTTTACCTGAGAAAGCGGCCTCAGGCCTGCCTCCCGTTTTTCCAGGACCTTCAATATCTGTATTCCCGTCTCTCTGATGATGGGCTCACTGACTCCACCGACGGGCAGGGCATCTGCCGTTTTGGCCAATACTTGGTCCAATTGTGACGTCTTGAAATATCCCAGGTCGCCGCCTTCCTGTGCGCCGGGACCCTGTGAATACTGTCTGGCAAGATGCGCAAAATCCGCTCCCTGCTTCAGCTCGGAGAGGATTTTCGTGGCCTTCTGCAGCAGCTTTTCATCCTCTCCCGGTTGTTGAGGGTTTTGTTTCTTCAGAAAAATGGCCGCAAGGTGGACTTCGCCCGGACTGGTGAATTCCTCTTTGTGCTGCTCATAGTACTCTTTGACTTTCTCATCACGAATGATAATTTTGGATTTGACCTCATAATTAATGAGGCGGACCCGCTGCAGTTCTATTTTGATATTCTGACGGTATCTCTCGTATGTGAGTCCACGGTTTTTCAGACCTGCCATGAGCTCTTCCTGACTGAGTCCGTTCTGTCTCTTTACCCGTTCAATCGCCTTATCCACCTCTTCCGGGGTCACCTCAATGCCAAGCTCCTTGGCCTTTGTTGCCGCAAGCCTTTCATCAATAAGCATGTCCAGGACCTTCCAGCGCGCTCGGAAATATTGATCCTCGTCCTTTTTCTTCAAATCCGTCGGATCCAAACCTGATATTTCCTTCAATTTGGTGTTGAGTTCGAACAACGTTATAATATCGTTATTGACGACTGCAACCACTCGGTCACGACAGACCCTTGCGGCTGTTCCAACCGGCCTGAACACGAGGAAGACCGTTATAAGACAAACGGAAATACAAATTTTGAGGAAGTTCATACGTTATTGCTCCAGTATTTGTAAAATGTTGGGATTCACCTGTACTTTGAATTGCTTTCTGAGGTCTTTCAACCACCCCTCGAGAAAGGCCAGCCGTCTTTGGCGGGCCAACTCCTCTTCAATTTGTCTCGTTACCTCGGGAAGTGGTTGTATCCCTGCAGATCGTGACTCCAGAACTTGAAAGAGGTGGTAGCCGTAAGGGGAATGTATAACTGGTGAGACGTGACCCGGTTTCAGGGAAAAGAGGGCGGTGTCCATAGTCTTTTCCAGCTCCCCTTTTGTTACCCATCCGACCAGCCCCCCGTTTCCCGCTTCAGGGGCAATCGAGTATTCCCGCGCAAGCGCGGCAAAGTTCTCGCCCTGTTGTATCCGCTTGAGGATATTTTTCGCCTCCTGCAAGTCATTGGTTACCACCTGTCTGAACTTGACCTGCGTCTCGACACGAAAGTCGGAGGCATGGGTTTCATAGTAGTGCAGAACAGCCGCATGATCGGGCGGAGGCACCTGTGCCGATACCTCCTCCACGATCTTTTTTTCAAGGAGTCTGTTTCGAAGCTGCTCTTTCCATTGGTCAAAATCAATATAGTCCCTCAGCATCGCCTCCTCAAAACCCTCGTCCGTGAAATCATTCCGGATCCTTTTAATTGCGATGGCAAGGGAGGCGTCGGAGATCTTGATGTGGTGCTTTTTCCCGTATTCCAGGATGAGGTAATGGTCAACAAGCTGATTCAACACCTTTTTCTTGATGGGTTCCTGGTCTCTTGCCGATTCCGGGAGATCGGAAAGGAGTTCCTCGAAATCTCTTTTTGCCACATCCAGATGAATACGTGTTGAGCCCACGGTGATGACGTTTTTGGATTCACTGTCGCCTGATATGCTGCATGCCTGGAGAAAAAGCAGTGCAAGAAGTACCGTGAGCGCTGTCAGATGTCCCTGATATGGGAGGGAAATAGGATGTATCGAACCCCGCTTCTTCGACAAAAGAAAAATAGGCCGAAAACTCCGGCGAAAAGACGCCGTTCTTTCAATGGATGATTTTACGGTTCGTATCATATAGAAGCCGATGGCCTCGCTCTAAGGCGAGAAACATCATTCTTTGTCATTCCGGTAAAGGCCGGAGATCATCCTTTATCTGGTTATGAAGCCTCTCGATCCGGTTTTATCTATAGGCCAGCCTGTTGCCAGACCGGCAGATAGCAAAGATTAAAAGGTAACAGTTGGGGTATAAATTGCAAGCATATTTTTCATCGCGGGGAATCTGCCGGGATGGGAAGTTTTCCTATGATGGATTCTATTTTGGGCAGATCATCGGGGAGATGGAGCCGCCCTGTCAGGATTTTCACGATATTCTGGTTGAGAAACTGATACTTTCCTGGTCTTTTCTCCGCCAGTTTCACCCATTTTTCCGTTTCCATCGCGGCGGTTGAAGCATATGAAAGGGTGATCCCGCCGGAACCCACATCAAGTCTTGAAATGCCGACCTGCTTCAGAAGAAGGCGCAAGGACATGATGGAAAGGAGATTTGTTACCTCTTGAGGAGGCTGTCCAAACCGGTCCCTGATTTCTTCCTGCATATCAGCGAGTTGTGAGTGGTCCTTGAGAATGGAGAGCCGGCGATACAGGTTGAGTCTCACATCGGTATCCACCACGTAATCACTTGGCAGGAACGATGACAGATCCATGTTTATTTCCGGGTCGATCACATCGTGCACCTGCTCACCCTTCAATTCAGCGATGGCGCGTTCAATGAGTTTCACATAGAGTTCATACCCGAGCGCAGAAATATGCCCGGCCTGGGCGTACCCGAGAATGTTCCCTCCTCCTCTGATCCTGAGATCATGCATCGCCAGATGTATGCCCGCTCCCAGCTGGCTGAAATCCATGAGCGCCTTGAGCCTTTTCTCTGCATCCCTGCTGAGATGAGCACCCTCGGACAAAAGGAGATATGCAAAGGCCTTCTCTTTTGCCCTCCCTACCCTTCCTCGCAGTTGATAGATTTGGGCAAGGCCGAGTCGATCCACCTCATTGATAATGATGGTATTGGCGGAAGGGATATCAAGCCCGGATTCAATGATAGTTGAACAGACCATGACATCGATCTCCCCGTGCAGAAAGGACAGCATGGTTTCTTCAAGTTCTCTTTCCTTCATTTGACCGTGTGCCACGGCAATGCGGGCATGGGGGACGATCTGCCGGAGCCTGACAGCCAGGCGATCGATGGACTGCACCCGGTTATGGACGAAAAAAACCTGTCCTTCCCTGTCCATCTCTCGCTGGATCGCCCGTGCAATGGTTGCCTCATCATACGGAGTGAGATATGTCTGGATTGCAAACCGTTCCTCAGGCGGGGTTTCGATGATGCTGAGATCCCTCACACCCATCATGGACATCTGCAAGGTCCTGGGGATCGGAGTGGCCGTTATGGCCAGGACATCAACCATCGCCCTGAACTTTTTCAGGGCCTCTTTCTGCTTTACGCCGAAACGCTGTTCTTCGTCAATGATCAGGAGACCCAGATCGTGGAACCGTACGTCCTTCTGGAGCAGACGGTGCGTGCCGATGACGATATCAACTTTTCCTGATCTCAGCTTTCCAAGGATCACCTCCTGTTGCTTCCTCGATTTGAATCGACTAAGGACTTCAACCCTTGTTCCGTAGTGTTCCATTCTTTTTCTGAAGGTTTCGAAATGCTGTTCAGCAAGAACGGTCGTAGGCACCAGCACGCCGACCTGCTTCCCGTCCGATATGGCCTTGAACGCTGCGCGGATGGCTATTTCCGTCTTTCCAAAGCCCACATCGCCACAGACAAGGCGGTCCATGGGCTGATCAGAAATCATATCCTGGATCACCTCTTCAATGGCATGGTCCTGGTCGGGTGTCTCTTCGTGTTCAAATGCGGCCTCGAATTCTTTGAAAAGGGGATCAGGGGGAGAGAACGAAAATCCTTTCCGGTATTTCCTGAGGGCATATATTTCAATCAACTGTTTTGCTATGTGTCTGACAGATTTCTTTGCCTTCTGTTTGGCCAGATTCCAGGCGTTTCCGCCCAGCCGGTCCAGTTTCACATTTTCATCGCCGGACCCAATGTATTTCTGGAGAACACTTACCCGGTCGGCCGGGATATAAAGTCTGTCATGATTTGCATATTCAACCCGCACAAAATCATTGATCCTCGCCGCTACCTCCATCTTGCAGAGACCGCCGTACCGGCCGATCCCGTGCTCTTCATGGACCACAAGATCTCCATCTTTGAGCTGGCTGAAACCGGACCAACCTAGTCCCTCGCCGGCCGGGGTGCGTTTCCCCCTTGAACGGGAACGTTTGGAACCGAATATCTCATCTTCGGTGATCACATACAGCGCGGTTTCAGGCCAGACAAAGCCTTCTGAAAGCCTGCCGATGCAGATGCTGAGGCCCGGATCGGGCGGCACATCTTCCCAGTTTGAGACAAAGGCCATGAGGCGCAAACCATAATTCTCGAGGATTTCCCTCAGACGATGCGCCTGCTGCGGGGTACGGCAGGTGAGTATCACACGCCCACCGTGATCAGTCCAATGGGTGATTTTTTCCGCAAGGGGTGCCAGGGAAACCCTTCCTTTGCCTTCAAGACGCAAGTGTAGGGGGGTGTCCAGGCCGAAGGTGCCGGGTATTTGAATCTTTTTCGTGCCGGGGACCTGCGTTTCGAGGTCCAGGCCGGTAAATCGGATCCTCTGGCGAGATTCAAGATGATGGGTACATTCCTGCTCCGAGATGAAGAGATTTTCAACGTCCGGAAAGGGCTCTCCCCTCTCAGCCGAGTGGTTCCTGTTTGTCTCAATCTCCTTTTGAAACCGGGTGTGCATCTTTTCCATCGCCCGATTCCACCGATGGTAATCAACCAGGATGAGGATCCCGTTCAAGGGAGTATAATGAAACAGGGTGTCAAGATAGGGATAGAAATGGTTTAGCCAGGCCTCCTGTCCGGGAAAAGACATTCCATCACCCACTCCTTTGGGCAGTCTTCCCATGGCTCTTGCCCGGTGAATGCCGTCTTCATCCATGATGATTTCATTGGCGGGCAGGATCACCAGTTCATTGAGAGACTCCTTGGATCTCTGGCTCAATGGATCGAAGCGGCGAATTGATTCCAGCTGGTCGCCCCAGAACTCCAGACGAACGGGTAGCGGGTTTAGTGGAGGAAAGAGATCGATAACGTTCCCTCTGACGGAATAGTCGGCTTTTTCTTCCACAAGGGATGTCCGCTGGTACCCAATGGCTTCAAGCTTCCTGATAAGGGCATCTCTTTCGGTTTCTTCCCCGGCTTCCACATATTCGATGGCTTTGAGGAACGCGTGCTTGGGCAGGATCCTCTGGAGCGCTGCCTCAAGAGAGGTCAGCACGACCGTGTTTTCCTGATAGGATAAGGTGTAAAGTGATTCTATTCGCTGTGATACCACGTCCTTATGCGGGCTGAGACCGGTAAGGGGTGAAAGGTCATAAGCTGGAAAGGCATGGACCCGGAGGCCGTGTCCTTCTTGTCTTGTATTTCCGGGAGGAAGGAAAAAAGTGAGCGCCCGCAAGCATTTTTCTGCATCCTTCGCGTTCGGAAACACGACCAGGCATGGTTTCTGAAGACCTGCGAAGAGTTGAGACAAATAATAGGGAAGGGTCGCGTCTGGGAGGCCTGTTACCTCCAGGTCACTGACTCCGTCCCGGATACGCTGAAGCAGCCTGGATAGGTCTTTGTTTGGATATGATATCATGCTCAGCTATGTGTGTTATTCAATGTTAGGGAAAAGCCGGTGCGAAAGATCCTGTAAGCAACAAAACAGGGCAGGGGAATTCGGTGGTTTCAGAAGCGCGTGATTACCCTGCCCGGACATTGAAGCGTGAACGGGCAGGGACATGCGGTTACGGTTTTGTCACCTACCCGTAAAGGTAGGTATCGTACATGGTTTTCTGCCCCAGAAGCATATCCACCTTTTCTTGTATCTCTGCACGTTGCGGGCTTGAAAGCCACTTTTCCCAGTCCTCTGAGGACTGCCACGTGCTGATAACAAGGTATTCCTCGAGATTCTGCATGCTCCTCAATGTCTCACCGGAAATATACCCTGGTTGCGCTGTGGCAAGTGCCCGAAGCTGGATCAGCAGTGGAAGGAGATTCGCCTCTTTGTCTTTTGGGACTCTTCTCTTGATAATGATTTTAACAGCCATTCCCTTCCTCCTTTCCCTTGCGTTTGCACCGGATAGCTTTGTGTCTGAGTTCCGGTCGCCTACATGCTTCCTTCTGCGGCTCAGACCCAAAACCGGAAATTCCTTCACTTTGTGTTCATACCTTCTCGTGTAATATACCACACCGCAAAAAAACTTGAAATCAAAATTTCGTCCTTCATTTTCCTGTGCGTGTTCCCGCACGGCGGGATCTCGGCCTTGGCAACTCGCTGTTCATGCGGTTTTTCAACTTCTGACTCAGAATGCCCGTCGGCAATTCGGGCCGTGGTTTCATGCATCGGTGTTAGGCATGCAGATGGGCAATCCACCGTTTGTATGAAAAGATATACGTGTCATCGTCAATATGTTGACACTTACAGCGATAGGGGAATCATGGCCCCGTTTTTCGGAGACTGTGCTTTCCGTTGAAATACCCGTCAGCCGTGACTCTGAGCAGGCGTCAGGAAAGTCACCGGCAACAGCGAAAAATGGCACGCGGCTTGCATTTATGCAGAAGTGAAAAGAAACCATGTCGTCTATTGAGGGAGGGATGAACCATGAGTCCAAGCAATCTTTCAGCCCTGCGGGCAGAGCGGCGGTGTGAGCCACGTTTCCCGGCATCTCAGTATTACAGCGTAGAATTTTCCATCAACGGCCTCAATTTGTCCTACCAGTTCAAGATCTGGAACATGGCTTCACAGTCCATGTGTGTGCTGGTGCGGGAAGACTCCGAGATATTGCCCTGGATCAAAGTGGGAGATATCCTGGACATGCGATATTATAGAGGGTCTTCGCTCAGCCCTTCAGAGGATCTGAAGACGGAAATACGGCATATTACGAAAGACGAAAATGGAAGATTCAGAGGACATTACCTGGTTGGCCTGAGTATCATAAACGAGGAAAACCAGCAAATGGCTCATTGAGGACCCTGGCTTTTTCCACTAGCTTCTGTTTGCTTCCCCCGAGCATGATGGGGGAATGAATACCTCTCTCCTGCCCTTCCACATCTGTCGGCGGCTGATCCATTTTTCCCTTTTAAAAGGCTGAACCCGGTGGTATCTTCAGTTTCACTATGAAGAAATCGAACAACCTCGCAGTGCTCGGATTCCTTGTCCCTTTTGTTGGGGCCGCCATCACCGGGGGCCTTGTTCTGGTAGTGAAAAAAGATTTTGATTCACCGAAATTTCTCATCCCTTATCTGAGCCTTGTTCCATTCGTACTCCTTTGCGGACTTGTCTGTTCCATCAGATCCATCCCCCTCATCCCGGATCTGGGCGATAAGGATTACGCATACGCCGGTGTTACCCTCAGTATTCTTTTTATCATAATCTACATCAGCTCCATTCTCTATTTTTTCCGGCCCTGATTCACGCCCTGTGAATCAAGTGAAAGGGAGTGTTTCCGCCTCCTGCTGACAACGAAGGAGACAGCCCTTCCTGCTCCGTATTGATAATGATAGGCCTTCCCGTGAAATCATTCCGTCTTTGATTTTTCTTGCCCCTTATCCCATTTTTCCCCTTCTTTTTCCTTGACATCTCTCAATTTTTTCCGTACAAGTGTCACAAAGTGGCGTAAAGTGCCATTCAGTGCCATAAAAAGGTCAGTTATGTTCAGGGGACGCTCCAGACACATACTAGACAGCAAAGGCCGATTGGCCATCCCGACCCGGTTTCGAGAAGTACTGGAGACGGCCGGGGAGAGCACGCTGGTGGTAACCAATCATGACAGTTGCCTCTGGGCATATACCCGAACTGACTGGGGGGTGATTGAAAAAAAGGCAGCAGACCTTCCCCAGTTTGATGAGGCGGTAAATACGTACTTGAGATATTTCATTTCCGGTGCGGTTGAATGTCCCTTGAAGCAGAGCAGAATCACCATCCCGCCGGATCTGCGTGAGTTTGCAGGGCTGAACAAAGAAGTTGTTCTGGTAGGAGAGCTGAAGCGGTTTGAGATCTGGGACAAGAACGAGTGGGAAAAGGCGTTTAAAAAGGCAAAGGAGGGTTTTTCAAAGGCCAGCCAGTTCCTCAGGGAAATGGGGATATGATTCACGACGGGTACTTGGCGATACATGCCTATGAACTATGTCCACGAACCGGTTCTTCTGCACGAGGCGGTGACAGCGCTTTCCGTCATTTCGGAGGGGACCTACGTGGACTGCACGGTGGGTACCGGCGGACACAGTGAGGCAATCGCGGGGAAGCTGGGAGAACAGGGAAGATTGGTATGTCTGGACCGAGACCCTGCGGCCGTGCGCATTTCAAGAAAGAGACTCGAATTCCTGGGAGATCGTCTCGTCATCGCCCAATCGAGTTTCGCGAATCTGAACGATCTTCTCCATGCGAGCGGGATCGAAACCGTGAACGGTGTCCTGGTGGATCTCGGGATGTCGTCACTCCAGCTTGAAGCGTCGGGAAGGGGATTCAGCTTCCGTCGCGACGAGCCGCTCGATATGCGGATGGACCCGGATCTGCCGGGGACTGCTTTTGATCTGGTTAACAAGAGTCCCGTTGCGGAGCTGGAGCGGATCCTGAGGGCATACGGTGAAGAAAAACGGGCCAGGATCATTGCGAAAAAAATCGTCACCACCCGAGCGGAGAGCCAGATCAGGACTTCTCTTGAATTGAGTGAATTGATCAAAACCGTTTTTCCCGTTCGGCGTCGGGTGAACGCCAGGCATCCAGCTACCAGAACGTTTCAGGCCCTTCGCATTGCGGTAAACCATGAACTGGAGCAATTGATTTCTTTCCTGGAGGGACTTCCTCCTGTGGTGCAGAAGGGGGGCAGGGTCGTGATCATCTCGTATCATTCTCTTGAGGACAGGATTGTGAAGCAGCATTTGCGGAAATGGGAACATCCCTGTACATGTCCCCCTGATTTTCCGCAGTGCGTATGCGGAAATAAGCCCCTCTTCAGACAGGTGCAGAAGAAACCCGTCAGGCCTGATTCCCGTGAAGTAGCGAGGAATCCAAGGGCAAGAAGCGCGATTATGAGGATTGCAGAAAGGGTCTTTGAATGAGACGACCTGAACGAGTGACGACAATGGTAGGGGCCCGCAACTCCCGGACCGGCGTGCGGGTGAATAATTCCAGAACAAGAAAGCGCCGGCCATTGCTGTCGGCCAGGCAGGTCTTTCTGACCGTTGCACTGCTCCTCGTATTCATGGGAAGCGGTATCACCTATGTCTGGTCCACTTTTGAAAAGACCCAAATCGGCTATGATCTCAGCCGCCTGAAAAGGGAAGAGATGAAATTAAAAGAAACCCATCGCAGACTTCAACTGGAACTGGCCTATTTGAAGTCACCTGCAAATCTTGCCCGGCAGGCAGTAAAGAAACTCGGCCTCAGGCCGCCTGCGCCGGAGCAGATTATTGTGCTTCCATGAAGGTACAGCAGAAAAGGTGGATCCGATTTCGAACATACGTTGTAGCACTCTTTTTTGTCCTGGGTTTGGGGGTCATGCTTGCCAGGGCGTATCAGCTCCAGGTATTGGAGAAAGATCGGTTGGCGGCCCTGGCGAAAGCAAATTATCGGGACAGGATAACACTGCCCCCAAAAAGAGGAGGCATTTATGACCGGCAGGGGCACGCGCTGGCCCTGACAGTTGAAGTGGGATCAGTCTACGCGCGTCCTTCCAGCATAGAAAATAAACGAAACGCGGCCCGGAAATTAGCGAGGATTTTGCGGGTAAAGAGGCGTGAGGCTCTCTCCTCCCTTCAGAGCAAACGTTCGTTTGTATGGGTCAAACGGAGAATTCCCCCGCCCATGATCAAAGAGATCAAGGCCCTAGGGATAGACGGGGTGGGAGTGGTCCCGGAAAGCAGACGGTATTATCCCGGCCGTGAAACCGCAGCACATCTGATCGGATTTGTCGGCGCAGATAATCAAGGACTTGAGGGCCTTGAGAAGGTGTATGACTCTCTTTTGAAAGGTCCTCCCACGAGCCTCCTGCAACTCCAGGACGCCCTCGGGCGGCCTTTCCTTATTCGAAGGACTGAAGCATCAGGACTTGGTCTTCATGATATTCAATTAACCATAGATAAAGATATCCAGTTTCAGGCTCAACAGTCACTCGAAGCCGCAGTCAGGAAATCAAAGGCAAAGAGTGGACAATGTCTTGTGGTAGACCCACGAACGGGAGAGATCCTGGCCCTGGCAATTGTGCCGGAATTCAATCCCAATATCTTTTCCCGATACCGGCCTGAGCAGTGGAGAAACAGGATTGTGACGGATTGCTATGAACCGGGGTCCACCATGAAGGCATTTCTTTTGGGGGCCGCCCTGGAGCAGCATGTAGTGAATCCACGAACCCGGTTCAACTGTGAGAACGGAACGTTTGGTATCGCGGGAAAAACCATCCACGATACCCATCCATACCGCATTCTGAATGTGCAGGATATTATAAAATATTCCAGCAATATCGGTGCCGTAAAGATAGGCAAGGCACTGGGGTACGGAACATTTGCACAGTATCTGGAACGTTTTGGATTCGGCAGCAAAACGGGGATAGAACTCCTGGGTGAACAGAGAGGATGTGTTCGAAGTTCAAAAAGTGCCAAGGAGATTGAGAAGGTCACGGCCTATTTCGGACAGGGCATGAGTGTGACCAGCCTTCAACTTGCCATGGCCATGGGGGTTATTGCGAACGGCGGCGAGTTAATGCAGCCTTTCGTGGTCAGCTGCATAAAGGACTCCTCCGGAAAAGTGGTGGATCGTATCAGTCCCAAGGCAGTCAGACGGGTGCTGACAAAGAAGACGTGCAGGGAGGTCACGCGCATACTGGAAGGAGTTGTCGAGAAAGAAGGAACCGGATCGGAGGCATCCATACGAGGATTCAGAGTTGCCGGAAAGACAGGGACGGCCCAGAAGGTGGACCCGGGAACCAGGAGATATTCATCAAATAAATACGAAGCCATCTTTGCAGGGTTTGTGCCGGTGGATGATCCGAGACTGGTGATCGTGGTGATGGTGGATGAACCAAAGGGTGTTCCTTACGGGGGAATTGTTGCAGGACCGGTATTCAGGAAAGTAGGACAATGGGCCTTGAACTATTTGAGAGTTTCTCCTGAAGTGCAGGTGGCATCCTTTAAGGAGGTTCGGGAACCGGAAAGCATCGACCAGAAGGTTCGCGTACGTTTACCGATCAATCCCGGGAGCGGGGACGGCCGTCTGCCGGATTTTAAGGGACAGACCATGAGAGAGGTGCTGAGAAACGGCAAAGCCCTCGGTCTGAGAGTAGTTTTGAAGGGCTCCGGGCTCGCATATACCCAATTCCCCAGTCCCGGGCTTCCCCTGAAGAAGGTTTCTCTTTTGCGGGTGCAGTTCAAACCGCCTGCGTAACGCAGGTTTCAAGGTCGGCGGATGGTCCGTTCCCCGGCAAATGGTTGAACCAGCCCGATGGACACCAAGATGACGAATGACCGGGAAATCATGAAACTTGAGAGCTTCCTGCAACACCTGCAGTACGAATATTTTTCCGGCGATCCCGAGCTGGAGGTGAAAGGAATTGCATACGATTCCCGCTCGGTAAAACAGGGGGATCTTTTTGTCGCCGTCAGGGGATCAAACGTCGATGGGCATCTTTTTCTGAAAGAAGCAGTCAGGCGAGGGGCCGTGGCCGCAGTTGTGGAAAAGGCAAGAGCGTGCCCTGATCAGATACCCTGTATTCGTGTCTCAGATACCCGAGAAGCCCTCTCCCGGCTTGCCGTCCACTTTTACAGCCGTCCTTACGAACAGATGAATCTTGTGGGGATCACCGGCACGAACGGCAAGACAACGATCAGCTACCTGCTGGAATCCATCCTGGAAAAGGCAGGGCGAAAACCGGGGGTGATAGGAACCGTAAGCTACCGATTTCCTGGCCATGTCTACAAAGCCCCCGTGACCACTCCCGAATCCCTGGATCTCATGCGAATCATGCGGGAGATGGCTGACGAAGGAGTGAGCCATGTCCTATTGGAGGTCTCCTCTCATGCCCTGAACCAGGGCCGGACCCGGGGTTGTCCATTCAGGGTCGCCATTTTCACCAATCTTTCCCGCGATCATTTGGATTATCACGGTTCGATGGAGGCCTATTTTGAGGCAAAAAGTGCGTTGTTTACCTCTCTCAAGAAAGAGGGCGCCGGGCAGGGCGGAACCGCCGTTATCAACATGGATGATCCCTGGGGGAAGACCCTGAGTGAGAGAACAGAGGCCGAGGTGGTTACCTACGGGATCCGGAATACCGGTGATTTTCAGGCCGAGGACATCCGGATGAGCGAGACCGGAATGAGCGTCAGGCTCAAAACTCCGAAAGGATCGGTAAACGTACGATCAGCACTCGTTGGGGACTTCAATGTGTACAATATGCTGGCTGCCGCCGCTGCCGCCATGAGCCTGGGAGCCAGGTTGGAGGAAATTGTTTCCGGCATTGAGGATCTTCCAGGAGTCCCGGGCCGTCTGGAACGCGTGAAGAACAGGTCCCAAAAGAACATCATCGTTGATTACTCCCATACACCGGATGCACTGGCCAAGGCCCTCAGGGCGCTCAAACCATTTGCGAAAAGAAGGCTGATCTGTGTTTTCGGATGCGGCGGTGATCGGGACAAGGGAAAGAGGGGGGAGATGGGCAGGGTTGCGGCTCAACTGAGCGACTGGATTTTTCTTACCTCGGACAATCCGAGGACCGAGGACCCGAACGCCATCATTTCTCAAATCGAAGAAGGAGTACGTACCGAGGGATTTACGGAGCAGGGCGGGGCTTCCTTGAGAAATGCAAAATCAAAGGGCTACCGGATCGTCCCGGACCGGGCCGAAGCCATTGCGATGGCTGTTGACATGGCCACCGAAGGGGACGTGGTCCTTATTGCCGGAAAGGGGCATGAAACGTATCAGATTGTGGGACGGGAAATAAGGGATTTTGATGATCGCAAAATTGCCGCCCAGGCGGCCTCCTGAGGAACCAGGGACCCATCCGCAGGATGGGGAGACCGAGTGAAATGCGGACAAGGCGGTATGCACGCTGAATGGGGAAAGATAACTGCTGAACAGGTCGTTGATCCGATCCAGGCAAAACTGGTCTCGGGAAGGCAGGATATTTCTTTTGGACGCCTTTGCACCGATTCCAGGAAAGCGGGACCGGGAGAGCTTTTCTGGGCCCTCAAAGGAGACAAATACGACGGTCATGATTTTGTGCAGGATGCGGTGCGGGCGGGAGTTTCAGGCGTTGTTATCTCTGAGGCATCTCTTCCGCGGCTCCAGCCTATGCTGGACATTGACCGGGACCCGGAGACTCAGGCCGTTCTGACGGTGGGAGATACTTTGAAAGCACTTGGAGACCTTGCCCGCTGGTGGCGCAGGCAGTACAAGGTCTCCGTAGTAGCGATTACCGGGAGTGCAGGGAAGACCACAACCAAGGAGCTGTGCGCCAGTATTCTGAAACGGGAATCGAATGTACTCAAGAGTGAGGGGAATTTCAATAACCTGATCGGTGTTCCCTTGAGCCTGGTTCGTCTGGGCCCGGATATTTCAATAGTGGTCCTTGAACTGGGCATGAACCGGCCCGGAGAAATAGCCCGCCTCACGCAGATTACCGATCCGGACGTGGGAGTGATCACGAATGTGGGCAAAGTCCACCTGGAGGGCCTCGGGAACATTGAACAGGTGGCAAGCGCAAAGGGAGAACTCATAGCAGAAAGTTCTCCAGGCGCCCGTATGGTGTTGAATGGTGATGACCGGTTATTGATGAGCACGGCCCGCCGGCTCCGGCAAGACCTCTTCACGTTTGGCGTGGAACCAAAAAATGATGTGACCGCCGAAAGGATCCGCGAGAACCCCATGAAGGGGATTTCCTTTATCCTGCGCTACCGGGACGGATCGTGGCCGGTCAATCTCAAGGTTCCGGGACGACACAACATGCAGAACGCGCTGGCGGCAGCCGCTGTCGGTTTTGTTTCAAATGTGAGCCCTGAGCATATAGTAGCCGGTCTTGAAGAGTTCAAAGGCATCACGGGCAGATTCACCATAGAACGCCTGTCATGCGGCGTTACGGTGATAGATGATACCTATAATGCCAACCCGACGGCACTGCGGGCCGCGCTGGAGACAGGCAAGTCCATGATTCCGAAAACAAGCAGATTTCTGGTTGCGCTTGGCGATATGCTGGAGCTCGGTGATGCGGCTCCCATGGAACACAGGGCCGCAGGACGTCTGGTTGCGGACGCCGGGGCCGCATACTTTATTGTTATGGGGGATTACGCTCCGGACATGATCCGGGGAGCGATAGAGGCGGGATTCCCAGAGAATCATATCGCCGTTGTGCAGTCCCATGACCAGATGGTGGAAGCTCTGGAGGGCATGGCCGGGGAAGGGGACATTGTTTTTTTCAAAGCTTCACGGTTGATGGCGCTGGATAAGGCGGTTGAAATGTTTAAGGCCTCCATGGAACGGAAGAGGACGGCAGATGCTCTATAGATTAATCTATATTTTGCAAATGAATGTCTCCTGGCTGAACGTATTTCGCTACATCACATTCAGGACCATTCTGTCCACGCTGACGGCCCTTCTGATCTGCTTCATCTTTGGCGGCTGGGCTATCAGGCGATTGCGGACACTGCAGATAGGACAGTATATCAGAGATGACGGTCCTCCCAACCACAAGAAAAAGCAAGGGACTCCGACCATGGGCGGGTGTCTGATCATACCGGCGGTGCTTATTGCGACCCTTCTCTGGGCGGAACCCGCAAACATGTACGTCTGGACGGTTCTTTTTGTGGCTCTTTCTTTTGGAGCCATCGGTTTCATGGATGATTACCTGAAGGTCTCGAAGAAAAACAGCAAGGGCCTGAGTGTTGTCACAAAGTTTTCCCTCCAGGCCCTGGCCGCTCTCATTGTGGCCCTTTTCCTCTTCCAGGACCCCGGGGTCAGCACTCGGCTGAACCTCCCTTTTCTCAAGACGATCCGTCCCGATCTCGGTTTCGGCTACATACCGTTCGTGCTGGTCGTTATTGTGGGTTCTTCGAACGCCGTCAATTTGACGGACGGTCTGGACGGGCTTGCCATAGGCCCGGTGACCATTGCTTTTGCCAGTTATCTGGCCTTTGCCTATCTCGCAGGCAATGCCAAGATAGCATCGTATCTGCAAATTCCCTATGTTCCCGGTGCGGGAGAACTGTCGGTAATCTGCGGGGCCGTGGTCGGCGCCGGTCTCGGGTTCCTCTGGTATAACGCCTATCCCGCGGATGTCTTTATGGGGGACGTGGGTTCTTTACCCCTTGGAGCGGTCCTGGGAACGGTGGCCTTGATTACTAAACAGGAGATTGTCCTGGTGCTGGTTGGCGGGCTGTTCGTGTTTGAGGCCTTGTCCGTCATCTTTCAAGTGGCCTATTTCAAGATAACGGGAGGACACCGGATTTTTCGCATGGCGCCCATTCACCATCACTTCGAGTTGAAGGGATGGGCTGAACCGAAAGTCATTGTGCGGTTCTGGATTATTTCAATTATCCTGGCGCTTCTTTCCATCAGCACGCTGAAACTGCGATAACAAGGAGAGCCGGACCGGAGATCCCGTGGGTATTGCACACATAAATATTGAAGGGAAGAAAGCTCTTGTCGTCGGCCTGGGGATCTCGGGTTTCTGGTCGTCCCGCTGGCTGGCAGAGCATGGTGCCGCCGTCACTGTAACGGACAGCCGGGAAAGGACGGAATTGAAGTGGACATATTGTGAAGAATTATCACGACGAGGCCTCAGCCTGGAACTTGGCGGACACCGCAGAGAGACATTCCTGAACGCGGAACTGATCATCCTGAGTCCAGGTGTCCCCCACAAAATGCCATTGCTCCTGGAGGCCGGGGAAAAAGGAATCCCGATACTGGGAGAACTGGAGCTGGCAAGCCGGATCATTCAGACTCCCTTAATCGCCGTCACCGGGACCAACGGGAAATCCACCGTAACCGCCTGCCTGGGATCGCTTCTGGAAAGCGCGGGCCTGCCCGTGTACGTGGGGGGAAACATAGGGACACCTCTGATGGCGTATGCCTGTGGAGACATGACCACAACATATGTGGTGGCGGAGGTGAGCAGTTTTCAGTTGGATACGGCGGAGACCTTCTCTCCGTTTATTTCGATCATCCTGAATATTTCACCAGACCACCTGGACCGTTACGAAGATTTTGAAGCCTACGTGAGAGCGAAGAAAAGGATTTTTTCACGCCAGGGACGCGGACAGTATCTGATCGTAAATAACGAGGATGAGATGCTGGCCGGCATTTCTGTTGAAACAGGAGTGTCTATCCTCCGGTATGGGTTGAGAAAGAGAGAAGGACAGGCGGTGTATCTGCAGGGAGGAACTATTCTTGCTCCAGGAAGGTCGGGGAAAATGGTGCGTTATCCTGTCGCGTCTTTCGGGTTGCCGGGCGGTCACAATATACTGAATTTTCAAGCAGTCATTCTGGTCGGATCCATTCTGGGCATTGATCCGGCCGACATCCGTGCGACGTTGCGTCAATTTCACGGTCTGCCGCATCGACTGGAACGGGCGGGAGAGAAAGACGGTGTGGCTTTTTACAATGACTCCAAGGCGACAAATGTGGAAGCGGCAATCAGTGCCATTCGATCCTTGTCCTGCCCCATTGTCCTCATTGCGGGCGGCAAACACAAGGGCCTTCGGTACGAGAAGCTTGCCGCGGCTTCCGCCGGGGCGGTAAGACAGGCAATTCTTCTGGGAGAGGCAAGAGAACACATTGCAAAGGCGTTTAAAGGGATCGTGCCGTACGATTTTGCTGAAAATCTGGATGAAGCGGTCCAACTGGCGTTTTCCCGGGCCGATCCGGGCGATGCGGTGCTGTTGTCCCCTGCATGCTCAAGTCTTGACCAGTTTCAGGATTACAAGCACCGGGGCGAAGTTTTTCGAAGGGCAGTGGAGAAACTGATTCATGGGTAAGAACAGATCCCCAAAGCTGAAACCGGGGACCCGCCCGAAGGGTGGGGAGTCCAAGCGAAGTGCGGACAAACCGGGAACCAGCGCGAAAAGTGGGGAGTCCAGGCGAAGCGCCGGGAGATATGATTTGTGGATTCTCATTCCCGTTCTCTGTCTTATGGGAATGGGGCTGGTAATTGTCTACAGTGCCAGCACAAACCTGGCTGCTCACCGGCTTGGCGACAACTATTTCTATCTCAAAAGGCAGGCTTTTTTTGCCTGCGTTGGCATAATCATCATGGTGTTCGCAAAGAACATTCCCTGTCGCATTTTTTCCAGGTTGGTCTATCTCCTGCTTTTCGTGAGTCTGCTTCTCATGGGAATGGTTCTGATTCCCGGTATCGGCGCCAGGGTGGGGGGTGCCGCGAGGTGGTTCAGACTGGGCAGTTTTTCAATCCAGCCCTCAGAATTCGCGAAATTCGCTCTGGCTGTTTACCTGGCGTATTCCATGTCCAAGAAAGGCCCGGACATGAAGCATTTTTCAACGGGTCTCTTTCCGCACCTGCTGGTGGCAGGGGTCTTCATGTGCCTGATCATTCTCCAGCCGGACCTGGGTACGGCCGTGATCATCGGTTGTTGGCTCGTCATACTCCTCTTTGTGGGTGGGGTGAATCCGTTCCAGCTTGCGGGAGTGCTCTCTCTGTTTGCACCGGTGGTGTTTTGGCTTGTGCTGCACGCTGATTACCGGCTCAAGAGATGGTGGGCCTTTCTCCACCCATGGAAAGATCCCACGGGAATCGGGTTTCAGATAGTGCACTCTTTCCTGGCCTTCGGTTCCGGCGGTATCTTCGGGGTGGGTCTGGGAAACAGCAAGCAGAAGCTCTTCTATCTACCGGAGCCACATACCGATTTTGTCCTCTCCATAGTGGCAGAGGAGATGGGATTTCTCGGTATCGGGATTACGATAATTCTCTTCGGCATCCTGATCACTCGCGGGATTAAAGTGGCCCTGGGAGCGAGGGACCTTTACAGCAGCTATCTGGCACTGGGCCTGTCCACGTTCATTGCACTACAGGTTCTCGTGAACATGGGGGTCGTCATGGGGTTACTGCCCACAAAGGGATTGACCCTGCCTCTCATCAGCTACGGGGGGTCATCGCTCATTATGACGTTCCTCAGTATCGGAGTGCTTCTGAATATTTCTTCCGGGTCCTGAGGGGAGTGAATACGGAAAGTCAAATGACGGTCTTTCGGGCCATTATAGCAGGGGGCGGAACAGGGGGACATCTCTTCCCCGGTATTGCCGTGGCGAAGGAATTGGAAAAACGGTTTGATCAGTCGCGCATAGTCTTTCTGGTGGGCCGCAGAAGAATGGAAATGGATATCCTCGATCGATATGGGTATGAGAAACAATCTATCGACGTTGAAGGGCTCAAGGGAAGAGGCCTCTTCAGAAGCGCCGGCGTGGTAACAAGGTTGCCAAGAGGGTTTTGGCAGGCAGCACGGGCAATCCGGCAGGTGTCTCCCAGGGTGATCCTTGGAGTGGGGGGATATACTGCTGGCCCTGTTTGTCTTGCGGGCCGCTTCCTGGGTGTTCCCACCGCCATTCACGAGCAGAATTCCTATCCCGGCCTGACGAATCGTATCCTGGCACGGGTGGTAAACAAGGTGCTGATTTCCTTTGATGAAAGCAGGGAACATTTTCCCTCTACAACAATCGCGTTGACGGGGAATCCCGTACGGGAAGAACTTCTTATTCCTCCTTGCGGAGAAAAGAAAGTGTCCGGGCGCTTCACCCTCCTGGTGCTCGGAGGCAGCCAGGGCGCGCGTGCCGTGAATACCGCGGCCGTCGACGCCCTGGTTCATCTGCGGGAACGGGGATTATCCCTGGAAGTGATCCATCAGACCGGGTATCTCGACCAAGAAAGGGTAAAGAAAAAGTACCGGGAATACGCGATTGAAGGAGATGTCCTGCCTTTCATAAAAGACATGGCAGGAGCATACGCCCGCGCCGATCTGGTGGTGAGCAGGGCCGGGGCCACAACGCTCGCCGAACTTGCCGCACTCGGCAAAGCCTCCATTCTGATTCCCTATCCCTTTGCGGCAAACCAGCACCAGGAAACAAATGCGCGGGTCCTTGAACGGGCGGGGGGCGCGATCGTGAAAAGGGAACAGGATATGAGCGGAGAAGACCTGGCAAAAGAGTTGATTGTACTGATGGAAGATCCTGAAAAGATAAAAGAAATGGAACGATCGGCCCTGACCCTTGGAAGGCCGGATGCTGCTCGCCGGATCGTTGATCAATTACTGGAAATGGTTTCATGACAGTAAAATTCGGAAAGACAAAACAGATACATTTCATCGGAATCGGCGGCATCGGAATGAGCGGCATCGCAGAGCTTCTTCTGAATCTGGGGTACCGCGTCAGTGGCTCCGATCTGAAACCAACACGGGTGACGGCGAATCTGGCGGGGCTTGGCGGAAAGATATTTGAAGGCCACCGTGAACAGCATGTGGAAGGGGCGGACGTGGTGGTCTATTCCTCGGCGGTGAGGGAAGATAATCCCGAGATCGTTGCTGCCCGGAAGCGGTTCACCCCGGTGATTCCGAGAGCGGAGATGCTGGCCGAGTTGATGAGGTTGAAATACGGCATTGCGATTGCGGGGGCCCATGGCAAGACGACCACCACCTCCATGGTGGCATCCATTCTGACAAAAGGGGGGCTTGATCCCACTGCCGTCATCGGGGGAAGGCTTGATACCTGGGGAGGATCCAATGCGCGACTTGGTGAGGGGGATATCCTGGTCGCCGAAGCGGACGAGAGCGACGGCTCATTTCTGGCCCTTTCTCCAATCATCGCGGTGGTGACGAATATAGATCAGGAACACCTGGATCATTACGGAAATATGGAGACCATTCGGAATACGTTTGTGGATTTTATCAATAAGGTCCCTTTCTATGGGACATCCGTCCTCTGTCTGGACAACGAGGAGATTCAGAACATCATTCCCCGGTTGAAGAAAAGATATGTCACCTACGGCCTCACATCACAGGCGGACCTTCAAGGGAAGAACATCCACCGGGAAGCAGGCGGCATGCGCTTCGAGGTCTTCTATCACGGCGACTCCATAGGAGATGTCCTGGTTGGGATCCCGGGTGAACACAACGTGTTGAACAGCCTTGCGGCCCTGGGCGTAGCCCTGGAACTGGGCCTTTCCATGGATGTCGTTCGCCAGGGTCTCAGGGACCTGGGGGGACTTGCTCGGCGATTTCAGGTGAAGGGCAAGAAAAGAGATATCCTTGTCCTTGATGATTACGGACATCATCCGAGCGAGATCGTCGCGACACTCAAAACGGCCCGGGAGTGGTGGCCGGAAAGACGCATGGTGGTTGTTTTTCAGCCGCACCGTTTCAGCAGAACGCAGGCCCTTTTTGACCGCTTTGTGACCAGTTTTAATGAAGCGGACGTGCTTCTCGTAACCGGCATCTATTCGGCAGGAGAAAGGCCGATCAGCGGACTGACCGGTGAGACGGTGGCCGAAGGAATCAGGAACCACGGCCATAAGGCCGTTTCTTTCTGCGGGAATAGGGAAGAAGCACTTGAAACACTTCTTTCCACGGTTCGTGAAGGGGACCTGGTGATCACCCTGGGCGCCGGCGATATCGTAAGACTGGGTGAGGCATTCCTGGAGAAATTGCACGGAGGTGATTTGGAGAAGCAGCCGTGAACAGGGAGCAGAGGGACACCTTGATTGATCTTGCAGGCGGAAAAGTCGAGTTCCGCTGCCCCATGGCACGATATACCACGTTCAAGGTGGGGGGGACAGTAGAGGTCCTGTTGAAAGTCGAAGCGCTTGCGAATCTCTTGGATGTCCTCCCGTTTCTCCAGAGAGAAAGCATTCCCTCCTTTGTGGTGGGACGCGGCAGCAACCTGCTGATCATGGACGGAGACATCCCCGGGGTTGCCATCCGGCTCGAAGGAGTGTTTTCCGGCATCCGGGAGCAGGACGCACATGAGCAGGTGATTATTGCAGGGGCCGGGGTTTCAGTGGGTCAGTTATTGGAGCTGTGCCGGCGGAAAGGATATGGCGGAGCGGAGTTTCTCGCCGGTATTCCCGGCACCGTTGGCGGCGCCGCCGTAATGAACGCCGGGGCCTTTGGAAGAGAAATGTCTTCGCTTGTCAGAGGGGTGGAGATAGTGACGCCCGGAGGGAATCGGATGGATATGGACCGGCAAGACCTTTCCTTCGAATACAGGAAGCTTGAGATCCCGGAGGGCGCCGTGATAACGCGGGTCCGCCTCAAACTCGAAAAGAGCACCGCCCGGGAAGTGGCGGCCAGGATGGGGGACTGCCTGACCAGGAGAAAAAGGACACAGCCCCTGGAATATCCCAGTGCGGGTTCCATTTTCAAGAATCCTGTCGGGGACCATGCGGGACGCCTGATACAGATGGCCGGCCTCAAGGGCAAGAAAAACGGAAGTGCCATGATTTCAACAAAACACGCCAACTGGATAGTCAATACGGGGGGCGCGAGTGCGCAGGATATTCTGGATCTTATAACCCTGGTCCGGCAGACCGTCAGGGAAAAAACCGGGATCGATCTGGAACCGGAGATCAAGGTGATTGGTCAATGAAACGGGCGTCACAGAAAAGAAGGGATGTCCTCCAGCGGCAGACGGTACGTCGAAAAAGGAAAGGGGGAAGGCCGCCGGTTCTGCGATTCAGCGTGATCCGGTCTGTTTGTAAAGGGTGCCTGAAAGGGTTTGGGGTAATTCTGGGTCTGGCAGTTATCAGTTTTTCATTCTTGAGTGTTTACCACTATCTCCTTGCTTCCCCGTATCTCAGGCTGGAACATGTTGAAGTGGAAGGTGTGCAGAGAGAGCTGAAAGCACAATTGGTGAAAATGGCGGATCTTGACCCCGGGATAAGTCTCCTGGCATTGAATCTTCGCGCGCTGAAGAAGCGGCTGGAAGAAGATCCGTGGATTCGTTCCGTTCAGCTTGAGAGACGATTTCCCCACACCCTGTTGATCAAGGCCGAAAAACAGGAGCCGAGGGCCATCCTTCTGGGTGACAGTATGTACTATCTCAACCGATTTGGGGAGGTATTCAAGAAAGTGGGTTCATCTGAGGATACCGATTATCCGCTTGTAACGGGACTTCAGTCAAAAAGCGACAGGATACAAAAGGAAGTGGACGAAGTGGTCCAGGTGATGGAGGTGCTCCGAAAAGAAAAGAGGCCCTGGTCCCTTGCAGGTCTGGCGGAGATTCACATCGAGGATGAATCCCATGTGACGCTTTATTTTGAACATATGGATGCGGGGATCAGGGTAAGTGGAAACGCCCTTCGGAAAGAGATGCGGGAATTACGAGATGTTATCGCGCACCTGGCGCGCAGTGGCAGAATAGGAGAAGTAAGGACCATAGATTTTGGTTACACGGATGGTGCTGTGGTTTCTTTCAGGAAAGGGTAACGGAAATGGCAAGCGAAATTATTGTGGGGCTGGATATAGGGACAACGAAGATTTGTGCTGTCGTGGGTGAGGTATCAGGGGAAAATGTGGAGATTATCGGGATGGGAAGTCATCCCTCGGAAGGACTGCGAAAGGGGGTGGTTATCAATATTGAAAACACGGTGAATTCCATCAAGGAAGCCGTGGAAGAAGCGGAAACCATGGCGGGGTGTGAGATAAGTTCTGTATATGCCGGAATTGCGGGAGGACATATCAAAGGTTTCAACAGTCACGGGGTCATCGCGCTCAAGGAGAAAGAGGTCACAAAAAAAGATATCGAGCGGGTCATCGAGGCAGCGAGTGCGGTAGCTATCCCCATGGATCGCGAGGTCATCCACACGCTTGTCCAGGAATACATCGTTGATGAGCAGGACGGAATCATGGACCCCCTGGGGATGTCGGGTGTGCGGCTGGAGGCCAAGGTCCACATCGTGACAGGAGCGGTCACTTCAGCGCAGAATATCATCAAGTGCGCAAATCGGGCGGGCCTTGATGTCTGCGATATCGTGCTGGAGTCCCTCGCATCCAGCGAAGCCGTACTTTCCTCCGAGGAGCGGAATCTGGGCGTTGCCCTGATCGATTTCGGCGGGGGTACGACGGACATGGCTATCTTTTCAAGAGGAGCCATTAAGCATACGTCGGTTCTCGCCCTCGGTGGAGACAACCTGACCTATGACATCGCTGTGGGACTGAGAACTCCCAAAGTGGAGGCGGAAAAGATCAAGATCAGGTACGGATGCGGTTTTTCTTCCCTTATCGGGAGAGAGGAGACTATTGAAGTCCCGGGAGTGGCAGGAAGGAAAGCACGGGTCCTGTCCAGGCAGATCCTGGGAGAGATTCTGGAACCCAGGGTGGAGGAGATTTTTACGCTCATCTACGGGGAACTGGTGCGTTCCGGGTACCATGAAAGAATCAGTTCAGGCGTGGTGGTGACCGGTGGATCAGCGGAACTCCAGGGAATTACGGAAATGGCGGAACAAGTCTTTAACGCGCCCACGCGCATCGGGTTTCCGGAAGGTATAAGCGGTCTCGTGGAGGTGGTGAACAAACCCATGTACGCCACTGCAGTAGGACTCGTGCTCTATGGTGCAAAACAGAGCAAGGGCAAAAAGAAGTTCAGGATCAGGGACAGAAATATTTTTAACCGGGTGATGAGCAGAATGAAAAAATGGTTCAAAGAAGTGATCTAGGGAAACGGGAAAAGGGAATGTGGGGAAGAGCTCAGAGGGCCGGGGACAAAATGGTGAACCATGCAACCTGGACGGGTACATCTAAACAAGAAGGAGGGACGACATGAAATTTGAGTTTATTGAAGAGAAGGAAACCTATCACGCCAAGATAAAGGTTGTTGGAGTAGGAGGAGCCGGTGGCAATGCCATCAACAACATGATAGTCTCGAAACTGAGGGGAGTCGATTTTCTCGTCGCGAACACGGACAGCCAGGCCCTTGATCGTTCAGCATGTTCCGAAAAACTGCAGTTGGGCGCCTCTGTTACAAAGGGCCTTGGCGCCGGGGCTGATCCGGATCTGGGCAAGGTCTCCGCCGAGGAGTCCGTGGACGAGGTGAGGGAAAGAATCGAAGGTGTAGACATGGTGTTCATCACTGCCGGCATGGGGGGCGGGACCGGAACAGGGGCTTCCCCGGTGATCGCAAAAGAATGCAAGGAGTGCGGTGCATTGACCGTAGCAGTGGTAACCAAACCCTTCAAGTTCGAGGGAGACAAACGTATGAAGAGGGCCATAGAGGGCATCGAAAAGCTGAAGCGGGATGTGGATACCCTCATTGTCATTCCCAACGAGCGGCTCAAGGCGGTGGGCAGTCGGAGCACCACATTCAAGGATCTCATTGCCAGGGCCGACAACGTGCTCCTGCACGCGGTGAAGGGGATTTCAGATCTTATTATGAGTACAGGGTTCATCAACCTGGATTTTGCCGATGTAAAAAAGGTTATGGAACAGATGGGCACCGCGATCATGGGCACCGGAAGGGCAGGAGGAGAGAACAGGGCTTCAGAAGCGGCACAGATGGCCGTAAACAGCCCCCTGCTTGAAGATATATCCATCAGCGGGGCCCGCGGCCTCCTCATGAATATCACGGGGCCTTCCGACATGACCATGGACGAAATAGACGAGGCATCCAGTTATATAAAGGAGGAAGTGCATCCCGATGCCGAGATTTTCTGGGGTGTTGTATTTGACGATTCACTGGGAGATGAAGTCCAGGTGACGGTCATCGCAACGGGTATTGAAAAAGAGATCCCCCGAGAAACGGCCAGGGAAATGGCGAGGAATATCGTGAAAATCAGGGATATAGATCCGGAAGAGGCAGAAGAAGGATGGACGGTGCGGATGAACGGCGTAAATCTGGATACCCCAACCTTTCAGAGAAAAGGAGGAGAGCCTGTTCCGCCCGCCGGCAGAGAAGATGCACCGGCCGGCAGAAAAGGATTCCTGAATAAGGGGTTTTTCAAAGATCACCTTGACTATCCGACATTTCTCAGGGCCAAGGCCGACTGATAGACGCACCGGGGGGCGCCAGAGAGAAGTATGCAGGGGAGAATTGTCAGCCTCTATCGACAAATATTGGCTGCGGAAAGGGGCTTCATAAAAAAAGAGTGGGGCGGAAAAAAGCTCTCAGTGGCCTTCGCCTATCCCAACACGTATCGCGTGGGCATGTCCAACCTGGGCTTCCAGATCGTCTATGGTCTCCTGAACCGGAGACCAGACGTGGTGGCGGAGCGTGTTTTCCTGCCTGAAGGTCAAGAAATGTCCCTCTACCTTCAGTCGGGAAGACCGCTCCTCTCCCTTGAATCTCAAAGGCCGGTCCATGATTTTGACCTCCTGGCCTTCTCGCTTTCCTTTGAAAATGATTATCCCAATATTCTTCATATGCTGGAACTCTCGGGGGTCGCCCTTGAGAGGACGGAGCGGTTGGAGGAGAGTCCCTTTGTTATGGGTGGAGGGATTACCACTTTCCTCAATCCCGAGCCCATTGCCCCCTTTTTTGATTTTTTCCTGCTCGGCGAGGCCGAGACGAATCTTTCCGCGTTCATCGATCTTTTCATTGCACTCAAAGCCCAGGGATACCGGAGAGAAGCATTTCTGAAACACCTTGCCACGGGAATGGGCTCCCTGTATGTTCCTTCCCTGTATCGGCCTGAATACCACGAGGACGGGACCATACGGAGTTTTCAGCCTGTGTGTGAGGAGGTGCCGGAAAAGATCGCGGCTTCCGTTTTGCGGAAACTAGGGGCGGAGGCCCCTGCATCAGTGATTGTGGCTCCTGACACTGAGTTCAACGACCGGGTTCTCATAGAAATCGGGAGGGGGTGCGGACATGCCTGCCGATTCTGCGCCGCCGGCTACGTATACCGTCCTCCCCGGACATACCGCGAAGAGGCCATCCGTTCCCAGGTTGAAAAGGCCATGAGTACCGGCCGGCGGGTCGGACTCCTGAGTGCCGCGGTTTCTGATATTCCCGGGATCGAGAATATCACCGGGACAATAGTGAAATCGGGCGGTGATTTTTCAGTTTCCTCCCTGCGGGCGGAAACCATTACCAGCGGGCTGCTCAAAGACATGCGGGCAAGCGGGCAGCGGACCATTGCCATCGCCCCGGAGGCCGGATCAGAGCGGCTCCGCAGGATCATCAATAAACATTTGAGCGAGGAGCAGATCCTTGAAGCCGCGAGCCTGATTTCAACAACCTATCCTTTCAACCTGCGGCTCTATTTTCTCATAGGACTTCCCACGGAAACACAGGAGGATATCGCGGGGATCCCTGCTCTCGTCAAAAAAATAAAGCACATGATGGTGAAGACCTCCAGCAGGAGAGGCAGGATCGGCCAGATCAGGTTGAGCGTGAACTGTTTTATCCCGAAACCATTTACGCCGTTTCAATGGTTTCCCCTGGAAGAGGTGAACACGCTCCGGGAGAAACAGAGATGGCTGAAAAAAGCCCTTGTCAAACAGGGAGGCATCCAGGTCCATTTTGATCTTCCCAAGTGGGCATATGTCCAGGCGCTTCTTTCAAATGGGGACCGGCGGGTGGCTCCTATTATTCTCGAGACCCACAGAACCCGAGGAAACTGGAAGAAAGCCATTCGGAGTTCCAAAATGAATCCCGATTTTTTCGTGTACCGTGAAAAAAACCTTGATGAAATGCTCCCGTGGGATTTTGTTGATCACGGGCTCTCGAAGAAACACTTGGCCCGGGAGTATTCTCTGGCAATCCAAGGCCGGCAGTCGGAAGGCTGCCGGATTGGTGAATGCCATCGGTGCGGCATCTGTTGACCCAAATCCACCTCTAATGTGGCGAAATTCCTGGTCACCAGCAAGGTGTCAGATGTTAGGCGCCGCATCGTAGATCCCGTGTTGTGTGCGGGAGGAGCGACGACTGAGGCGTATGTCATAATACGCTGCAAGGAGGAGCAACCGAAAGCAACGCAGCAGATGATACCTTGATGGTGATCAGGGTTGAACCCAGGTATTGACTCTGGAAGCAAATTAGATTAGCCTTTATTTTTTATCTGTGAAACAGAAAGCGAAGGGCTTCCTCCCTGAGCCCTCTCGGGAGACTCCCTGATGCCTCCCCCTCTGCGGGAGGAGACTCATTGAGCTGATAGACGAACGATTTCCGGGTGGGCGTAAACCACCAGGATGGATGGATAGAGCATGGCACCACAACCAACAATTGTAGCGCAGCTGGTCCATATATCGGGACCGCTCAAGGGCGAGATCCAGGAATTCTCCGAACCCGAGATCACCATAGGAAGGCACCCTTCCTGTGTTGTCCGGTTTCCTGCCGACCTCGTACTCATATCCCGAAACCACGCCAGGATCATCAGGGAAGGAAACACCTTCAAACTGGTGGACTTGAGCACGAACGGCACCTTTGTGAATGGGAAGCGGATAAAAGAGGCCTCCCTGAAGAGCGGCGATGTAATCACTCTTGCCGAAACAGGGCCGAAGTTCAGCTTTCTCACCGAAATGAAGGAAGTTGAAATGATCTCTCAGGCTCCGCCGCCGGTCGAAAAGGCCCCGCCGGAACAGCCGCCTCCCGAGTTACCGCCTGTGAAAAAGGAAGAGGGCAGGCAGTCAGGGGGCGTTATTGAAAAGAGAGAGGTCCCACTGGTTATTCAATACGGGCCGACCCTCAGGTCATTCAAAATGGTCCCAGTGGTGATTGGCAGGAATCCATCGTGCGATGTGGTCCTGGAACATGCTGCGCTCCTTGACCGGCATGCTGAATTTTTCTTCTCCGGGGAACAGTACTGGGTCAGGGACCTGACCGGCGCCCATAAGGTGCAGGTAAACCGAAGCCCGGTGGGATCTTCAGGCCTTCCCGTAGGGGTGAATGACGAATTGCTTCTTGCACCGGAGGGCCCCGCTTTTCGATTCCTTGGACAGGGTCGATTCGTGGAACTGGATATACAGCCAGAAGAAAAGCCGCCCGAGCATGGTGTTGAGGGTAAGAAACAGACCGCCGAGGAGGCTCGGTCCTCCAAGGACCGAAAGTCCCTGTTCAAAAAGTATTTTCGTCACTAGCCCATAGATCATCCACACCTATTCATGGAGGTCGTCCATGGAACACTCTGCTTTTCCTTTCACCATCCTGGTGGTAGCACCGTTCACGGGTCGTGATGCGGGCAAATGGACCAAGGGTCCCATCGATGTTACCATGGAAAATCTTGATCAGGTGGTTGCTGATTTATCCCTTTCCGTTGATATCACCGTTCCAAAGGAAATATGCCGTGAGGGAATCTTGACCTTTCCCATCGACGGGCGCAGGGCTTTCAAGCCCGAGCAGCTTCTCCTGGCCAATGCCTGTCTGAAAAATATCTTTGATGCGAGGCAGTTCGTCAGGGAGGCCCCGGCAAGTGGTCTGGGCCGCGAGGAGATTTTGAAACGTCTCAGGAGTTGGGAAAACCTGCCGTTTCTGCGTATCCCCGATTCAGCACCGAGAACAGAAAAGGAAAGCAACAGTGCCGTTGATGCCATTCTCAGCATGGTTTCCATCCCTGAGGAAAAAGGCGGACATTCCGGGGAACGAGCGGGTCTCGCCGGACAATTGGAGGCTCCTTTAAGGCACGTCCTTGAGCTGCTTTTTCAGGATCACGAATTCAAGGAACTTGAGGAGGCCTGGGATGGACTTGCATTTCTCCTCTCCAGGAGCGGAAAAGGAATCACGCAGGGAAACATATCCGTGAAGATCCTGCCCGCTTCTTTGCAGACCTTTGAGGAAACGCTTGACGGAGTCATGTTTCATATGATCCGCGACATCCCGTCCCTGATTATCGTGGATCTGCCCCTTGACAGCTCATCGCATGGAATTGCCCTTCTCAAGAAACTTGCGGAACTCGGAGAGACACTGCTTGTTCCGGTTCTCGGGTGGTTCGAACCGCGGTTCTTTCACATGGAAGCCTGGGGCGACCTGCAGAAGCTTCCCTATCTCCCGCACCATCTCGAACGGCCCGAGTTCGCAAAGTGGCAGAAACTGAGAGAGAGCACCGCCGGCAAATGGTTGGGAATGGCGTGCAACCGGTTTCTTGCCAGGTATCCCTATGGAAGAGACTATCAAAAGGGGCCGGTTTTCTTTGAAGAACCGGTGATTCCCTGGAGGAGTCCCGTATGGGCGATCGGAACCCTTATCTGCCAGAGTCACATGGCAACAGGATGGCCTTCCAGGTTCGGTGAATGGAAGAAATTCAATCTGGAGGATCTGGCCGTCCAAAACAGCGGCGCTGACAGCTATTATGCAACAGAAGTGGCTTTCGATGAAGACAGAATCGGACAAATGATCGCCAGCGGCCTGATTCCATTGGTATCGTTCAAGAACAAGGATATGGCATTTGTCGCAGGTGAATCAACAGTTTCCGGCACCTCACTCGCTTTTCAACTGGTGCTCAGCAGAATCATTCAGTTCGCCATCTGGTGTAAAGAGAGGTTCGGGAAGAAGGTGAGCGCGTCAGATCTGAGGGTAAAACTGGAATCAGCATTGTCCCGTTTCTGGGAAGAGACGGGACACATGCCGCCGGAAGATATGCATATCTCCGTTAAGGAAGATGATGCAGGCGACCCGACCTCGGTGGAGATGATGATCAAACCTCCGCCTGCCATCCTTCCGTCCCGGGAGGTTATAGAATTTCATTTTGACTGGTGACTTCTTCACTGGATTCCATGTAGATTTTCAAGCATGGTACGGGCCTTTTTGAGATCAGCCCGTGCCTTCAGGTGCGCCGGGTTCAATCGAAGTGTGGCCTCCCATTCTGCAATGGCTTTCTCCAGCTTTTCATCCACAAAATAGCGGACGCCTTTCTGATAATGATAATTGGCCATCACATGGACCTGGTTTCTTATCTTCCTGATATAGTCTGGGGTCTGTTTATAATCCCTGTCTACCATTGTGAAAAGTTTCATGGCTTCAGAAAGATGTCCGGCCCGAAATTCCTGCAAACCCAGCGCATAATAAGAGCCGTTTATGATATGCCGGGCCGTGGTTGAAGGTCCGTAGGCAACGACGTCTTCGGCCAGAGAGATGGCTTCCTGGTATTTTTTTGCCTCGAACAGGGCTTGTGCTCTTTGAACCGATGTCACGGACCGTGGCTTCTTGACGACCGGGGCAGGCTCTATGATGGGGAGATGAAGAAGTTCCCCCGGTGTGGGTGAATCCGTGCTGGTCTGGTTGCTGAAGTACGCGACAAGGAAACTTTTTCCCGGATCATGGTATATCTTCCTGGCTATGGAGACGTCGTTGTCGCCGTTATGTACCCGGTAGGTAATGGAATCCGGAGGAGCCAGGTCCCTTTCGATGGAGTCAAGAATGCTCCGGTCATCGGGGGTGAAAAAAAGCGCCGTGAGCAGTTCGTCCCGGGCCGCATCGGTTCTCTTTTCTTTCAGGTATTCCAGGCCCTGCACGTAGTGTTTTTTGGATTCTGCCCGCGCCAGCGAACGCAATCGTTTTATTTCCGCTGTCGCTTCAGGGTCTCCCGGCCTGAAGCCCTCTATGATATGCCAGCAGAGAATTGCCATGGGAAGGTTCTGTTCGCTCTCATGCTGCTTTGCCTTGAGTCGGTATACTCTTGGGACATTGTGAAAAGGATCTTTACTGACCGTGGAGATCTTTTTTGGAGGAGGAAGAGCGCATGCCTGGAAAAACACCACCCCCGAGAGGGCCGTCATGCCCAGGCACACCTTGACAATCCACCGTTTCGACCGGGAAATCCTTTTCATTTGAATGATGCAAACACTTGAAGGTTCTTTTCAAACTCTGTCAGGGTGAAGTCTCCGTACACCATGGAGCGGTCCAACCGGTAATGATTGCTGAAAAAGGGATTGGTCCCCCGTTTCACCGTAAACGCGGCCCTGATACCCTGTTTTTTCAGCACTTCTATGACGAGGTGATTTGTGTCACCGTATGGGTAGGCGAGGTAGTGAATATCCTTATTCAACTGTTCCTTGAGTATTGTTGCTGACTCGGTGAGTTCCACCTGGACTGCATCAAAATACTGCCGGAACGATTCCTCTTCCCTTTTCCAGTGCAGGCTGCGGTGAGTTTTTGTATGACACTGCATATCGATGCCGTTGGCATACATGACTTTTATCAGATCCCAACTGAGGGTTTTTGAACTGCCGGTTATGAGGTTGGTATACACAAAGAGAGTTGCCGGGTAGCCAAATCGTTTCAGTATGGGATAGGCAACATCGTATGTGGACCGCCACCCGTCATCAATGGTGATCACCACCGATTTCTTTGGAATTTGCTCCTTGAAACTCAGGAAACCGAACAGTTGATCCAAAGAAATGACATGGTACCCGTGGTTGCCAAGAAAACGCATCTGCTCTTCAAAATCTTCCTCTCGAACGGTCATCTTGTCGGAAATGTTCTTTGAAAACTTGTGGTAGCATAAGACCGGGACGGTTTGATACCCATTCAGGCTGAGGCCTCCCTTATTATATGGTTTCGAGGGAATAATAATGGTCTGGCCCGGCCTGAGAGCGCTGATATTATTGAACTCCCCGATGAGCCACCCCCTTGAGGGGTCATGCAGGTAGGTCTCTGCAAGAGAAGCCAGGGTGTCCCGGGGCTGAACCACCACGGCCGCAAAACCGGCAAAAACCCGCGTAGTGGCGGCGGGAGGTTTTACAGGGGAAACCTGGGTCTTCTTTTGGGGCACCGCGCAGGATACCATGGCAAGCAACAAAAAGGTCCCCAACCATACCCATGTCTGATTTGCCGGGAAAAGAAAAACACGGGTGAGGAACCGGCGGTTACCCTGAAGAGGACTCATGATTCCCTCCCGGCAGCAGCCCCTTCAGTCGAAAATTTTCCCAGGCTTCTGTCTTGTCCATCATTTCTCTCGGCGGAATAGGCTCTACGGTGACCAGGTGTTCGACGGCCTGGAAGACATCTTTGCTCATGATGATTTCTCCCGGCCCGGCCAGAACATTCAATGAGTAGGCGGTCTTGAAACTCTCCCCAATAAACGTGTGAACCTTATCCGGGAGGGCTTCTACCGACCCCGCCAGTGCCACTCCGCTGCTGATTCCGATGCCGATTTTGCCCATGATTTCGTTGCCGTTCTGGCTCTGGTCGGCAAGAGCTGCCTGGAGGGCCACTGCCGCCTCAACGGCCCTTGTTATGTGGTCCGGTTTCAGCGGCATACTCTGAAAGACACAGCTTACTGCATCCCCGATGAATTTGTCCACTTTGCCGTCATGTTCACCGGCTATGCGTGCGGCAAGCGCAAAATACTCATTCAGGTCCACGATCACGTCTTCGGGCGCCCTGTTGTCGGCATACTCCCTGAATCCTTTCACCCCTGCGAAAAGGACTGCAATCTGGTTCCTGGTGATCTGCGTGGGCAGAAGGGGTGCCGGAGATACGGTGTGTTCCTTCAAGGCGTTTGGTTGCGGGTGCGGCACTACGGTTTTTTGTCTACGGGATGCTTCCTCGAGTGACAGGGATAAACGGTTGAAGGCGGATGCCAGTTCTCCGAAAAGACCGCGCGGAACTTTTTCGATCCGAACCTCATGGTCATCACGCAGCCGGTCCATATCCGAAACAAGCCGCAATACCTGTCCGGCGACGTATTTTGAAAAGAAAAAAAGGGCAATCAGGCCCAGGATAAAACCTGGAATGCAGTAAAGCAGAAAGCCGCGAATCAGGCGGGATGCGGCGCCGTTCATCTCCTTCTCTATGGGGTCTTTGGAAAGGGCCAGGTGAAAAGTTCCGATGGTCTTGGCGTGGTAGACGACCGGTGCGGAAATAGCAAAAAAAGTGCGCCCTTTCGGTCCGTTGAACTGGGGAGGATGTCTTCGGTCAAGGCCGCTCCTCTCCGTCTGGGAGGAGCGCAGGAGAATTTCCTGGGCACCTGCGTCACCGGTGCGGGCAACGACTTTGTCGTTCTTATCGTTGATGACTGCACAAAGGATGCCCGGATCATTTTCCACTCCTTTTACCAGCAGCTTCAAGGCAAGATCATCTCCGCTCAATAAAGGGATCCGGGCGCCGGTCGCGAATTGACGTGCCAGAAGGTCGCCTCTGCCTATCATTTCGCTGAAAACGAGCTGTTTTGCATGACTGACCAGCAGTATCCCGGAGGGAACAATGACTGCCAGGATGAGAAGAGAAAAAAGGACCCAGATTTTCAGAAACAACGGGAGCCTGTTGCAGAATGCCTTCATAAGAATTACCAAAGCCGTTTACAGCTGAGAATCGATTTTTTTACGGGCAACCATACCAGAAGATTTTGAGAAATGCTATTTCAAATTTGACGAGATCGTCGGAAGAGATCAATGGACCCTCCATCGTTCAGATGTCTTGAGGAAAATGAAAGCATCGTCTCTTCCCCAACCAAAAGAACTTCCGGGCGGTGAGAGCACCCAGGAAACCATTATGTGTTTTATTACAAAGAGCAAATACCCCTTGACTGAGGAATCAGCGTTCTGCCATAATAAATCCTCTTTTCAGGATGATACCGTTAACCTTTTCCGGGATAGAATGCGCATATGGACCAAATTACACCAAAACGTTTCGGAAAGTACCTCCTCCTGGACCAGATCGCCGTCGGAGGAATGGCCGAGTTGTACCGGGCCATGATCACCGGTGTTCAGGGATTTGAAAAACTCATTGCCGTAAAGAAAATCCTCCCCCATCTCACTATTGAACAAGAACTGGTCAATTCATTTATCGATGAGGCCAAGCTGGCAGCTTTGCTGCATCATCAGAATATCGTCCAGATCTATGACTTCGGCAGTGTTGAAAAGTCCTATTTCATTGCCATGGAGTATCTGTTCGGAAAGGACCTCCGGAACGTAACGGAAAAGGCAAAGGAGAAGGGCTCGTCGCTCAGTCTGGAGTATGCCATGTATATTGTGTCCCGCGTCGCTTCCGGACTCCATTATGCGCATAACCTGAAAGATTTTCAGGGAAAAGCACTCAATATCATTCACCGGGATATCAGTCCGCAAAATATCTTCATCACCTATGAAGGCGATATAAAAATCGTCGATTTCGGCATTGCCAAGGCAGCCACTCAGAGCACGATGACGCAGGTGGGCATGATCAAAGGAAAAGTTGCGTACATGTCTCCTGAGCAGGCCGATGGAAAGGCCATAGACTATAGATCGGATATTTTTTCCCTGGGTATTATCCTCTATGAACTTATCACAGGAGAGAGGATGTTCCAGGGGGACACCATGCAGATCCTTTCTAAAGTGAGGTCAGCCGATTTTCCCCCGCCGGAGCACGCCATCAAGGACGTTCCCGATAAGTTGTACGAGATCCTGAATCAGTCTCTGGCAAAGGATCCGGAGAATAGGTACAGCTCTTGCAATCAAATGCTTTCCGATTTGGAAGAAGCCCTTTACTCTCTTTCGGCGAGACCAACAGCCCGGGGACTGTCGGAATACATGAAGAGGCTTTTTGAAGGAGAAATCGCTGAAGAAGAAAATACCATGAGTAGCTTGGCGAGGCTGGATTTTAGGGCCGCGCCGGAAAGCGTGCCGGCTTCTCACGGTGAGAAAGAAGAGCCAGGGAAAGGAAGCATCCCTCCTAAAGAAGGGTTGGAAAAGAAGCGGGGAGGGAAAGGGCTGTTGCTGGCCGCTGCGGGTGCTGTCGTGGTGGTTATTGTCCTGATCGTCGTATTCTGGCCCCGGGGGAAACCCGTTCCCCCGCCTGCAAAGACTGCTGAGACGACCGTGACGGAGCAGCAGGCGAGTGAGCCGGAAAACCAGCCCCAAGTTGGCCAAAAGGAAGAGCCGGCGGCAGGGGAGGCACAAGAAGCCACAGTCCCGAAAGCAGAAGAAAAGGCCGTGGAGGAGGCGCCCCCGACAAAGGGACTGGGCAAGATCGAACAGGCCAGAGCGGCACTTGATGAAAAACGGTACGCTGATGCAATCAGTCTGTTTGAAACAGCCTTCACCGAAAATCCCGGACTGAAGGAGAGCGCATCCGGTCCGTACGAAGATGCCCTTCTGGGAGAGGCGGATGCTGTCAGTAAGACAGAACCCGAGAAGGCGGAGGCACTCCTGTTGAAAGCAGCGGACGTAAACCCTGACAGCGTCAAAGCCCATTTCAATCTCGGGCTCCTGTATGTGCAGGAGAAGAAGTACCCGGAGGCCATTCAGCAGTACAAGAAGGTGAGCGAACTTGATCCCGGATACACGGACGCGTTTTTCAACCTCGGGTATCTGTATGCCGTGGGGAAGGATTATGGAAACGCCGAGAAGATGTATGAAAAGGTGGTGGAATTGAAGCCCGACTACCTTGACGAGGCCCTGTTCAACCTCGCGATGGTGCAAAAACGCCTGGGAAAACAGGATGCCTGCATCGCGAACCTGGAAAAGGCACTGGAAATCAACCCTCAAAATGAGCGGGTGAGAAAATATCTGAAGAAATTTAAGCAACAATAGGGGGAACAGGCATGAAAAAGGATAGCAAGCAGGTAATCCGACTGGTATTGACGGGTATGTTTCTCCTGTCGTTCCTTGTTTCCTGTGTTACTCTTGAAAAAATGGGTCTGAGCAAAGGGACAAAGGAGGGTGAACCTGCCGCTTCCCAATCCGCCCCCGGGACCCAGGCGCAGGAACAGGCATCCTATCCCCGGAAGGGGAGCGAAACCGGCCAGCCGGCCAAGGGCGAGCAGACGGCGGCAAAGCCCATGTCCGGCAAACAGGAGGCGGCGCAATACTTCATCCACCAGGTAAAATGGGACAATGAATCCCTCTCTATTATTGCAAAATGGTATACCGGAAGCCTGATGAATTGGAAGGCACTGGCAAAGGCGAACCCTGAAATGGAGCCGACAGTCATTCACAAGGGCGATCGAATCCGTATCCCCGTGAGTATGCTCAAGACCCGGGACCCCATGCCGGCGGATTTCGTGGAAGAACTCATTCAAAATCTGCGGAAAGAGTCGCCGTCCCACGGCACCCAGGAAGAAAAGCAGGAAGAGGAAGAACCCGCCTTGTTCGGGCCAAAAGGGGTACAGGAGGAGTGATAAGTCGTTAGACGAGTCCCTTGACGGATTCCTGCAATGGGTCCATGAGGTTGGCAATGGCCTCGAGATCAATTATTTCCTGAAACGCCGGGATGCCCGAGAGCTGGGTAATCTGCAGGATAAAATCATCAGGAGGCAGAAAGGTCTTCAGCGGTGCTTCCAGCGTGATAACAGGAAGCCCACCCAGATCAGCCATTTCTTCTGAGCGAACCACATACCGCAAATCCTTCAGCAACTCTTCGAGATCAGAAAACCGTTTGAGAAAGATTGTGGGCAGGAGATGGTGGATCACCGCCTGTTTTATATCATCCTCCTGCCGCGGTTCTCCTCCCGTGACCATTGCTTTGAGCCTGTTCAGGGAGCAGTCGCTGTGGTAGGAGATGACCCACTTTACGGATGCGGTAATGGTGATGCCTTTGTCCGGTGAACTTTCGGAGTAAATGGAATATTGAAAGGGCGCAGCATCGAGCTGGTTTGATATGGGAGGAAGCGGCGTCTTCAGCTTGGAAGGCAAGCTGAATGGCTTCTGCGCCACTGACGCAAAACGTTCCTGTAACTCGGCAAACGCCTTGTCCGATCCGGGCACTTCTTCCATTGTGCCGCTCCGGACATAGGTCCCCAACAGTTTCCGGGGGACAAACAAGGGTCGGAGCACATACAGGTGCCGTTTTATCCGTTTCGAAAGTTCCGCCGATATTTTTTCCGTTGCACCGCGGAGTTTCAAGAATTCCTGGTTGTCCAGACTTTTTCTTTCAATTCCCTTCTGGTCCATGGCTCATCCTGAAATTAGCTTATTTCCCATAGAGTTGCTATCATAGGGAAGAGATATTGTCAATTATTTTAAATCAACCACAAAGACATCGGTTTGCTCCTTATCAGAAAAGGGGCCGAAAAGAATACGTTCGGGGTGCCCTTCAACCTTCACGAAATACGATGAACCGGGCTCTATGTGATTCTTGACCGCCCATGCGGTAAACTCCCTTTCTCCAAGAGACATCTTGAGACCCTGCATGGGATAGTTGAGAGTGGACTGGCTGGGCAGGCTGCCTTTCGGGCCGACCGCCTGGAAAAGAATATTCCCCTCTGAGACACCAAACATGGCCCCGGACCATGCATCCTCCACAGGACCAACCTCAAACCATTGTCCTATCTGGGGATTGCCGTATACGTCAAGCCGGTACTCCATTTGTGCGGTTTTGAGCGGGCTATGGACTTTTGCCACTACCTTGGCCCCGAATCCCGGATCATCGGTCGACATGATATGCGTCCCTTTCAGGGTAGTTGGCAATTCCTGAGAGTCTAAGCTGCCCCCGGTGAGCAGGAGTAAAATGGGAAAAGAGTGCCCCTTTTGTGCCTGAACCGTTGTCGCGAGTAATGAGAGGCCGTATCGCAAAGAAGGCGTCTGGAAATCTTCAGCAGATCCGATGATGCCCCACAGAGCGGTATCCGCTGCCAGAAGTTCTTCCCTGGGTTTTATCCAGGCCATCTTATCCAGGTCATCTTCCCAGAAATGCCCGTTCGCCTCCATCCCGTAGGTCTTGAGTTGTCCCATGAGCTTCTTCACTACATCTTCAGCTTTTCCCAGTGAACTTACCCAAACTTTTTTCATGATTCCCTCTTTTCTGTGTTTATTGTTTCAGGAACCCCCTATCCTGTGAGAGGATCATCGACTCGGACTGATTTGCTTTCTCGCCTTTTAAGCGGAGAACTGCCAACGACAGCGGCAACCCGCGGATGGGTGCTTGCTTTTACGGGAATTGATAAAACAGATGTATCATTAACCCCTTATTCCGTCAACCAGATACTTTTTTTATATTCGACCCGCCTATTCTTGCATACCCAGGTTGAATTCTGAATAAGACTTGAATCCCCCGTTTTCAGAAAATGTTCCATCCTTACTGTCTGATATGTTTTCTTAATCTATCGGGTTGGGGAAATAGGAAGAATCTCTTGGTTGGAATCAAAGGGCAAGCTTCGGAAATTCCTTGCAATAATGGGTGCAGCGGTATAGACTTGGCGCGGTTCTTGCTTAAGAATATGGAGTGAAATGTTGTGCGGGATGCCGGCTCACCCTGCCGATGCTCTCCAACGTTGAGAAGATAACGAGACTTGCGTTCTTATCATGCGACCTGACGGAAGCAAAATTTTTTGAGCACGAACCATAGGGGGCTTAAATCCATGGGAAAGAAAGTGTTGGTGGCATTCTTGATATGCGTGGTGGCGGGGCTCATCCTTTATGAGGGGATTTCCATGTTCACGAAGAATCGTATTTCCGGCAGGCTTATGGATGCGCTGGTCGTCCCTGGCAAGGGTGAAACGACTCAGTTGCTGGTATTAACCGACGGATCGCTTTCGTACATCTCCAAATCACGACGGCCCGGCAAACAGGTTACCGGGCGGAAAGGCTTTTTTTGCAAGACTTATCTCTATGAATACGCTCCGGCCTCCAATAAGGTTCTGGGAAGGCTGAAGACCAAGTATGATACGCTTCCTCCCGATAGTGTGCTCCTAGCTCAGGGCGAAAAGGCGTTGGAGGTGAGCGTAGCCCCGGATTATGACAGGCCTCATATGCGGGTTTTGGATATTCGGACGGGCAAGACCCTCATGACTACGGAAAAGTTTCTGGGACAGTTTCCTGAGCTCTCTTCCGGGGTCAAACGGACAAGAGCAGTGACACAGTGGCCGCCTTATGTGGAGATAGACACCAAGGACGGCCGGACCTTTTTCTATGGGTTGGAATCAGGACGCCTGTATCCCGATAAGAATTCATTCCTCCAGTCTTTGGCTGCCTTGTCGCATGGAGATGTTGCGGTTTTTGAGCTGGCCGACCCTTCCGGCGGGGTTCGAAAGCACCTGTACAAGCTTACAGGGCCTCCCGCAAAGCTGTGTCATGCCGTCATCCCGGAGTCCTACTTTTCCACACCCCAATTGATAGAGAAGAGATTTGGGGCCACTGCGAAATTGGTGGCCCAGAGCCAGGTGTTCCTCGAAGGTTGGGTCGCATACCAGGACAAGAACCTCGTCATCGTGGCCCATCAAGACGAAGTTGGAGAAAATTCCTCCAGGAGCATTACATGCCTGGACGCCGAAGGAGGGATCAAGTGGCGTCTGGGGCAGGAGGATGTTTTCCCATCCTTTGCCCGTCGTCAGAAGGATGGCTTTTCCTCTCTCTTTTTTATGCGCCAGCGCCTGCACGTCAAGCACATGGACAAGCTCCTGTTGCTCGTACTGGAATCAACAGGCATGATTGGAATAGACCCCTCCACAGGCCGAGTCTTGTGGAAAATAAAAGGCTAGACGGGATCAGGGGGCCAGCAAAAGAACGGTGGTCTGACTCGGTACGGTCCGCATCCCGGGAGCATTGGTGCGGTTCTGGATAGAGGCGCTGGTCAGCCTGGATGCCGGCATTCCTTCCACCAACACGGTGAAGGCGCCTGTAATGTGTCGCGAGGGCCCCATGACGCAGCCCGATGCAACCCCGAGATTGACTCCGGCATTATCACCGTTGGTCATGGGGATCTCGGTTCGAAGGGTGTGGACAGGCATCATGTTTATGAAGACTTTTCTGCTGGCAGTGCCCGGGTTGGCTGTCGGCCCCATGGCCATATTGGGATACGGGATAGGGATGGGAGAAGGAGCGGCCGGGGTAATGCAGACATCCGGAAAGGCCATGTCCATGCCCATCATCTGTGTATTGGCGAACATCTGAAATTTCTCCTTTCTCAACCCATGTGGATGTGTTTTCCGTCGATCTTGACGTCTTTGTCGGCCGTGATGACCGTATACCTCGACCTGAGCGCCATGAGTTTCCTGACCAGGTAATGGACGTTTCCGGCTTTCATGGTTTCTGATTCCTCCACGGTCCTGTAGCTGTTCTTGAGGACCTGATGGAGCCTGCCTACGACCGATTCGACCACCTGGGCCACCATCTTCATTCTGGCTACGGTTGCCTCTATGGCTTGGCCGGCATAGAGGAGCTTGTTGAACACGACATCGGCCAGCTGAAACGAGGCCTTGAGGTGCGGAGACAGCATTTCAACGGACTTTCCCGATACCAATCCAATGGCGTCCCTGGCACGCACGCTGACCGAACCCTCCGGGGATGAAACCGTCAGATCGCCCGTCACGTTCATTTCAAAGCCGCTCCCCTGGGGTCTTTCCAGAATGGCCAGGATGTAGGTGCGGTCGTCCACTCCCAAGCACACCAGTACCTTATCGCCCGCTTCAGGTTCTATGAGACAGGTTACGGCCCGGCGGGCTTCCAGTATCCCTGATTGCGTATCAACAAGGTAGTGGTCGGCCTTCCTGCCGGTCACCTGTCCGTATTCTTCAACGGCGAAAAGCCGTTCCTGTTTTTCCGCCAGGTTTTTCATGGTGTTTCCTCCGTGTATTTCCTAGAGAGTCGATTTTTCCGGCCACGTTGCGCCGTAGTTAGGTTTGCCCAACGTGCGGAATCCATTGTTCTGCCTCAGCCCGCTCCGGGTCGGTGGAAAGGGCTACTGCCGTATTCGCGTTCGACCAGTCCGTGTCCACAGCCGTTATCATGTGCAAGTTGGTGCGGAACAGGCTGGCCCCGCTGAACCTCGCCCGCGAAATAACTGCGTGGGAGAAGTCGCAATAGGTCAGATTCGCCCCTGCAAAGCCCGTCTCCGTGCAGTCGGCCTTGACAAAGATGCTGGATTCCAGATCGCACCCGCTCAGATCGGCCCCCGCGAGGAGTGCTTCCTCGAAACACGCCTGCTTGAGAAAGGAGTGTGCGAGGGATGTGTTTGTCAAATCCGTTTTCATAAAAATTGCGTACTGTCCTTTTACCCGTTTCAGCCTTGCGTCTGCTAGGTCGGCCTCCATGAAGCTGCTCTGAGTGATGTCGGCACCACTGAGGTCGGAGCCTTTGAGGTCTGCACCGATGAACTGGGTCATGGAAAGATCCATTTCTCGAAAGTCCATGCCTGCGAGTTTTGCTCCCTTCATGAAGGCCTGGCGGATCAGCGCGTTGCCGAGTGCCACTCCTGTGAGGTTCGAGTCTATGAAGGAGGCCATTTCCAGATTCGCTTCCCGGAGATTGGAGCCTTCAAGGTTCACGTCGTAGAGAGCAGCCTTGTGGAGGTTGGCTCCACTAAGGTCAACGCCTGCCATGCTTGACTGAATAATTTTGGCGTCCGAGAGATCGACCTTTTCCAAAGTGCAACCCGAAAGATCGGATGCTGAAACCGTGATATCCGTCAGGTCGGCGCCGCTCATGCGGGCATCCGCCAGGTTCACCTTTTGCATGACTGCCGACTTCAGCGCTGCCCTGGTGATTACCGCTTCCGACATGTTTACGTTATTGAAAATGGATTCGGTAAACCGTGCTCCTGAGAGATCCGCGGCCCTGAAGCTTATGTCGTCGAATATACCACCGCTCAGGTCCGCCCCGGAAAGATCCATGCCGCTGCAGTCCACGTTGGTGATGGCTTCTCCCATCTTCACCATGGACTCCAGTTGCTCCCTGTCAGGCCGAACGGGTGGTTCGCCGAGACGTTTCATGCGCGCCAGGAGATCGTCAATGGTCATTCCTTTATCCATCGGTCCAAAAATGCCTTCTTGAGGTTTGCGCCGCTGATCTCCGTGTTGCGGAATTTCGCCTTCATAAAGTCTACCGCATAAAGATTGGCTGACCGCAGATTCGTCTCAAACAGGATGGCCTTCTGAAGCGATCCTTCCATCAGATTCATCCCTTCCATGGTTGCATTGGTAAGGTCCGCCTTTCCGAACTGGGTTTTTTTGGCAACCGAAAGCGTGAAATTCGCCTCGGAAAGCGGACATTGACTGAGGTCAGCACCGGTCAGGTCGGCCCCTCTGAAATTCGCACCCTTCAGATCGGTTCCTCTCAAGCTGGCCCCGCAAAGGACCGCTCCTGAAAAATCTGCACCACTGAACCCGGATTGGTCTGTCATACAGGAGTCTGTTAGATTCGTCCTCCGGAAAATGGTTTTTTCCCCCGGTACCTTAACGAACGTGGCTGAAGCTATGGTCGCCTCGGAAAAATCGCATTCCTCCAAAATAGTATAGAGGAAAATTGCATCTGACAGGTCGCATCCCCTGAATCGCGTTTCCCGGAAAGTGGTTTCCATAAGCATGGCTTCTCTGAGGGAACTGCGGTCGAAGATTGTCTTATTGACACGAGCCTTGGTAAGGTCGGTTCCGTCCATGCGGGCGTCTTCGAGAATCGTTTCCTCCATCTGGGCCTCTGCCAGGACCGCCTTATTCAGCACAGCTCCTGAAAAATCGCAGGCTGAGACCTGGGCATGGCCCAGGTTGGCCTCCTGGAGGCGGGCACTTTTCAGGTTGGCCCCCTCCATCCGTGCCCGGACCAGTATGGCACCCGACAGGTCTGCGCCTTCCAGGTTTGTACCGGCCATCTTTGCCCCTTCCAGGTAGACCTTGGCAAGATTCATCCCCGAGAGATCCAGTCCTGAAAGGTCCACGTAGGCCAGATCACGGTCGGCCAGTGATTCGCCGGTGTCTCGGGCCTGCAAGATCAGGGTAATTCGTTGTTCCAGTTCCTCCTCGGTGGGGGGATATGAAGCAGGCATGTGGTGGGACACGAGTCGCAGGGCAGCACTGACCTGTTCTTCTGCCTCTCTCAGTTTGGCTTCCGTTTCCGGGCCTTCAATCCCGAATTCTCTGAGTTTGTCAATGGTCTCCTGGGCGGAAAACTTGGGCCAGCGCCGTTCATTCTTGCGGGCCTGTTCCTGCAGGGTTTCCATATCCAGCCCCTGCTCTTCCAGCATGCGGCGGGCACGCTCCTCCATTTCTTTCCTGCTCTCTTCCGCCTGCTTCTCCAGTTTTTCAATGACTTTCGGCAAATCAGCCAGGTTGTTCATGTCGATTTCAGGGACAGGCTCGGGATCCTTGATGATCTCCTTGGGATCCAGTCCCAGTTCTTCCATCTTTTTGATGGCCTTTTCCTTTTCCAGGTTCATGCGGTTGGCCATGTTCTGACCAAGAAGGTCTTCCCCTTTCGGCTGGGAAGACATCAGCTTTGTTATGAAGGACGCTTCTCCGTCAGGCAGGAGGTCGGATTCGTCCAGGATGTTGAGGTGCCCGGTATCCTCGTCAGTGCGCTTTTCCAATGCCTTTTTGTAATGCTCCTGCGAGCGGGGAGGATCGCCCAAGCGTTCGCATGCAGCCAGCAGGTTGACTATGTCTTCGGCATCTTCGTCGGCTACCACCGTGGTGCCGCGAAAGACCAGCAGGGCCTTTTCAATGTGGGGGAAGAACCAGACCGTATCCAATCGGGTAGGGATTTCCTTGAAAACCGGGTTCCCGTCTGTGACCTGCTCAACAAAGCAGCGGGCTATGACGCCGGGCAGCCTTCCTTCCAACAGGGATTTTTCAGGGTGCATGTTCTCGAACGAGAATTTTTCGTCCCCCGCAAAGAATCCTTCGAGTTGCTGGTCCTCTGGGGCGGTGTTGAAGATAGTCCAGTCCATGTCTTCTGGAAACCCGGGGAATCGCTCTTTGAGCCATTTCTGGCCGTAAGTCCCTGCCTTAGAATTCCGTTGAGGCCAGATGATGTCCAGCGGGCCGAAACCGGCCGGCTCAGGCCGGTCCTTTCTCGAAACCACGATCTGATCCGGCAGTTCGATGTTAGGCAGCGGCAAGAGGGTTTCACCGGAATCCAGGGTGACCGGTTCCATGCCTTTGCCCAAGGGATTTTTGGCATACTCGGGACCGCCGAATGCATTGTCATAGGTGATATCCATCCCGGTCATGGGTTCGGGATCTGAGATGGTCCATGTGTCTACCTTAGTCCGCCGCCAGAAACGGTCGCCGAACAGATAAAGGGTTTTTTCAAAGGTGCCGGTGACTGCCCGAACACGTCCGGCCGGAACCGGGAGGCCTTGGGAGGGAAAGAATTTTCCGGTTACCAGGATCTCGGATCGGGGCTTGGGCATGCCGACGTCGAGGACTATATCTTTTCCCATTTCCGTGCTCAGGGTATTCCACAAGTCCGGTTCGGTCTCGAGAAGGGAGGGGCCCTCGAAGGGGATAAAGGCAAGCACGGAAACGCAGAAAAGACTTTTGTCTCCTGCTTCAAGTGTCCGAAATAAAAGGCCAAGTTTTAAGGGTTTAACTATTTTCATGCGCAGTTTGTTTATGCCCGGTTCATAATAGTATTGGCCATCTTTTTCACCTAATAAAAAGGTGAAGTACGCAGGTTCAATATCACCCCAAGAATAGCTTCAGTGTTGACTTCGAAATCCCAATCTTTGAATTCATAAACTCCATCACCCTGTCCTTGATATCAGTCGGCTCCCGGCCAAACTTAAGTCCTGGATGCAAGCTTGCATTAATGCTTGCGCCTAGCGCTAGCTTGACACCGGCGAACACTTCCAGTGCCAGGGCAAGATTGTAATCCCCTTTTTGACCCAGGAACAGTTCATTCTTAAAACCGCCGTGCATCTTGTTATCGCTGACGAAATTCATGCCGTTCTCGGAGTCGATCTGCCGTGTTTCTGACCCATGTACTGTTACCGTCCTGGTCCCTCGGACCTCTGTCGTGTCTGTCCCGGTAACGTTCAGCGTACGCGCTGAGGCAATGTTCTTTTCCTCCTCAGGGGCGTTCACCGTCCGTTTGTTCTCTGCGGTGATCGTCTGCGTGCCGGTCACATGTACGGTTTGAGGGCCGCGCACCGTGATATCCTGCATCTCTCCGATGGTTTGTGTTTGGCCGCCGTCTATGGTAATGGTCTCGGCGCCGGTCACGGCCAAATTGCGGTCTCCCACAATCCGTATGGCTTGAGCACCGTGCGGTAGCATGCTCATTTGGCTCCCCACGATCCGTGTCTCCCATCCGCCCACGGTCGTGGACTTATTTTGGTCCGTGCGCTCGCGTATGCCTGTCGGTCCGTCAGGGTTGGGAGCGCCGACTCTCACCAGGGAATTGGCCGTAGGCGATCTTATCTCCACGAGCTGATTTCCGTCCCGATCCTCGGTGTAGATATGGTTCCCACCTCCTGTCATTATGAAGCACTGGGTCTGGTTTTCAGATGTTACCGGTGCCCTGGTCTCCGGGTTAGGAACTGCTGCCGAAATAATGGGCCTGTCCGGATCACCGTCAATGAAGGTGAGGAGGACTTCGGTTCCTCTATGCAAGGGGAAGTGCATACCGTAATCCGCCCCGGCGTATGGTTGGGCCATGCGAACGTAACGTGAAGCTCTGCCGTCTTGCCGATCGCTCTGGTCAAAAGGCAACCTGATTCTATAGCGGCCATCATCATCTAATTCGGCGTACTGGCCGTCGCCCGCGGCATCCACCCTGGCGTTCATGGTACCGAAAAACCGGGGCTTCGGGGTTGAACGCGCGGGACGGTATTGCACGTCGGCAGGGATGCAGGTGGAACGATTGGAATAAAGGAGTTGGGAATCTCCATCGGTGGATCTTTCATCCGTGCCCAAAAGGGCGCGGGCCTGGTCGCCCTGGTGTTCCAGTTCCGTGATGAGCAGGCTTCTATTATAACTGTCCCGGTAATGGCCGCTGAGGTCAAACAGAAATCCGGGACAAAAGCCTGCAACCGTGCCTTCGCCGTAAAACATCACTTCCCCGCAGAGAATCTCTTCAGCCCGAATTGCGGCGAGGGCGTTCCCTTCTTCCGGGGTTTTGAAATGCTCGCCGTAAGAATAAACGTCACCGCGGCCCTGGGGATCCACATCAGCTTCTGCCCGCAGATCGAGATCAGGTCTGCGGTAATTATAATCACGTAATATGACCCGTCTAGGGAGCATTTTCTGCCGGCATACAAGCTCTCGCACGATTTCTTCTTCTCTTGCCCGAATGCTTGAGGGCGGATGATACTCAATGGTGCTGGTATCGGGAATGTTTTCATGGCTGGCGGAGTTGTCCGTTATGATAAGCTTTTCCATCTCTTGGGTTTGCTGAAAATAGTAGTAAATACCTTCACGCTCCATCCACCGGGAGATAAAATCAAAATCCGTCTCCTTGTACTGGCAGATATACTCCCATTCAGGGTAAGACCTCGTCAGTCTCAGTTCATAGTCGTCCGTGGTCAGTCCGGTCTGCCGCAGTATCTCCTCGATTATGTCAGGCACTGTTTTGTCGAGAAAAAGCTGATTTTCATGGTAGAGATCAGCTTGCCAGAGCCTTGGAACCAGGACAGCCCGGTAGAAAATCCGTTCACCATCCTCGTGGAGTTGCTCAAATTGGGACGGTATTCCATGGATGCGTCTTTCCTCTCCGTCATCTCGGTAGATGGTCAGCGTGGCGGGGTTTCGGAGGACTGCGCCGAGGTCGATTTCGGGATCCTCTGAAAACAATTCAATGGTGAACTCATACAGTTTCGAAATGCCTTCGTTGCCATGAAAGCGCACCACTTGAAACGTATCTTCAGAGAGACCTTGGGAAACAAATGTGAACCGTATCCTCTCCTGATCAGCCATGTCGCTCTCCTTTCACTATTTTCGCATTACTCAAAGTCAATGCCAAAGGTCCCGTCTTCGGCCACATCCAGTCTTATCTCTTCCGGCAGCGCTTCCTCGCTCATCCTGGCAAGGATATCCCGGGAAAGCTGGGGGAGGATGGTCCCGCTCATGATATGGTCGATATTGCGCGCGCCGGTCTCCACTTCGGTACATCGGGCCGCGATCTGTTCCACGACAGCTGGTGAATACCTGAGTTTTGTCTTATGGGTTTCTTCCATTCTCCTGACCAGCTTGTCCAGTTTCAGCACCACGATGTCTTTCAGGATATCAGGCGGCAGGGTGTAAAATGGAACGATAGTCATTCGGGCAAGCAGTGCCGGCTTGAAATGGTTGCTGAGGATAGGCCGGATGGCGGACGCGACTGTTTCTATGGAGGGGCGTTCCTCTCCGGTACAAAGCTCGGTAATGACGTCTGATGCCAGGTTGCTGGTGAGGAAAAGGACCGTGTTTTTGAAATCGATGACGCGTCCTTCACCATCGGAGAGTGATCCCTTGTCAAAGACCTGGTAAAAGAGATTCAGGACCTCCAGGTGGGCCTTTTCCACCTCATCAAGGAGAACGAGGGAGTAGGGACGCTGACGGACCCCTTCGGTGAGGACGCCCCCTTCTCCGTACCCCACGTAACCTGGCGGAGAACCAATGAGTCGGCTCACCGTGTGCCGCTCCTGGAATTCGCTCATGTTAATGGTTACCATGAAACGCTCTCCACCGAAAAGAAGGTCGGCCAGTGCCAGGGCAGTTTCCGTCTTGCCCACGCCGCTCGGTCCCACCAGGAGAAATACCCCCATGGGCTGGGCAGGGTCCTTGAGCCCGGCCTTTGACGCCTTGATCACCTGGGTGATGCTTTCCAGTGCCTCGCCCTGCCCTTTGATTCTCTCCTGGAGATTGGTTTCCAGATTGACCACGTTCCGGGCCTCTTCCCGCATGACCTTCCCTAAGGGAATACCGGTCCAGTCCGATACCACTTTCGAGACCATGTCCGGGTCCACCTCGATGCGCACGAGCGGGGCGTCTCCCTGGACAGCTTCCAGTTCTCTGGCCAGTTTCTCCATTTGCGCCCGGAGGTCCTCTTTGTCGAGAGCATGGGTTTCTTCATTCCGGAGCGCATCGCGAAGTTCAATGATCTTGTGGACAAGCTCTTTTTCCTCGATCCAGCGTTCTTTCAGTTTCCCCAGCTCTTCATCTATACCGCCGAGAAGGGCATCGATCTCATCAAGGCGTTCATTGTCGACCCGGAGCCCGTGCTCGCTGTCTCGTTGGAGGGCTGATTTTTCCCGTTCCAGGGCCTGGAGCGACCGCTCTTTGTCTTCAATAATATCCGGTTTTGCGGTCAGAAGGATTTTGACCCTGGCTGCACTGGTATCGAGGAGATCCACGGCCTTGTCCGGGAGCTGGCGCCCGGAGATGTACCGGCTTGAGAGCTCTGCGGCCGCCTCAACAGCATCGTCCCGGACCACCACACCGTGCGCTTCTTCGTATTTTTCCTTGAGTCCCCGCAGGATCAGGGCGGCGGTCTCCACAGAAGGTTCATCCAGTTTTACCGGCTGGAACCGCCGGGCAAGGGCAGCGTCTTTTTCAAAATACTTTTTGTATTCCGACCAGGTGGTGGCGGCCACGGTCCTGAGTTCCCCCCGGGCAAGAGCCGGCTTCAGCAGGTTTGCGGCGTCGCCTCCGCCGGCTGATCCTCCGGCCCCAATGAGGGTGTGGGCCTCATCGATAAAGAGGATGATGGGTTTGGGGGAGGCCTTGACCTCATTGATAACTGATTTGAGACGATTTTCAAACTCTCCCTTTACGCCCGCGCCTGCCTGGAGAAGCCCCATATCAAGTCCCACAATGGAGACATCACGGAGCAAATCAGGGACATCTCCCTCCACGACGCGCAGGGCGAGGCCTTCCACAACGGCGGTCTTTCCCACTCCGGCTTCTCCGACGACGATCGGGTTGTTTTTTCTGCGCCTTGCCAGAATATCCACCATCTGGCGGATTTCCCTGTCCCGGCCGAAGACCGGGTCTATTTCCCCGGCGCCTGCTTTCCGGGTAAAATCAACGCAGAATCGGGCGAGGGCGGTTCCATCACCCGGGGAGGCCGCCTCTCTCTCCGGGCGTTCTCCCTCTGCCGGCTGTTCTATGGATTTGCCGATAATGCCATAAAACTGAGCGATGATGGTGTCACGGCTTAAGGGGCTTAGAAGATCAACATAGGATCCGGTAGCGAACTGTGTGGGCTTATGGAGAAAGGCCACCAGAAGACCTCCGGAACGGATCCTGCCTTCTCCCAGGTCCACGGAACTGGCAAGCCATGCCTCCTGGAAAAGCTCCATGAGCAGAGGGGAAAAAACCGGTTTGGCCGCATTTCCCGTGCGAAAATCCTCGATGGTTTGATCAAGGGCCTTCTTGACTTTGCCTGCATCAATGTCAAACTGCCGCAGAATCAGGGGAAGATCAGATTGGGGTTCCTCCAGGAGCTTGGTGAGGAAGTGCTCTATGGTTACTTCATAGTGGGTCCGTGAAACACACAATCCTGCGGCCGCTTCGAGGCAGCGGGTGCAGTACTGGTTCAGACGGTTCAACAGGGCCTTGATATCTACGCTTACCATGTCATGCTCCTTTTCCACTTTTTTGGGGTTGAAAGATGACGGTTGTTTGTTCCCGGTACTGCTCGGAAAAGACCCAGGTATTCCAGCCCAGGTGTGCCCATTGTGGCCCGCCCAAGGAGGCTGTTTCAACTTCTCCGGCTCTTATGGTAATTTCGAGGTCGTATTCCAGCGGGGCGGCCAGATAAAAATCAGTCAAAAAGGTAAGGAGCCGGTGCTTCGCACTCCCCGGCAGGAGTTCCCGGAACGTTCTTCCTGAAACCGGGCCGATCATGAGTCGAAACTTTCCTGTCCGGTCAAGGAGTTTTTCCCCGACAAACGTATCCTGGCCGAGCGTAGAGGCGGTCGACCCGATGCAACATCTCTGATCTTCGGGAACCCTGGCCATCCGGGGAAGGCAGGGGACAACATCAATGGAAAGCCCTCCCAAAGCGTCTCCCAGCACCGTCCTGAGTCCCAGGGCCGAGCGGGGGTGTTGGAGAACAAGACCCAGGTACCGGATGAAGCGGTAGCTGTCGGGAATGCCTTTTCGTATCACTTCGCTTCCGAGCCCCAGGAGACAGAAAAGCTTCTGGGTCTGGGCCGGGTCTTCTTCCTCTGCTACCTGGATAAAGAGACGGTATTTTGTCCAGCAGCGAAAAAGGAGTTGATAGAGGTGCCGGTTCAGAATATCAAGAAAATCACGGCTAACCTTCTCGTCATTTGAAGCCTCTTCCAGAAGCTCCTCGGTATAGAAAGTGGGAAGGGGCGAGGACGTGCCGTAGAGACCGAGGAACGTGGCAGTGACGACGAATCCGGCTTCTCCTTCAGCAGCTGGTTCAATTCTGGTTACATCAGCGGCAGGAAATGCCAGAGAAAGTTCAGGATGCACTGCTATCTTGACATCCTTCCTGACCCCTGGTGCACCTTCGTTGAGGCGTCTGTTTTCCAGGAACCGAAGCAGGCGCATGATCTGAAAGAAAGAAAAGGCATGCGGCCTGGTCAGGAATTCCTTTCTTATGTCAGCGTATGATTCCCCAGCCTTGGCGGCCATCGGAACGTCTCTCCCTTGATGCTTTCGTGGATGCTCAAACGCGTATAGGTGTTGATGGTTGCGTAGGCGCCGAGAAAATGGTCCAGGACAGAGCCGAAGAGAAACAGGTCTCCGGGGCCTGCAAAATGGTCCTGTCGTATTTCGAGATCAATCTCCTGTCCCCTGATGATGGCCCCATTGACGATCCGGTCTTTTTGGGTGGCGTTCACTGCCTCTATTCCGTTGATTCTCTTCTGGTTTGCGAGAACAGCCGGGCGGTCGCGGCTTCCGGAAAAGATATAGAGGTCCAGGAGAGCCTTCAGGTTTTCAGTGGTTGTAAGGGACAGGAAGTTGAGGGAAAGGTGTCCCAGTAATTCCCAGAGGAGATTCGTTCCCAGAGGGGGGAGGACGTTCGGCGTAACCGGTCTGATATCCCGAAAGGTTATAAACTCGGGGGAGCTGCTGGTGGGCTCGCTGATGTCCCCCGGCTGCAGGTTTTCCGGAAGCGCTCCATTCGTGCAGAGAATTTCTATGGACAGGGTTTCAGCCTTCGGGATATTTCCCTGGGGTGGATAGGCCAGGGAAAGGAAGACGTCTATGCCATCCGCAATGGGGGCCTTTCTCAATTTTACATGGTAGACGGAAAAATCGCCCCGTTTCCTTTGGAACAGATCAAACGGGAGATATGTCCTTTCCTCGGCGGTACCCTGCACATATCCCACCACGTTTTCCAGAGAGTACACCTGGTAATGATCCCTATTGGAGCCCGCAGGTCTCACCAGGTAATCCGTCTTCCGGTGATCAAGACGTATGGGATCAGCCTCGTGAGGAAAGATATTGACCACCGGAGTTGCGTAAAGGACGAAGCTCTCTTTCCTGACCCGCGGAAAGGCAATGGAGGCCTGTTCAAGTTCGAACACAATTTCAACGCGTGATCCATCGCCCCTCTCCGTCCATTTTTCCCAGCCCGCAAGGTCAAGAAACAGGAACTTTTCCGGGAGAATGAAATACTCCTGGAGAATCCGGTACCCTGGAAAAGAATTGGAAGGGTAGGGGATCAGGCCTTCATCGAGAGAAAATCCTGCCGGTTGCAGGGACTCCGGATCCAGAAAGACGGGACGACCTCCATCCGGGGAACTGATGGTGATCTTTCTTGTGTATCGCTGCAGGATCATGGAAAGGTCCGCGGCCCTGGCAAAGCTGTCAGAAAGAAAGAATCTGAGAGTGCCGGGTTGCCACTCCTCAAGTTTCAGGCCGTTCACTTTCAATTCGATCCGGACTGCGGGGGGATGGCCGGCAGATTCAACAAAGCTGGCATCCACAAGGGTAATTGGGTGGACATCAACATCGTACACGGTTTTGAAAGTGCAGGGGGTCCCTTCTACAGGGACGGAGCCGAGATAGATGCCGGCAGGAATGGTAACAGTCTGTTTCAGTGTCGGCTTGGGTTCAAACGCCACGATGGTGCTTGCAGGAATGGGCCGCAGATAATGGGGCCAGATCATCTGGATCAGCTCGTGAACGATTTCGGGAAATTCGTCGTCAAGCTTTTCCCGCAAGAGCGCCGTGAGAAACGCCACTCCTTCCAGAAGCCGCTCCACATCCGGGTCGGCCGCCGCTCCGCTCAGCATGGGGGCTACCGCAGGATGCGCCTGCGAAAAGGCCTGGCCGAGATCCCTCAGACTTTCCAGTTCCTGCTGGAAGTAGTGGCTAAACATAGTTGTTGACTGAACCTTTCTTCAGCGCTTCAATTGTACTTTTCCATCAGATCCCACAATACTCTCGAAGCGCACCGGGTCTTTGTATCCTTTCGATTCGAGCTTGGCAACAATCTGAAAACGAAGGGAGAGAGGGTCTTCCTCGTCCGGGACAAAGCGAACCCGGAGGCCGGTTAACCTGGGTTCGAATTTTTGGATCGTTTGCCGGATCGCGCGCTCAAAGATCCTGAGTGAGTCAGGGTAATCCAGGTGTAATTCTGTGAGGTCAGGCAACCCGAAATCATCGGCAATAGGGACACTCCCCTGTCTCGTATTGAGAATCTGCTGGAGGTGGTGCAATACTGAATCAATGACTTCCCTGGGATTTTCTTTTCTCCGGATGCGCGGGTCTTTCTGCCGTGCCCGAATCCTTTCAAGGAGCCTGTCTTTTCCCATTGCGTCTCAACATTGATGGAATCGCAAAAAGTCACAAAACCGTCGTGTGGGGCTTGACCCGGCATCCATAACATATTGAGGCCGCTGGATTCACGCCTTCACGGGAATGACGAAAACACGTGCTTTCAGACTTTTTACGAATTGGTCAAATTTTGCTGGTGTCTTTTTGACGGCAGGACGCGCCGTGCGAAAAGACACCAGCGATTCTCCCAGGAGAGGCCAACGAAACACTACGTCCTTTCAGACCAGGTATCTTGGTGCTCGACCCCGTCAGGTTCGTATGTCTGGATGATTTCTCCAAAGACAAAGCTGACTTCTTCTGTTGGGGGGGCATTTGCAGATGCCGGATCAATGACGTCAGGACTGACACGCTGGTACGAGGCGATCCTTCCTTGATTGATCTTAATGGTATAAAACTGCTGAGTGGTCCCGTCACCCGACGGGTTCGGTCTGTAGAACCGGAAGATGGCCTCGATAACCTCATTATTGGTCAATGCCTTGAACAGGAGCGGTGAACTCTTGTCGATCCGTTTTACAATTCTGATGGGATCGTAGGTCCTTTCACCGCTGGCCATCCCAGACGAGGCTTCCCGCGCAGTCCGGACGGAATCGCTGAAAGAAAGGCATTCAATGGAATTCTCTCGATCCATAGATGTAATGGTCGAATCGCCCTCGATATCCTGCCCATTCGCCTTCAGAAAAAGATGTACTGTCATTGCCATGGCTCATTTTCCTCCTAATCTATTTTGTTAGCAATAAAAGGCTTTCTGAACACCACGCTCCCTTAATCTTTATCCAGTTTTCCCACCAGGGACAGGGTAAAGAACGCCCCCATGTATTTGAAATGGGGCCTCACCTTCAATCCCACGCGATACCAGCCCGGTTCGCCTTCCACGTCCTCCACGGTCACCTGTGCCTGGCGTAATGGTCTCCTGCTCCTGACCTCCGGCGCCGGGTTGTCCATGTTGACAACATACTGGGTTATCCAGGTATTCAGCTCCCTTTCCAGGTCGGTCCGCTCTTTCCAGGTCCCGATATTTTCTCTTTGAATGACCTTCAGGTAGTGGGCCATCCGGTTGATCACGAACATGTACGGCAATTGGAGACCCAGCTTGTAGTTCAATTCAGCCTCTTTCCCTTCTTTGCTGATGCCGAAGAACTTCGGCTTCTGCACGGAATTGGCGGAGAAGAAGGCGGCATTGTCACTGCCCTTGCGCATGGTGAGTCCAATGAACCCTTCTTCGGCCAGTTCATATTCTCTTCGTTCGGAAATAAGCACTTCCGTAGGGATTTTTGTCTGAACCGCCCCCATGGCCTCGAATTGATGAAGGGGCAGATCTTCCACTGCGCCTCCTCCCTTCGGGCCGATGATGTTGGCGCACCATCGATACTTCGCGAAGCTGTCCGTGAGCCTGCTGGCAAAGGTAAAGGCGGTGTTTCCCCAGAGGTAGTGTTCGTGGCTTGCCGAGACATCCTCTTCATAGTTGAAGGCCTTTACCGGCTGGGTATCCGGCCCGTACGGAAGGCGGAGAAGGAACCTGGGAGTAGTCAATCCCACGTATCTCGCATCCTCTGACTCTCTGAATGACTGCCACTTTGTGTACTGCGGGCCTTCAAAAATGGATTTCAGGTCTTTGAGGTCCGGCAGGCCATTGAAAGACTCAAGGCCGAACATCTGAGGGCCAGCGGCCGCGATGAACGGCGCATGGGCCATAGTTGCCACGCTGGCAACATACTGGAGAAGCTTGATATCCTGGGGCCCGGGACCAAAGTCGTAGTTGCCCAGGAGGGTAGCATAGGGCTGACCGCCGAACTGCCCGTATTCTGCGGTATATACTGTTTTGTAGAGCCCGGATTTGGGCACTTCAGGGGCGTCTTCAAAGTCATCCAGCAGATCGTCTTTCGAGATATTGATTACTTCCAGCTTTATGTTTTCCCTGAAATCCGTCCGGTCAACCAGGAATTTCAGGGAGCGCCAGGCAGATTCCAGCTTCTGGACTTCCGGATGGTGCAGAATGGCATCGAGTTGAAGGCTGAGTTTCTTGTCGATTTCCGCAATCATGTCATCGACCACGGCCTTGGAGATCTTCGGCACTTCACGCCCCGGCTCGAGCAGTTGCGCAATCAAGGCCTCTACACCCCTTTTGGTCACACCATACGCCTCATCCGTTGGTTGGAGCTTGGTGGCATGAACGATCTCGTCCAGGATTGAAAGCTCTTCAGTTGTCTCCCCGGCAGAGGCAGCCTGTTTTTCTTCCTCAACCATGAAATCACCTCCTCAATTCGTTTTTATTTATCTTCGACACCCAGTTCCTTCAACAGTTTCTCACGAGCATCTTCATCTTTGACCAATTCCTGGATCTTTTTTCGAAATGCGGGAATGTTGCTCAGGGGGCCCTTGAGTGACCCCAAAGCTTCTCTGAGCTCCAGAAGGCGATTCAACTCCGGGGTATTCTTGGCCACGGCTTCAGGTCCGAAGTCTTTCAGGGAATCGAACTTGAGGGAGACGTTCATGTCTTCATCGGGTTCGCCGGAGATCCTGTTTGGAACGCTGACGTCAATCTGAATCTTCTGGGCCTTGAGCACTTCGTTGAAATTATCCTTGTCAATATTGATGGGTTCTCTTTCCTCCACCGGTCTGTCGTCCGGCTTCCCGGTGAAATCTCCCATGACAAGCACCTTGAGAGGAAGCTCCACTTCCTCCTGGGCGTCACCTGTGGCAGGACGGTAGACGATATTCACTCTTTCTCTTGGTGCAACCGATGCTTCTTTGGCCATAATCCCCTCCTTTGTTCGACGTTAGCTGCTACTCCTATCATGTATTTTGAAAAGGAGCAACACGGAATATCCTGAAACTCAGGCTAGTTCTTTACCAAATGCAGGGCCTCGACAGGATCGAGTTTTGAAATACGGGATAGAATCGTTGCTGCTTCTTGTTTCGACTGTTCACGCGTGTCGGCTTCAAAACCCGCGTGTGCCACTTTCAAGACCCTGACAGCGAGCTTCCAGTCCCATTCTTCGAGCCGGTAAGTATCCAGGATGGTGAGCATTTCCTGGAGGTGCGGGATAGCAAATCCTGGTCTTTTTGCGAGCGTCAGGACCTGTGAAAGGGCCATCCTGAAAAAGAGCTTCTCTCTGGGTGAAGAACTGTTCCGCAGTCCCTGCTGAAGGATCTCAGTTGCCTCAAAGGTCTTCCTTTTTTTGGCCAGGGAAAGGGCCTTCTTTATGGCATTGTCAATATGCTCAATTTCCGGGAGGGATTTTCCGGAAACAGCCGTTTTCGGGGACCCCGTCCCACTGCCGGACCCAACATTGATATTCCCGAGCCACTGGCGGGTCTCTTCATCTGCAAGGGGTGCGCCGTCGGAAAACGAAAGAGTGATGAGATCCGGAAGCCGGTGCACCAGGAGGGCGGTTTCCAGGCTGACGGCTTCCTGGGCATCCAGGTACTGTTCTCCCATATTTCCGAGTCCTTCCCAGCTGAAACGGTTCAGGTCGAGCCAGAATATGGACTGAAGCAGGCTTGTTTCCGCGAGTTTTACCAGGGCGTTCCAATTCCCGTTCTCTTGAAACGCCTTGAGATCTGCAGTGATCTGGGCGGAAGGCGGGGGAATCATGGTTTTACCGTCCGTGGCAGGGGGAAGGGAAGCTACTGATGACCAGGCTGCAAAACGTGTCCACCGGTAAGGCGCCGGGTTTCCAATATTTGATTCCCTCAGAAAAGCAGCGGCCTTTCGAATCTGCTCCACCCCCAGTCGAAACACTTTCTGGGCGTCCTCATCAGTCCCGGCACTTTCAGGTCCCTTTGCGACCATTCCCTCCTGCGGCCGGGGTTGGGGGGCTGGGGGAGCATCAGCGGCCTTTATTTGTGTCTGTGATTGAGGTTCGGGTTCCGGTTCCTTTTCCGCGGTGCTTGGAATCATTTCCACATACCGCTGGATTCCGCGCAACAGAGGAGGTTCATCAAGATACTCATTCAGGAGTTGATCAACTCTCTCCACCTGCTCTTTCAACTGGTCGATTTTTTCCGCAGGAAGGGGATCAAGTTTCAACTGCTCCAGGATGGACGCGCTTTTTTCAACCCACCATTCAATGGCCCCGATACGTCCCCTGAGACGTTTTTTCGGCGGAAACAGGTTCTCCCAGAAGGACTCGAGAAGATCGCCGTATATTATTGTTCCCGCAAGCAGCCCCTCAATGTGCTGTGTGTGGATAAGGGCAACCGCAAGGTAACTCGCAACGAGCAGGTCTTTGGATTTGCCGGCGAGAATATCGGAAGAGAGCTTCATTATTTTCTGCCAGTCCAGGGAACCCGAGGAGGTGGGTGACGACAATTTGTCAATTTCCGCCTGTAGTTCCTCGAAATCCGGTTCATACCGGATGTCGCTGCCGGTCGGGTTCTCGGGATTGACTGGTTCCTTGCCCAGTGACAAAAGATCCATACGGTTACTCCTCTAGTTCTCCTGGACAGTATGGTTCCACAGTTTGAGAAAGTCTTCGGGAAGCAGGGCTCGCCTTGCAATGAAGAGATGAGGTGATTCTCCTGCGTCACCCATAAAAACGATGATCGGTAGATCGTTGATATGGTTCTTGCAAAGCCGATGCCAGGCGAGGATCTGCATTTTTTGTTCATGAGAGGGAAGCGGCTCCAGGGGGATGGAACATACTTCTCCAGGCTGAAAATCCTGTATCAGTTCCCGGGAAGGGGAGGAGGTGTAGGTGGAAAAATCCGTCCCTTTGAAATGATCCCAACGGGGGGCAGGGGCCCGGATTGACGTGAGCCCGTTTTCAAGCTCCTCGAAATTTGCGTACTGTCGGGTAGAAAAAGATTCCATCTGACCCCACGTGGTTTCGCAAGCCAGGGGCAGAAGGTCCCAGTGCTCCGCCCAACTCTCCAGTTCACCGTTTCCCATGACAAGCAACGGAAAAGGCCTTCCCAGGTTGTCGCAACTGTCTTTGAGGAGCCCGCAGACCATGTGCTCTTTTCTCCCCCCTCTTGCCCAGAATCGCCAGGAGTGGAGCTGTGCAGGGTCGGCGGTCGCATTTTCGGGATACCCCTTTTCCATCCACTCGGTCAGGGCGATAAACAGGGGAAAGGGCTCTCCCGCCTCCAGGAAATCCTTTGCCGCGGGGTGCTTGCCCGAGGCGGCCCAGTGCCAGGCCCCTATTGATCTGTTTGAGTCGTGCATGTCGCTACTTGTGTCGGAACCCTCCCAGGGGACGAGCCCAGGATTCTGATTACCGGACCATTTCCCCTGAAACGGAAATTTGCCTTGATATATTCGATGTCCATCCGCTTGAGTGCCGCCTCCTGCTTCGGAAATTCCTGGCGGCGGAATACCCGCTGTCCGGACCTGAAATCCTGCAGGAACTTTGGAAAGCCGTAAGAACCCTCATATTTCTTGACGAGTTCCAGGTTGCCCACCTCGATCCTGAACAGAACATCACCGCAGGAATCCGGTGCCCACTTGAATGTCTTCCTGACCGGGTACTGATAGTTGTCAATTTTCTGGGTGGTGTCCCCGCACTGCAGTTCCAAATGCGTGGCCTGCGGCCGCAGTCTGGCCCCCTTATTGGCGTCCGTAGGAAGCCCTGTGATGGTCACGTTGTAACTTGCCTGAACGGACTGCCGCTTTGCAACACCCTTGGTCAGATACCGGAGAAACTCCTCGGAAAAGGGGACACGTCCGTCAAGCACCATTTTTGCATAGTACCCCTTCTTGAGACTTCTGCTGAGGAAAGGCCCGGCAGGGCCCTTCACAAAGGCGTTTGCCAGTCCTCCCTGGCCGAGAAGGACTTTCTGAATCCTTCTCTGGTCACCTATTCCCTGGATTTCCACCAGCACGTCTTTTTCCCACTTTGCCTGAAGATAGCAGGCCGTCTCCGAAATCGCGAAGCCGCGGAGAAACGAGAGAGGCCCCCCGAGCAGTTCCCAGAACATCTTTTCACTTTCCTTGCCGCTGCCCATCAGGACCTTCAGCCGGGATACGGCATGACTCGCCGAGAAAAAAGAGGACTTGCTGGTGGCAGGATCCTCTCCAAAGAGCTGTGATGCTTCCTCATACGCCAGTTTCCTGGACTCAGCCATCCGGCCAAGTTGCTTCAGTGCGTCCTGGTATTCCAGAAAAGCTTTGCCTCCCTTCAGTTGGGTCTCCATGGTTTCCTTTTTTCCTGTTTTGCTCAATGTTTTCTGAAGGGTGGAAATCAATTTTTTCCCTTTAGGGATGGCCTTTGCAATGGCGCCTTTGGTTTTCATGCTCTTCAGCTGAGCCGCTTCTGCCTTGAGGGTCTGAAACCGGAAAACGAGATGCAGCCAGGGGGGGGGCGCTTCCAGCGTGCTGTATGCCTGCAGTTCTGTTGCCATTTTGTCCAGAAGCGTGAAATAGGGGCCGCCGTTTTCGGCCACTCTGGAGACCATCTGCTGCCACTGATCGCTTCCTTTGAGCCTTTTCATCCCTCTTGGAAAACCGGCGCCGTATTGATACCAGGCTTCGAGGTATGCATTCTTATACCAGGACTCAAACGCGATCTTCTGCCGGGCGATCATGGGCGGCCCGGGATCCGGCAATGCCGCTTCCAGTTCCTTGATGAAGTCGTCGACAGCCTTTCTTCCCCCGCTCGTGAAGGCGGGCTGGACCATGGCCGTGTCTTCCACCGGGGTGCTTCCACCCCAGAAGTCTTCCAGAGTAACGGGAGGAATGCCTTCCTGGGTATTGGCCCAGGCAACGAGCCATTTCAGATTGCTCCCCTTCATCTGTACGATGTGGGCGAGCCATTTCTGGAGATCGGTCAGTTCTCTGTTGATGCTGGGGGAATCCTGATTCCAAATGAGATAATAAAGATAAAGCCGGGCAAGCTTCCCTTTTATCTCGGGGACAAGATCGCGGTCACCTTCAAACATCACCGCCTCAAAGGGCGGGACCGGCATTTTCCCCAGTTCAGCCAGGCCCGTTCCTTTCAGACGGGAGTGAAGGAGATTGATCCTGCGGACCAGATAGGCGATATTTCTGCCCAGTGTTTCCTCGTCAGTGGCCGTGGAAAATCCCGCCATTCTTTTTGTCAGGAGCTCATCAAGGGGGGCCATGAACCCCTTGCGAAACTGCTGGCAATACTTCTGCTTGAGCCTGGATTCCACATCCTTGCTCTCTTCCAGTCCGAACCGGGGCATCCACCAGTTTGCATTCCGCTCTTCCACCTTCAAGATGGCCCTCTGAAAACGCTCAAGCACGCCGAGATCGGCAAGGAACTCTCCTTTGAGGACCGGAGGGCTTCGAAATTCCCGGGTAACGCCTCTGAGGGTACTGAGGTTCTTTACGAAGGAGAAACTGAGCAGCCCGCATACCGCTATCGCGAGGGCGACCCAGGAGGTGAGACCGAGGTTCCTGGTGAGGCGGCTCCATTCCAGGGCCTTCCGGGTCGGGGCGAAGATACCTCGGTCAGCGGGAAGGATCCTGGCGAAAAAATCATGCAGGAAAAGGCCCTTGTTGGTGCCCGGAAGGACCTGCTTTTCCTCTATAAGCCCCAGGGATTTGAGAAAATGGGAATACGGAGTCCCTTCCTGGCGGCCGCTGCTGAAAAAAAGCCCTCTCATGAGAGGGGTTTCCTGGTAAGGATTTTCCTGTAACAGCCCCCGCATGAAAATGGTAAGGCCGGGCCGCAGCCGTTCAAATTCTTCAGGGAAAAGAAGCAGGCCGGGATCAACCTTCTCACTCTTCACCTGATGGAGAAGAAGTAGCCGGAGTTGTCTCAGGCGTTCGCCCAGGGAGTCCATGACCTCGTTCTGAAAAGATCCCGCATCTTTCGAAAACGTCTCGTTTATTGATCCCATTGGCTGTGAAAGGGCTCCGTCGGGAAGCTGTTCACAGAACTGGGTCATCCCCTGAATGAGGTCACATTTCGTGACCAGAACGTACACGGGAAACTTGGTGCCGAGCGCCAGCATGAGTTCATCGATCCTGCGTCTGATATTGATCCCGTCCTGTTCAAGGACCTGGGATTTCGATGCATCTGACAGCAGTTTGTCGGCAGCTATGGTTACAATGAGCCCGTTCAGCGGCTCTTTTTTTCGGTACCGGGCCAGCAGATTGAGAAACTTGTTCCACTCCTCCTTGTCCCGCCCCTCATCCACAGGAATGGCGTATCTTCCCGCCGTGTCTATGAGAACCGCCTCATCAAAGAACCACCAGTCACAGTTCTTGGTGCCGGATATCCCGGATGCCTGCATTTCCCCCGCAAACGGGGAAGAGAGCCTGGCGCTCTTGATGGCAGTGGTCTTGCCGGACCCGCTTTCTCCGATCACCAGGTACCAGGGGAGGACGTACAACGGATTCCCGTATTTTCGCAGGTGGGATCGCCGCAGCGTGTCAACCGCCTCTTTCCACCGTTCCTGGAGGGCCTTGGACTGTTGTCTTTCCTTGTCGCTGAGGCCCTTGAGGCGCCTGTTATCCTGCTCCACAATCTGGTTTACGAAGTGCTGTTCACGCCGCCTGGACATGATTTTCTTGAGAAGAAAGAGGCCCATGACGAGTCCCGCCAGTCCCAGCAGGATGAAAAGGCCGGTCCACCACGGCCAGTCAAGGCCGAGCACCACGCCGAAGACGATGAGAAGGACAAGCAGGAAGCCGAGCAGTATCAGACAGACTTTCGCGATGTTCAAGAGCAACTGTTTCATATTATGGTACCGTACTCAGAAAGTTTTCTGCCACATTCCCCAGAATAAACTGATAAATCCAGAAAAGGAGCCCGAAAAGGGCAACCGGCCCGACCAGCGGGATGAGCGTCATGAGGTTGAATCGTCCCTTTTTGGCCGGGGATTTCAGGATATCTGAAGATGCCGGATAGGCCTCGGGAAAGAGATCTTCCTTTTCAATGGACGGGATCCCGATAGAACTCCCGGCCAGGAGTTTCAGATTTGAGGTCTTGAGTTGATCCAGGAGGAAGTCATCTCCCTCGTTGCAGTACCTGCCCTTAAAGCCCATGGCCAGGCATAAGTAAAACACTTCACGGACATTGTGCTGCTGAAGCCCCAGGGCGTTCAGTTTTTCATAGAAGAGTTCTCCTGCCGCAGTAGTGGAATAGTAGAGACGCTGCAGGGGCTCCTTTTGCCACTCCTGTTTCATTTCCCACCCAGAGCTGAGTATACTTTCGTCTACCCATGCACATACGGCAAAGCGGGTGAGATCGAAGTCTTCATTTGAAACAGCAGCCCCTTTCGCGCAGGTTTCCGCGTCTGACAGGAGCCGCTGGATATCTGTCCGTACCTGCTCGAACCGGGTCTGTTTCCGGTCAGCCGCTTTCAGGAAATAGATGACGTACGCGATAAGCTCTGAAAAGCAATCGGTCAGGCGCATGCTCAGGACCTCCCGACGACCATCACTTCCGCCTTCAGGTCCTCCGGTGCACCGTCCCAGTACAGGGCCATATTGTGCCCCTTTTGCACTTGTGACCATTGGTCGGAATGATGATCAAGCTGGAAATAAATGGAATGAGATCGCCGCGGAAGTTCCTGCGGCGGAACGGTCAGATGTTGCGTGCGGATGCCCGGCAAGGCCCGGGCTATGAGAATGGGCAGAGATTCCCGGGAACTGAGCTTCACCACCGTTTCCATTGACTGGAGCAGCGTTGCGGGGTCCGCTTCCGTTTCCAGCACCAGGTAGAAGCGGTTCCGGCCCTCGAAAATGGCGGGCGGAAGCTCGGCCGCAAAGTAGGTGCCGTCGTACACGAGGCGGAGCACGTACTCAGGTCCGGAGGTGATATCATCCAGCAGCCGGGTTACCAGGGATTGGGCGGACAGGAAACACGCGCCCAGGCCCTGGTGGTCGTAGGTCCGGAGCAGAGCTGTCCCGTCCTCCTGGTCGCCGAGGAGGTTCACCTGGTCAGAGAATGAAGAAAGCTCCCCGATGAGCTGACGCAGGACCCCGAATACCGGCCAGGGGTGGACCTGGGGGGATTCCAGGTAATGGTAGAAAAGCGGCACATAGCGGTTGAGGGACCGGAGGGCAAGGAGATATACCATATCCCTGGTTCCGAATTCAGCCGTATGGACCCCTTTCTGTGTCTTGTATTCTTCCAGCTGGCGCGCCCGGCTTGCCAGTTGATCCCGCATTTCCTTGATCAACTGAAGGAGAAATTCCGAGCTGTTGAGGTTCAGGCACGGGGGGATGTAGTTCTCAGAGAGCCTGATTTCTTCTCCCCGTCTTTCCAACTGCGCAACGGGTATGAGAAGATAGTCGCCCAGTCGGTCCTTTTCCGGTTCCCAGAATATTCGCAGGACAAAATGGAGACTCTTGACCTGGGCCTTTGGCCCGGACTGGTAGAGGTCGTCAACTTCATCAGGATCCGTCTTTGTCACAAAACGGGTTGAAACCTGCCCAATGCCTTCCAGGGTCGGAAGCACCGTCACGTTTTCACCCGATGCGTCCCATTTTTTCAATCCCAGATAGACGTTCAGGGGCCTGTCCCCCTCGATCCAGTCTTCTTCAAAAGACCGTGGCTCAATAAGGCCGTTTCCCGGAA
>CAZWEV010000002.1:0-175982 GCA_964633015.1 uncultured Desulfobacteraceae bacterium | reverse complement strand
AGGAACTCCAGCTCATCCGAAAATTCTGGACACGTATTTGGGTCGGGGCCTTTGTATTGTTCCTCATCCTGCTCCCCCTGTTTGCCCCGGAACATATCATCTATGTGGTAACGATCATTGCTATCTATGCTATCGGGGTTGAGGGGCAGAACCTCCTCATCGGGTATACGGGCCAGATATCTTTCGGTCAGGCAGGCTTCCTGGCCATCGGTGCGTTCACTTTCGGTCACCTGAGTCAATGGGGAATCCCTTGGCCCCTGTGCCTGCTCGCGGCAGGGCTCGCGGCAGGGCTTTTCGGCATCGTGGTGGGATTTCCTTCTCTCCGGCTGAAAGGTCCGTATCTGGCGATTGCAACCATGGGATTCGGCATCGCGGTGTATCAGGTCTTTGTCAATTCCGAAACTCTTTCCGGGGGGCGCATGGGACTTATGATCCACAAAATGTCTCCTCTCTGGGGTCTCAGCTCCATCAATTTCAACTACTATTTCAATTTTGCCATAGCCCTGGTTTTCACCCTGCTCACCTACAATATTATCTCGTCTTACATGGGCCGCGCCTTCATAGCCATCAGGGACAACGACATTGCTGCTGAGGTGATCGGGGTCAACCTGACCCGGTACAAACTCCTCTCTTTTGCCATCAGCTCATTTTATACCGGGGTCCAGGGCGGCCTTTACGGCCTTTTCATGGGCTATCTCGAGCCCAACATGTTCACATTCATGGAGTCCATCAACCTTTTTGTGGCTGTCATTATCGGTGGATTGGCATCCGTGGAGGGCTCCATCATGGGAGCCGCATTCGTGATCCTGGTGCCCCAGGTATTTAACGCCTATAAGGAACTGGTGCCGGTCGTTTACGGGATAACCATATTGCTTGTCCTCATCTTCGAACCCCTTGGCCTCTACGGACGGTGGTTTAAGATGAGACTCTATTTTCGGAACTGGCCGTTCCGTTGAAATCAGTGATTGAAGGTCGAAAAGTGCGGCTGCAGAATAGTTTTGTTTCGTTTTGGCGCCACTGACCACAAACAACACGTAACCCGCACGAGGAGAGGTATCAGATGTCGCAATTCCTGCAGTACTTCATTTCAGGGCTTTCCACCGGCAGTATATACGCCCTCGTGGCCTTGGGTCTGGCGTTAATCTACCGGTCGACCCGCATCCTGAATTTCGCCCACGGAGACATGGCCACTGCCGGTACCTTTTTCGCGTTCACCCTGCTCGGACTCAATTTTCATTTTACCCTCTCCTTCCTCCTGGCTCTGCTCTTTGGAGCCGCCATTGCCATGCTCTTCTATTTTTGTGTCCTCATCCCGGCGCAACGGCGCGAGGCCACTCAGCTCGGACAAATCATCCTGACCCTGGGATTCGGCCTTATCCTGCAAGGGCTTATCTCCTACTTTGGCGGCACGGAGCCCCAATCATTTCCCTTTCCCCTTTCCGATACCACAATCTATAATCTCGGCGGAGGCGTGGTGATCAGTCAACTGGGACTGGGAACCCTCGGTGTCAGCCTGGTGGCGTCTCTCCTTTTTTATTTTGTTGTCCAGAAAACGCGCATCGGACTTGCCATGCGCGCCACGTCTGAAAACCTTCCCGGCGCGCAGACCCTGGGTATCCCCACACGGAAGATCCTCGCCCTGAGCTGGGGTCTCGCTGCTCTTCTGGGCGTGCTGGGGGGGCTCTTTCTTGCACCTGCACTGCTCCTGGATCCGTTTTTTATGCTGGAACCCTTTCTAAAGGGATTTGCGGCCGCGATCCTTGGGGGGCTGAACAGTCTTCCCGGCGCCATCGTGGGAGGCCTGATTCTCGGGGTTGCTGAAAGCCTGGCCGGCGGATTTATCTCGGTGGCTTTCAAGAACACCCTGGCATTCATCATCATTATTCTTGTGCTGCTCGTGCGCCCCGAAGGCCTGCTCGGAGAAGAGTTCAAGGAAAGGGTATAGCCAGACACAACGAAAGCAGAGGAGCCATGTTTTTGAAAATCAGGTCTCTTTTCTTTTTAGTGCTTTTTCTTGCCGGATCGGCGTCAGCCTCGGACACCTTTGTCATTGACCGGTTTGATCCGGCGGACAAAGGGGTCCTGCCGTCGAAATGGAAGGCGAGGAACGATGCGGAAACCGAAAAAGCCCGGAACATCTACAGGGTGAGCGTCGATGGGGCAAACGCGTATCTCTTTGCGCATTCAAAAGGTGATGCCGTGCAGATCGGCAGGGAGGTGGAAATCGAACTCAAAAAATACCCTTTTCTCAAATGGCGTTGGAAGGTGACCAGACCCTGCAAAGGAGGGGATGAGAGATACAAAAAGACAGGGGACAGCGGGGCCGCAGTCTATGTGGTATTCTCCACGTGGAAGATGTGGAAACCCAAGGCACTGAAATACGTTTGGAGTGCGAGCGGGCTTGCGAAAGGATACCGGACCGAGAGTCCCTATTCTTCGGATACAAAAATTATTGTCCTCCAAAACAGGAGTTCCCCTCTCGACAGGTGGCTCCGGGAAGAGGTGAACATTCTTTCGGATTATGAAAAATACTGGGGGAAGAGTCTCCAAGGAGTTAAGCTTATTGGTGTGATGTCGGACTCGGATAATACCGGCAGTGAAGCCATAGCCGGATATGATGACCTGGAGATGACGTCAGATGGCTCGGTCCAGGCCGGGCAGTAGCAGGTCGTGGACATCAGGAAACATGTTTCTGGAGTTGATAAGGAGGTAATGCCATGTCGGAAAACATCTATGAACTGCTTCAAGCGCAGGTGGACCAGTATTCAGTTGGTTTCCCCAAAACAGCATCCGGAGTGGAGATGAAAATTCTCCGCAAGCTCTTTACCGAGGAAGAGGCCCGCATGTACCTGAATCTCAGCATGATGCTTGAGACCCCTGACGCTGTGGCGCAGCGAATAAAGCAAGAGCCTGAGCATGTCTCTGCGCTCCTTGAAAACATGGCGAAGAAGGGCATTGTATTCAGAGTGAAAAAAGAGGGCATACGCAAATACGCTGCAGTCCCCTTTGTGGTAGGTTTTTATGAATTTCAGCTCAAGAATCTGGATAAGGAACTCGCGGCCCTCGTGGATCAGTACCTGGAAGAGGCGTTCGGCAGGGAGATGTCCACAAAGACGGTGCCCATGCGTGCCATCCCGGTCAACCGCGCCATTCAGGTTTCATGGCCCGTGGCGCCCTATGAGGATGTGCGTGAAATTATAAAAGGAAAAAACAAGATCGCCGTGGCAAACTGTATCTGCCGCACCCAGAAACACCTCATAGGTGAAGGATGTGATAAGCCGCTGGAAACCTGCTTCATGTTCGGATCCCATGCGGATTACTATGTGGACCACCAAATGGGCCGCTGGATTGACCAGGAAGAAGCGCTCAAAATTCTGGATAGCTGTGAGGAAGCCGGCTTGGTCCCGCAGCCGTACAACGCACAAAACCCCGGAGGTCTGTGCAACTGCTGCGGTGATTGCTGCGGAATACTCCGGGCCCTCAAAAAACAGCCAAAACCCGCAGAAAGGACCGTTTCAAATTATTTCGCGGTGGTTGACCCCGAGCTCTGCATAGCGTGTGAAACCTGCCTCGATCGCTGCCAGATGGACGCCATTACCATGGGGGAAGACGGGGTGGCCCACATCAACCTGGATCGCTGCATCGGCTGCGGCCTCTGCGTCACCACGTGCGCCGCCGAGGCCCTGACCCTGCAGCCAAAGCCGGAAAAAGATCGCAGGGAACCGCCACCCAGCGGCCGGGACGCCATGATGCAATTGGCGAACGAACGGGGAAAAAACCTGATTCCCCTTGCTTTCACGAACCCTTCATAACCCACAGTCAAGGGGCACCTCACGAAGAGGCTCGCTCAATATCGATAATCTTTGTGTCCCCTACATATTTCATTGTTTCGTAGCGGGTAATGCGCTGAAGTTTCCGGGTTATGGTGCCGATCTTTTCGATGTTTCGGTCGATGTCCCGGACCGCTGAAGAGAGCGGACCCTCCAGGGCCGCCTCATTGAGAAGAAGCTCTACGGCCCAGGCAACGGCTTGCAGCGGCTGATTCATCTCGTGGCACACGGCACCGGCCATCTCAAGAACGCCCTGGAGCTTTTCCTGTTCCACGATTTTTTCCATCAGCCCCTTCTGGGTCAGGACAGAGCGAATCCTCGCCAGGAGTTCCGCTTTGTTGATCGGTTTCCGCACATAGTCCGTCCCTCCTGATTCGAATGCCTTTTGCAGGACGTCGTCGTCCGTATTGCCCGTCACAAAAATGACCGGCGTATCCTTGGTCTCCTTCTCTGATTTAATGATCCGGCAGACGTCAAGCCCGCTCATCTCACCCATGAAAATATCCAGGAGGACAAGGTCCGGCTTCCCGGTCATGACCACTTCAATGGCTGCGGGACCGTCTATTGCGCTCATGGTCTCGTATCCTTCTTTTTCGAGGATAGCCCGTATCAATCTGATGTTGACAGGGTTGTCATCCACCACGAGGACCCGTGTTTTCTTTTCCATTTTTCCCCTCAAAATGGTTGTCAGCTCCGATATTTATTCAAGAAATATGCCAGATTTTTTCCTGTGACGAGGGACGCACGGCTATTGCCATCGGCCCGGGATATTGCTTCCACAAAAACTGCATCGGCCTTCTTTGATATTGTTTTCGCCAATGAAATACCCCTTGCGTTCGATAAGGAGCCGATGGCAATGGTGGCAATACGTGTTGGTGGCCTTATGGCCCGGAACGTTGCCGATATAGACATAGCGGATGCCTTCTTCAAGCGCGATTTTCCGCAACTTTTCGAGGACCGAGACCGGCGTGGGCGGCAGGCGGGTGAGTTTATATTGGGGAAAGAACCGAAGGAAGTGGAGCGGATAATCCGGGCCCAGCTCCTTCACAATCCATTTGCACATCCGCCGTATCATCGCTGGGTCATCCACGTAGGTGGGAACCACAAGGGTGGTCATCTCGAACCATACCTTCTCCCGGTGAAGGCTCTTGAAGGTATCAAGCACGGGCCGGAGGGTCCCCCCGTTCAGACGGCGGTAGATGGAATCGTCAAAGGCTTTCAGGTTGATGTTGGCTCCATGCAGGTACCCGGCAAGCAGCCGGAGCGGTTTCTCGTTGATATACCCGTTGGATACCAGCACATTCTTGAGACTCGCTGCAGCGGCACCCTTTGCCGTATCAAACATATACTCATAGTACGTGATGGCTTCCGAGTAGGTGTATGCAATGGATGGGACCCTTCTTTTTGCGGCCTCTTCCACCACCTGTTCCGGAAAAAGCTCCATACTCCGGACATCTTCGGGTCTCTGCTGGGAAATTTCCCAGTTCTGACAATTCAGACACCGGAAGTTGCAGCCGGTCGCTGCAATGGAAAGAATCTGCGATGACGGATAAAAATGGTAGAGCGGCTTTTTTTCAATGGGATCCACGTGAACGGCACAGGGATTTCCATAGGTGAGAGAATACAATTTCCCCCCGATATTCACCTTGGAGCGGCAGATACTCCGGTCCCCCGGCTCCAGATAGCACCTGTTCGGACAGATCTGGCACTGGACATCTTTCCCGTTTGAGGCGTAATGGAACCCTTCGATCGCCCATTTCCATGGTTTGGAAGGGGCATCTCCTTTGAAGACATGGCCCTGAACGCTCTTTGCCCCGGAGTTCCCTTTTCCAAAGAAAGCAAAGCTCTCTCCGGGACAAAGGAGCCCTGCGGCTCCCAGGCCAAGGGTCCGGAGAAATTGTTTCCTGGTCATTTCACAGGACATGCCCTCTCCCATTCATTCCCATGTATTGCGTTACCATGTTTATCCTATATCTTTTTGCAGTCTTGCTCAAGGGATTCGTCATCACCTGGACCAACCGTCTTGTTTCCGAATCGTACCCTTCACCGGATGGACCGGCACCATTTCCGTGCGACGGCAGGCAGCAATGACCGAACACAACGCGCAGGGCTTTTCCCTTGACTCACAAAGGAAACCTGCCTATGCTCCTTCCCGAAGAGAGGAATGGCACGATGAACCACACGCGCTTCAAGTACCCGCGAGAGACTTTCGGCGATCTACCGGTCCAGCTCCATCATCTGACGATAAAACTCGATTTCTTTGAAGACCGGGTGGAAGCGGAGAATTGTCTCCACATGACCGTCAGGCACGAGTTGGAACAACTCTCTCTTGACGCCAATGCACTTGAGATCCTCCATGTGGAATTGGTTGAAAGACCCGATGATCAATCTGGAACAGCGCTGTCATACGAGTACCGTCCGGAGGAAAACAGGCTGCTGGTAAACCTTCCCCGTCGCCACCGATCCGGGGAACGTTTGCTGCTGCGGACCCTGACAAGATGTTTCCCTTCGGATCATATTCTTGAGGGCATTTACAAGGACGCCACGCCCCCCGGAGCACCCCAACAGTTCATATCGCAGTGTGAACAATGGGGCTTCCAGCGCATCATGCCGATTTTCGATGACTGCCGGGCCAAGTGCACCATGACAACCACCCTTACCGCAGACGCGGCATATACCCATCTTATCAGTAACGGCAACATCAACCTCCATACAAATCCCGACGGCCGCCCGGTGATCCAGCCGGGAGACCCGAACCGGCAGGTCATCACTTACGAGAATCCCGTTCCCATGGCTCCGTACCTGTTCATCGCTGCCGCAGGCACCTGGGATGAACTGGGAGACGAGGTGGTATATCCATCCGGTCACCGCGTCCGTCTGGAATACCTGGTGCCGCCGGGTCGGACCGCGGATGCCCGCATCCCCATGGACATCCTGAAAGAAGCCGTCCTGTGGATCGGCCGCACGCAGGATTACGAATACCGGGGCGACACCTACCGGACCATCTGCATGAACAAATCCGATTTCGGGGGTATGGAGAACGTGGGCAACACCACCATCGTCACCGACGCAGCCCTCATCGACGACCATACCATGGACGCCTCTCTCATGTATGCCCACGGGGTCATCGCTCACGAGTTTGAACACAATCAGTGCGGCAGCGAAACCACCATGGAAACTCCTTTCGACGTCTGGCTCAATGAAGCCTATACCGTGGATGTGGAACGGCAGTTCCTGGCGGATCTTTTCGACCCCACCTTTGTTCGCCTGCGCCAGGTAGACAGCATCCGCGATCCCCTTCTCGGGCCCCTCGGCATTGAAGACGGCGGGCGCCTCGGCCGCATTGTCAGGGAGGGCTTCAACGATCCTAACGAGCTCATTGACACGGTGACCTATGTCAAGGCAGCCGAAGTAATCCGTATGCTCCGTCTGGTTCTCGGCCCCGAATTGTTCAGGGCCGGCAAGCAGCTCTACTTTTCGCGGTTCCACAACGGCAATGCCGATACAAATCAGTTTTTCAGGTGCTTTGAAGAGGTTGCGGAAATCTCCCTCGAGACCTTCAAAAAGCAATGGCTTTACACCATCGGCTATCCGAAGGTCTGGGCGGAAACAGCGTTTGATCCTGATGCGAAATGCTTTCGGGTCACTTTTCACCAGGATCTCCCGGACGGTGCGGATCCATTTCACGTACCGATTGAAACGGCTCTTGTGGATCAGAACGGGAAGGACCTGCCGGACACCGGGCTGGTTTTTCAGCTCAAAGAGCGTGAAGCCGTCCTCAGCTTTGAAGATATTGAGCAACCTCCGGCCTTCGCTTCCATGAACCGGGATTTCTCCTTCTACGGCACGTTCTTCCATGTGAATACCAGCGTCGAGCAGTTGACGCTTCAAGCCCGCCTGGATCCCAACGCATTCAACCGGGTTGAGGCCATGCGCCGTTTGACCGACCGCCAGAGAGTCCGACTGCTTATCAATCCAGACGCGGAGATCGATGTCAGCTGGCTCAAGGTCTACGGAGATATCCTGGAAGACCACGACCTTTCGCCGTCCCTGCAAGCCTATTTCCTGAGGATAGACGAGCAGCCGCTGGAACGGCGCTACAGCACCTGGTATCCGGAACTGGTTGCTGCCAGGGACCGGTTGATGGCTGCGGTTAATCAGGCGTATCGACGGCAACTGGTGGAGAGGTTCCTGCACCTCCATACCTACAGCCCCGGACCCTCTGCCAGAGACGGCATCGAGGAGCGCCTGTTGAAAGGCGTCCTCCTGGAACTGATAGCCGCAGATGATTCTCCTGAGAGCCACCATCTGATCCTGGACCACTATCATGCAGCAACCGCTGCCAATGATCGGGTGACCGCCCTGTTACTGTTGAACCGGAGCTCTGCTGCGGAAAGACTGCCGATCCTTGAAATGGCCTACGAGCAGTGGCACCGCCATCTCAGCGGGTACGCCAATTACCTCAGGGTCGTCTCCGGCGGCACCTGTGATGACGTATTCGACATGATCGAGAAAGAAAAGGGACGGTCGAGTTTTGACATCACCCAACCCACCTGGACCCGAGCCCTTTTTCTGCCCATGGCGACCAATACGAGGATGCTCTGGACCGATCACGGCATTCGCTGGCTTGCGGACAAGGTCATAGAACTGGCCCCCGTTAATACCACAACCTCAAGCCGCATGCTCAATGCGTTTCAGCATGTGGGCAAGCTCAGGGCACCGCTGAAAGAATGGGGCATCACCGCCCTGGAGAAAATCCTTGCAGCGGTTCCCGATAGCGTCTCTCCCACGATTCATGCACAGTCGCGGTCCTATCTGGACTCTGTGTAGCCTCGCACTGCATATTCTGTCAGGCCTTTTCTCTTGACTCACAAAAGGAATCTGCCTATGCTCCTTCCTAACAAAGCGATTTATCATTAATTTATATTAATTATCAATGATAAAGTTAATGATGAATTTCAACAGACTGCGCAGTAGACAGGACCAGGAGATAAAATATCATTTGGCAATACCGGGTTTGAATGGCGGGAGAATGTGAATGAAAGAATTCAGTATCGAAGAGCTCAGTCAGTACAACGGACAGGACGGGAATCCCACGTACATTGTCCACAAAGGACGCGTCATCGACGTAAGCGAAAGCAAACTATGGAAGGGCGGACTCCACATGAGACGCCACCATGCAGGAAACGATCTCACCAATGACATCCAGGCCGCTCCCCATGACCTTGATGTCCTGGATCGGTATCCTCAGGTCGGCGTCTTCAAAGGAATGGAACCAGTCGCAGAGGAAGAAGCATCGCCCAGGGTCCCGTTTATCGGGCTCGTTACCCGCTTTCCTACACTTAAGCGCCACCCCCATCCCATGACGGTGCATTTTCCCATTGTCTTCATGTTTTCAGCGACCTTTTTTTACCTTGCCTACGCCATATTCTCCCACAAGCCCTTTGAGACGACAGCCCTTTACTCTCTGGGCGCCGGCATCCTATTCACCCCCGTTACCATCATCACGGGCTTTTACACATGGTGGTTGAATTATGCCGGCAGGCCCATCCGGCCGGTTAAAATCAAACAACGAACCTCTCTGGTCTTACTGGCTGTGGAAATAGCAGTTTTCGTCTGGCGGGTTACCGTGCCGGATATACTCGATCAGTGGAATGCCGCCGGCATCGTCTTCTTGGTCCTGGTCCTATCTTTGTTCCCCCTGGTCAGCGTGGTCGGCTGGTTCGGCGCACATCTGACGTTCCCCGTGAAGGAGAAATAGGATAAAGCGGATCAGGATTCATACCCCGGGGGAAGGAACATGGGCAGGGTTCAGTCCGGCTGCCTCGGCCATGTTCCGGAGCATGCCTCTGAACATGAAATAGTGTACCGGCGTGATGGCATACCAGTAAACCACTCCCGCCAGTCCCCTGGGCAGCAGCCTGAAGGTAACACTCAGCTCGGTTTCGTTCCGGCCAAGCGGGATCACGCGGAGTTCGAGGAAAACCCTGCCCGGATGCTTCATTTCCGAAAGAAGCAGCAACCTCTGGGACGGTTCGGCCGCCAGTACACGCCAGGAATCCAGGGCATCTCCCACGGCGATTTCAACCGGATGCCGCCTGCCGCGGCTGACTCCCACACCGCCGATGACCTGGTCCATGAAACCCCTTATCCGTAGGAGAGAGTCCCAGTAATACCATCCGTTCTCCCCTCCGATCCGCTGGATGGGTGCCCAGACTCGCTCCACTCCCGTCTTAAGACGGAGGCGGTAGGTACTCTCCAGGATCTGTCCCCAGGAATAGGATGCATCACCGCGCAAGGCCCATTCCGGTGGCAGTGTTAAGCCTGCATCGGAATAGCTGGTATCCACGATATGCTGCTCGACCTTTTCGAGTGCCCTGCTGATAGAGGCCCGGCAGGTCATGAGATCCTGCGGTATGACGCTCAGGATTTGATTGTCCCGGCAGATCACTTCGTTGAACATCCCCTGTACGAGGGGCATGGCAAGTGACGGAGGGACCGGCGTGATCAAGGTCACCAGGTATGCTGCCAGTCTCAGGGGAAAGCACGGGACGGCAATGATGACCCGCCTTCGCAATCCGGCCCGCTCGGCATAAATATTGATGAGCTCAACATAGGTCACGATATCCGGCCCGCCGATATCATATGTCCGGCCGGTGGTTTCCTGGTTTTCGAGGCAGCCCACAAGATAGTTCAACACATTCCTGATGGAAATGGGCTGACATTTGGTATGGACACCCCCGGGGGTAATCATTACCGGCAGACGTTCCGTAAGATAGCGCAGTATCTCAAAAGAAGCGCTGCCGGAACCAAGGATCATGGCCGCACGAAGCACGGTGACAGGGACGGGTCCCTTCGAGAGAATCTTTGCCACCTCTGCTCTTGAAGAAAGGTGCTTGCTGAGGTGTCTGCTTTCATCCCCGAGTCCCCCCAGATAAATCATACGCTCTAGGCCTGCTGCATCGGCCGCTTGAACCATGTTCAGCGCCGCGCGCCGGTCCAGGTTTTCGAAATCCTTCCCGGTGTGCGTCATGGAATGCACAAGATAGTAGGCTGCAGAACAACCTATTGCAGCGCGCGTAACGGAATCCACGTCCTGCATCTCCGCATAGACCGGTTCCAGGTTGGGATGAACGCTCCATGGCCTCGCCCTGATCTTCCCGATCGACCTGCCGGCGGCACGAACCCGGTACCCGGCGTCCAGGAGCCGTTGAACCAGACGCCCCCCCACATATCCGGTGGCGCCCGTCACAAGGACGGGTTTTGCGTGCATGTGCTTCCTCCTTATGCTTCGTAATTCAACGCGTATCCGTTGCTAACTTCCGGATCGGTTGATCTTATCCAGGTCCTCCATCGGCGCACGGCACGCCCTCGCAATATTCCGGAGCATCCCCCTGAAAAGGACCTCGTGAACAGGGTAAAGAGCATACCAGTAAACCAATCCTGCAAGACCCGCTGGAAGGTACTGGATCGCCACGATCAATTCCGTCTCCTTGCCGCCGAGGGGCCTGAGCAAAAATTCCAGAAGCCCGTCTCCCGGCATTTTCATCTCCGTATGCAGCAGGAGCCTGACCGGTGGTTCCACCACAAGCACCCGCCAGAAATCCAGGGCATCCCCCACCTTGAGATCCACCGGATCCCGCCTGCCCCGCTGGATTCCCACCCCGCCGATCACCTTGTCAAAAAAACCCCTCAGCCGCCAGAGCCCTTCCCCGAAATACCAGCCGGTCTTTCCGCCCACACGCCTGATGGCTCCCCAGAGTTCATCCGGCCCGACTCCTATCCGGGCGCGATAGGCAAGTTTCAGGACCGCCCCGCCGGAATAGGTCGCGTCGCCGCTGGCGGTCCATTCTGGAGGACGGGACAAGCCTGCATCGTAGCAGCTGGTATTCACCCTGTGCTGCTCCATCTTCTCAAGAGCCCTGTCGATGACTTCTCCGCAGGTCATCAAGTCCTGGGGAATAATATCCCGGATCCGGTTTTCCCTGCAGATTGCCCCGTTCCGCATCCCTTGAACAAACGCGGCGGTCAGTGCGATTGGGACCGGTGTTATCAGGCTGATTAAATAAGCCGCCAGTTTCGGAGAAAGAACAGGGAGTGCCTTGATGCGATGACGCTTCAGTTTCGCCCTTTCCGTGTAGATATTGAAAAGCCGGGCATAGGTGATGATATCGGGCCCGCCGATATCAAAAATTTCCCCGAGCATTTTGTCTCGGTCGAGACTCTGGAGAAGATAGTGCAAGACGTTGCGGATGGAGATGGGCTGGCACCGGGTATGCATCCATTTGGGCATGGGGATCAAGGGCAGCCGATCCACCAGATACCGCAGGATCTCGAATGAGGCGCTCCCGGATCCCAGGATCATGGTGGACCGGAGAGCGGTCACGGGAACAGGTCCGGAAAAAAGGGCCTTGGCCGCCGCTGCCCTGGACTTCAAATAATTGTTCAGGCTTGGGCCTTCTGCAGCCAGATCGCCCAGATAGATGATGCGCTCCAGACCGGCCTCCCGGGCCGCCCGGCTCATGTTGCGGGCCGCATTTCTCTCGAACCGGACAAAATCCCCGCCCGGGAGGTCCCACAAGTGAACCAGGTAATAGGCTGCGCAGCAGCCCCTGGAAGCCTGTAAAACAGAATCGTAATTGAGCATCTCCAGGCGGACCGGTTCAAGATTCGGGTGTTCTCCCCACATACGGGCCCTAATTTTTCTCAACGAACGCCCCCCGGCCCGGACCCTGTATCCGGCCTGCAAGAGCAGCGGAACCAGCCTGCCGCCCACATATCCGGTGGCGCCGGTTACAAGTACCGGTCTCCGTCGCATGGCGCCTTTCCCCGCATTTCACCTGGTCTGTTTTGGTCTTTTCCGCCCTCTAGTATAGCACATTTCTGTTGAAGCATGGAAGTATGGGACGCTCTCCCCTTTCCTTTGGTGCTCAGGCCTCCTTCACACCCCGGTCCTTTTCAGGATGGACATCACTCACGTCTCGAGAGGTAGTCCTCAAAGGCTTTCTTGCCCTCTTTCTCCCAAAACTCTCGATAGTATTTTCCGTGCCGCATATGGGAGGCGATCGGATCAAAGAAACCCCGGCCTTCTCCAACATCTCCGTCAAAGCGTTGATGCCATTTTTTCTGCCGCAAAAAATGATCCGGATCTTTGTGATGATGGCCGATCCCTCCAAAGAGCAGTTTCGCCAGGATAATCAACCCGACGGCCTGCCAATAGGTGGGTTGGGGGATATTGAATAACGGCGTCAATGTCACTCCCCATAACCACTTGACGAGGAGCCCGAATATCAAGGCTAAAAAGCAGGCAAGCGCCATACCTGATACAACCCAGCCGGCAATCCTCGTAATCTTTTTGCCGGTCAGGCGTCTGCGATCTTCGTTCTCATAAACATTGTTTGCATTACGTCGGGACGATTCAAAATTATCCATAGGTTTTACTCCTTGTTTGTTTGTCCATTCTGGATTTGCTGCCGGATTTTCTTCAGGGCGCGCGACTTGCGCGACAATAAAGTATTCACAGGAACGCCCCACGTCTTTGACAGATGTTCTATGGTTTGCCCATGGATATCGCTTTCGACAATCAGCCTCCTCTCCGGATCACTGAGTTCCCCCATAAGTCGATACAAGTCATGAGCGATTTCCATCCGCCGGATCTCAGGCGCCGAATCATACCCGCTTTCTTCAACCACCTCAGAGAGGCTCTGCAGTTCCTGCTCCGGCTCCATAACGCTTCGGGCAGGCGTATTCTTCCGCTTTCGAAAATAATCCACGATGCGGTTTTGAAGGGAACGGTAGACATAGGCTGACAGATGTTCGATGGGAGCGGCCATATCCGTTCTATCGAATAGTTGAACCACAACGTCATGGACAAAATCCTCTGCATCCTGCCCTTCGATTTCATCCAACCGACGCCTCACGAATCCCAATAACCTGCGATATTCGGTCTGTATGAATTCTGCTAAACGTCGCCTCTCAGACAGGGCTGTCATTGGCTACCGTCGGCTTTCCGCGCTTACTTGGTGATCAAAACCGTATGCCAGAAATACGGGAAAGGTGTCTTTATGGCAGCATCATCTATTCCCGCCTCTGAAAGCATATGCCATACTTCTCCGGGCTGATACGCCGCCCGGACTGAATCGATGAAGCCGTTTCGGACCGGCAGCAGGTACAGCCACGGGACCCTTTTCAAATCATGCAGCATCATCAGTCCGCCCTCTTTTACTGCCCGATACGTGGTTTTCATCGCCTGTACAGGGTTTTCCCAATGATGCAAGGAAAAGGTTGAATAGACAAGATCAAATTTCCCGAGATGGATCATCAATGATTTGTCATCTACGCTGCCCTCAATGAACCTCACTCGGGAAGCCGGTTGTGTTTGATCGACCACATCCTTTGCCGTTGCAATCATATCCGCCGAGAGCTCAAGGGCGTTCATTTCGGCCTGGGGATACTGCTTCGCCATCATGGCTGTGAGAAATCCCGGGCCCGGCCCGATTTCCAGAAAACGCCCGTCACGAGGCAGCTGCCGCCCCATGTACTGCTGGGTAAGTTCCCGCAGGAAGGATCTGAACTGGATGCGGGCATATTTTTGGTGATGTTGGAGATATTCTTTTGTTTTGGGCTCACCACTGATATCCTGGCTGCTGTGTGGTATTCTTTTCATCATGAGAACCTCCTGCTCGAAATAGGTTATTTCACTCTTTACATTAGTTGACGTAATAATCCGGCAGAATATTGCATTCCCTTGAGATCTTTTTGTGTGCGGGACCTTAAAAGCTCCCGGCTTCGAATCAGTCAAAGATAAACAGCTGGATATAATGTGGGATATGGGATGGGATGCTGTTAGAAAATTAGGTCGGAGGTCATGGATGGGTAGTGATCAAGAATTTTTCGCGCTTTTGAAAGCCATGTTCTTAACAGTCCGCCTCGTGCATTGAAGCTGAGAATTTTGTCGAGGTATAGGACATTCAGGCGTCCATCGGAGATTCCTCCATATTGGACGCATTGTCATTGGGAAAACCGCCGGTTCTTTATCGCTTTTTATTCCTGGAACATTTTCCGCTAACCATCAGTCCCTGTTTCTTTTTTCCAGTAGGGATTTATGAGATCTTCAAAGATGGAAAGGGCTGCTTCGGCACCTTGGCCCGCCGCCGTAACGATCTGCTTATATCCTCCTTCCACGTCCCCTGCAGAGTAAATCCCTGGAATATTGGTCCGATGCCGGGAGTCATGTTGAATGTAGCCTTCCGGTGTCACTTCGATACCGATCTTTTTCGCCAATGCCACGGCGGGTTCGTACCCTACGGCAACAAAAACGCCCTGCACTTCCATCTTCCTGGTTTTTCCGGCCCTGTTGTCAAGGAGCACGACCTCGGTCACCCGGTCTTTTCCCCTGATTTCTTTTACTTCCGTATTGAACAGCACGGGGATCTGGTTGTTCTCGAGATTGCTGACGAGGTGGTCTTGGGCCCTGAGGGTATCCCTGCGGTGGACAAGGGTAACATCAACACCGATATTCTTGAGGTGAAGCGCTTCGGTAACCGCACTGTTTCCTCCGCCCACCATGATTACCTTCCGCCCTCGAAAAAAATTGCCGTCACAGGTGCTGCAGTAGCTGACGCCATGACCTGAAAGACGGGATTCTCCGGGTACATCAAGCTGGCGGTGTTTCGCCCCCGTTGCCAGGAGTACCGTCCTGGTGTTGAAGCGCCTCTTACTTGTCGTTACGACGATAGGGTTTCCGATCTGAACATCCATTACCTCTTCTCCCTGGAAAATCTTGCAATATTCCAGGGCATGGCTCACCATCAGGTCCACCAGCGTGTTCCCCCCGGCCTGGCTGACGCCCGGATAGTTTTCAACGACGGGTGTGGTTGCTATCTGTCCTCCAAGCGTATCCTTTTCAATGATCGCCGAATTCAGCCCGCTTCGCGCTCCATATATTCCTGCGGTAAGTCCCGCCGGCCCCCCGCCGACAATCACGAGGTCCGTCTCAATCTCCTCGGCGTCCTCGTCGGGGATGAAGATGTTCTGCTGCTCCATCTTCTCGAGAGACAGCATGAAAAGCTCCTGCGGCTGGGCCCCCTGTGCGATGAGGGTCTCATTCGCGTAGGTCTGCGGCACACTTTGGGCAGAGTAGTTTTCTGCCAAATCAGGATTTGCCAGGATATCGATAATCTCAAGAGAGATGATACCGGGTTTCTCGATTGCGGCCATCAGGCCATTAATGGCCTGCTGCGGACAATAAGGACAACTCGGGCTCACGAAAACCTTGACATGACGCGGTCCATCTATTCTGTCCAGAATCTTCCTTGCCTGCTCATCGAGGGGCGTTGTCCCCTGGCCCAGCATAATCAATGTCTGTATGAAGGTCCGCACTTCCTCTCCGGCAGGAGCGCCCAACCACCGGATATGATATGTATCCGGATCGAAAATGAGGGTGGGAGACCGTTCCGCTTTCCATTTTCGCGCCATCTTATGACCGAGGTCAAACTCCCGCAAATCCACCTTGTCGGTCATCTGCCGTATAGCACGGATGATTTGCCGTGTCGCATCATTGAAGGGTTCATTTTTCGTGGGGCTCGTGAAAAGAAGGAGCGGTATCTTATTTGGCATCTCATCGAAAGCCGCTCTTAATTCGCGCTCGATCTGCCATGCCTCTTTTTCCTTATCATCATGCAGCTCGTGCTCATCACTTTTCATGGTCGTCTCCGTCTGGAAGATTCACATTCCTCACAAAAAACACTCCCCCACCCGTCGCCGGCGCATTGTCGGCAGATCCCAAGGATTCTCAAAGATCGATGGCTACTTCTTGACCATATTCTTGCCGCAGCACTGGAGCGGTACGCTGCACGCCTCCTCACCGCCCGAACCACAGGAACAGGCCTTGGAGACTCTCAGCTCAAGACCGCAGGTCTCGCATACGAAAAGATCGCCTTCCTTCATTTCTCCACAATTTGCCATGACATGTTCTCCTTTCTGTCCTGAACGTTTTCTTTTCCCTCCCCGTACCGGCGGCTCTCTCAGGATACACTCAACGATACCGGGTCTTCATTTCCGTCATGCCGTGAAACATGAAGACTGAAACCTATCATACTCAATCACAAGATTATTTCAATGTTTTCCCGTAGGGTATAAACGATGTGGGCATAGAAAGATCATATCACCGCCCCAAACCCAGCTGCGCATATGTAATCCCTTTACCAACAGAGGAGGCAAATTACCCACTGTGATTGATGCCATGGCGCATGCACTGATTCAGGAGATCCTCTCTTGCAGATAACGTTTTGCTTTTATTAGCTTTTTATGATCGACACAATAAAGAAGATGCGGCATGAACTTTGCTCTTTATGTGAAACGAACTCGATCGGGAAATTTCGTTGTAAGTGCCAAAGTGCACAAGAGGAGGTTGCTATGAAAAGGATTGCCCTGTGTGCCGCAGCGTTGCTCCTTTTTCTCCACGGGATTGAGGGTATGTCCAACGCGGCTGATGCACCGAATATCTTCGGACTGGAAGTGGGGAATGTCTGGACCTATCAGGGGATAGGGAATGATGGTCCGTATACTGCGCACGATGAGGTTGTCACCACACAATCCCATATGTCAAAAACACTCTATGTCCTCAAAAGACGGGAAAAGGGGGGATGGACGGAAACGCAATGGCTTGAAAAAGAACCGGGAATGGTGAAGTTATGGGGAGGAACAGCCCATATTGACGGCGCCACGTACACCATGCTGTTTTCGACCGGGCTTGTGCAGGCATGGTATCCCATGGATGTGGGTGACTCAAGATTCACTGCCGCCACCTTAACAATCCCGGAGCTCCCCGGCCATGCATATAATGCAAGCATGAACGTCCATGTGGTCGGTAAAAAGCAGGTTGCCCGCTTAAACGGCACCGCAACAGCCTATAAACTCCGCTATCAGTTGCGGATCTGGGGAAACGGTGCGGATGAAACCAGAACGTTTATCCAATGGAGCATGCCCTATGTAGGGTACGTGAAATATGTGGACCAGGATTCCACGAACACATTATCATTTTCCATTCGCAGAGGGAACAGTACGCAGGATAGGGCCGGTATCAAAAACGGCCTTTAAGACTGCCAGGGATTCGCAGTACCCTATTGACAACATCACAAGAAGCTACTGCATCCAGTTGCGGGAGGCATCATGAAGCCTCCCGAAGGGGCTCAGAGAGTTCCGCCTTTGGCGGGATGTCGTTCCGAGACTCCGGAAAAGGCTTCCTCTCTGCGCAGCAGGCCCTTCCAAACAACGAATCGGGAGATCCTATCCGGGTCCTCCACCAGAAGTGGAGAGTTTCATCAGAACTAACCCGCCCCGTTCTTCCCTACGGCCGCACTACAATCAAGAATGTGGTACAAAGCATGGCTCTGCTGGTGATCTGCAGCTTGACAGCAGCCCTCGAACAGTACGATCATGCACGCGGGCAGAATGCAGTCGCTCGTTTCTGCCTCATGATATCCATGGAAATGATGCTGCCCGGGATGGCATTTTCTGAGAAGCAATGGACAGGACGGTACAATGACGCGGCAGGCCAATACCTTTATGATCACTTTCACCACCATGCTGGCAACCATGATGCAGGCAGTGGATACCTCGGTAGCCAACGTGGCGTTGCCTCATATGCAGGGCTCCTTTTCCGCCGGCGTGGACGAAATCACCTGGGTGATCACTTCCTATCTGGTGGCAAATGCCGTGATCGTTCCGATGACAGGCTGGCTGGGGAACTTCTACGGGCGACGTAGGATTTTCATTCTGTCCCTGGGCGTGTTCACGTTGGCATCGCTGGGCACCGGCTCTGCTCCCACTCTCTCTCTTTGTATCGCCATGCGGGTACTGCAGGGAATTTCCGGAGGAATCATCGTCCCCATGAGTCAGGCGGTCCTCCTGGAAGCGTTTCCGGCGGAAAAGCGGGGCAAAGCCCTTTCTTACTTCGGAGTCGGCGTGGTTTTCGGTCCCATCATCGGACCCATCCTGGGAGGCTGGATCACTGACCAATTTGGCTGGAGGTGGATTTTCTACATCAACCTTCCCATTGGTATACTGGCGATCTTTCTCGCCCTTATCTTCGTGTTTGACCCCCCTTATATCAAGAAACCCGAAGGAGATGTCGATTATCACAGCTTCCTCTACATCCTTTTCGGCCTCGGCAGCCTCGAAATCGTGCTCAGTCGCGGTGAGCGTTTCGACTGGTTCCAGAGCCATTTCATCCAGGCGTTCGCCGTGCTCGCCGTGGTGGGTCTCGCTCTTTTCATCTGGCGTTCGATTACTTACAAAAACGCCCTGGTGGATTTGTCGGTACTAAAGAACAAGGAGTTCGGCGCCGGGGTCTTTCTATGCTTTTTTCAATACTTCGTCCTCTATGCCACCCTCGTCATGCTGCCGCTGTTTGTCCAGAACCTGCTGAACTATACGGCAACCTCGGCGGGACTGATCCTGGCGCCCGGGGGAGCTGCCGCCCTGATGGCGATGCTGGTGGGGGGCAGGCTGATTGAACGGGTTGATGCCCGCTGGCTGCTTTTCTTCGGCGTCCTGACCATGCTCGCTTCACTCAAAATGCTCAGTAATATAGATCTCGACGTCACCTTCTCCTATATCGCTTCCGCCCGCGGGCTGCAGGGGTTCGGGACCGGCTTCCTGTTCATTTCAGTGGCCGCAGCCGCGTACAGCACCCTTCCTGCGAGGCAGATGAGCCATGCCACGGGTTTTTACAATCTTATCCGCAATGAGGCTTCTTCCGTGGGTGTCGCCACTGCCTCCACCCTTCTCGCTCGACGGACCCAGTTTCATCTGACAAGGCTGATACCGGACGTCAATCCCTACAACCCCAGGTTCCGCGCGCTTCTCACATATCTCTCACGCCTGCTGCCGGTTCGATCAGGGTTTCCCCGCACAGGGGAGCGGTCGCTTGCAATGGCAATGATCAGCCGCCAGGTCGAGCGGCAGGCCAGGGCCATGTCCTACATCGATATCTTCCGGTTCATGAGCATTGTTCTGATTGGTTTTCTCCTGCTGATCCCGATCCTGCGCGGCAAGGTCAGGAAAGGGTCGGCACCGTCGGGTGAATAGCGAGGATCAGGACCGGAGACCGGACCCCGCCAAATGCGCACTCGCGATTCGGGGCAAGAGCGCCCGCGTTGGATGCCGCGAGATTTCTTGACAGAAAAACCGGAACATGGATTGCCATGCCTGTAGCTGCACGCGTCAACTGTGAGTATGTCTGGACTATTCAAAGTTATGATGAAGTGATGGGAAATCAACAAAAAAGCTTGTCCGCGCCGATCTCGGCAAGGCGGTGCTCCACATCGTTCCGCCCGCGCAACTCAACGGTCGCCGCAACGCAGCCGGGTGAATCGGTTTGTCCGGAAATCTCTCGGCCAGATCAAACCAAAAGAGGCTCAAAGTGTCATCGAATGACCGTGCGCCTCTGTCCACACCAAGCAGAATAACCGGCCAGCCGAGCTGGACGCCAAGCAACTCCGCTTGGCTTTCAATGGCAGGCTCCCTTGGCTGACAGGGTTCCCCTGTCAAGGATTCTTCTTGATATCCTCCGGCACGTAAATTATAAACAATCAACACGGGACCACAGCCCGACCTCCTAAGAGAGCAGCATGGACCCGCTTTCTTCGCCAGCCATAAGTTTTCCGGCCTTGACGGGCAGGTTCCGGGTCCCGTTCTTCCATGAGGATTCAGGAAAAAGAACAGCGTCTCAAAACACCAAATGGGGAAAGATGAACGATATGCGAAAGGTCCTGATCAATTTTGACTTTCCGGAAAAATACGTACAAGTGCTCAAAGAGAAATATGACGAACTTGACTTCGTGGTCTCAACGGACAAGAAGGAGATCTTTGAACATCTGAAAGATGTGGAGATACTGCTCACCTTTTTCAAATGCAGCCGGGATATGCTCGATGCTGCGCCCGTGCTGAAGTGGATCCAGGCGATCAGTGCCGGTGTGGACTACATGCCTCTGGATGAAGTAGCTCGGAGGCACATTATTCTGACAAACGGCCGTGGCATCCACAGTATCCATATGTCTGAATTTGCAATTGCGTCGATGATCAATATGGCACGTAACTGCCACATCATGTTCAGGAACCAGATGCGGAAGAAATGGGATCGTTCCGTCCCTCAGGGACAGATCAACGGCTCCGTTCTGGGCATCATCGGGCTGGGAGATATCGGGAAGGAAATAGCCAGGAAGGCCTCCTTTCTTGGAATGCACGTCATAGGCGTAAAGCGCACCCCCGAACCCACGGAGTTTGTGGAAAAGGTGTATGGCAGCCGGGATATGGGAGAAGTTTTTGAAAAGAGCGACTATATCATTAACCTCCTGCCTTATACTGCGGCCACTGAAAGGATCATAGACAGAAATTATTTCGATCTCATGAAAGAATCGGCCTGTTTCATCAACATTGGAAGGGGGAAAACCGTCAACGAAGCCGACCTGATCGAGACCCTGCGCAACGGGAGAATCAGGGCTCTGGTGAGTGACGTGTATTTCGAGGAACCGTTGCCGGAAGACAGTCCGTTGTGGGACCTGGAGAATGCCATCCTCACCCCGCATATATGCGGCATATCCCCCAGGTACATGGAGAGGGCCATGGCAATCATCGACCATAACCTGAAAGTGTACGTACATAATGAAGGCACAATGATCAATCTGGTGGATCTGGGGGCCGGATACTAGAACCTGAAAAACCGGCCCGGCGGCTTGCGCGGCCAGCCCGCATTTCTTACGGGCGATCTAATGCGGCGGAGGAAGGCGCGGGTCTGTTACGGTTTGCGTGTCTCCTGCGTGCCGGTACTCATACCTCCGGTGATCATGAAGCGCATGGCCCGGTCGGTGCTCATCTGGACCAGACGAACGGCCGACTTGGGCACCAGCACAGTATGACCCCCGATCTGGTAGCTCAGGGGCAGGTAGACGGCCACCGTATCAGGTCCCGCTACATCGGAGGGCATATCGCTGAAGTCGCGCCGCGTCAAAAGGCCCATGACCTCCATGCCCGTGCTACCCAGGGTGACCATCACCACCTGGCTGCCTTCTGAACCCTCCCTGCCGGGATGGGCCACAAAATTGATCAGATCCCGGATTGATCCGTAGATGGATTTGATCAGAGGCACCCGGAAAAGAACCCGTTCTCCCCAGTTGAAAATCCTCCGCACTACCAGTGCCTGCATCATCACCCCGATAGCCAGCACCAGCGCCAAGCCGGCCAGCACGCCCATGCCCGGCCGATAAAGACGGCCGGGAAGGAGAACTCGGATCAATCGTCCCAGGATGTCCTCCGCACTGGTAGCAAGCCAGAACAGGAGATAAAAGGTTGCGACCGCGGGCAGAATCGTGGCAATGCCCGCAATGAAGATCCTGCTTAACCGTTTCATGAGTACCTCTCACTGGGTATCAGGCCGCCTGTTTCCTCTTCAGATAGGACCCGCGAAGGGCATGACGCTTGTGGACCGACAGAACGGCTTTTCGCATGCGCACTGACAAGGGGGTAATCTCCACCAGTTCATCTTCCCGGATGAAGCTGATGGCCTGCTCAAGGGTCACAGGTTTGACCGGGGAGAGAATGACGTTTTCATCTTTTCCCGCCGCGCGCATGTTGCTCAGCTTTTTTTCCTTGCAGGGATTGACATCAATATCCAGGCCCCGGTTATGTTCACCCACGATCATGCCCTCATAGACCGGGGCGCCCGGTGCGATGAAAAGCCTGCCGCGGGGTTCCAGATTGAACAGGGCATATGCCACGGATTTCCCGGTGCGGTCGGCCACGATAGAGCCCGTAAACCGGCTCGGACATTCTCCCCTGAATTCTCCGTAGCCATCGAACACGGCATGCATGATGCCGGTGCCTCGCGTATCGGTCAGAAATTCGTCGCGGTATCCGATGAGTGCACGGGCGGGCAAGGAAAATTCGATCCGAACCCGGCCCTTTTCATTGTTGACCAGATTGATCATCTTTCCCTTTCGAAGTGAGAGTTTCTCTGTGATCACACCCAGAAAGCGTTCTTCACAGTCCACCAGCACCCGCTCAATGGGTTCCAGCTTTCTGCCGTTTTCATAACGGTAGATGACCTCGGGTCGGCCAACGCAAAACTCATACCCTTCCCGACGCATTGTCTCCATCAGGATGGCCAGTTGAAACTCCCCCCTCCCTTTCAGTACGATACTCTCCTGGTTCTCCCCGTCTTCCACCTGGATGGCCACATTGAGGAGGGTCTCCTTTGCCAGGCGCGCCCGGATCCGATTCAATTGCACGTACTTCCCCTCTTTGCCACCAAGGGGCGAGTCATTGATGGCAACCTTCATGAATACCGTTGGTTCATCCACTCTGATCCTGGGCAGGGGCCGGGGAGCGAGATGGTTGCAGATGGTGTCGCCGATCTTGACATCTTCAATGCCTGCCAGCACCACGATGTCACCGGGCTGGACTTCGCTCACGTCCCTCAGTTTCATTCCGTCATATACCTGGAGCTTTGACACCTTCAGGGGTGTGCTCTCGCCTGATTCGCCGATGCGCACAAGGCTGTCCCTGGAGTGTGCCGTTCCGTTGAAGATTTTTCCGATGGCCAGGCGCCCCACGTAATCCGAATACCCCAGGTCGGAAACGAGCATCTGGAAAGGCGCACGGGGATCGTGGGACGGACCGGGGATCGCTTCGAGGATTGTGTCGAACAATATGTGAAGATTGCTTCCCTCCCCATAGGGATCCTTCCTGGCTATGCCGTCACGGCCGATCGTGTAGAGCAGGGGAAATTCCAGCTGATCGTCAGTTGCGTCAAGATCGATCAGGAGATCGTAGATTTCATCGAGGACCTCTGCGGGCCTGGCATCCTGGCGATCAATCTTATTGATCACCACGATAATCTTCAGGCCTGCATTCAAGGCTTTTTTCAGCACAAAACGGGTTTGCGGGAGCGGTCCTTCCGAGGCGTCCACCAGCAGAAGGGCACCGTCGGCCATGGACAGGGCCCGCTCTACTTCTCCCCCGAAATCGGCGTGTCCTGGAGTATCGATAATATTGATCCGGACCCCTTTCCACTCCACGGAGCAGTTCTTTGCAGCGATAGTGATGCCCCGTTCCCGTTCCAGGTCCAGGGTGTCCATGAGTCGTTCATCGACTTCCTCGTCAGGCCGAAACAGGCCGCTCTGGCGAAACATGGCATCCACCAGGGTGGTCTTGCCATGGTCCACATGGGCGATGATAGCGATGTTTCTTAAAGTGTTATTTGTCAATGTTTTCAGCATAATTCACGTTCTCTCAATTGATACGGCAGCCTCAGACTGCACCTGAGCGGCAAATATAACCATCCCTATGAGGATTACAAGCGAAAAAACAAGGAAGGATTCTCACTGCGGGGGGAAAGGCGTACGGGGATCTCACCGAAATCTCCCGTCGGAAACTCGCTCGTGCCCATGATTCATCCGTGGATGGAGACCAACCAAGTCCTGCGGGCCGGTTTGCCCGGTCGTCGAGATCAGGACTTAATTGCCATCAATTCCTTGCTGAGCAGACGGATATGTCCCATCTCCTCCTTGATAATACCGTCAATACGGCTTTTGCCGAACTTCTCCGGGACCAGATCCTTCATGCCGAGATACAGAACAATGGAATCCTTCTCAGTGGTGACGGCGGCCTTGAGGATCTCCTCCATAGAGGATGTATCCATCGGCTTATCAAAAAAGACACGCATATCCGCAAGCGCCTTCAGGTACAAGGCTGATTCATCCTCCGGGTCAAAAATCGTTTCAGTCTTTTCCTTTTCACTCAATTCGGCGCGCATGGTCCTGAATGTCTCTTCGTGCTGAACTTCCATATCAGCCAGATGCAGCAATAATTCTTTCTGAGAAGCAGCGGACACGAACTGGGCCGCATTTCGATAAAAAGCTGCACCGTTCCGTTCAATCTCTTCCGCCAGTTTGAAAATATCATCCGCATTGAAATCGTAAGCCATTCGTTTTCTCCATATGAATTTCTAAAATTTATAAAAGGATGCTCGTCTCCGAGTGGGATGATCAGATTCTTTCCGGACACGTCACTTTCATCATGTCCACGAGAATCCTCCTTTTCTTTACAAAAAGTTTCGTGCTCATCCGAAGTTCGGATGATTCAGGATGTCCATGCCTACTATACGATATCAAGACCCGATTATGCAAGGGTTTAACACCAGTCGCCCTTTTTCATGTGAGCCGCTTTCCCGGCCCCGACGGCTTTCCATTTTACCGGCAGCATTCCGGTTTCTTTTCCCTTGGCTCACAAGATAGACTTCCCTATACTCTTTTCCGCAAGCTCAGTTTCTTATCGATTCGGCACCAGCCGAAATCCTTACCGAAAATGCTCCGTCTCATCCGCCGCAAGGGCCGGAGATCTTCCGAGAGAGGCGGATGCAATTCGTTCATATTCACAATCGCCCGGGGCCGGGCCCCTGCGCCGGCGGACCAGATCAGGAGTGTCACCGGCAACATGCCGTACCTGTCTTCAAGCAGTGGAACGTGGATATTGGAATAGAAAGGAGAACCGGAAATGGCTGACGCATGGATCACCTCGTTTTATCAGTTCATGAACAGCTTGGGGTACATCCATCCTATCCACGCTGCCTTCGTTCACATGCCCATCGGACTGGTGGTCGGCGCCTTTATTTTCGGCTGGCTGGCGTTTCTATTTAACAGGGAAAAGCTGGCCCGTTCCGGGACCCACTGCATTCTCCTTGCCTTTCTCTTCTGGTTCCCGGCGGTACTATTCGGTTTTATGGACTGGCAGCACTTCTGGGGAGGCGCCTGGCTGACCCTCATCAAGCTGAAGATGGTGCTGGCCGGAATCCTTTTTATTTTCCTCGTGATTTCTCTCCTTTTCGTCTTTAAGGACGGTGTCGGTTCAAAGGGGGCACTGACGGGCTACACTTTTTGCTTTTTCACTGTGGTCCTCTTAGGGCACTTCGGCGGTCAGCTGGTCTTTGGAGACAAGGGCCGAACCGCGCCCAGAAACTATACGGCGGGAGAAAAAATTTATCTTGCCCGTTGCAGCAATTGTCACCCCAATGGGGGCAATGCAATCAAGCCCGGCATGCCCGTCAAAAACTCGCCAAAGTTACAAGACTTCGATATGTTCCTATCCTGGATTCGGCATCCCGATCCACCTATGCCTCCCTCCTCCGCGGCAGATATCTCCCAAAATCAGGCAAAGGAACTTTATGCATATATTGTAAATGTGCTGGACCGTGCCGGCGTACCCAAGGGCGGGACTTAGAATGAAATTTCCTTCTTTCTTCTCAATGCCAGGACGAAACTCGAACTCTTGGTGAGAATCAAAAAGACGGCGGCCCAGCCAATGCCGAACAGCGGTATCAGCAGAGCTCCCGTAACCAGGGTGCCGAGAGCCGCGCCTGCCAGGTCCGCTGCCAGACATCCCGCGGCAGGGCTGTTTTCCTCACCGATAATCCGCGCTGCCACCGGAAATTGATACCCGCACAGGACAGAAAACAGAAAACCATAGAGTATAAATGATGCAGGAGGCGGTTCGGTCCTGACAAGACCAGACCAGACGAGAAAAAGAAACAATAATCCCAAGAGACCTGCGTCGGAAAAGAGAAGATTTTTCCTTTCATTCTGCCTGCTTTTCTTTCCCAGTATGACACCCGGCAGAAGCCCCATGAGAAACGCGGTGATAATCACGCCGATTTCCAGGTACACATAGCCGAACACGACCTGAAACGAAAAAATAACCAGCATCTCCACACCCATGGACGTGAGGCCGGTAGTAAACAGAATATATTCTTCCCGCCTGATGAACAGGAGGTACACAACCATGAGTCCGCCGAGAACCAGGAAAAAGGGGAGCGGACTAGCGCCGTACTTCGCAAACCATTCCCGAAAAACAATTCCCATGAGCCTCGGCTGGAAATCAGTATTGATGCTCCCCTGCCCTTCCAATGCACGTTTCAGCTCTCTCATTCGATCCGGGGTGACATTCCCCTGATAAAAACCCTCTATGTACCGGGTGGGAATCCCCTTCTGCCGTAACCTCTCCGAAATATTGGAATGGAGTTCCCGGTCACTGCAGATAAGATAGGCCTCTTCACCCGGTACAGGAAGGACGTGCCTGAAATTGCTTTTGAGGGTCTGATAGACGGTTGCAAGCTTTTTTCTCCTGATATCGCTGATGTAATTCTGCCCATAGCCCAGGCTCAAAGACATCACGCCATTTTTGGAGAGAATTCCCTTTACCAGAGAAAAAAACTCCCGGGTGTAAAAACGGCTTATCTGGAATGTGTCCGGGTCGGGGAGGTCCAAGATCACGGCATCATACCGGCCTTTCGATTTCCGGATGAAACGTCTCGCATCCGTATTGATGATGCTGAGCGCCTTTTCCTCTTTCAGCTCACCGAATTCCTTTGCCGCGGTGATCAGGAAAGGATCAAGCTCCACATAATCCACATGGCTTGGGTGATACATCCGGATCTCTTTCAGGGTCTCACCAAGACCACCTGAAACAAGGAGCACATTTTCCACCCGATCCAACTGGCACAGGGGATAGTGGACTTTCTCTTCGCTCTGCGCCACATCGAGCGTAGAATAGACTGGGGTCCCCGATTGCCAGAATGTGTGCTGCAAGCTCTCTTTGGATACAACGATCCTCCCGTAGGGGGATTCCATGTAGCGGACGATCTTGCCATATTCCGGCGCAAGGGTCGCAATCTCGAAATCGCGGTTAAGCGCTCCATAGTAGAACGTGCACGCAAGGGGCACGACCGCAACAAAGGCAACATATCGAGCCTTCCCGGCCCACAAACTGACGCCCACAAGGAGAAGGAAGGAAGAGGCAATGGCCACGCACTCAAACGCGGTGAACCAGTACACAAGGATAAAACTGAAAAGGATACCTCCACAGATATCCCCTATATTATCAAAAAAATACAGGTCTCCGCTCGTAAAGGCAGGATCTTCCTCCCGGATCACTGTGAGTGAATAGGGAAGAATAAAACCCAGAAGGAAACAGTAGAGGGCCGTCGTGGACAGGATATGAAAAAAGATGGGATAAAATCCCGGTGAAGCGCCGTGGGCAAAAAACCACTCCCTCGCCATCCGTATCAGGAGAAGCTCGGGCAACGGAGCCAAGGCAGCGGCAAGAATGAGCAGGCAAAGGACAGAAAGAGAAGATCGCTTTGCGAACTTGGCCGCAAAGCTCCCGGCTCCGGTGAGAGATAACCAGCAAAAAAGGACAAGTGAAATGGTGATTTCATTCCCGTGAAACTGGGAAAGGAATTCCCGGATGACCAGGAGTTGGGTGCTGACTGATGAGACGCCGGTCCCGATGATGGACCATACGATGAGGCGCTTCTGATTCACATTCCGTCTATTCCTCGAAAGCCTGTACCTGATAGGTAGAGACTTCCAGATCGCCGCTCTTCCACGCGTCTCCGTCCAGACCCGCCTTGTAGCAAAGGTGGGTCAGGAACTCCTTTTGATCCGGCAGTTGGTCCCATACCTGCGGCAGGAATGTGGCCTGATGATATCCCTTCTTGATGATTATCCCGTCAATTCCCGGACGCAGCTTCTTCAGGAGGTCCTGACCGTCGGAATAAGAAAGAGGCTTTGGATCGGTCAGGATGCTTACCTCAATCTTGACATCCTTCCATTCCTCCGCTCGAAGCGGATGGAAACGGGGATCCCTGAAGGCCGCGTTGATGGCGTTTTCGCGGACACCTTCGATCAGCGTTTCCTGGGGGATGATATGTCCGATGCATCCCCGCAGGTTTCCCTTTTCCGTCAACGTCACGAACGTGCCCCGTCTTTTCTGAAAAACAGCAGGCAGATTTTCTTCCCCCACTGCCTGCCCTTTTCGGGCGAAGAGTTCCTGTTCAATGGTCTGCCGCGCTACTTTGAGGAGAAATTTTCCCTGATCTTCGGTGAGTCTGTCCTTTTCCATCACATCTTGCTCCCTTGTCGCACCCGCGTGATGCGGTTTTGCGGTTCCGTGATCACCGGCCGCTGCCGTCCCGCACAACAGGACCCACAAAACCAGCACGGAAAGAGATCTTTTCTTAACTCCTGGTTTTTTGCTGAAAAGATACATGCTGTTATGATAGCCCAAACGCATTCTGTGTCAACAGGAAACCAGGTGCAGCCCCTGATCCCCCATCAAGGCATCATCTGCTCCATTGCCTTCGCGCGCCCCTCCTTGCAGCGTACTAGTCCATACACCTCGATAGTCGGCGCTTATCACCCGCTCCGGAAAAGGGATTTTCGACTTGGATCTCATGCCTTCCTGATCAGGTTTCCTCCCCATTAGTCTTCATCATAACGGCAAGAGAAATGTAACGGTGGATTTGGGGCGGTGCTGGAAGCTTGACTTTCCACGGCTTGCTCAACTAATGTTGAAGCGTTTTCACAGTGACTCTCAAAAATCTTGAAAAGGAGCATCTCAGATGGAAATAGTGGAAAAACGCACGGAACGGGCTATGAAGGTCTATGATATTCTTGACCCCCTGTACACACGAAAAAAGACGGCGCTTGAATACCGGACCCCTTTCCAGCTCCTTATCTCGACCATCCTTTCCGCCCAGTGCACGGATAAGCAGGTCAATGAGGTTACCAAAACCCTTTTTCAGAAATACCGAGCTCCTGAGGACTACATTAAAGCCCCCATTTCCGAACTGGAGGCTGATATCAGGCCGACCGGCTTTTTTAGAAATAAGGCAAAATCCATAAAGGGATGTTCCAAAGGTATCATGACGCTCTATGGTGGAGAGGTCCCGTCCACCATGGCGGAAATGCTCAAGCTTCCGGGTGTGGGAAGAAAGACCGCTAACTGCGTCCTTGGGGCCGCCTTTGATATCCCCGGCGTTGTGGTGGATACGCATGTGAAGCGCCTTGCGCAGCGGCTCGGACTCACCGACAACAAAGATCCAGACAAGATTGAAAAGGACGTCGAAGTGCTCCTCCCGAAAGAACGCTGGCGCCGGTTTTCCGACATTCTTATCTACCACGGAAGAGCCATATGCAAAGCCCGGAAGCCGGATCACGAGAACTGCCCGGTAGCCCTTCTTTGCCCCTCAAGCACCATCTAATCCACCTGCTCCCCCGCGCAGTCCTGCAGCTCTTATTCCTCTCGAGTGTTATGAGGAGGGAGGGCCAGGGGAGATTCCTTTCTGGCGGGAATATACCTTGCCTGCGATTATGGAACGGCGCCAATATTCTGTAAAGATTGCTGTGGTCCATCACCACATTCGTTCAAAGCACTGTATGAGAGCGCATTGATGATAAGAGATCAGGTCAGGTTGCGGGCTTGGCCCAGGCTTGTCATGGGAGTGCGAATTCAGCCGCAAGGAAGGTGTGGTCGGAAGGTTTCGGGAGGGACCTGGCGGCCGTATCAATCCAGGAATCAACCGACAGGTCGGCGAGCGGCCGAGTCGCCAGGATGTAATCTATCCGCCAGCCCATTTTTCGTTTGAGAGCATTGGGGATGCGGTAGTCCCAGAAAGTGAACTGCTCTCCTTGGGGACGGTGCTTCCGCAGGACATCAATTAGTCCCCACTCAAACAGATCGTGCATCAACGCCTGTTCATCAGGATGAAATCCCACTTCCCCCCTGAGACCTTCGGGATCATACACATCCATCGGTTCAAGGGCCACGTTGAAATCACCGGCAACGATAAGAGGCTGATCCGGACTGCAGGAAGTCCGGAGATGCTCAAGAAGTTCATTGAGCCACCGGAGCTTGTAGGCAAATTTCTCTGATCCGACCGCAAATCCCTGGGGCACATATACGTTGATGACCGGAATTTCTCCAACCCGGCAGCGAAGAAAGCGGGCTGGTTCATCAGCCTCCCTGGTCAGCGCAACCTGCACCTCATCCGCAGGGTCCCTGCTCACGATGGCAACACCGTTGTACGACTTCTGGCCCTTGTATACGGCAGAATACCCGGCGTCCTGAAAATCCTGACCTGGAAAATCCTTGTCCTGGACCTTGGTTTCCTGAATGCACAGGATATCCGGCTGCTCCTGTTCCAGCCAGTTCAGGACAATGGGAAGGCGGGCGCGGATGGAATTTGTATTAAAGGTGGCGCATTTCATTATCTGACTTTGCTTCCAGGCAGGGTGGCGGCATCAGGCATGAGCACATGGACACCGGATTCGTCTTCCGCGGCCAAGACCATTCCCCGGGACTCCACGCCCATCAGCTTTACCGGCATCAGATTTGCCACGACAATGACCTGCTTGCCTTCAAGGTCTTCCGGCGCATAGTGCTTCGCTATTCCTGCGACGACGGTCCGTTCTTCTCCTATGTCCACCGTCAACTTCACCAGTTTATTGGATTTGGGAATCGGTTCCGCCTTCCTGACCGTCCCGACCCGGAGATCCATGCTTTGAAACGTCTCAAAATCAATGAGTTGCGGCTGTGTTTGGGTTGTTTCAGGTACATCCATTCTTTTGGCTCCTTTCTCATGTGCCTTTGTCTCGATTCTTGGAAAAAGTGCCGGTGCCTTTCTTGCGGGACGAACCGCAGTGAGTTTGCCCCAATGACGGGCCTGATCCAGACCGATTGGACGGTCCTCTGATCCGAGCCCGATCTGGTCCTGGATTTTTTCAGCGGATTCGGGCATGAACGGCCAGATCAAGACGGAAACAATCTTCAAGACCTCGAATATATGGAACATGACGGTCCCGAGCCTGCCACGATCCGACTTTGCCATGATCCACGGTGCCATGGTATCGATGTACTTGTTCACATCACCGATAACGTCCCATACCGCCATCAGGGCCTTATGGAATCCCAGTTCACGCATGAGTGTCTCGTATGTATCAATGATCCCGATGGCCTTTTCTTTCAGATAATCGTCCGGTTCGGCTGATGGGCCGGGCTCCGGGAGGTTCCCCTTGAAGAACTTGAGGGACATGGTGATGCTGCGGCTCACCAGGTTTCCCAGGTCATTGGCCAGGTCTGCATTGATCCGATTGACAAGGGCCTCTTCACTGAATTCCGAATCCAGTCCGAAAACCATGTCACGGAGCACAAAATACCTGAACGCATCCAGCCCGTAAATATCCACCAGCCCAAGGGGTGTTACCACATTTCCCAAGCTCTTGGACATTTTTCCCTCGTTGATGTTCCAGTACCCGTGGACATTCAGATGCTGATAGGGCTGAATTCCGGCCGATTTCAACATACAAGGCCAGTATATGCCGTGAGGCTTCAGGATATCCTTTGCGATGATGTGCTGGGCAACAGGCCAGAATCTTTCATAAAGTTCTCCATTCGGGTACCCCAGAGCGGAAACATAATTTATCAGGGCGTCAAACCATACATAGGTCACGAAATTGTCGTCAAACGGGAGAGGAATGCCCCAGGTCAGGCGGCTTTTCGGCCTGGAAATGCACAAGTCTTCAAGGGGCTCCCTGAGGAAAGAAAGAACTTCGTTCCGGTACCGTTCCGGACGGATGTAAGCGGGATGACGGTGAATATGGTCTATCAACCACTCCTGATAGCGGCTCATCCTGAAAAAATAGTTCGCCTCTTTGATGATCGTGGGTTCTGTCTGGTGGTCAGGGCATTTGCCGTCTACCAGTTCCCGTTCCGTGTAAAACCGCTCACACCCGAAACAGTAAAGACCCTCATATTCGCTGAAATAGATGTCACCGTTTTCCTTGACCCTGTTGAGAATCGACTGCACGACTTGTTGGTGATGGGGGTTCGTGGTCCTGATAAAATCGTTGTTGCTGATATGCAGCTTCGGCCAGAGGTCCCTGAAAAGCCGGCTGATCCGATCTACATATTGTCTTGGTGTCTCTCCGGCCTTTTCAGCGGCCGCAACGATTTTATCTCCATGCTCATCCGTGCCGGTGAGGAAAAAGGTCTCTGCACCACATAAATCGTGAAATCGCTTCAGCACATCAGCGACAATCGTCGTGTAGGCATGACCAATATGAGGCTCCGCATTCACATAATAGATAGGGGTGGTAACATAAAATTTTTCGGACACTGTGCATTCCCTTCCCACATTTTCAAAGTCAGCTTGCGCTCTTTTTTCCTGATTTCCTGGGGGCCGAATTCCTCTTTTTCTTGAAGAGACCTTCCGCGGAGAGATCTCCAAAAGTTATTTCCTTTTCTTCACCTGAATCCAGGGCAACTGTCAGCGTTTCCTTTAATATGTTCTGGCGGATGACCTTTCCCTCCCCGAATTTCGTCTTCACTCGCTTTCCCATCTTGGGAAGATCTTTCTTGATTTTCTCATAATACTGGTGCTCAAAGGTAAGGCAGCACATGAGCCTGCCGCACATGCCGGAAATTTTGCCCGGGTTCAGGGACAGATTTTGCTCCTTCGCCATCTTTATGGTTACCGTACCAAAATTGTTGAGAAAGGAGGCACAACAAAGGGGCCGGCCACAGGTTCCCAGTCCCCCGACCATTTTTGCCTGGTGTCGGACTCCTATCTGACGCATCTCAATTCGGGTGCGGAATTTGCGCACAAGGTCCTTCACCAGTTCTCTGAAGTCGACCCGGCCGTCTGCAGTAAAAAAAACAAGGATTTTGCTCCCGTCAAAGCGCCTCTCCACCCCCACAAGACACATGGGCAACGACCGTTCCTTTATTCGGGACATGCAGTACTGAAAGACACTTTCCTCAAGCTTGCATCCCTGTTCATACGTCTTGATTTCTTCATCAGTCGCCAGTCTGAAAACCTTTTTCAGCTCTCTCTTGGGTATTTCAGGCCCAGGGTTATGGGACTCAATACGAACGCATCCAATGGCAGGGCCTTCTTCCGTGATCACCATGACCTTGTCCCCTTCCTTGAGGACAAAATGCCCGGCACTGAAGTCATAGATCTTGCCGCCGTCCTTAAATTGTACACCTACAATTTTATTCATATGTTGTTTCCGGGATCCCGTTTATCGTGAATCGTTTCTCAAGGGGAGGAATTCAGAAGAGTCGACCAGTCCCCTCAAACGCGATACAAGGTGCTCCAATACCAGGGCACTATTCCTGTTCTCCATCAGCTCCATCTGTGCTCGGTCAATGAGATGGAAACTTCGCGCTAAACTTTTTATGGTAAACCTCTTGGATATTTTTTTCAAGTTCTGTGAAAAATCCCTGTTCATGAAAGCATTCTCCCGGTCCTCCGCCTTTGACACCAGCAGGTCCCGGTACCAGCTCTTCCAAATATCCAATACCGCTGCCAGCCCCAATATTTTTCCCGGGCCGCTGCGCGCATCAGATGTTCTGAGATCTTCCGCCCATGTAAACGCCGCCCCCAGCGCTTTCGCTCTCGAAAAGGAGGGGAGTTTCGCAATCCTGGCAAGCCACTTCTCTCTGTTCTCCAGGAAATCGCTCTCCGCCATCGCCAATGCCCGGCCCAAGCTCCCGCCTGAGAGCCCGGCGATGATATCGGCATCCCCCCCGGACAGGCCCTCCTTCTCACTGATCAAGCCTGCCACAGCCGCCGTGGACAGGGGCTGGAAGGAAATCCTCTGGCACCGGGACACCACTGTCGGCAGCAAATCAAGGGGCTCGGTAGCAGTTAGGATGAAGATATTGTCCGGCGGAGGCTCTTCAAGGGTCTTGAGGAAGGCATTTGCCGCCTCAGGAGTCATGGCCTCTGATCGACAAATGACAATGACCCGAAGCCGGGCGGATAAAGGCGCGAATGAAAGACCTCGATTCAGTTCCCGTATTTGATCGATGCCTATCTTGTTTCCATCCGGCCGTATCACCTGAAAATCCGGTTCGTTGCCTCCCACAATTTTTCGACAGGAGGGACACGACCCGCACGCATCACCATCGCCGGGTGAAACGCAGTTCAATGCCATGGCCAGGGCCTGGGCAGTACTCTTTTTCCCCACTCCCGGGATACCGGTGAACAAATAAGCGTGGGGCATTTTCTCACTTGCCATGACCTGTCTTAGAAAACCCAGAGCCCGTTCCTGCCCGAGGATGTCTGAGAAGCGCATATTTCCTGTCCTCCGGTTATTCCCTCGCAAACCTTAACAGAGAGGACTGATGTGCCGGAAAATAGCCGTTTCCATCTCATCTTCATCATGGGTGGCATCAATCACGATAAAACGCTCCCCTTCTCGCCTGGAGAGCCTGAGGTACCCCTCTCTCACGGAAGCGTGAAACGTTTTCTGCTCCCGCTCGAAGCGATCCTGCCCTTCCAGTTCCTGTTCCCTGTTTCGATCGATAGCCCTTCCCAGACCCGTCTCCACCGGGCAATCCAGCAGGAAGGTGATATCCGGAAGGAGCCCCCCTGTCGCCGTTTCATTGAGCAGGTGAACCAGCTCCAGATCCAGGCGCCTGGAATACCCCTGGTAGACCGTGGTCGCATCCAGAAATCGATCGCACAGAACCCATTTCCCTTCCGACAATGCCGGCCGTATCACTTCTTCCACGTGCTGGGATCGATCAGCCGCATAGAGAAAGAGTTCAGCAAGGGGACACAGGTGTTGGTTCCGCGCATCTAAAAGGATGGTCCGAATCTTTTGACCAACGGGCGTTCCTCCGGGTTCCCTGGTTCGAAGCACGGGGATGCCAAGTGTTTCAAGATGAGATGCCAGGCGATGCACCTGCGTGGTCTTGCCGCATCCTTCAATTCCCTCAAATGAAATAAACACGCAAGATTCCTTTCTCTTTCCGGTGGGGATGGAACGTGTATGAAACGCAAGATCCACCGTCTGAGTCCCGCACCATGCATTTCACCAATGATACCTTGACGGCGGATCAGGGAAACCGTCCCATGCTGATAAGTATAGAGAATATGGAGACAGGAATCAAGAAACAACCACCCGGGATCCTTTCAAATCACATTCACTTCACCGGGTACATGACGTACCGCTGGAACCATCCTGGACATCAATGGGTTTTTGTATCACTTTTTTTGTTGACAAATGGGAAAAAATGACTAACATTCGCACGCTTCCAGGGTGATTACGGCAGGTTATAGCTCCAATGCCTTATCAAATTCCGTTGAGAAAAGGGCTTTCAGATTTTCCCGTTCAGATACAATTTCTAGACCGTAATGCGTTGATATGGTTCTGCTGTTGGGAATACCCGGACAACGTGTGCCGTGGTTTTCGCCCATCACCCTGACGAACTGCTTTTCTGTCGTATAAGAGGTGAACATATGAAAGAGAACAGAGAAGATTTCCTGAAAAAATTGACTGAGAAAAAGACAGAGTTCGAGCAAGCCCTCAAGCGTCTCATCGACAAGCAAAAGGACTACCAGGAACATCTCCAGGGAGAATCGTCCATGGACGAATCGGATCAGGCCCTGAGAGAGATCTCGGTCTCCAGCAATTACAGTCTGATAGAGCGGAAAGCTCGGGAACTCAAAAAAATTGACCTCCTTATCAGACAGGTGGTCTCAGATACTCATTTTGGCATATGCGAGGAATGTGGAAATCCCATCCCTCCTGAACGTTTGCTTATTGTTCCCGAAGCGACCCTCTGTGTGGCTTGTCAAAGGGAACTTGAAAAGATGGACAACTTGAAGAGATTCTCGAAACAAAATTCTCTGCGCTTGCGCATGCAGTCCGTGGAGGACCCGGGCAGCGAGAACGAACTCCCTTTCCTGGATGACGACATCATGGACTCCGGGCTGGAGATCACTCCGCTTGCGGGCCTGGAAGAAGAATCTGTTGACACAGAATTCATGCAGGATGAATAGCCTGGCACCAACGACAGGGAGAGACTTTGGTGCTCCTTCTGCATTTCCTTTCCTTGATGTGTAGTATTTTCCTCACATCTGGTATTTCTTTGCCATGTCCGCTCAAGGGAAGGAAAAAGGAGGGACCGCCAGGTCGTCTGCGAAGAAATATTTTTGAAAGAGAATCAAGCCTCCGGTCCATCACTTTCCCCTCCAAAGCAACCATCTGAGGCGTTTTCCGGGAAAAAGGAGTTTTTTCGATTAGCTCATCATCCCTGGCATCGAATTTGCAGAATATGTCATCCATATCCAACAAAAAGGAGTGTTCCATTCGGGATGGGAAAAGATATTTCCGGAAATCGTTCTGAAAAGTCAGATAGCTGCTCCTGGGACATTGATGATGCTCTGCAGTCCCTGCAGGATGTGGACAGGAAAATCAGAGAGTTCCTTGAAAAGAAAAAACGGTCCGAGCAAGAACAACATGATTCCCCTGCCAAAGAGCGATCAGGTCCTCCACTCCCTTGACTCTCCCTGTATTTCCCTACCGGCCCCTGAAAACTGTTGACGAGCAACATACCCTCTGATAGAAATTTCTTTTTGCCCCGTCAAATCTTCCTTTCCTGCCGAAAAATTGATTCCCGGGCGGAAAGGAAGCGCCTTTTTCCCCGACTGATCGGCTGAGGTGCTCCATGGATAATGCGCAGGCACAGGATTTCGGATACAAATGCATGCCTGTTCCTGTTTGAAAACTCTGTATAGTGAGGCTTGTGTGGAATTTACATCAATCAAAGGATTCAAAGACATTTTACCGGAGGAGAGCGGTTACTGGCAGATGATTGAGACCAAGGTGCGGCGTCTCTTACATCTCTTCTGCTTCTCGGAAATACGGACTCCCCTGCTTGAAAAAACAGCGCTCTTCAGCAGGGGGATCGGACAGGATACGGACATTGTGTCAAAGGAAATGTATTCCTTGAAGGACAGCAAGGGCAGGAGCCTTACCCTGCGGCCAGAAGCAACTGCGGCAGTGGTGCGGGCCTATATCCAAAACCGCCTCTACGAAAAACAACCCCTTCAGAAGCTCTTCACCATCGGCCCCATGTTTCGCCACGAGCGCCCGCAAAAAGGGCGCCTCAGACAGTTTCACCAGATAAATGTTGAACTTTTTGGGGACCCCGGACCCGGAAGTGATGCGGATATTATCATGCTTGCTCTGGAACTCTTTCGCGTCCTCGGGTTAACGGACCTCACCCTCCATTTGAACAGCCTGGGGTGTCAGCACTGCCGCCCCCATTTCAAGGAGAAATTGAACCGCTACCTTGCAGACAAGCGGCAGGACCTCTGTGCCGACTGCAAGAGACGGGCCGAGACGAATCCTCTGCGAGTGTTTGATTGCAAGGTACCCGGCTGCAGGGCAGTGATGGCAAATGCACCGTCCATCATTGACTCCCTGTGCGATGCATGCGTACTCCATTTCCAAAGACTTCAGGAGTACCTCACATCGCTCGGGGTCTCTTTCGAGCTTGATCATCACCTGGTCAGGGGACTTGACTACTATACCCGGACCACCTTCGAGATACAAACCGAGAGACTTGGGGCCCAAAATGCGGTGGCGGGCGGCGGTCGGTACGACGCCCTTATGGAACTGCTGGGAGGACCGCCTTATCCGGCAATCGGTTTTGCAGTCGGTATGGAACGGGTCATCGCATTGCTCAAAGAAATGGGTCCTGCCGGCAAGGAGTCCCCGGATCTCTTTGTGGCAGCTTTAGGGGAAAGAGCACAGGAGATAGCCTTCAAATGGATCCAGCAACTCCGGAAGGCCGACCTTGCGACTGAAATGGACTACTCTTCCAGAAGCCTGAAGGCCCAGCTGAAATACGCTGACCGGATCGGTGCCAGAAAGGTATTAATGATCGGAGACAATGAATTGAATTCCGGCACGGCTATCCTCAGGGACATGTCCACCGGCTCCCAGGATGAAGTGAAACTGGATGGCCTTATAGAGAGATTGTGTGAGGGAATACGTTCTCATGAATAAACAGGCACCTGAAATAATTGACTCACTTGAAGACTGGACAAGGACACATGATTGCGGCAGTCTCCGTTCCGAAGATGTTGGCAAAGAAGCCCTGCTCATGGGCTGGGTAAACGGGAGAAGGGATCTTGGCGGCCTTATATTTATCGATCTGAGAGACCGTGAAGGTATGACTCAGATCGTCTTCGATCCCAATGAGAGTCCGGACTGTCATGCATCGGCCCAGCTTCTCAGAAACGAATGGGTTCTGGCGGTAAAGGGGCAGGTCACTCACCGGCTGGAAGGTCAGGAAAACAGGGAGCTTCCGACAGGCGAAGTTGAATTGAAGGCCCACGAAATCAAGCTGCTAAACCAGGCTGAGACACCTCCGTTCCAGGTAGACGGCATTGTGGATGCCTCCGAGACGCTGCGTTTGAAATACCGATACCTTGAGCTCAGACGCCCCCGGGTATTTGATCTGTTCAGGAAACGTCATGCCATGGCGACGGCTATTCGCTCTTATCTGAATGAGATGGGTTTTATCGAAGTAGAGACCCCGTTCCTGACCAAGAGCACCCCTGAAGGGGCACGTGACTACCTTGTTCCGAGCCGGGTCAACAGGGGGATGTGTTATGCACTCCCGCAGTCTCCGCAACTCTTTAAACAAATTCTGATGGTTGCGGGGTTTGACCGTTATTTTCAGATTGTTCGCTGTTTTCGGGACGAAGACCTCAGGGCGGATCGACAGCCGGAATTCACCCAGGTGGACCTTGAAATGTCTTTCAGCGACGAAGAGCACGTCATGACCCTCTTTGAAGGGATGATGTCGAAACTGTTCAAGTCAATCCTTGGAATAGAGATAAAGATCCCTCTGCCGCGGCTGACGTACCGGGAGGCTATGGACCGCTATGGGACCGACAGGCCTGATCTCAGGTTCGGGATGACTATCCGGGATATCAGCGATCTTGCCTCGCAATCCGACTTCAATGTCTTCCGCCGGGCAATCGGGGAAGGGGGTCTTGTTGCAGCCGTCGTGGTCAAGGGGGGCGCGGAGTCTTTTTCCAGAAAAGCCTTGGATGAATTTGCCGGCACAATTACCCAGTACGGGGCCAGAGGTCTTGCCTGGATCAAGATCAAGGAGGATGGCTGGCAATCGCCCATCGCGAAGTTTTTCCTTCCCGGTCTGCAGGAATCATTGGCCGGCTTCCTGGGGGCGGACCCAGGGGATCTGGTCCTGATCGTCGCCGATCGCCCCGCGGTTGTCCGGGAATCTCTCGGAAAACTGCGCCTGGAAGTAGCCAGGATCATGGAGATCGTCAACGAGAACAGCCATGCCCTGGCCTGGGTGACTCGATTTCCCTTGTTCGAATTTAACGAGACTGAGAAGAGACTTACAGCGGTTCATCATCCTTTCACAGCGCCGCTTGAAGAAGACTTGGATCTCCTGAAAACCAACCCTGAAGAAGCAAGAGCAAGAGCCTATGATCTTGTTTTGGATGGTGCTGAAATAGGTGGAGGAAGCGTCAGGATCCACAACATCCGGGTCCAGGAGGAGGTATTCCGGATCCTGGGGATCTCTCCTGATGAGGCTCGGGCCAAGTTCGGTTTTTTTCTCGAGGCCCTTCGATATGGTGCACCTCCCCATGCAGGGATGGCGCTGGGTTTCGACCGGCTGGTTGCGATCTTCTGCGGGGTGAAATCCATTCGGGAAATTATTGCCTTTCCAAAGACGACCAGTGCGACCTGTCCCCTTACAGATGCTCCCTCCCGGGTTGACGAAAGGCAGCTCCTGGAATTGGGGCTGTCCCTGCAGCCCGATTTTGTATGAAAAGAGATGGATCCATCCGGTAAAAACCGCTTTTCATGCGCGCAATCCGCATAGGCTAGAAAGCCCTGTGACCTTTCCAGAGACTACTGGCGATTCAAGAAAGAGTTATTGACAAACAGAAAATTGTTCTTATTTTTCTTGACAAGTTTCAAATGGTCATGCATAGACATGCACTTATTTCTAAATTGAAACGAAAGGACGTGATACCCATGGTTTGTACAAGCGTAAAAGAAGGATTGGACTGCTTTTTCATGAGCAAGGAAGGGTGCCGGTTTAACGGCGGTACCTGTCACCACACCGTTGAGCAGTGTGAAGGCTGCCAGAAAGTCAAAGAATTCCCCACCGGCAATTACTGCCTGGTCTTTCCTGATCCCGCCGCCAAGTGGCGTCTGGGAAAATGCAGTATGGCAACACATCTGAAGGAAGCCAACAATAAGGGGAACGGAAAGCTGAATCCCCTGAAAGCATCCAAGCGCAAATTTCACTGATCCTCTTTCTTGATGAAGCTCCTCACCTCAGGTGACAGGGTAAATGCAATACCATTGCGCCGGGACTCAGTCCGCTCGGGAAGATGAGTTCGGCGAGGAGCATAAAAAGAGGAATTGAGCTGGTGTAAAGGGCTGATGCGCAGATGTCCGGGTACGGCCGCCGGGAGGCGAAGCTGTTATCTTATGAGGCAGATCAGGAATTCCTTGTTCCCTTTTTGCCCGAGAATGGGTGAAGGGATATACCCCCTGACCTGCCACCCGAGCGACTCGCAAAATGCTGAAAGACTTTCAATGATCTCACGGTGTTTACGCGGGTCTCGCACGATGCCGCCCTTGCCCACCTGCCCCTTTCCCACTTCAAACTGGGGCTTGATCAACGCGATGATGTACGATTTTTCAGGAAGCACCGCTGATACCGGCGGAATGACCAGTCGCAGGGAAATGAATGATACGTCAATCACCGCGCCCTGAATAACGGCTGGAAGATCCTCCGGTCTGAGTTGCCGGATGTTTGTCCTCTCCAAGACCTCCACCCGGGGGTCCTGACGAAGTTTCCAAGCCAGCTGCCCGTACCCCACGTCTACCGCAATCACTCTTGCGGCGCCATAGCGGAGGAGGCAATCGGTGAAACCGCCGGTGGAGGCGCCAACATCCATGAAGACCCGGTCTTTGACAGGCACGGAAAAATGGTTGAGAGCAGCCGCAAGTTTCAGCCCGCCCCTGCTTACAAAAGAAGGATGTCGGGGGACCAGACAAATATCTGCGGAAACATCAATCTGCTTCCCGGGCTTGTCCACGACAACCCCGTCAACCTTTACTTCACCTGCCATGATCATCGCCCCGGCCTTTGCTCGGCTTTCTGTAAGACCGCGCTGGATCACAAGATGATCAAGTCTTGCATGCTCTTTTCTTGCCGTTTCAGAGCAGATTCCTGGCCTCCTTGAGGATGCCTTCCGCATCCAATCCGAGATTTTTCTTGAGGAGAGCCGGAGGTCCCTGCTCAACAAATTTGTCCGGCAAGCCAACCCGCCTTACCTTCACGCCCTGCACCTGGAGATCATTCAATAATTCAAGAACCGCTCCCCCAAGACCTCCCTGGCGGATATTTTCTTCCACGACCAATACGGATCCCGTTTCTTTGGCCCATTCCCCGATTCTCTGGTCCAGCGGCTTCACGAATCGACAGTTCACCACTCCCGCCAAGATACCTTCATGTTCCAGGGAGGCCGCAGCCTCCAGGGAAGGCTGAACCATGCTGCCGATGGCGAGGATAAGAAGGTCTTTCCCTTTTTTCACCACCTCGGCCTCTCCACACGGAATTTCGCGGTATCCTTCATCTAAAGGGACTCCGACGCCTTTGCCCCGGGGATAGCGGATGGCAACCGGTCCCGTGGATAGGAGAGCGCTGAAAAGCATGTGCCGCAACTCATTTTCATCTTTCGGGGCCATGAATGTCATATTCGGGAGGCTCCGCAGATACGTTATATCAAAATGCCCGTGGTGGGTTGGGCCGTCTTCCCCGACCAATCCACCCCGATCAATCGCAAACACCACCGGAAGATTGGGAAGACAGACATCATGGATAATCTGGTCATAGGCTCTTTGAAGAAACGTGGAATAGATGGCCACAACAGGTCTGAACCCTTCAAGGGCGAGCCCGGCCGCGCAGGTGACTGCGTGTTGTTCGGCGATGCCAACGTCCAGAAATCGCTCCGGGAAAGCCTCTGCATACTGGGTCAATCCCGTCCCCTCAGGCATCGCTGCCGTTATGGCAAAGAGCTTCTTGTTTCTCTCTCCCAGATCCACCATGGTCTCCCCGAAAACAGACGTGTAGGAAGGAACCGGTTTCGGTGCATCTTTCTGAGGCGTTCCGGTCCTGATTTCAAAAGAACCTACTCCGTGAAAGTACGCCGGGTCTTTCTCAGCAGGGCCGTATCCCTTTCCTTTGACCGTCAGGACATGCAGGAGGACCGGGCCCCTGAGATGACTGATATTCTTGAAGGTTTCGATCAACAGGTCCAGACGATGCCCGTTGATCGGTCCGATATATTTGAATTTGAATGCCTCGAATAACATGCCCGGGGTGAAAAAGGTTATCAGGGAATCCTCGCTCTTGCGCACGAGGTTGAGAATATTTTCCCCAACACCCGGTAATGATCGAATAAAACTCTCTAATTCCTTCTTTAAATTGACAAATCTCCTTCCCGTCATCTTTCGGCTGAGAAAAGAAGAAAAAGCTCCCACATTGGGTGCGATGGACATGGCATTGTCATTAAGAACGACAATCAGGTCCTTCTCGGTTTCCCCTGCCTGGTTCAGCCCCTCAAATGCCATCCCCGCGGTCATGGAACCGTCGCCGATAATGGCAATGACCTTGTCATCTTCTCCCTTGAGGGATTTCGCGGTGGAGATGCCGAGACCCGCTGAAATGGAGGTGCTGCTGTGCCCCGTGTTGATGGTGTCGAACGGACTTTCTTCTCTTTTGGGAAACCCGCTCAACCCGCCGAACTGGCGCAAGGTTTGAAAACGCTCTCTTCTTCCCGTAATCAGCTTATGCGCATATGCCTGGTGTCCCACATCCCAGATGATCTTGTCCGCGGGCGCGTTGAAGACATAATGAAGGGCAATGGTCAGTTCCACTACCCCCAGGCTCGGGGCCAGATGCCCACCGTTTCGGGAAACTGTTTCGATAATTCGTTGCCGGATTTCTCCTGCCAGCATATCCAGCTGAGCCAACGAAAGCTTCTTGAGATCAGCCGGACCGTTCACCGTTTCGAGGAGTCCTGCCTTATTCTCTTCCTGTTTCATTTTTTTCTCTCAATAATGTACCGGGCAATAAGTTCCAGCGGCTCCGCTCGATCACCAAACCGTCCCAGAACTCTTACCGCGTTATCCACGAGATCCTCTTGGATTTCCTTGGATTTTTTCAGACCAACCAAGGCTGGATATGTGGCTTTTCCTTTTTTGTTATCGGACCCGGTACCCTTTCCCATGGTTTCCCTGTCACCTTCGATGTCGAGAATATCATCCGATATCTGAAAAGCCAGCCCAATGTTTTCCCCATAAGTTCCCAGGGCTTCAACCTGCTGCCTGGTGCCTCCACCCAGCAGAGCCCCTGCTGTTACCGACGCACGGATCAATGCGCCTGTCTTATGGGAATGGATAAACTCCACCACGGGGAACTCCACCCTTTTCCCCTCGGACAGGATATCCGCCACCTGCCCTCCAACCATGCCGTGACTGCCGGCCGCCTGTGCGACCAGCCGGGTCACTTCCAAAAGAGCAGAAGAGGATTTTTGTGCCGTATGAGGAACATCAGCCATGAGGCGAAAAGCCTCTGTGAGAAGACCATCTCCGGCGAGAACCGCTATGGCCTCCCCGAATACCTTATGATTGGTGGGCTCCCCCCTTCGAAGATCATCATCGTCCATTGCCGGGAGGTCATCATGGATGAGGGAGTACGTGTGAATGCATTCAAGCGCACAGGCGACAGGGAGCACATCTTCCTCCCGTCCTCCTACGACCGATGCTGCAGCCATGCACAGAATCGGCCGTAATCTTTTTCCACCTGCAAAAAGGCTGTACGTCATTGCCTTCGAGATCACTGCCGCCGGACCGTCCATCGGGCGGAAATACTCCCGCAGCCTGTTTTCCACCAGGATTTTCTTCTCCATGAGGTACGCTCGAAGCCGTGCCTTCTCTTCTTCCAAAAGCGATTTCATCTATGGGCATTCCTCTCTTATTCCACTTCCTCTTTTTGTATTTCAAAGGGCACCTGATCGACTTTCCCGTCCTCCTGGCGTACCAGCATCGTGACTTTCTTTTCAGCTTCCTCCAGTTTCCCGGAGCAGAACCTGACGAGTTTCATCCCCTTTTCAAACGCCTTCAATGCCTCATCGAGCGGCAAATCTCCGCTCTCGAGCGCATGGACGATTTCTTCCAGTTCCGACATCGCTGTTTCAAATTTCTTCTCTGCCATGGACACTCCTTATTCAGAGTCGGGCATTCTTTCAAAGTCAACGAGAATCCCCGCCTGTTCACTTGTCTTTTCGACGCGGCATTCCAGTCTGCCCTCTCCGAGCAGGACTTCGACCGGATCTCCGCCTCCAACAGATGACGCCTGCCGGATAACATTTCTTCCAGGCAAGGTCCTGGTGATGCTGTATCCACGTCTGAGGATGGACAAGGGACTCAGGTCCGTCAATTGCTTCCCAAGCATGGAGAGTGCTGTTTTTCTTCCCTGCAGATATGCCCCTCCGGCACGGACCAGGGCCTGACCGGTGAAATCTTTCTCCTGCCGCATTAGGGAAATAAGGCGCAATGGAGAGTGAGAATACAGGGCCCTTTTTTCCCCGTCCAAAGCTCTTCTCCCCTCCCTGACGAACGATTCGCCCACACGTATTATCTTCCCATAAAGGTCATCCAGCCGCATCCACGAATCAGCGAGGCGTTTTCTTGGGTCCCGGAGTCTCCCCGCTGTCCTTTCCAGGTTTTCTGCCCGCTTTTTCAATAGCGCTGTTACACGGTTTCCCATTCTCTGTCGCATATCAATGAGGCGCTTTGAAAGGATTTCCTTCTCCGTAACAAGCATCTCGGCTGCTGCGGATGGTGTCGGCGCCCTGAAGTCGGCCGCCAGATCTGAAATGGTTACATCAATCTCGTGACCAACAGCGGAAATAACAGGGATATGGGAGCGACGTATTGCGAGCGCCAATGCTTCCTGGTTGAAGGCCCAGAGATCTTCAAGGGATCCCCCGCCCCGTGTCAGAATAATGACATCAGCCGTTATCTGGCTGTTCACCGTTTCCAAGGCTTTGATCATTTCTGCCGGGGCCGCCTCTCCCTGCACGCGCACAGGAACCACCACCACCTCCATGTTCGCAAAACGGCGGCCAAGAATCTTCAAGAAATCCCTGATTGCGGCGCCGGTGGGAGAGGTAATGACCGCAATCCTTTGGGGAAGAAAGGGAAGAGGTTTTTTCACCGCCTCATCAAAAATCCCCTGGGCCGCCAATTTTCTTTTCACCTGTTCAAAAGCCAGTGCCAGTGCACCCACACCCATGGGTTCCAGGTAATCCAGAATCACCTGGTATTCACCGCGAGGTGCATAGACGCCTATCCTTCCCTGCGCCACGACTTTCATTCCGTCTTCCGGCACGAACTTGAGGGAGCGGGCCTTCTGCCGAAACATGACAGCCCTGATCTGGGCATTTTCGTCCTTGAGGACCATGTAATAATGCCCGGAGATTGGAGAACGAAAATTGGAAATTTCACCTTCAATCCATACAAAGGGAAAACGCTCTTCCAGAAGTCCGCTGATCTTCCTGGTGAGTTCAGTGACGGTATAGACTCTTGTATTTCCCTGTGCCAGGTTCAACGAAACCCCTCTTTATCCTGCGCCCTGAAAAAACGCTTCGGGCGCAAGTCCTCATTGGAAAGCAATCAAATAATCATGTTCCACTATAAGACCAAACGCCCCAAATATACAAGGTCATTTTGCCGCGTCCTGCGGGACACCGGTGTGGCATGAAGATTGCAAATTTCGTGACAGCAAAACAGGCATACCGCTGCTTGTAAAGAGAGGTTCAGCCAAGAGGCCTGAAAAAACAAATCAGACAGAAGGGATGAAATCAAGGGCGGTTCTCAGGGCAGCCTTCTGATGAGCCTTATTCAACAGATGAATGACACCGAAATAATACACGGAGAGGATCTGCTTCGACTATTTCGAGACATGCAAGAAAACAAAATAGTCATCAAAATGAATCTCCTCGGCCATGATTATGAACGTCTGACCATGGTAATCGGTGTGCCTACCAAGAAGCCTCCTTATTATTTTCGCATTGACTACCCAAATGGCTTTGAGAGAGCAGCAAGAAATACTCCCTCATGGAAAATCCGTTTTGAATTCAAGGGAAGGGATAGGGTCGTCTACCGCTTCAGAACGTATGGCGGATACGTTTCGGGCAAGGATATATTCGTCCCCTTCCCGCATCACATTGAACGGGTTCAGAGACGACGTCGTTTCAGACTGGAAGCGCCGCTCGGTGCGAAGGTGGTATTTTCCCGGTATGCTGATAAATATGAAATGACCCTTCTCAATTTGAGTGAGGGGGGAGCACTGGTGGGTACGGGAAAGAGTTCTTCCCGTCAACCCGTTTTTCAGGAAGGGGATTTCTTGGGACACATAGCCGTCCTCTTTCAGACGGAAGGGCAGCAATTTCGTATCCCCATCCGAAAGGCGCTGGTGAAACGTCTCGAAAAAAATCCCCTGACCCTCAGATATCAGTATGCCATCCAGTTCAAAGATCTTGGCAAAGGTGAAAGGAAGGATCTAAAAGAATTGATCTACCTGTTCCAGAGGGATTTTTTGAAAAAACGCCAGAAAGTGGAAGGTTGACTTCGCTGAATGCGGATCAAATGTACATATCAATGAGGCTGCCGAGTGTTGAAGATCTCCGTATCATTTTCCCGGAAGGGAGGTATTCTCCTTTGACCCGGTTGGACTCATATCCAATATACACAATGCCGTCCCGCCGCCCTTCACGCATATCAAAATCTCCTTGCGCGTGACTGTGCTGAATCGGCAGGGGCGGTTTGACTGTGTACAGAGGAATGAGCGCTCTTATTGCTCCTACGTTTGCTTCCACGCCGGCTCCCGGAAAATTATGAGCTTTCGGATTTGATATATTATCAGATTTTCGAGATAGTTACAAGAAAAAAGTATGCACTCGGCAACAATACCTGCTGCATGGTTATGCTGTTCCGGAAAAACCGGGGGGTCCGCGCGACGCCATCTCGATTTTCCACCATGTCCGAGTGGATGAGCAAGAAATGAAGAGGAAAAAAAACGAGCGGAATTTTTTCAAAAAAGGCGGGATCTTCCTTTTCACGGCTATGCTTGTGGCGGGGACTTTGATTTCCTGGAGGTACCGCGATGAGCTCCGGATACCCATGACGAACCTTGGAGAGGCCCTGAACCCCATGCATCCGAGAGATCTGGTGAGGTGCTATGTGGCAGGCACGGTCGATGGAAAACATTATTTGAGGATGAAACTCGCAATTCCCTGCAAGGACAGAGAACAGCGACTATACTTGACGCACAATCTGCCCCGCTTCAAGAACCAACTAATGATGAAGATGAGTCAACCGGAAATAGAGGAAGCCGTCAGGAACAGGGATTTTGAAACACTCAGGTACCACGTCATCAATATTCTCAACACCATTTCAAGAAAGCCGGTTAGCACTGTCTATTTCGAGGGCTTTATTTACGGATAATCGTCATTTCTTCAGTCCGGTCACCATTGCTCGTTCCTGCCAGTGGTGAAATGAAGGTTGCGCGTGGTTATCATCGATCCATCCGAAATGGGCCTGTCTCTCAAGCCCGTACAATGGCCTGAAGATACCCATACCTTCCACTTCTTCCAGACCCAGCGCCCGTGCTATTTTCCCATACAGGCTGCCGAGCTTATCACTGTCACCAACTGATTGTGGGATATGCACCCGGAGCTTTGATCCGATCTCGTGAAGTCTCATCTCACCTGCTGCGATATCGATTGCGTACTCCTTCAGGACCGTTAATCCTTCTCCATAGGAATATGATTCGGCAAACATTTCCCCCCAGCTGTTCTTGTAGACCATATCTATGCTGGCGGGTTTTTTCAATTTGGAAAGCTCTTCCATATCGATAACAACCATAATGCGATCTTTGATTGCGTCATCATCCAGCTTGGAGCCCCCGGTTAAATGGTAGTAGGCCGGCGGAAAAAATGATTGAAAATGCTTCAGCAAGTCAATCAGGTCTGTTAACCGCACGCCGGATGGATTGGGAGGCATTTCCACGCCGGTGGCCTGAAAGTCATAGAGCCCGTTATTTACAAGCCATGCTGCAACTTTCACAATACTTTCAGCAGAAAATATTTTCCATCGAAGCTTTCGCCTCTCTGTTGGATATAACGTGGCGTCATACAAGTCCCACCGCCGCCGGTTCGCGCGGTTTCTTTCATATTGAAAGATGCACCGATTCAAGATCATTCTCCGGCCGGTCAAAAATGGCGTCAACCGCAACTTGTATCGTTTTCTGGAAAACAGAACAATAAGCTTTCTTCCCAGGACTTCCAGATCGTACTGATCAATTTCCTGTTTTTCAGGGGAGTCAAGACCTTCGGAGAGACGACGGTAGGTTGAAGAAAAGAATCGATTGATTTCTGTAGAAAATTTCAGTTGGCGCCCATAACTCCACTTCCCCACCTGGTTCAGGTCTTCCACCAGATCAAGGTGCCAGTCCCACCGTTCCATGAGCTCCGCAAATACATCCACCTTGTAATCATCAACTCTCGTTCTTATTTTTGTTCTCGTCATTCCTGGTTGTGCCTTCAGGTAGAATGCTTTTTTCAGCAGGTCCATATGGGCAACCCGGTCCTGTTTCCGGTAGAAATCCAGCACCGTCTCCACCATGAGCAGATAAGGATCCATGTCCTTCAAAAATCGACACCCCCCCAGGACACGGCCTTTCAGTGTTTCACAGAGCAATGTCCCATGGTACTCATCGGAAAGGTAAACTTCCATCATTGCCATCTTGATGAGTGCCTTGAAGGGATCCTTTATTCCCTTACTCAACTGCCACAAGGCGTTCCCCAGGAATTCACTTCTTGAAACACCTTCAAGAAATCCAAGATTGACGAAATCAACCGCGTCCACGGGTGCTTTTCGCACAAAGTTTCTCCAGGTTTTCTCGTAGGACTCCTCACTGATACCGGGGGGCACCACCCACCAATAGGGTATCTTACCGGATACTAGAAGCATGGTCCTGTAACACTCTTCCTTCAGAAATTTCTTCTGGCTCGAACCGGAGCTCTCCTCATCAACTTTCCCGAAATCATTTCGCCTGATCTGCTGCAGATCAAGGATAAAGAAGTGAACGTCCATACCGAAACTTGATTGACACCAGTACGCTATTTGCGCCGTCTTTTCCTCCAATGCCTGGATACTCCTGCGACTGCAGCGGCGTTTGTCGATACAGACCCAGAAATCAAAGTCCGACTGTGCGGTCTGTGCCACAGTTCCCACACTGCCCAGGAGGAAAAGGGATTCGATGACAGGCCGCTTTATAAGATAGCTTTGGAATGGGATATTGCGGTATCTGGTTTCAGGAAAATAATCCAGTATCACCTGCCCCAACTGATACGATGAACCGACAGCATACACTCCGCACCCGGAGTCACCACCGGAGACATATCCGGGAAGGTCCACTTCGTTAATGCTCAAGAGAACGGGAATGATTTCAAAGACTACAGACGCCTTTTCTGCGTCCATATCATACGCATACTGACATCTCAGTCGGTTATAATTAAGGAAGATTTTCTTGTTCTTCAGGACGTACCGGGTTTCAAGTACCTTTGAAGGCATTACCATGATACTACCCTGTATTGTGACAGGAAAGGCCATCCCGGCAGGATGGCCTTTTCAGGAATGAATGACGGTCAACCTCACGATTTCAGAGCTTCCATGATTCCTTCCAGGAGCACTTTTTCAGCCACCTGTGAAGAATCAATCTCATATTGATCCTTTCCTATTGCCTCTCTCAACTGATTTACGCGTTCAATTCTGCCGTCTTGTTCAGCTGCGGCGGCCTCAGCAATTTTTCGGTATTCCACAGATGTCTTTGAAAGTTCAATTCTTGCAGCCGAATCCCGGCCATCGGCAGGTTTTGTTTTTCCGGTCTCGTCTCCTCCCGTTTTGGCCCTTGAAGCCGATTCGGTGGACTGAGAGACAAGCCCTACGTGTTTTGAAATTTCATCAACTTTCATTGCATTCTCCTTTATTTTGCAAATACTTCGTTGAATATAGGTCTCTGGTCCTCATTCGTCCCGTCGGCACCTTCATTTGGACTCCGTCTCCGCTGTTCCTGGGAAGTAGCTTTTGCGATCAATCTTGAGGAAAGTTGACTGAGAACCTGTCTCTTGCGTGCTTCAACGGAAATATCCACCAAATCTGATGATTCAACGGGAGGCACACTGCCCTGCGGAAAACTTGTGCGACGTTTCAATTGATTCCCGTATGTGCGCAGGACATTTCGAATCTGATAGGTGGTGATTGTCATCTTTTTTCTCCACCATAACTATCGGCATCGGTGGAAAAAAACTTCAAAAAAAAAGTGAAGGCATCCTTATAGTCCCAGGATGCCTTCCCGCCATGGATGGAAACTAATTTGCAAACCTTCGTTCTATCCCCTGTTTCTTGATCTTTTCCACCAGCGTCGTGCGGTTCATATTCAATAACTTTGCCGCGCGGTTCTTAATCCATCCGGTTTTTTCAAGAGCGTTGACAATCAACTGCCGCTCAAATTCGTTCACCGCACTGCTCAGCGAGAAACCTTCATCAGGGACAAAGGTCTGGATCACCTGATTCTCCCCCCTCTTGCCTGCGATTCTTTCCGGAAGGTCTTCCATGTCTATATGGTCGCCCTCTGTGAGGATAACCATCCTCTCAATAATATTCTCAAGTTCTCTGACATTGCCGGGCCAGTCATACAGTTCCAGAGCCCGCACCACATCCTTGGAAATCCCCTTGATTACCTTTTTCTTGACCCTGGTCATACCGTTGAGGAAGTGGTGTACGAGAAGAGGGATATCTGATCTTCGGTCTCTCAGGGGGGGCAAGCTGATTGGTATGACCTTCAGGCGGTAGTAAAGGTCCTCCCGGAATTTTCCCTTTTCAACAGCCTCTTCCAGATTCTTGTTCGTGGCTGCCAAGATTCTCACATCACATTTTATTGTCCTTGCACCTCCCAACCGTTCGAATTCCTGCTCCTGGAGAACACGAAGCAGCTTCACCTGCAGGTGCGGACTCATCTCGGCCACCTCATCAAGGAATATTGTTCCGGCGTTTGCCATTTCAAATCTGCCTATCCGGGTACGGATGGCGTTGGTAAACGCACCTTTTTCGTGCCCAAACAGTTCACTCTCAAGCAGTTCCTCGGGAATGGCCCCACAATTGACAGGAATCAGCGGTTTTTCCCGTCTGGGACTGTGGTAATGGATAGCCTTTGCTACCAGTTCCTTTCCTGTGCCGGATTCTCCCAAAATAAGGACCGTGCTGTCCGTATCGGCCACCTTTTCTATTATTCTGAAAACCCTGTGCATCTCCTGGCTGTCACCGATGAAATTATGAAACTTGTACTTCTTTTTCAGCTGGCGCTTTAAGGCTATATTCTCTCTGCGCAGATCCCTGAAATCCAGGGCACGCTTGATCACGAGAAGCACTTCATCCATCTTTATGGGTTTGGCGAGATAATCGAACGCACCCGCCTTCATGGCTTCTACCGCGTTGCGAATGGTGGCGTAGCCGGTGAGGATAATACCGATGGAATCCGGATCATGCTGCACCAGGTGTTCCAGAACGGCCATGCCGTTCACCTTCGGCATATTGAGGTCGATCAAGGCAACATCGAAAAAATCCTGCTCAATTCTCTGTATCCCCATCTCCCCATCGTCGGCGGTTTCTACGTCGAAGCCCTGGCTTCGAAGAAAATCAGAAAAGTGATTTCGAATCTCCTCCTCATCATCCACGACCAAAACCTTCAAGTCTGCCATATTCAATTCCCCCGGGATTCATGTCCGTTCGCCAGACACCCTGTATCATGCAAATGGTAAACTCTTTTCTCCCTGGAATTACCCGTTCCCTTCCACGTATTCATTGCATAGGGCCGAACAAGCCTAGCCAAAATTTTGGCTCTCTTGTCCTTCGCGCCAATTTACTAACACATACCTATTATTTAATCAACACTTTTTTCCCGATTTTCCCACTGGAGTCTCATGGTGACCGTTTCTCTCAACATGATTATTCGCCCGCATTTCTCTCGCACCTTCGTAATGAGGTGGTGGGGAGTCCCGTGGATAGCAAGTTGGGCTTTCGAAATCCCGCTATCGGGAGCGCACGAAGAAAATTTGAATACTTCCCGATCTCCTCGGGAAAACTGAACCAAACGGGTTCATTCAGGAAGAACGGGTGATTGCCGGCCTCAGCACCTCGGAACAAAACAACATGGTTGGATGACTGGAGCTTTTCTGTTTTTCGGAGTATGATGAAAAAGACAGAGAGCGGCCGCATTTCACGGAAGATGGGTATGGACAAAGACATCCTGTTACACCAGTTGGAAAATCTGGCAGAGATGCTTGGCATCCAAATCCGTTATGAACAGATTGAAAGCGAACTTCCCTTTTCTCCCGGCGGGCTTTGCCGGCTTGGGGAACGGTATGTTCTCATTATTAACAAGGCCATCGGAAAGGAGGAAAAACTCCGGACGCTCGGACAGGCCGTGGCCAAGTTCGACCTGAGCAGTATATACCTGCGCCCCGGCCTCAGGGAATTCCTCTCTGAATTCCAGGACGACATGCAAGATCATGAAAAATAGGAAACGCAATGAGCCGGGAATGGAAAAAGGCTGCAGAAGCGGTAGTTACGTTCCATCGGCGTCAATCCACCGCCTGAACACTTTCATCAACTGCGATGATGCAGTCAGGAGGATCCTGGTTCCTGCCTCTGCAACAGCTTCGGTTCTTGAAGAAAAAGCTATCCCGGGATCCCGGGTGCCGGACCACTTCTTTGATGTCCCTTGCGCAGACGCAGCATTGCTCTCGTTCTTCCGGATCCGTGCGTGATCCTCCCCTGCCAACGACACTACCAGGATTTCATAGGCGTTGTTGATCTCTTTCAGTTTTTCCTCGGCCTTTCTGATAAGGCGGGGATTATTCCCTCCAAAACGGTCAGGATGCCAAATACTGACGCTGTCCCTGTAGGCTTGTCTCACTTCGTCCAGGGAAGAACCCGGATCAAGCTCAAGGATTTCATAACATCGCTCAATGTCCATGGGTTTCCATTACTGCGCTTGTCTGAATAAGAACAGCAGTATTATTCATCCTCAAAAATAGCGGGAGGTTCCGCCTTCATTCATCATTCCTCGAAGTACCAGGAGCGTCTGGCTCCTGTCTTCCATTTGCAGTGCCTGTTCCAGTCCGCCCGCGTCAATGTTCATATTGATGGCCTCCTTGGTCAACCTGAGACCCATGGGATTTTTACTGTTCATCGTCTTCGCCAATTCCATGGCGGTGTTAAGCAATGTATCCTCCTCGGCGAGGCGGCTTGCAAGACCCAACTGCATTGCCTCTTCAGCGGACATATAGTTCCCGGTGAGCATAAACTCGTACGCCCTGCCGGCGCCAATCAGACGCGGCAAGAAATAGCTGCAGGCCATATCAGCACCCCCCAGACCGATGTTGATATATGCGGCCGCAAATCGGACGTCACGGGTCAATACGCGGACATCGGAGGCGAGGGCAAAACTGAACCCCAGCCCAACAGCTGCTCCGTGAACAGCGGCGATAATGGGCTGCGGGGCCCTCCGCATGGCCAGATTCAGACGCGCGAGCCTGGCCTGAAAACGATAGAACGCATCCGCATTCATTGATGGAGCCCTCCGCATGACCTCTTTCATATCAAGGCCTGCGGAGAAACCTCTTTTTCCGTTGCCCCTGAGTATGATGACATGGGTATCCAGATCATAAAGTCTTTCCGCCCAGAATGCTTCCAGTTCCAACAGCATTTCCTCATTCACAGCATTATATTTTCTGGGGCGATTCAATGAAAGGAGACCGATTCCCTCCTCTTTGATCTCGTATTCAATAGTCTTGAATGGCACCGTCTCCTCCGCAGGGTATTTCTTCCGCTTCTTCCCGAACGGCTTTTATAAAACACTCGAAAAGTATTCCGCTTAAGGTCTTATGTTAAGCTCTTCAATACGGTTGAGGAGGGTCTTATAGCTTACTCCGAGGGATTCTGCGGCCTTCTTTCGGTTCCAGTTGCTCTCCCGAAGGGCCTGCGAGATGGCTTTCTGCTCAACTTCTCCCACATATGCCCGTGTAATCTTTTTCAACGAAGCGTCCGGCTTCCTGAAAAATCTATCTATTTTTCCCTCGCCCCACGGGCGAACGTTCCCCAGGGCCTTGGAGAAGGGCGAAGGTTTCCGACTGGCCGTTCCGTCCGTTCTCCCGATATCATGCAGCGCCCCATCCCAGTCCCTCAGAACAATGACCCTGCGGATCACATTTTCCAGTTCCCGAACATTCCCCGGCCAGGAATACGTCTTGAGGGCGTTTACTATCCTGTCGGGAGGCTTCAGCGGGCTTTTTCTGAATTCAAAGCAATACTTGTGCATAAAATATTCTGCCATCATGGGAATATCTTCCCGGCGGTCACGAAGTGGGGGAGCCTCTATGTGCATGACATTCAGGCGAAAAAAGAGGTCCTTTCTGAAACTTCCTTCTCTCACTTTCCGGGACAGGTTCCTGTTGGTGGCAGCGACAACCCTCGTATCCACGATCCTGTCCCTGACACCACCTAGCCTTGAAAAGGCTTTGTCCTCGAGAACCTGCAGAAATTTGACCTGCAATGAAAGGGAAAGGTCCCCTATTTCATCCACAAAAAGGGTCCCCCCGTGGGCCAACTCGAGACGCCCCGGCTTATTCTTGTGGGCACCCGTAAAAGCCCCCTTTTGAAATCCAAACACTTCACTCTCCAGCAGTTCGTCCGGCAGGGCTCCGCAATTGATCTTTATAAGGGGTCCCGTATTTCGGTCGGAATAATAATGCAGTAACCTGGCAATGAGTTCTTTCCCGGTTCCACTTTCCCCGGTTATAAGTACCGTAATATCCTTGTTCGCAACGGCATCGATCTTTTCCCTAATCCGGGAGATCTCCCTGCTCTTGCCCACAAGTACTGGGAAATCAGGCAGATTTTCACTTTCATCGCCGTCTCGTATGGCCTGGTTGAGGATCGCGGACAAAGCATCCGGGGTGAGGTCCAGATCAAAACACCGGATGCCGCTGAACGGAGCATAAAAAGCCTTTTCCTCGAACTCTTCTTCTTTACAGCAGAGCAGGACAGGCATACCCGGCTTTATTATTTTCAACTGCTGCATGCACTGAAACCAGATCTCCTCTTCCAGGGTCGGCCCGATTATCGCCAGGTCAGGGACCAGTGCTTCCAGTTGTTCCATTGTCATTTCCGGGGTACCCACACATCTGAACGGAAACCCAACGCGATCCAGTCGCTCGTCAAGGCGTTTCAGTTCAGTCGGATCTCTCTCTATGAGAAGGACATTTTTTCTGCTTTCCATGGAAGTTACATCCTTTTCCCTTGTCATCCCACTATCTCGGCCAGGACTGCGCTCAATTCCTCCAGGCCGCAGGGCTTGGTAAGATACCCCTTGATCACTTTCCTGACGTCTTCTTCAATACCGTTCGGGCCCGAAGATTCATATCCCGAAACAATGACAATGTTGGCATTGCCGTCCAAGTGCAACAGCTCTTTGATGCATGCGATGCCATCCATGCCCGGCATGTTTCTGTCCATAAGTACGACATCGGGCTGAAATGCCGCATATTGCTCAACGGCCTCAACGGACCGTGACACACCGGCAACCCGGTATCCCAGACTGCGTGCCATTCCTACCAGAGCTGCCAGAGAGCCCGATTCGTCATCAACGATGAGTATTTTCTGGCCGTTTCCCGAGACAACGTGTTTCTCCGATTCGCTGATCGCTTCGGCTTCTCCCTTTGCCAGGGGGAATCTGATCTTGAAGGTTGTCCCTTTTCCCGGGGACGAGGAAACGGATATTTTCCCCCCGTGCTCCTGCACAATCCCATGGACAGTAGACAGTCCGAGGCCGGTACCCTTCCCGACTTCTTTTCCCGTGAAGAAGGGATCAAATATCTGCTCCATGGTCTTTTTGTCCATCCCGAATCCGGTATCCGATACCACCACCAATATCTCGTCCCCATCCTTCCCGGCTTTTACCAGTAAATGGCCCCCGGCGGGCATGGCATCCCGGGCATTGGTAAAGAGATTCATGAACACCTGACCCAGGAGCGAACGGTTCCCTTTCAGAAACAGATTATCTTCCACTTCGACCGAAATATGGATCTTCTTATCAAGGAGGCGCTCCACGATCTGGTATGTCTCCTTGATAACCTGGGAAAGATCTGTGATGACCGGCTTGAACTCCTTGCCCGCTTTCGAAAACTGGAGCAGGCTGTTGACCAGATCCACACCTTTGTTGATGGAACTGTCTATGTTCTTCACAGAGTCCTTTATCTCCGGCATATCATCATAAACCATTTCCAGAAATTCCATGTTTCCCAGGATGGCCTGAAGAATATTCCGAAAATTGTGTGCAACGCCGCCGGCGAGCCGTCCCACGGATTCCAGACGCTGGGCATTGAGGAAACGTTCCTGGAGGACGCGCTGTTCCTCTTCCAAACGTTTTTGCCCGGTGAGGTCCACAAAAAGGCTGACTATTTCGCTGGATGGAAGCCGGTATACGTCATATTCACGCCATCCCGATTTTCTTTTCGTTTCACAGTAAACAGGATCAACGTGCTCACTTTGTCCCCTCTCCCAGACATTCCTGAAGACATCGAGAAGTCCAAGGGACGCATATTCAGGGAAAATATTCCTGGCTTTTTTCCCGAGAGCATCCTCTTTCCTGATTCCCTCGATCTCCTGGGCAGATTGATTCAGATCCACAACTCTGAACTCTTCTCCATTATTCCCGACTTCATAGACGACCACGCCGGTTCTCATATTATCGAAGATGGCCCTAAACCTTGCTTCATTCCTCCTGAGTCTTTTCTCTGTCCTGCGCAAGATCTTCGTGCGGCTTTCCACCAGTTTTTCCTGATTCGCATAGAGAAGAGCATTTTCAATGGCAACTGCCGCCGGGCTGCTCAATCCCACGAGCAGGTAGAGGTCCTCTTTTCGGAACCCATGAGGTGCATTGATGGAATCCACATAGATCGCCCCGTGCAACCTGCCCCGGCTTATGAGGGGAACGCACATGACTGACCGTATTTTCAGGGCCTTCATGCTGTCCGAAAGGTTCACCTCCTCTTCTTTGCTCGTGTCAGACATGGAGACGGGTTTTCCCGTGGAGATAACGCGGTCCACGATTGTCTTACTGTAATCCATCGAGGCATCCGTCTCTTTGTCCCTGTTTCTGGCAATAATTTCCGATAGTTCTCCAGAACTGTCATCATAGAGAAGAATGGCTCCCCGGTCGATGCGCTTCAAACAGTCGAAAAGGTATTCCATGAGTTTTTCAAGCACATCATTGATATTGATGGACTCCATAAGGACATTGGAAATGTTGTAGAGAAGCTGGAGGTTTCTGGGGTTTGTCATGGGCCTGTCTTTGTAAAAGACGGTGCCCTTGACCTTCGGCCTTCTCACAGGGAAGTTGACTGCATGATGGACAAGAGTACCCCCGACGGTGAAAGCCTGATCGAGCACCATGAGGGTGTTCCCTGCTGCAATCGGAATCCCCTCTTTTACCTCCACTGCTTTTCCCGGCCCGATCATTTCTCCGTTCATATACGTTCCATTGGTGCTCTTCAAGTCCTCGACAAAAAACCGTCCTTCTCTCCGTTCCAGCTTCATGTGCCTGTGTGAAATGGAAGGATCGTCTATCTGTATATTATTTTCCGGGCTTCTTCCCAGGGACACCGTGCCTTCGTCGAGTTCAAAAGACTGCCCCTTACTGGGACCCTCCAGGATATAAAGTTTGAGCATAGCTCGTCACCTCACTCTTTCGGAGCTGAGCACCCGTTTGCATCAAACGTGACGACGCGAGCGGCCACTCCAGGTATCATCGGCTGCCGGGTCCTCTTTCCGCGATACGGTACTTTTACAAGAGCGGAAAACCAGGCAAAACCAAACGAGGATAGCGCACAGGCTTACCCCAACAGCCTGGTAATATGCTCTTTCAGCACACGCATGCGCACGGGTTTTGAGAGTACCACGTCGGCCTTTTTCTCCAAGGCAACTGCCTCCGGCTCCTTCCCGTACCCGGTGATAGCGATCACCGGGATCGCGGCGGTTTTTGTCTTGAGCGCCGTCACCACTCCAACGCCGCTCACGTACGGCATGACGATATCCGTAATAACGAGATCATATCCCCCTGCCTCCACCTGCTTGAGTCCTTCCATGCCGTCACTGGCGCTTATCACGTTGTAGCCCAGATATTCCAAATGCTTTATCATCATGGAAAGGACATCCAGATCATCCTCGATCACCAGAATCGTCTCTTTTTTCTTTTTCATGGATTTGGCACCTTCACTCATACCGCTTGCCTATGTAGGCAAGGTCCTGGTTCTGGCTGTTCTTCGTACCGATTGACAGCACTCGAATCTTCCCTTCCCCACTCTTCTGGAAATAGAGTCTTCCCGAGTAGGCAAAATCCACTTCCAGCACATTCATCTTGCCGCCTTTTCCAAATACCTTCCGCCTGATAGAAATAAGTTCATCGTTTTCATTCAGTTGATGGATAATCTCTTCCCCCTTCAATTGAAATTCAGAGGTAAGACCCGCAAAACCGGTAATCGCCCTATCAGAAAATTCCACATTCTTGTAAAGAAGCCTGAAACGCCTCGCCACATTCTCTGACGTCTTTGCCTTTTTTCCCCGTTTCTCTCCCTTTTCTCTCAGCCGTTCGATTTCCTTTTTCAGTTCCGCAACCTGGTTTTCCAGGTCTTCTCTGCTCTCCCTCTGGTGTTGCAGACCTGTTTCCAGTTCTTCCATCTCCTCCAGAAGTCCGTCAACATCCTTTGACAGATCATGCTTTTCTTTTTTCAGCTCTCCGATCTTTCCGAGATAGGTTTTCTCTTTTGCGACTACGCTTTCTATCTGCGCCGTGGTACGTTCCAGTTGGGAGGCGAGCCCTTCAATACGCTCCTGCTGCTCTTCCTCCCTTCTCTCTGCTTCGGCCAGACCTCTTCTCACAACCAAACGGAGAACGATCACTGCCAGGAAAACGTAGATCACCAGGATGCTGTTGGATAGCCAGCTATTATATCTGATTTTCATGCCCACGTCTACGATGAGCCCGTCGGTCAAAATCCGATAATTATCCGCCGCCATTTCCACGTAATTCATGTTGTTGTTCAGCCCGTTCTGGTTTCCATCTTCCTGCTGATTTCCAAAAACCGGTGGATAGAGAATTCGTCCATCCCTTGTTTTTACCAGGATAGTGGTTATTACCCCCAGTTTTCCCTTGATGCTGCTTTTCAGGTACCTGCCGAGGTTCCTGCTGATTTCCTCCTCGACTGAGTATCGTCCTTCATATAACGCAGCAGGATGCTGGATCAGGAGGTCTTTGATTGTTGCAGTTTCCCGCTTCTGGAAGTATCCATCGAGAGACTGAATGGTCAGGATGTAGCAAACGGGCGGCAGGAAAATGCACAGGAATAAGGTCTTGTACGGAATATTCTTCATTATTCATGGTCGTATCCCCCTGAGCGGGGATCATAGGAGTTTTAACCGGCCAGTGCCCGTAGGTATCAACACATGGATATCCGGCTCACACGCACGTGCATCCTACCTGAATATCAGGAAATATCAGACTTTTCCCTGATCTTTTCAAGGGTGTCGCGCGCCTCCTGCGATCCCTTGAAATTTGTTGAAATGCTCAATGCTTTCTCAAGGATTTTTTCTGCCTGTTCGAATTGTTTGTTCTTGTACAACGCCATACCCAGGTGATACTGGATAACAGGGTTTTCAGGAGCATGGACGAGGCTGTCCTGGAATTCTGATATGGCGCTCAGATAACTGCCTTTGAGATAGTAAATCCAACCCAGGGTATCCATGACAGCAGGATTCTTGGGCATCTGCTCCTTTGCTGTCTGGGCGTATCCCAGCGCCTCATCGATGTTCCCTTCCCGCATGGCAAGATCCCACGCCAGATTATTGGCCGCAGGAGCAAAATCTTTCTTCACCTCCAATGCCTTTCTGTAAAAGGTCATCGCCTTTCCACTCATCTCCTTCTGGTCGTAAATGGCCCCAAGTGCCATATAGGCAGGAAGAAATTTAGGGTTCTTTCTCAAGATATTCTCGTATTCGTGCACAGCCTCCTGCCACCTGTTGTTTCTGAGATAGATGCGGGCAAGCGACACATATGGTCTCAGAAGATTCGGATCCGTCTCAATCGCCTTTCTGAAATGGGTTTCAGCCGTTTCTGTATCTCCCCTGGCAAGGGAGATATTTCCCATGAGAGCTGCAATCTGCGCCAGACCCGGGGAAAAATTCCGCAGCTTTTCTTCCTGTGTCCTGCAAAGGCGCGACGCCTCGTCAAATTCCTTTTTCCGCACATAACCGGCGACCAAAAGTGCCAGGGCGTCCATCTGCCGCGGGTTGATCTCAAGGGCCTTCTGAAGGCTCTTCCGCGCCGCTGTATCCTGTTTGGTCAACTGATACAGGACACCCAAACGGACATACGCGGGGGCATAGTCGGGCTTTATGCCGGTGATCTGTTGGAAAGTAGTCTTGGCTGCCTTCACATTCCCCTGGAGAACCTCAAGACCCCCTTTCAGCATAAGGGCTTTCACATGGCGAGGAGAGAGTTTGAGCACTGCATCAATCTGCTCCCGTGCGAGATCCTTCTCCCTTTGCCGAAGATATCGTTCTGCAAGAATGAGCCGGGCGTCTATAAATCTGGGATCCAATTCAACGGTTTTTACCAGATCCTTCACTGCCAGGAGATCTTTTCCCTGTCCCAGCAGTGCCAGGGCCTTGAAGTAATGAGCTCCCGCATTTCTCGGCCACTCCCGCACCACCAGATTGAACCGATCAAGTGCCCCGGCGAAATCCTTTCGGGCCAGGTCCAGGCGGCCTTCCAGAAAATTCGCCGCCACGTTGCCTTTGTCCTTTTCCAGTATCCTCGTCACCACTTCCTGCGCCTTATCAGTCTTTCCGAAATCAAAGTGCAACCGGGCAATGGCCATCCGGATGTCGAGGTTGTCTTTCTGGATGGATGCGGCTTTTTCAAACGCCTCAAGCGCTTGCGTGTAGTCCTTTTGCCTGGCATAGAATCCGCCAAGATTCATCAACGGCAATATATCATCCCGGGGAGCAAGGTCCTCCGCCTTCCGGTATGTTTCCTCCGCTTTTTTCCATTTCCGGGTTCGCTCGTAAAATCGCGCCAGCAGGGAAAGGTCCCGGTACTTGGTTTCTGATACATCCAGCAACTTCTGCAACTCAGCTTCGGCCTTTTCCCACTTCCCTTCTATAGAATACACATTTGCCAGTTCCACATACGGGACCCTTAACCTGGGTTGCAGGGAAATCGCCTTCCGGTAGGCTTCTTTGGATCGGGGAAGATCTTTTTTCATGAGGAAAAGACGCCCGAGAGAGAGGTAGGCATTGAAATTAGAGGGATCAAGCGCCGTGAGCTTCTGCAAGGTTCCTATGGCAGCATCAATATCCTTTTCCTGGACCTGCACTCCGGCCAGGAGAGACAGTGCGTGGGTATTGTCCTTCCCATTCTTCAGAAGGAGCTCCGCCTTTTTTCTGGCCTCGTCCGTCTTCTTTGCCAGGAGATAGATCTGCCCCAGTTTGAGCTGGGCCTTCAAATTACCGGGATTCACGGAAACCGCCCGTGAGAACGCCTGGAATGCCTCCTGCCCTTTTTTCAATTTCAGATAGGTCTCTCCGAGCTGATAATATGCGCCGTCGTCCTTGGGGTCCAACTGAACCACGTTCCTGAGTTCGATGACCGCCTCTTTGAGCTTTCCTTGCTGGAGATACTGCTCCGCCCGTTTTTCATGCCTTGCCTTTTTTTCTTCCGGACTTGCACATCCAAACAGTACGCCGGTCGTCATGATCAATACCAGGGCCCTCAGGATGGTCATCTTCCGCATGAAACGCGTCATTATCATGATTTTTCACTCCTTTTCACCTTTTCTGTCCAGGAAAGGCCCCGCAGACTGTATGTACAACGGAGCATACAAACAATGAAAAACAATGTCAAACCGTATCCGATCAATCGGCAGCAGCGGTGCTTTCCTTGAATCCCGAAACGATACCCTTCAAAAGAGAGCCAGATGTCCTATTGAAGCCGTTGTTTGGCGGGAGGTGTCACCCATGCGGCGACTCCGGCCTATCTTCCCGTTGCATTTCAGACCATCTTTCTGCTACAGTGTGGGTGCTGACATAATCGCCGGCCTCCTATACCGGACAGATGCTGGAGACACCAGATGTCGGTGTCCACGGTTCCGGCGCATGGGGAAGAATTCGGTTTGAGAGAAAAAGGAAGCTGAGAGGAATATCCATTGACCGCGTCGGTCAGAAAGATTCTTGAGAAGGGTCCGGTAGCTGCATCTGCCCCCTGCCGCATTGATTCCGGCGGCACCTGGGATATCAAGGCCATGGCCCTTCCCTTTGAGCATATCAGGCCCGCTACCGTCAACATGGCCCTGAACCTCCGATCTACCGTGACCGTATCTCCGTACCGGGACCACAGTATACGGATCTCCTCGGAAGGTTTTCCCCGTGCTCAGGTTTTTGAAACAGGCAGGCTCCCTTTCAATTCCCCCTTCGGGATATTTCTCGCGGCCATCTCATTTTTTGATGTTGACGGAATCGATGTGCATATCCGGTCAGAATCTCCGGTAAAATCGGCCATGGGAGGTTCGAGCACGGCGCTCATGGCCTTGATCAAGGCCCTGGACAAAATCGGCAATCGCAGACAGGGCGGCACCCTTGATGCGCACAGCCTATTGCAGCTTGCCTATCACCTGGAAGACGGCATCAGCGGAGGCAATTGCGGGATCCAGGACCAGGCAGCGGCCGCCTATGGAGGAATACATCTGTGGATCTGGCACTACTCAAGTCCTGCGAGTCCCTTTGAGAGAGTTCCCCTGCTGAAAACAAGGGAACAGCGGCTCCTCTCACGCCACATTATCGTCGCCTATTCCGGAAAGAGTCACGTATCTTCCCGCACGAACAGGAAGTGGCTTGCGGAATTTCTCTCCGGGAAAACCCGAAAAGGATGGATCAAGGCAAACGAGATCGTCCGGGAATTCGCATCGGCTGTTCAACATCTGCATTGGTCAGAAGCCGCCCGTCTGCTCCGTGAGGAAATGGCTATCCGCAGGCAGATAACTCCGGAAGCCCTGATCCCCATTACAGAGAAGCTGATTGAACAGGCCGAAGAAAGCGGTTGCGGAGCCAGATTTGCCGGTGCCGGCGCGGGAGGGACGGTCTGGGGAATCGGTGAATTGGAGAATATCAGAAAGGCCGGGATCTTGTGGGAAGAGACCCTCGCTCCGGTCAGAGGGGCGAAGGTCCTGGAGTGCGCCATCGATCAAAGCGGGGTGCGATGAACAGCGTGACCTTTTTTCCCAGTACATGAAGAAAAATCAACTCTTGATATCCTGATATACCTGTTCCCGCCCGCAGCGCCGGTACAGGACCTCAAACTCGCGCAAAAGGGCGTTTGTGGCCTTCTCCACCATGAGTATATCACCCTCAGATACCAGCCCCATATCGACACCTTCAAGGTTCTTTCTCAGCTCTTCAAACTGATCCAGAAAACCGGGGTCACCGTATTCTCTGTCGATTTTCCTTTGCACATCCATGATTGTCAGAAGGCAGGATTCCACTCGGATCCGATAGGTATGTTTCGTGGTCATCTTTTCCGCTTCTACGCCTTTCCTGTCTCCCGGAAGGTCTCCATGAATATCTTGTAAAACCGTTCATTTTGAGAAACAGCCCTCTGCATAATCATGGACAGCCGCCCCAGGTCATTCTTACTAATCACAAGATTGACACTCAATGCAAAAGCCATCATCTGATCCATTGTCTGGTAGTTCTCTCCCACAATGCCCACAAACATCCGCCGGCGCACAGACATGGAAAGATGATTCAGAAAATGGAGGACCGGGCTCTGTTCCAACGCTACCCCACCGAAATCCTCCGGGAAAATGACCAGGTCAAAATGATGAAGGCGCATTTTTCCAATGGCTTTTCTTGGATTGTCCGCAAGCACACAGCGAAACCCCATGGCGTCAAGATGCTTTTCAATCTGATTGTTCTGCTCTGCATTCTCTCCAAGCACAAGGGCGAGTTTTACTCCCTCTTCATAATATTCCAGGGCTTCATCTTCACTCTCAGGATACCCCCCTCCGCCCGGTCTCGTTTCCTTGCTGTCAACGCCGGGAGTCGGCGACACGTCCTCTTCCCTCTGCACCCCTTTCCGGGTATCGATGATGAGCCTGTTCTTGCACTTCGGGCAGGTGGCAGTAATCTTCTGACCCTTGGGAATCTTCTCATCAGGGATATTGAGCGTTGCCCTGCAGTGTTCACAAATGACGTCCATGGCTTATTCCCTCAAAAAGCATTCTACCTGACGACTTTATTCTCGTATTCCTCATCCAACGTAAGGCCTTCGATGGAAGTAGTCTTCTCACCTCTCGCAGCTTTTATGGAATCCATTGCCCGACCAACAATAGCCTTTCTGGATGCGTAACTCATTGCTGTATCCTCAGAGATCAGGCCCTGCCGATAAAGGTCTGATATGGATTGATCGAAGGTCATCATGCCGAAGGGCTGACTCCCCTCAATAATCTCATAAAAAGTCTTCCCCTCGGATTCCCCCTGGATAATGCTTTCCTTCACCCGGATGTTGGACCCCATAATTTCAAAGGCTGCGACCCTTCGTCCGCCGCCTTTCCGGGGCAGGAGGCGCTGGCAGGCGACCCATCTGAGTGTTTCCGCAAGCCGTGATCGAACCTGCCTCTCTTCATCCTGCTCAAACATGCCGATGATTCTATTAATGGTCTGGCCCGCATCCACCGTGTGGATGGTGCTGAGAACCAGGTGACCGGTTTCCGCCGCTGAAAGGGCGATTTCCACCGTCTCCCTGTCTCTCATTTCACCTACCAGAATCACCTTCGGCGCCTGTCTCAGGGCCGCGCGGAGACCGGATGCAAAGCTGTCAAAATCCGCCCCCAGTTCCCGCTGGTTAAAGGTCCCTTTCTTCTGGGAATGCACATATTCGACTGGATCCTCGAGGGTGACCACATGCACTGAAAATTTTTCGTTGATCTCATTTAATACAGCGGCAAGAGAAGTTGATTTCCCTGTCCCCGTTGCTCCGGTGACCAGGATGATTCCATTCCGCTCCTCGGTCATCTTGAAAAAGGCATCAGGAAGACCAAGCTCTTCAATGGTGGGGACCCTGTTGGCCAACTGTCTCATCACCGTCGAATAACATCCCTTCTGAGAAAAGACATTGACCCTGAACCGGGCCTTTCCCGCCAGATGATAGGACAGGTCACAGGATCCCTCCTCAAGCAGAATCCTCGTCAGACGGCGGTCTCCGTCAATAAGATTCAAGGCAAATACCTCAGTCTGAAAGGGAGTCAACCGGTGGATGGGAAGATCCAGCGACACCGGCAGGAGCTGTCCTGAGCTTTCCACCTGAAAAGGTTTATCTACCGTTATATTGAAATCGGAAACATTGTCATAGGACTCAAGCATGCTCGTGAGGATGTGGTCCAACTCTTGCTTTTTCATGCTTCCATATCCTCCAAATCGCCTTAGACTTCAGTAAAATCTTCCGGCAGGTTTTTCAGGAAAGGCATAAACCTGGATTTTTCGTTGGCCTTGGAGTAGGCATCATCCGGGCTGATAATTTTCTTATTCACGAGTTCCATGATTGCGTCATCCAGGGACTGCATCCCGTACTTCTTCCCGGTCTGAAGCATGGAGGGAATTTGAAACGTTTTTCCCTCGCGAATCAGGTTTCTCACCGCCGGTGTCGCGATCATGATCTCCAGGGCCGCCACGCGCCCATGTTTGTCAGTACGTCTGAAAAGTGTCTGGGCAACCACTGCCCGTAATCCGTCAGCAAGGGTATTCCTGATCTGTTCCTGCTGGCTGACCGGGAAGACCTCGATAACCCTGTCCACGGTTTTGGCTGCACTGGTAGTATGGAGAGTGGCAAGAACCAGGTGACCCGTGGAAGACGCTTCGAGTGCAAGAGCAATGGTCTCCAGGTCTCTCATTTCTCCCACCATGATGATATCCGGATCCTCCCTCAAAGCGCCCCGAAGCGCGGCTGAGAACGACTTGGTGTGAATGCCCACTTCCCGGTGATTGATAACGGCCCGCTCACTTTGATGGACAAACTCTATGGGATCTTCAATCGTAATGATATGATCCTTCCGCAGCCTGTTTGCTTCATGCACAATAGCCGCAAGGGTGGTGGACTTTCCACTGCCTGTGGGACCCGTTACGAGCACCAGTCCGCGGGGCAATGTCGCCAGCCTCGCGACAACGGGAGGAAGGCCGAGTTGATCGCAGGTGAGAATGTCTGACGGGATCTCCCGGAATGCAGCGCCCATTCCGTTTTTCTGCTGAAAAAAGTTCACTCGGTATCTGGCCAGGCCCGGTATCTCGTATGCGAAATCAACATCACCTGTCTCTTCAAAGACCTTCACCTTTTCTTCGGGAGCAATCTCGTAAAGCATCGCCTTCAAGGGGTCATTCTCCAGATCCTTGTACTTGACCCGCTCCAGTTCCCCATCTATGCGAAGGACGGGCTGTTGTCCCGCGACCAGATGAAGGTCTGATGCCCTCTGATCATGCATTAACTTGAAAAAGGCGTCTATTTGTGCCATACGGTCCTCCTGAAAAATTGTGACGAACAGCGGGAATATTATACACAGCATCCCGCCCTATTCAACCACAAAATAGGTTCTTCCCCGCCACAGGATTTCTGATCGAGCAAGAACATCTCAATTTCGCAAGCTTTTTGAGATGAGAGCATGCATACATTGTTCCAGTCTCTCCTGGATGTCTTACAGAAAGCAGTAAAACAGGAAAAAACAATTTCTTGTTGACACATGCCTCTCAGATGGAAAAGGGCCCAATCGACCTCGGCGCGGGTGATCCCCCTTTTGAGTAGAACATCGACCTCAAAGATCTTTGAGTGAAATGCCGCTTTTCCCCTGATCTCTCCCCCGCAAGCATGCGTTTCCGACTGGAAACTCCACGGAGCCTGTTTCGCATCTATAAATCGGCACAGGGCAGAGAGTTCTTTAAGAAAACACATACCTTTTGAAAATGAACGGTCTCCATCACCGGCAAGGGTTGACCGGGGATGACATAATAATTCCTGGAACCAAGCTCGAACACCTTGCATTTCTCATGAGAAGCCGTATACTGACAAGCGTAGAACATAGAGATTTCCCAGAGTTGAAACAGCCGGGGAAGATCAATCGTCCCCGGGACCATTTGAAGTGAAAATGGTCAAGGACCCGCATACCTTTCTGGGAACAATCCAAACTGCCAAGTGAAGCAGAGTATGACCATGCCGTCCGGACTCATTGAAGTGGATCTGTTTTCCGGAGATGTGAACAGCGATAGCCATCCGGATGCGATCCGGCTCAGAAAAATCCTGGAAGAGGTGGCAGCGGAGTATCACTGCCAGCTCATCCATTACGAAATCCGGGAAGGGACCGTTGCCTTTTCCTTCGACAGCGATGGAGCCATGGCGGACATATTGAAAATTCTGCAGGGCCCGCCGGATGCCCCGGCTTCAGAAGAATGATCGAAATGTGATGCGCGCATGAGTGCAAAGATAGACTTGTCCCATATCGGGGTTATCCTGGTGGAACCCCAGATTCCCGAAAATATAGGATCGGCAGCCAGGGCAATGAACAACATGGGCCTTCAACGGCTCATTCTTGTCCGGCCTAAAAATTGCGACCTCTCAAGGGTCTTGAAAACTGCAACAGGACCTTCCTGGGATGTAGTGGAGACCATGGAGGTCTGGGACGACCTCAAAGCCGCCCTCGCCCCGTTCCACTTCCTGGCGGGCACCACCGCAAGGATCGGCTCCCTGAGACCTGCGTTGACCAGCCCGCGCGTGTTGGCCCGGGATCTCATTTCCCTGTCACAGGAGAACCACATAGGTCTGCTCTTCGGGCCGGAAGACCGGGGACTTTCCAATGAAGAACTGCGGCATTGTCACACGATTGTGAACATCTCTACTGCCGCGTTCTCCTCGCTCAACCTCGCTCACGCTGTCATGATCCTCTGCTACGAAATCGCCGTCGCATCCACGGAACAACCGGTAAAACCCATGCCCCGGTTGGCGAACAGCTTTGAACTGGAAGGGATGTATGATCATTTGAAAGAGATGCTCACGAAAATCGGCTTTCTCCAGCCCGAAAACCCAGAACACTGGATGCTCAATATCCGGAGATATCTCTCACGCATCCCCCTTCGCGCACGGGAAGTAAGGATTATCCGCGGCATATGCCGCCAGATCGACTGGTACACGAGGCAGATTGAGCGGGACCAAACCGAAACCAAACCCTCCCGGGAAACGGGTGTCTCTTGAATGGAGGAGGGATCGAGTGCCGACCACCGCCATACGCAGTGAAATCAAGAACCGCCTCAAGAGGCTCCAGAAAATGCTCAGGGAGCAGGATCTTGATGGTGCCATCTTCGTACAAAAGGTTGACGTATATTACCTTTCCGCCACAGACCAGGCCGCCCATCTCTGGGTTCCGGTGCAGGGACCTCCGCTCCTTATGGTCCGCAAGAGCATTGACAGGGCGAGATCAGATGCCGTCATTGACGCTATTGTCCGCATTTCCGGGTTCTCAGATCTTCCGCGCTTTATTGAGCAAAGCGAGGGCAATATCCCAAAACGCATCGGTTTGGAAATGGATGTGCTGCCCGTCAACCAGTATCGTATCTATCAGGGCCTCTTTCCACAGGCTGAAATGATAGACATATCGCCGATCATCCGAACCCTTCGGATGGTGAAATCCCTGTACGAGATCTCATGTGTGACCGGTGCCGCGGAAATGGGAGATCAGATGTTCCGGCAGGTCCCGTCCATTCTTCGAGAGGCAGAGACTGAAACCGGCCTTGCGTACCGGCTGGAGGCATTTTACCGGAGCCAGGGTCACCCGGGAATCGTCAGGACCAGAGCATTTAACATGGAATGTGTCTATGGCCAAGTACTGGCAGGGAAAAGCGCCGCCGTACCCAGCGCCTCGCCGGGTCCCACGGGCGGAACCGGACTCGGCGCTTACTACTCCCAGGGTGCAGGGAATGGCAGGATCCTTCCTCACGAACCGGTCCTGGTGGACTACGCTTCCAGCGTGGAGGGATATATCTCAGACCAGGCACGCATTTTTTCCATCGGAGAGTTGCCGGAAAAATTCCTCCGCGCCCATGAAGTGATGCGCGAGGTCCAGGAGGCAGTCGCGGAAAGCGCCCGCCCTGGTTCCAGGGCCGGTGATCTTTATGCCCTGGCGCTGGAGGTGGTGCGAGCCCGGGAACTTGAAAAGGGATTCATGGGATACCCTCAACCTGTCCCTTTTGTTGCGCATGGAATCGGCCTTGAACTTGACGAATGGCCCATTATCGGGCGCGGCAGTCGGACTATCCTCCAGGAAGGAATGATCTTCGCCCTGGAACCCAAGATCGTCTTCCCGGGCGAAGGAGTGGCTGGGCTTGAAAACGTGTTTGTGGTCACGTCCCACGGCCTCAAAAAACTCACCCAGTTCCCCGACTCTCCCTGTGTTTGCTGAAAACCTATCCCTTAGGACTGCTTCCGTATATGGGAATGGGTACGGAATATCATCTCCCCGGCTCATGGGGAAGCGAGTTTCCCGTCAGCGTCCGGAAGGTCTATGAAGGCTTGAATCCGTGTGCGGGAAACCATCCCTTCCCGCAGGATACGCGGCGGATCCCCGGAAACATCCAGGACCGTGGAGGCTCCTTTTCCCGGAGTGACCCCGCCGTCCAGAATAATGTCCACCCGGCTTCCCAGTTGTCGGTCTACTTCCTCTGCCGACCGGCACGGTGGTATTCCGGAAAGATTGGCGCTGGTGCTGGTAATCGGACCACCCACTGCGCGCACCAGCGATGCGGCCACCGGGTGACTGGAGATGCGGACCCCGATTTTTCCCGTACCTGCCGTTATCGCCCGCGGAACATAATCAGCGGCATCAAAAACCAGTGTCAATCCCCCGGGCCAGAAGGCATCCATCAGTATTCGGGCCACAGGTGGGACACGTTTCACCAGGGAATTAAGTGCTTCAACAGATGGAATCAGGATCAGAACAGGCCGCCCTCTCTGCCGCCCCTTGATCTGATACAGGCGATTCACCGCGTCTTCCCTGGCAGGATCGGCTCCCAGCCCGTAAAACGATTCGGTCGGATAGGCCGCTACCCCGCCCTGCCTGATGATCTGCGCTGTTTCCTGCACTCCCTTCCCACACGGGTGCGCAGCGTCTACTTTTATGATCGGTGTGTTTCTTTTCGTTTCCCGGTCGGGCACTTCCCTGCTCCCTTATGCCCCGCTTTCGAAATCGCTCCCTTTCTTGAGGGCCTCCCTGGTCATTGCTTCACGATACGCCCACACCTTTTGAGCGATGGAAGGATACTTCAACCCCAGAATTTGAGCTGCCAGAATCGCTGCGTTTTTTGCACCGCCGCTTCCCACAGCCATGGTAGCAACCGGGATTCCCGGGGGCATCTGAACCGTCGCCAGGAGTGCATCCATGCCCTGCAGTGGGGATGAATCGATAGGGACCCCGATGACCGGAAGAGTGGTGTGGGAAGCCGCCACGCCGGCCAGGTGCGCCGCCCATCCGGCGGCAGCGATAATGATCTCTATCCCCTTGTCGGCGGCTGAGGTGACATAATCTCTTGTCTGATCGGGAGTCCTGTGGGCTGAAAGGACCTTTATCTCATGAGGAATACCCAGGACCCGGAGCAGTTCCCTGCACCCTTCCATAACACCGGCATCGGAAGTGCTTCCCATTAACACCGCAACTTTCGGTTCCTGCATGGTCATCTCGCTTTCCTCCCTGTATCCATCCATGCCTCCTGTATTTCGGCATAGATCTGACTATTTTGACTCGTCCGGTTGAAACATAGCTCTCCAATGGGCGGCTATGAGATCACAGGATCTGGTGTCTTTTTTCGTTACCGGCGGGAGGGCTTCGTATTTTTCGGACGTATCCATGCGGGAAGCCGCAGCCAAGTCCTCAGGGAGTTTTTTCCCGAGGACTGGAATGCGGAAGGGGCAAAACTCCCCCGTGGATAAGTCGCAAAAAATACCAGCCCGGGAGACTTGTAATCGAAAAAAGACACCAGATCCTGTGGTTATCCCGATCAGTCTCGCTGAATCCACATACGGTGCCGGGATCGTATTCATTTCTCTTCTTTCTCAGCCAGCCCCATGATCGGGTAAATGATCATTCCCGCCAGCCAGGCAATATCCTCCGCAGAGAGGATATGCGAGATACTCCGGTCGAAAAGGAGGTTCCCTTCAGGGGGAAATTCGTCGTCTCCCTCCCAAAGAATCAGGGCGACCGGCACCAGAGGAAAGGCCTTCACCACCACTGCATGGTCGCCCTGGTCAAAAGGTTCGGCGCCGTACACTCGCTGTGTTACCGGAAGCAGTCTCTCTGGGCGGTTCCCGAAGGCCTGGACCAGCGGGTTTTTTGCCCTCCTGAGAAAAGCATCAAGATAAAACTTGCCGTCCGGCACCTCCTGGTACGCTATCCATTTCCCCTCGACTCTTGCACCCGGGGCCCCGTTCAGATAGTGCAGAATGAGGACCTGCTGTTGAATGGGAACCTCCTCTCCCGTATCCTTGAAAAAAATGTTCCAATCCAGCCACGTGATGGAAATATCCCTGTGAAGAAATTCCAACGTTACGGTTGGCTGGCCGTCTGCCAGGGTGTCAAACCATGCACCGGTCTGATCAGCGACGAGCTTGGGCTCTTCCCCTTCCAGTTCTTTCGTACCCAGCGCTACGGCTGCCTTGTAATCATCAATTCTTGCCATTTTCCATCCTTCATCATAGAATACATGCGACTCATAATCGGCACAATCCCACGACCGGGAGGAAAAGATTCCTTCTTGAGCACTCTGGCGCAACAGATACCGGTCACGGATTTCACCGTGCATGCAATTGATCTTATGTTACCGTCGGCATTTTTTCAACCCAAACCGGGATAAAACCGAAAACAAAATGAACCACCCCGACTCCAGCCACGGGGTATCCCTCTGCTGTCATTCCGGAAAGCCCGGAGGGCATATCCGGAATCAAGATTCCCGCATTTGTCATATGACAATTGTTTGACATTTTGATTTTTGGTTTTTGATTTTGACATGCAACGATGACCCGAAGAAAGAAGAAAAGGGGGAAAACCGGGAACGGAAACGCCCGGAGAAAGGCAGGTCCTTTCAATCCTGCCCTGCGGGGACAAATCGCTCTGTCCGATGAGGACCCTCCGTCTCCATCTTCTTCCGGAGAAAAATCCGCTCCGGCAGATTCCGGTCTGGATGAGGATACAAGGCTGTTCCAGGAGGCCATGAACGGTGTCGCTCCCCTGGCAGACGGCCATAACCGCATTATCACCCTGCCGAAAGCAGACACCAGGCCGGCCCACCCCGCCCCTGACGATGAGATCGAGGCAATCACTCGGCTGTCTGAGCTGGTGAGCGGATATGCCGAACTGGATATCACCTTTTCCGATGAGTACATCGAAGGTGCTGTCCACGGTTTCGATCCGAAATTGCTGCAGCGTCTGAAGCGGGGAGAATTTCCAATCCAGAATTACATAGACCTCCACGGTCTCACCAAGCAGGACGCGCAGGAACGGGTGACGGACTTCATTCTGGAAAGCTTCCGTGCCGGACTGCGGTGCGTGCTCGTGGTCCACGGCCGGGGTCTCAACTCGGAAAATCACATCCCCATTCTGAAAGAACGTTTGCCCCACTGGCTGACCCGCGGCCCGGCACGGAAGATAGTCCTTGCCTTTTCAACCGCCAAACCCTACGATGGTGGAACTGGGGCCTTGTATGTCCTGCTTCGAAAGAGGAAAGGGGCCGTATGATCCGCTTCTGCGGGACGTACAAAAAAGGAAGGATCGCATGTCATGAAACTGGGGATTGTGGGGCTTCCCCAAAGCGGCAAAACGACCATTTTCGAGGCACTTACCGGTGCTCGGGGTGACGATAACGGCAATTCCTCCGCCCGAAAGGATATGAAAATGGCCACGGTGATGGTCTTCGACGCGCGCGTCGAATTCCTGGCCGGGATATACCGGCCCAAGAAAACCACCTTTGCCCGGGTGGAATACCTCCTGCCGTCTGAAATTCATGGTACTCCTGCTGACAAGGCCCGTGCGAGCCTGTGGAATCAGGTCCGTCCCTGTGACGCACTATTACTGGTTGTCAAGAACTTCCTTTCCCCCGGAGATACTCAGCCCGATTCGGAGAAGGACTATTGGGCACTCGAGGAAGAGATGATCCTTTCGGACCTTGTGGTCATTGAAAATCGAATCGAGCGTCTTGAACGTGACCGGAAAAGAGGGAAGAAAGAGGAAACCGAAGAGTATGATCTTCTCCTCTCCTGCAAGAAGATACTGGAAGACGGTGATCCTCTCCGGGTCGACAGGGAACTGTCATCACACCCGCTTCTCAAGGGCTTCACCTTTCTTTCGGGCAAACCCGTCCTCGTGATACTGAACAATGCAGATGAAGACGAGGAGGTACCGCATTGGAACAGGAGGCCGGACGGGACTGACCTCATGGTAGTCCGCGGGCGCCTGGAACAGGATATTGCTTCCATGTCGTCGGAAGAAGCCGAAGAATTTATCGAGGCGTATCACGTAACTGAATCGGCCCTGGACCGTGTAATCCGGCATTCCTATGCCCTCCTTAACCGCATCTCTTTTTTCACGGTCGGAGAAGACGAAGTCAAGGCCTGGCCGGTTCCTGCGGGAATATCCGCCTTGGACGCGGCAGGCTCCGTCCACAGTGATATCCAAAAGGGGTTTATTCGGGCTGAGGTCGTTTCGTTTGAGGAACTGAAAAAATGCGGCGGTTTTCAGGAGGCAAAAAAGACCGGTCAGGTGCGGCTTGAAGGGAAGGAGTACATTATCCAGGATGGCGACATTGCACATTTCCGCTTTAATCTCTGATCCACAAACGTTCGCCCATCCAAACAGTTGCATTCCGCAGCAGTAGTGCTGCTCTGCGGGCAGGGAAGCGGGATGTTCCCGAGGCGGCGTCATGTCGGCCCTGGAGCAGGACAGCGCAAGGGACGACATCCGCAGTGAGCGGAGCCATGGAGGGCGAAGCGGACGAAGCAGAGGGAATATGCCGGTTCCCCCTGCCTTCCCGGAAAGCTGCATTTCCGTAAAATGACATACGCTCGTGTAAATAAGACGTCGCATGCTGAGCTTAGCGGGGAATATATGGAAAAGATAAGAATAGGAATTATCGGGGCCGGCGGTTACGGAGGATGTGGGGCGATCGAACTGCTCTCCATGCACCCCCATGCGGAGATTGCAGTACTCCTGGACAACCAGGACACAGGCCGTTCCATCAGCGATCTCTATCCCCATCTCATGGGGTTCTGCGACCTGCCCTTGATGGACCCGGAGGACCCCGCAGTTCCGGATGATCTGGATGCCGTCTTTTTTGCCACACCGGATGGGGTCGGCCAGCAGGAGGCGGGAAAGTTGCTGAAAAAGGGGACAAAAGTTATTGATTACAGCGGTGATTTTCGATTCAATGATCAGGATTCCTACACGTCCTACGCAAGCCGGATCGGAAGGGAGCAACCTCATGCCGCCCCGGACCTCCTGCCTCTTTCCGTATACGGCCTCGCTGAGCTCCACCGAAATGAAATCCGGAAGAGCACGTTGGTGGGAAACCCGGGCTGCTTCGCGGTCAGCTGCATTCTCGGGCTCGCCCCTGCCATGAAGGAAGGCCTTATCGATACCCGGTGCGTTATCTGCGATGCCAAGACCGGGGTTTCAGGCGCCGGGAAGAAGCCAGCCCCGGGTTTCCACTATCCCGCCCGGTATGACAATATGAATGCGTACAAAATCTCAGGGCATCAGCACGTGTTTGAGGTGGAACGGGAGCTGGGTCTCCTGGCGGGGGAAGACGTGGTGTTGACGTTCACCCCTCATGTGGTCCCTCTGTGCAGAGGCATCCTTACCACCATATACGGGCAGCTCAGGCAGGGAAACGACATGACCCGGGTCCTGGAGGCCTATCGTTCCTTCTACAGGGAAGACCTGTTTGTGCGGATCTTCGGCCCCGAAACACCACAAAGTACCGCCAACGTAAGGGGAAGTAATTTCTGCAATCTGTCTGTGAATGTGGATGACAGGACAGGAAATCTGGTAGTGGTCAGTCATATTGACAACCTGGTCAAAGGCCAGGCAGGCAGCGCTGTTCAGAATATGAACATCATGTTCGGCCTGAAGGAGGGCACGGGCCTTCTGAAGCCCGGTCTCTTCCCGTAATTCTCGTTACCGTATACAGACTTTCCGCACCTGAATCAGATCTGTGAGGCCAAGACATACCTTTCGGATACCGTCCTGCATGAGGGTGTTCATGCCGTCTTTAATGGCCTGGGGCCTCAGTTCCTCCATTCTCGCACGGTTCTGGATCAAATCCTTCATTCGGTCATTCACCACCAGGAGTTCGTGGATACCTGTCCTTCCTCGATATCCCGTATTTCCGCAATGAGGACATCCATTGGCCCGATACAGAAAGAAATCATCATCGTATTTGAACCCCAAGGCATCAAAATCACCTTCATACGCCCGCGCCAGGGCATCAAATTCCTTTTGATCGGGATGGTATTTTTCCTTGCATTCCTGGCACAGAGTCCTGACCAGGCGCTGGGCAAGAACCCCCAGGAGCGCGTCGGCAAAGTTGAATGGATCCATGCCCATATCCAGCAGCCGGATAATCGTCTCCGGTGCACTGTTGGTATGGAGCGTGCTCAGGACCAGGTGTCCTGTCAGGGATGCCTCAATGCCGGTAGAAACCGTTTCATGGTCACGCATCTCACCGACCATGATCACGTCTGGATCCGCCCGTAAAAATGCCCGCATGGCAGTGGCAAAATCAAAGCCGATTTTGGGCATCACCTGGACCTGGCGAAGGCCGTCCTGCGTAATTTCCACGGGATCCTCGGCCGTCCAGATCTTGGTCTCCGGTTTGTTGATATAGGCGAGGGCCGCGTGCAGCGTGGTTGTCTTTCCACTCCCCGTTGGTCCCACCACCAGGACTATGCCGTATGGTTTCGTAACGATATCAATAAATGACTGGTAATTCTTCTCGCTCATCCCCATTTTATCCAGGGGAATGGGTTCTCCCGTGGACAGAAGCCGCATGACCACGTCTTCGTTCTGTCCGGCCGTTGGTATGCTGGCCACGCGAAGTTCGATATCGAGCGGCGCAAATCTCCTGAACTTGATCTTCCCGTCCTGAGGAAGGCGCTTCTCGGCGATATCCAGATCGGACATGATCTTGATTCGGGAAACCATGGCCTTTTTGTAGGTGAACGGGATGGTCTGATAGATCTGGCATGCACCGTCAATTCTGAAACGGACAACCGCGTTTGCATGCCCCTGGCGGGGCTCGATATGGATGTCGGACGCCCCCCGGTTGTAGGCATCAACGATCATCTTGTTCACAAGCTGGACTATGGCGCTATCCTCTTCGCTGACGCCTTCCATTTCCTCATCATAGTATTCCTCAGACCCTTCGAGTTGGCCGAGAATGTCTTCGATGCTCCCCGAGCCATGAAGCATTTTCTTTCTGTCAACATCAAAGAAGAGATCAATCATCTTGAAGATGTCTTCTCTGAGAGAGACGCAGTACTCAAACTTTCTCCCCGGAATAATTCGTTTGACCGCATCTCGCGCGGGCAGGTAATTGGGATCTTCCATGGCCACGACAACGTGGTGATCTGATTCACTGACGGGGACAAAGACATTGCTCTTCAAATAGCTGACTCTGAGTCCTTTCAGCAGGCCCCCCGGTATCACCATCCTGTCATCGAAGGGGATGAAACGAGTCTTGTAAAAGCTGGATAATGATTTGCCAATGTCATCCTTGGATACATGAAAGTCGCTCATCAGCACCGATTCAACGGACTTTTTTGTCTTTCTTGCCCGGGACATTGACTCGGTCAAATCTTTGCTGCTGATAATGTTGTTGGTAATCAGATAGTCAAAGCGCGTCGTCTTTGTTTTTTGTATCGCTCTCTGATTATTAAAGAATGCGACACCAAGAACCCGGGCAATATCAAGGGCGGAAGAGCAATCTTCTTCGGTAAACGCCTCACCGTTCTTCTTGTTGATGAGCTGTATGACGCCCAGGAGATACTTATTAAACATGATTGGAGCGGCAAGGATCTGCGTTGTCCGGTACCCGGTCTTCGTGTCCCAGCTCTTGTCAAAACCAAGCCGCGGATGAATCTGCGAAAGTTCGCTCAGATCATAGGCATTGCACACATTGATTACCTTTCCGGTAACTGCGCAATGCCCGGCAACGCTTCCATTGCCGATGGGAACACGGATCTCATTGGTTTCACTCCCGGTTTTGAAACGGGAGACGATTTGCTTCCGGATACCGTCAACCACATAGATAGTAATCCTGTCCGCATCAAAAAGGCCCAGGATCTCCACCTGGAGGTTCATGAGGATATCGTTGGTATCTTTCGCGGAATGGATTTTATTGGTGATGGAGTTGAGCTTTTTCTGGAATTGAAGCTGATGCTCAAGCACCCTCTCTGTCGGCTCCGATCGATTCATCTTTCCAAGAAATGTTGCCATGGTTCAAGGGGTTCTCTCTGTCATCATGAGTTCATCCTGGGCGCACTTGCGCTCGAAACAGGCACAATGCAGTTCACCCGTAATCTTGTCATTTTGATTTTCCGGATCAGGGGTATACCGGGGATAATGTCTCGGTGCCCTCCATTTGCTTTCTGCAAAGATCGTTCCATGATGTCCGGGAATCCCCTCACTGTTCTTTTCTTCCCCATCAAGAACGAGGCGTTTTGAAAAATTCCAGGACGTGCACAGGCACTTATTCTTGAAAAAACCGTGAGAATATGCAACAAATTTATATCCTGTTCCCGCAAAGGGAAGACGGGAGTTGTTCTTGCGGCACAAGCCGCGACTGAACCGTATTAGTCATTTTTTTGACACACGCAATGGGCTCTCTTCTGATCAGCGATTCCCATCCCCTTATCCTGGCCTCTGCTTCTCCACGGCGGAAAGCGCTGCTCAAGCAGGTGGCAGTGCCGTTTTCTGCTTTTCACAGCCGGATTGATGAGCATGGTGTTGCCGGAGACCCCGTGGAGACGACCTGTACCCTGGCCAGACAAAAAGCCCTATCTATTCATAATACCGGGGTAAAGGGCTGGGTACTGGGGGCTGATACAATAGTTGTGGTTGATCATTCCGTCTTCGGTAAGCCTAAGAGCAAGGCGGATGCCAGGCGAATGCTGACCGATTTGAGTGGCAGGGAGCACCACGTCATTACCGGTGTCTCTCTCCTCAACCCCGGGGGCGCAGAGGTCTTTCACCAGGCGGTCAGCACCATAGTACTGGTCAAAAGGCTGACTCATGTGGAGATAGAGGCATATCTCGCCACGGGAGAACCCTTTGGCAAGGCGGGCGGATATGCTATTCAGGGCATCGGCGCTTTCATGATCAAAGGCATCAGGGGATCCTATACCAATGTCGTGGGGCTGCCGCTCTGCGAGGTCATTACCGCCCTGAAAGACGTCGGTGCACTCGGAGCATTTCCCTGACCACCATTTCCCGCCGACCTTCATCATTGCTTCTGTTGCCTGCGTATTTCACCCAGGATGACCCCTGCCGCCACGGCAATATTCAGAGATTCCATGGAACCGAACCGGGGAATGCTCACGACCGCGTGACATCCTTTGCGGACGGAAGGACTCAAACCCCGTTCCTCGTTCCCCAGCACCAGCACAAGATTCCGCTTCCAGTCAAACGCATAGATTGACTGAGGACTGTCCCCGGCTGTACCGATAATCCAGAAGCCCTGGTCATTCAGGGAATCAAGTGCCCTCCGCAGGTTCACCACCCTGCACACGGCAAGCATCCCGGCGGCCCCGGAGGATCGCTTGATCACCCTTGGGCTGACCTGCGCTGAACGGTCCCTGGGAATGATGAGACCAGCAGCCCCGAAGAATGCCCCGGCACGGATCAGGGCCCCAAGGTTTCCTTCATCGGTAATATGATCGGCCGCCAGGACCAAGCCCGTCCCGTGTCCCAACTCCGCCCGTTGCACTATTTCCGCCACACCGCTGTAAGAAAAGGGTTCCGATATGGCCACCATCCCCTGGTGAACGAGCCCCGGAAAACGCTTTTCAAGCTCAACAGTCCTGACAAATAACACCGGAATACCCCGCTCTTTGGCCATTCCGATGAGTTCTTTTGTTCTCTGGGACTTTTTTCCTTCTGCGAGCCACAATTCTCGTACCCGGGAACGCCCGCGAATCAGGGCCTCCCGAATTCCATGAAAACCTGGTATCGTGCTGGGAAATTTGTCGGTCGCAGGCATCATGCTCCCTGAAGAAGTGGGATACGAAGGAAGTTAAAAACCGAAAAGTTGTCGAATAGCCGGTTCTTGCCGCCCGGTCTTACAGCGCTCGGCCATGATAATCGCCTGAACCTCTGTTACGGCCTGTTCAAGCTGGTCATTGACGACTACATAGTCATATCGGCCGTATTGAGCAATTTCACGCTTTGCATTCTTGAGACGTGCCTCAATAACCTTCTCTTTATCGGTACCCCGTGCCCTCAATCGAGCCTCCAGGACTTCCAGTGACGGGGGGACGAGAAATATCAGGACGCTGTTGCCGAAATATTTCCTGATGGCCCGAGCTCCCTGGATATCAAGGTCCAGCAATACATCCAGGCCTGATTCAATTTGCCCCTCGAGGGCTGAAAAAGAAGTCCCATAATAGTCCCTGTAAACATTTGCCCATTCGACGAATGCCCCTTCATCCGCCATCTTCCTGAATGTGCCCTTGTCCACGAAATAGTACTCCCTGCCCCCCTGTTCCCCTGCCCGGGGTTTCCTGGTGGTATGGGAAATGGAATACCCCACGCGGGCCACCTTCTCTCTCACTTCCAGGACCACTGTTGATTTCCCTGCTCCTGAAGGCGCTGATATGACGAAAAGCTGCCCTTTCATGCCTACTCTTTCAAGTCTTCTTCTCTCAGATTACAGTTGGGGCTGAACCGTTGGGCAATGGTCTCCGACTGGATGGCCGAAAGGATGACATGATTGCTGTCTGTAATGATCACAGACCGTGTGCGTCTCCCCTGGGTCGCATCGATGAGTCTCCTGTCCTCCCGTGCCTCGTCCCGCAGTCGCTTTATGGGCGCCGCGTTCGGAGAAATAATTGCGATCACCCTCCTCGAAACCACTGAATTCCCAAAGCCGATATTCACAAGCTGCGCGGCCATGAGTGCGCCTCCTTTCATTCCACGTTTTGGACCTGTTCCCGAAGTTTCTCCAGTTCTGCCTTCATTTCAATCACGATGCTGGAAATGGAAGCATCCGATGCCTTGACGCTCAGGGTATTGACCTCCCTGTTGATTTCCTGGATGAGAAAGTCCAGCCGCCTTCCAAGTGCATCATCCCTTCTTAGAAATTCCTCAAATTGACTGCAGTGACTCCCTATTCGCACCAGTTCCTCAGTGATATCCGTCTTTTCCGCAAGAATGGCCACCTCCTGGGCGAGTCTTGCCTCATCGATATTGAGATCACCGACCATTGAAGCGATTTTTTCCTTCAATTTGCCGGCCCTCCGGTCCACTGCCTCAGGAGCGCCTTCCTTGATCTCACCGGCATAGCTTCTCATGATCCGCAACCGTTCTCTGAAATCTTCCTCAAGCGTCTTCCCTTCCCTGATCCGCATGATATCGTAGGAATCCAGTGCCTTCCTCAGGACTTCATGCAATCCTGGTTTCAGCTTCTCAATATCCACCGTCCCCGGTTCGGCAACAATAACATCTTTGAACTGGCAGAGCTGCTCCGCAGTGACATGGGCATCTATGCCAAATTCTTCTTTGAGCTGTGCAAAAATCTTCATATAGGATCGTACGAGCGGAACATTGAGTTGCAGCTCGCAGAGACCGGTATCGCCGTTTCCCTCGACCTGGACGGAAACCTCGACACGGCCGCGCCTAACCCTGTCGGCAACTACTCGTTTCAGCTCATCCTCCAGCGGCTCAAAATTCCTGGGAATGCGAAGAATGATATCCCTATAGCGATGGTTCACCGATCTAATTTCCGCCAGGAATACCATGCCCTCGAAATCATGTTCCGCCCTGCCGTACGCGGTCATGCTCTTGACCACAGCACATTCCCTCCCTTCGCTGTATCATGTAGGTTTCCCTCACCTTCTCAAAATATCCTCTTGCAACAGGATCAGAATAGTCTTTGTACGTCCAAACCAGCGGTTCAAAACGCCCCCTGCGGAAAACAAGGGTCAGATCAGCATAAATGCCATTTGAAAGATATATCCTGTGTACGTAGTTCTTGCCGGTTGCCAGGATCAACCGCTCGGGTGAGACGTAGCCTGGATCGATATTGATCCTCCTTTTCCCTTCCAGGACGTACTGCGCTTCCACACCATTGGTCCGCAGTTTGATTGACACGATTTCTTCCGGGCTGATCAGTTTCTCAAAAGAGATAAATCGCCGGTGAAGCGGCCACCCCATTTCCTTCTCGTAATACCTGGTCCGATCAAAAAAACACTCGGGGCTTCTCCAGTCCACCGGGCCGAACATCCCGGATAATTCCTCGATAACGAGGTTCACGAGATCCTTTTCCGGGGAAAAAAGGCTTGCCGTGAGTTTTACCGGTTCCGGTTCGCGTGGATGACTCATTTCCCACTCCCCATTATCCTTCTTCCCAGCGCATCTCGCTGATCGCCTTTTTCAGGTCTTCCCCTCTGACGGTCGAGGTCCCGACCTCGCCCACAACGATACCTGCCGCGAGATTGGATATGACAGCCGCCTCCTTCATTTGAAGCCCCGACGCCAATCCCAGACAAAAGGCGGCGATAACCGTATCCCCGGCGCCCGTCACATCGTAGACCTTTTTCGCCGCCGTATGGATATGCCGGATCTCCCCTCCCTGCTCGAACAGGGTCATTCCCTGTTCTCCCTGGGTGATCAACACGCCCTGACAGCCGAGGTTTTCCAGTATCTGCCCCCCGGCCTTGACCAGTCCTTCCCGGTCAATGATCTCGAAGCCGCAGTACGCACCTGCCTCATGGTGATTGGGCGTGATTACATCCACCCCCCGGTAAAGAGGAAAACTCCCGACCTTGGGGTCTACCGCAATAACGCCCCTCCAGGATTTCTTTAACGCCTGCAATCCTCGTATGACCTCGGGCGACACGACCCCCTTTCCGTAATCGGAGACAATAATCACGTCCACACTTTGGGCCTTTTCTTTCACGAACGCCAGGATCGCCTCAACCATTTCGGGCCGGATTTCCTTTCTGCTTTCCCGATCAACTCGAACCACCTGCTGACTGTGGGCCACGACCCTGGTTTTCGTGCTTGTTGGTCTTCCCTGTTCCACCAGGACCCCTTCCGTGGCCAGGCCCAGCTCTTCCATCCGTGCGATCACTTCCCTTCCCCTTGCATCTTCTCCAATCACTCCGCAGAGGGTCGGTCTCGCTCCCAGACTGAAAATATTGCTGATCACGTTCGCTGCACCACCCAGCATTTCGGTTTCATACTGGATATCCACCACCGGTACCGGTGCCTCCGGTGAAATCCGCGAGACCTTTCCCCAGAGGTACCGGTCCAGCATGATATCACCCAGAACAAGGATACGCGCCTGGTGAAATGCGTCTACAGCACGGTGCAGCACTGCCGTATCCTGATCCGGTACAATCCTTTCCATATTCACGCTCGCTCTTTCCTTTGTGGGCAGGATACAACGTATCCTGGGCAATTCTCTTCGAGAGCCCGTGTGAGGTACTTTAGCACCCAGACTCTGTCTTGTCCACACCATAAGACGTGGACACATATGCGGTGAGCGCTCTTATGCCTCCGAAGAAGGGGAGACGTTTGAAGGGGGAGATGACGGGGTGTTCGGGTGGAATGTCCTGATTATCAAGGTCTTGAATTTCAAAATCACAAATCTTGCCAGAATGTAAAGCCCGATGAAAGGACCGATAAAATTAATGTGATACCCTCCCGCCCACGCGGGAAGCGCCAGGAAGCTGATATCGCCAAAGCGTTCATTCAGCCAGGCGGCAGCGAAAAATGCCGGCCAGAGTGACGCCATACCCATGGCCATGAGAAGGAAAAAGGATCTTCCAAATTCCTCGTTGGCAAGCCTGTTGATCTTTGTATAGGCTTCCTCATCGCCTGCAGCTTTTGCATTGAGGGACTGTTCATGGTAGTAGCCTGTCTTGGTCAATACTTTCTTGACGTAGACCCGGTTCACGCGGTACGCCACGGCCAAGGTAAGCAAGCCAAGCACTGATGCCCAAAGGGCGAGGATAAACGTACCCACCAACCAGCCGATCAAAGGATCCTGAAACCACCGGTAGGGGGCTATCAGAACCGGATCAAGGCCATGGATGAGGTCAGTGAAGACGTCCATTATCGCTCCTCTGTGAGGAGCCGGGCCTCAGCTGATCCCGAAGCCCGGCAGTGTTCAGAAGGAAGATTTCAGAAGGGCGGCACAATACTCCGACCAAAGAACCCCTTGGTGGTGTAACGGAGTCCGACGTAGAGCGCCAAGACAATGAAAATGATCTTGAGAACCTTTTCAGGGATATATTTGGAGGTGCGCGGTCCGATCATCGAACCAATAAAAATACCGATCAGTTCGGCGCCGATAAGTCCCCAAGATACCAATACCCCTTTTCCGACCATATAGGTAAAGATGGAGATAACCATACCCACGAGGACAGCGAGGGCGGACGTCCCGGCCACCAGAAACATGGGCAGTCCTGCGATGGAGGTCAGGAAGGGGACATAGAGAAATCCGCCTCCAATGCCCAGGAATGCAGCAATGGCTGCGATAACGATACCACCCAGCATCGGCACCCATGGGGTGAAACCGAATTCCTGCCCGTAAAAGGTGAACCGCACTTTTCCGATGAAGAAGGTGAGCACCCAGCCGGCGACGAGCAGGATGTACGCCACCCACCTTACACCTCCCACAAGGTTGATCCACAACGTCGATGCCACAACACAGGCCAAGGCTACAATCATAACTAGCCAAGAGCCCTGGATGATGCGCACTCCTTGATCCTTGGTATCAGACTTGTCCCTGACAGCTTTTTCAAAGGCCTGGGCAGCAGCCTTTGCCTCCTTTTTCTTGGCCGCAGCACGCGGGGTGAGGCCATACAGAAGAAAACCGCCTATGACAAACACGGCAATCCCAAACCAACCAAGGTAGGCTTTCAAGGAAATTTTGCCGGCCGTTACTTCAGGAATAAGCCAGGACCCGCCGATTCCGCCTATGGCAAGGCAGAAGCCCAACGGGGCCACCAGCCTTCCCATGCGATAGTAATTGAAGGAAGATATGAAACCCGACAGCCCGACCAGCCACTGGTTGGAAACCCGTATGGAGTCGGTTATCAGCTTGTTTACCGGATTCCCTTTCCCGAATGACTTGGCGTAATCACCCAGCCCGAATATGGTGATATGACCCACTCCCGCCATGATCCCCCCAAAGGCGCCCACGCTGGAAAAGATCCAGCCGACCCAGATTGCCCAGAGGAGACCCACGATCACGTTCGGAGAAGGGCCGCCCGGTATCTCCAGGTATCCCTGTTTTTCACCAGGCTTTATCACTTCCCTGGTTTTGGCTCCAAGTGTTTCGTCCTGAAGGCTCTTTTCGATGGCGGTCTTCATCTTCTTTGACATTCCCGGGGGGGTAAGCTGCATATCCCCCTGTGCCCACACAAGGGTGACAAAGGAAAGCAGAATCAAGATGCCGGTACATAATAAAAAACGACGGTTTTTCATCTCCTGTCTCCTCCTCCAAGATTTTTTGGGACGGGTATAGAGCTACCACGTTCATTCCCTGCGGTCAAGCTATTCAACATGAAAAGGGCTATTTCTCACCATTCCTGTACAAGAAAGATACTGTATAGGAAGGCATCAATCCTGCACGATTTCTGATCCGGACACGCGGGCCTATGCTTTTTCTTTCACGGCCATAAGCCATTGTTGAAGCGATTTTTGAAGAATCTCTTCCGCGTACTTCACATCCAGACGGTATTTTTCAGGGATAAAGGAAAGATCAACAATATATATCTCTCCCTTTTTTTTCAGGAAAGGGCATTCGTTCACCAGGCTGATTTCAAGGCGGGAAAGAAGACTATGGACCCTGTTCAGGATCGGCTTGCACGACTTTATTTTTACCCCCTGCACGGTATAATTATTGGCAAAAAGCATGACTCCCTCAAAAGTGGGTCCTTTCGGGAAGTCCCTGGCGCTGATCCCGTCTCTTATGAGGAAAAAGTAAGGAGCAACAATGGAAACGCGAAGGACGGACCCGTCCAGCATCTCTTTTATGAGAGGGCTAAGCCGCCCATGTTCCGGATCAAATTCCTGGAGAAGGATCGGTTCTTTCCGTCTCTGGTCCCCGGCACGAAATGCTTCTCTTGTCCCCGGTCTGATGAGCAGAACCTCTTCGTAGTCCTTCAGGAAAACCTCACCGAACTCTTCCCGCTCCCATTCTTCGGGATCCTTGGCATAGAAAAGACAGCGTGTTATTCCGGGCCCCGGCGTGCCCAGGGCCTTTTGCAGGAGTTCACCTGTGGTATGGCCGTGGGAAACAAAACAGGTTTCAAGGGCTTCCAATTGCGCTTCATCAACAAAGGCGATATCAGCTGCCTGGACAAGATGGTCCACCGCGACCACTTGCAGTACATGGTGTTCGTGGTTAAAGGGCTCATGCTCTCCTTTCCATTCATCATAGGTAAGGACCTGAAGCTCCTCTTTGAGGGCTTCCGGCAATCGCTCTATTCCTCTGTCCCCGGTCAGGTTTTCCTTGGGAATGATCAGCGTCCTGCACCCTGCGTCACACGCCGTCTCAAGCTTTATCTCCAATCCCCCGACCATGGATATACGCCCTTGTGTGTCGATTTCACCGGTTATGGAAACATCTCTTCGAATGGGGCGTCCGGTTAGCGCAGAGGCCAGGGCAAGGGCAATAGCGCTGCCGGCGGAAGGCCCGTCCTTCTGGGTGGATGCCCCCATGAAATGAAGGTGAACAGGTATCTCCGATTCCGACGGTTTAATTCCCAGGCTCTCGGCACAATAGAAGATTGCAGTGGTCGCCACCTTGCGGCTCTCATCCATTATTTTCTCAATGTTCCCCGTCGCATGCACCATGCTCAGGTAATTTTCCTGCCGGAGGCCCTTTTCTTTCTTCACGTCTATGGGTGTTGCCTGAATGGGAATGATCGTTCCCAGCCCCAGCTCCATATTCACGCCAAGACCAAGTATTTCACCAACACGATTCTCTTCATTAATCTGACGCGGGCCGCCCGGGATCTCGAGATATTGCTTGATTGTCTCTCGAGTAATTCGGATGCCGTGATTGTCTGATGGCGGCCTCTCTTTTCTCAAAACCCTCAGAAACAGGGTGCGAATGATCCGTTCCAGTTCCCGCACCCCAGGTTCATAGGTGTACATTTTGACCAGATACCGCAAAAGCTCCAACCTTCTTTCCGGATCAAAATATATCTCCTCTTCACTGACCTGGTATCTGTTTCGTATTCGCTTGACCAGGTATTGCTCGGCGATGGCGATTTTCTCATCTATGCTGTATCGATCGAGAGCAACCACCTCGCAACGGTTCACAACCGGCGGAGGGACGGTGTCAAGGGTATTGGCCGTCAAGATAAAATGGCAGTTGGAAAGGTCGATATCCACCGTGGTCATGGTAAATTTATCGTGAAAGAGATGGTTCTGTTCCGGATCGAGGATTTCCAGCAAGGTTGCAATAGCAAACTTCTCCGTCTTGTCCGCCTCATCCATAATAAACATGCCGTTCATGACGTCCATTTTTATGAGGCCTTGCACAATGGCCCCCGGCTTTGACCCTTCATAGGTAAATCCATATCCCCTGAGGTCCGCCTCGTCCCGCATTCCCCCGAGGGATATCTTGTGATAGGGGACCCCCAAGTTCTCCGCAATAGAAATGGCCAGGGATGTCTTTCCAACTCCTGGAGGACCGACGAACAGAAAGGCACTTCCTGAGTGTCCCGCCGGTGTTTCGCCTCCTTTCTCCATATGCCCGTACCGCCGGATCAGATTTGAGAAAAAATCGCTGATGATTTCTTTCGGTCGTTTGAGCCCATAATGGGTGTCATCCAGCCCTTTTTCAAATTCCTCGGGCTCCACGGTAATCCTCTTTGCCTTCCCCCAGGGGATTGCCAGTAATGTCTCGATCAACTCAGTATACTTGGGACCGCTGTGACCAACGGCACTCACCTTATTTTTGTCAATGACCTCCAGGGCCTGGCGGGAAAAAAGGGGATCATTTCTCGCCTCTTCAATGCGATCTTTCAGACTCCTGACCGGCCGTGGAACCGGTAGGATCTCCCCAGGGCCAACCTTGATTTCAGGTGCCGGCAGTTCATACTCTCCACCAATTCGTTCAGAGGCCTTGTCCAGATGCCCTTTCAAAAATGCGAATATCTCTTGAGAATCCTTCCCTTCCAGAGCACTCTCCGGGAGATCCAGTTCATGGAAGAGGTAGATTAGTCCCCAGCGTCCCTGAAAGGCCTCAAAAACCTTCAGGGCCTCTTTCTCATCAGAACTGATGAGAAGAGAAAACAGTCTCAGCACTTTGTGCAGACATGAAACGCGCCGGGACAGCGTATTGGACGCATCACGGCTCCAGCGGTAGCACTCTCCGAGGACCTTTGTCTTTATATCGGTGTCGAATAATAAAAACATGTGCCGCAGCAAATCTTCCGGAATGTGGGCAAGGTGAATGACGTGGGATCCCAGGATCCTGGTGATAAGATATCCGTACGGCCGGTCATCTTCTGCGGAATCAAAGAGGGATAGATATGCTTCTCCCTTCAGTCCTGTCATTTCATCGGCCAGGACATTTCGAAGCATCCGGTAAAACGTGGGGTCGTTTTTCCGGCGATCCATGGCAAAAGCAATATCGGAGCGAATGACATCCCGTTCCGATTCCTCGGGATGAAGCATATGCTCTATCTCATGGCGCAGAAACAATTCCGCAAAGGCGAGGATCTTGCTTTCTTCGCTCGTGGCGCCTCCGAGCCTGGACTCGGGATCGCTGGGGATGAGGAACGCCAGATAATCAAAAACTCTCTCGTGAATATGAATAACCCATCGCTCATCTTTCTTTGAGATGAGACTGACGAGGCAGATACGGTTTTCATCGTCTTCCAGACGTTCAATGGCAATGCGATTGTTGACCCTGACAATCAATGTGGCGTCAACCCATCTCTTTTCTCTGAAATAGGGCATGACCCGTCGGTTGACAATAGCCCTGAGAACCCGAAGAACCCTCTTGATGCCTTCTCCTTCAGCAAGAGGAAGGCTGTCAAGCGCTCTATGGTCAAATTCCATGGGAAACATCATCGGCTCTCGAACCTGTGAGAAAGACACGGTTGGTCCCAATCTCCGCCCCCGCAAGTATGGGGGGAATGCTCAGGACGTGTCAAGAAAAAAGCCGGATCAGCGTCTGAAGCTTCCCCTGTCCCGCCCGGGACGGAATGGAATATCCTGAGCGGAATTCTGCCGGAGAAGAGCCCCCGGCATGAAGTGACCGCACCATCAACTCTGATGAAAAGGATGACCGCTTCGCTTCGGCAAACTGAAGGATATTCAGGCAAAAGCGAATGGAGTTGACTTTATTGTTTCAATCAAGTAAAAAAAATCCGTTTGGAAAAAGTCAACCTGGCGCTTCTGGAGGCACGCACTTTCTGGTTCCCGGATCTCGTATATGAAAAAGAAATACCAGATCATCACGGTCATCGCCCTTTCAAGTCTCGTAATCGGGTTTTTCCTGAGCATCTATATTACGGTCGAGGAAAAAATGCCTCCCAACGCGGTTGTGGTGATCACCCTCGAGGACAAACGCTATCACTCCATTCATTTTGATTACAGTTGTGTCGCAGGGAAGACAGCCAAGACAACCACCCTGGAAGAAGCATTAGAGATGGGATATAAACCCGATCCTCATTGCCAGGAGCTAGGGTATTTTCGGGGCAATAGATTATTTCTCTTCCATTTCTTGCTCTCCAAAATCGGGTTCTCCGTGAACAGTCGATGGGACAAGAACGGGAATTGGTTATGGTAGCTGTCGATGCCCTGTTGACAAAAAGAGGGTAGCCTGCCATGCCCATTCTTCACGTGATCACTGGAGATGGTATTATATTCGATTATCCGTTTACCGGGGAAAAGGTGACCCTTGGACGGAGCAAGAATAGCGACCTTCCCCTGAAAGATATCACTGTTTCCCGCCATCACGCAGAAATCAGAAAGACTGAAAAAGGATACCTCATTCTTGACCTGGGAAGCTACAACGGAACCGGGCTCAACGGTAAGTTGATTCAAACGGCTCCACTTCATTTCGGAGACAGGGTACAACTCGGTTCAACTCGCCTGACTTTTTTAGAAAGAAGAGGCCTCGGGACCGGTACATTCGAGTCTCTGATACTGACAGCGGACGGCGATCTTGAGACCGAAAAACAGAGAATCGTCGAAAGCAGCCCACGCAGCACTTACGTGGGTTCGCATGAGTTGCTGGCATCACTGGCCAAAGATACCGGCCAAAGCAGGAAAGAAAAAACAGACGATCTCATAGACAAGACGAGCTTGTCCGACCTTGCCCGGATGAACAAAGTCCTTTTTGTCCTTTATGAAATCAGCAGACAGCTCAATCAGATTACCGACTTCGACCAACTTCTCGACAAAATTATGGACCTCATATTCATGGTTATCGATGCTGATTATGGATTTCTGGTGCTCCTCGGGGGTCAGGACGGAGAAGAACTGATACCGGTGGTGGTCAAGCAGCAGGAAGACCTTCTCAAGGAGGGAAAGGAGCTGAAAGCGAGCAAGACCCTGATCCGGAAAGTCATCCGGGACAGGGTGGCCCTGCTCACCTCGAATGCCATGGCCGATACCAGGCTGGACGGCGCCAAGAGCCTGTACCTGCAAAAAATCAAGTCGGCCATGTGCGTTCCCCTGTGGCGCAAGGACAAGGTCATAGGCGTCATTGAACTTGGAACAGCCCGCCTTGAAAATCATTTCACTCAGGATGATCTTGAACTTCTCAAGGCCATTGGGAGTCAGATGGCCATGATCATTGAACAGGCAGCATTGAACGAACAGATCCGGGAAGAAGAGCGGATGCGGAACCGGCTGGAACGATTTCACTCACCCCAGGTGATCGAGATGATATTGAAAGGCGATCCGGAGGCAAAGGACCGCGTCATGGATCCCAAAGAGCTGACCGCCACCGTCCTCTTCATGGATATTGTCGGATTCACGGACCTTGCCGAGCGGATGCCGCCAAGGGAGATAACCGTAGTTCTGAACCACTTCTTTTCCCGGATGACCGATATCACCTTCCAGCATGACGGGACCCTTGACAAGTATATTGGAGACGGCCTTATGGCGGTGTTTGGCGCCCCGATGCAAAAAGAAGATGATGCGGCCCGGGCCATCCAGGCGGCCCTTGATATGCGCAAAGAACTGGAATTGATGATGGCGAACACGACCGAGGAGAGGAAGTTCGATATTCGCATCGGCATAAATACCGGGAAAGTGGTGGCGGGAAACATAGGGTCCCCGAAGCGGATGGACTACACGGTCATCGGAGATCCGGTGAATGTCGCGTCGAGGCTCGAATCAATCGGCAAACCCAACCAGATTCTCATTGGAGAGGAAACATATCGCCTGACGAAAGGCCGGTTCACGGTTCTCCCGGTAGGACCCCAAAAGGTAAAAGGAAAGCGTGAGGCTGTAATGGTGTACGAAGTCCTCTGACCTGTTCCTCACCCCTCTTTTTTTCTGATAAACGTCGCGATATTTCTCTTCAACAATTCATACTCACCTGCGAGCTTCTTGTACTTCTCCCTGCTGTCAACGGCAAACCGTTCCAGTTGCTTGAGCCTCAGCTTAAGATCGGTGATATCAGTATGGAGCACCGCGCATGCCTGGATCTCTCCGGCACCGTCATATTCCGGTATGACCCTCGCGAGCATATACACGGGTTCACCCTGTGTATTGTAATACTTCCATTCCTTCCCATCCACTGGCTCTCCCTGCAGACTTCGTACAATGGCCTCGCGAAAATTCGGGCGGTACGGTTTGGACAGGACCGACAAAGGGTTGTTTCCAATCATCTGGGAAGCACTATATCCGAAAATTTCTTCACATGCCCTGTTCCATTCGGTGATTTTACCCGTTCGATCAATTTTATAGGCAGGATAATGAGTCTCGAGGTTTCCATTTGTTGCAGTAAGTGAAGGGGCCAGCTGTTCAGTGAAGTCCTCCGTTGACTGAATGGTCTGGATAGCCCCCTTTACCATTCCTTCCTGATCCAGAATAGGGGCCGCACTCATAATCGCCTTTACTCCCCCTCTCAGATAGGGCAGCGGGGCCTCAAGAGAAAAAGCACCGCTGTCCGTTTCGGAAAGAAGTGCTTCTCCGCATTGTCTGCTCACCCACTCCGGATCTTTCAGTATCTTGTCGGCCAGGCTTCCACCGTCATTGATCGCAAGTCCTTCACAGACTTCTTTTCCCAGGATCATCTCGGCCGGTATCCCGGTGAGCCGCTGACATGCTTTGTTCCACTGAACCACGCGATGCTGGGTGTCAATAACAAAAGTGGGGACCGGAGACCGCAAGAGGATATCTTCTATGTATCTCGTGGATTCCCGCAGGATTCTGGCCTTTTCTTCCTCACGGGCCAAGGCTTCACTGCTTTCCTTTTCAAACAGAAAGGCAAAGAGGAGCACCACGAGAAGGCCTAAGAGATAGGCCCCCAGGGAATAGACCGGCGAGATCCCTACCGGCAGGAGATTGATAAAATGATGACCCGTTCGGAAAAGGAACACCGCGAGCGCCGTCTCAAGAAACACCAGGCACGCCCAGATAGTCCCCCAGAGATACCCGGTCATGAAAATCGCCAGGAGAATCAGTACGGCATTCCAGACCCAGGTCAGAAGGATCAGTCCCCCGACACCTACCCCGCCGGTCTGCCAGCGGATGACGGCCAGGGTTCCCCAGAGCACCAGGACCGACAAGTTCCCCACAAGCACCGGATTCTTGGTGACTCTCAACAGAATGATAAGGAAGATACCCGCAAGTCCGGCAGAAATACAGAGGTAGAACAGGGGAAAGGCACCCACATAGAAATAGAAAAGCCCCAGGAAAGGAGCGAACAGCACAAATGCCAGTCCAAAAGAATTGAGGACCTTTATACGTCGCAGGATTCCAGGCTCCAGGAGCCCGGCACCCGACGTGAGAAAGTTCTCGAAGGCTGAAATGGAATTTTGGCTCATACCGGAAAAAACCTGCTCCCTATGCGATCCCGGATTATTCACCTTACACAGGCGGCTCCCGTTTCGATTACCCTCCCAGGAGGGAGGCCAGTTCCCCGAGAGATACGTACTGCACTCTTCCCTCTCCATCAATCACAGCCCAAAGATATCGCTGACCATTCTTGAAGAGGGGAAATACAGCATCAATCTGGACAAGACAGAATGGACCGTAGTTCTGAATGGTATAGTCCAGGTGATGACCGGCTGGAATAGCGACCTTGAGGGCTTCCTTTATTTCCGAGAGCGCATTCCCAGGGACTGCCGTCCCATCTTCTCTCACCATCACCATTGAACCCGATCCCTCAGGGAAAAATTCATCATGGGCAAGAAAATACATGATCTCCCCGTCCATGATCTGTTTCATCATGAGGGCGGCCTCAGTCCCATAGGCCCGTTGTGTCCAGGTATGATAAAGAGGCATGGCCGTTGCTGAAAGCACTCCCAGGATCAGAAGCGTGACCATGAGTTCGAGGAGAGTGAACCCGCCTTTTCTTCTCATCTAGGTTCCCTCCTCCTTGGGCACCGAATATTTTATCCCGCCAGCGGTCAGGGTTATATTCATCTCCCCCTTCTTCAGATGCGCAAGGGAAAGCCGGTATCCAACAGCCGGATCAGCGTCTCTGGAATACCGGAGACTCTGGAGGGAGGCAAGCTGACTTTTCTTCAACTGAAGGTACCTGGGGACAAGGTCTGTCAGACGATCAGGGTATCGATCACCCTCGTAATGAGCGAATCTCCTGATTGATCCATTCACGAGAAAGAGGAGCACTCTCCCGGCCTTTCCCTTGTCAATCATGCTAGCGGTTTGCTCAGGCGTTGGCTGGCCGCCGAAAATGATGACCCCCCACATGACGAGAATCAATACGGAACAAACCACCAGGAAGTAGTTGAAAGGGCCCCACTTCTTTTTTTTCCGCACCTCTTTTTCCAGAACCTTTTCTTTCCGTTCACGGAGATTCGAGCCGACACTGGTAACAGTCTGCAGCATGGCACACTGGAAACAGGCATATTCGCCCGGCCGCACCTCCTCGGCACACTCACTGCACAAGGAGGCATTACAGCTGGCACAAAAAACGACTGCTTCCCGATCAGGATGGTATTTGCACCGCATGAGAAGGTTTCCCGCTTCCCGAAATTGTCCGATCACGATCGGTGTTTCGGAAGCAATAATAACTGTCCATATTCATGAACAGGCGAGTATCCGGTCCGAGAGCACTCAACACTTGTCTCATCCCGCAGAACTATGGTTTCAGATCATTCCGGCAATAAGGGCATACTATCCAATCCGGCTGGACAATCCGGCTGCACGAACTGCACGTGGGAACGATCGGCTGTTCACAGAAAGGGCAGTCCTTGAAATCTAGACTCACAGCCTTGCCGCAGCTGGGGCAGATGGTCGTCAGTTCCTCTTTTTGATGAACTGCTCGCAGGACCTCTTCGATGGTCGTGATGCCCATTCGGATTTTCCGGAGTCCACTCATTCCCAGCGTGGTCATTCCCGTTGCCATGGCCGCTTCCCGCAACTGGTCTGCAGTCGCCTTGGCCTGGACCAGTTCGCGTATCTTATGCCCCATAATCATTATCTCTTCAATCGCTGTCCTCCCTTTAAACCCTGTATGATCGCAGAGGTGACAGCCGGTCCCGTGAAAGAACTTGAACGGCAGATCTTCTTCGCGCATACTGAGTCTTGCCAGCAATTCCGGGTTGGGGACATATTCTTCCTTGCACTTCGGGCAGATTACCCTGACGAGACGTTGCGCGACCACACCAATCAAGGAAGAGGCTATGAGAAAAGGCGGCATCCCGATGTCTATGAGCCGCGTTACCGCTGTGGGGGCGTCACTCGTATGCAGAGTTGAAAGAACCAGGTGCCCCGTCAGCGAGGCCTGCAGGGCAAGTTCTGCGGTCTCCTCGTCCCTGATCTCCCCCACCATGATGACATTCGGGTCCTGCCGCAGAATTGAGCGGAGGATGAAAGGGAAAGTAAGGCCTACCTTTTCATTGATCTGGACCTGGTTAATTCCCGCAAGCTCGTATTCCACGGGATCTTCCACGGTAACAATATTCACTTCCTCTGAGCGTATCTCCCGCATGCACCCGTAAAGGGTAGACGTTTTCCCGCTCCCGGTGGGTCCGGTAATAAGTACCATGCCCTGGGGCTGCCGCGCGAAGTTTTTCACGATACCGAGGTTTTTCTTGGCAAAGCCCAACTGATCCAGCGTGAGAAAGGCTTCCTCTTTATTAAGGATACGGATCACGGCCTTTTCCCCGTAGAACGTGGGGAGGGTTGACACCCGGAGGTCCGCGGTAAAATCCTTGGACCGCACCTTGATCCTCCCGTCCTGGGGGAGCCTCCGTTCCGCGATATTCATTCCGCCAAGCACCTTGATCCTGGAAATAATGATGGGCTGCGTCCATTTCGGAAGCTTGATCGTTTCCTGCAGAACCCCGTCGATCCTGTTCCTCACCCTGACGTTATTCTCCTGTGCCTCAACATGGACATCACTGGCCCCTTTTTTTATGGCATTCTTGATAATAAGGTCCACCATCTTCACGAACGGGGAATCCTGAAACTTATCGAACTCGCTTTCCTCTTCCTCGTCCTCTTTTTCTCCGGGATAGAATTCCAGCAGCTCTTCGCCGCCGATCTGGTCAGTGACCTCATCAATGGATTTTTCAGGATGATGATGTTGCTGGACCCGGTCAATGATCTGGCTTGGAGTTGAAATGGCCGGCTGGATACTGAAACCGGTAATGAACTGCAGTTCCTTGATCATGTTCAGATCAAGCGGATCAGCCATGGAAACGTGCAGCACGTTGTTACTTCGATTGATCGGGACACAGAGGAACTTTCTGCACACTTCTTCAGGAACCGTCTCGATGACACCCTGGTGAATTTCCTGATCCCGAAGGTCCACAAAAGGGATTTTAAGCTGCATTGCAAGGGCGAAGGCAATCTCCTCCTCGGTCAGGAAGTCGAGCTCTATCAGGATTCGTCCCAGTCGTTTTCCTGTCCCTTGTTGTGCCTCCAGGGCCTCGCTCAGACGTGCGTCGGAGAGAAGTCCAGTTTCCACCAGAAGTTCCCCCAGCTTCCGCCGTCCAATCAGACTTCTCCTCGCCCGGGCTCTCCCGGTATCCTCCAGCCCATCGTATGCCATGACGCTAGCTCTGTTGCTCTCCCCTCAGCTGTTTCATCGACCTTTATCGAAAAAACCTTAACAACTTGTTCTCCATCTTTCAAGAGAAATAGTCATGCCCTGATCCGCCATGAACGTATCATTGCTGCGTTGCCTTCGGTCGCTCCTCCCGCACACAACACGGGATCTTCGACTTGCATCTGACACCTCGCTGGTGATCAGGACTTTCACCAAATCAACCTACGAGATTACCATTCCGGAATGTAGACGGTGCCTTCGGGTCATGCCTCAATCCACCGTCTGGTTGCCGCGCATCATGCATTCCAGCGGATGGTTTGACGACAATCCTGTTTTGGACGCAAGAGGCCTCCGAAACAGGGGACCCGGTCCGAATCCATTTTTCTTTGACATGAACCAATACGGTTGGTAGACTTCAAAAGTTTAAAAAGATCTGCAGTGATGGCCTGGAAGGAAGCCCATCCGGCACCCGGGTCCACGGGTTGCGTTTTCTCCGGATGACCGCTTTGCATGGGCCTGCTGTTCAGGCAATGAAGAAAAGATACTGCCCCAATGAAGAAATCCATCAATAACAGAGACATTTTTATTCCCATCATTATTGTCTTCATTTTTCTCTTTTTTTCACTGAAAGCATACGGGCCCTTCGAGGCTCTGGAGCGATTCTTTTACAATGCGGAGATGCGGCTGGATATTCCTACTGTTTCCCTTGAAAACAAGATAGCCATCGTCAACATTGATGACAAGAGTCTCCAGCAGCTGGGACCCTGGCCCTGGCCCAGGCACGTGATCGCCGACATGATTCGGATCCTCAAAAACAACGGGGCCAGGCTCATCGGGCTGGACCTGCTTCTCCCCCATCGCTCGCAAAATGAAGGTCTGAAGGCCGTCCGGGGACTCTATGACCTCATCTACCAACTACAGAGACAGGATCAGAATAGTACATCGTACGACATTCTCCTCAAAAGAGTGGCAGAAATCGAAAACCAGCTGGACGAAGACAAAGAGCTTGCCCGGGCAGTGAAAACAGCCGGGAATATTATCCTGCCGATCGTTGGAACATTTGGAAGGTATGACACGGAACTGGTCATCCCTTCTGATACGCCGCTTGCAAGGAATACTGTCCGCAGTCCCAGCATCCGGAAGAGTCTCGAAGAATTCATTTCCGTCACGCGGATTATCACCCCCTTTTCGGAGCTCTTAAATGGAAGCCATGGACTGGGGCACATTAATCTCCCTCCCGATAAGAGAACCGCCGGTCAGGTCCACCTGCCGTTCATAAACTATCGGGGAAACATCATTCCATCCATGCCGCTGACGATGGCCTTTGACTACCTGAACAAATATCCGCATCAGGTGGCTATTAAAAAAAATGCCATCACCATCGGCAATGAGACTATCCCGGCAAGAAATGGAGAAGTGTTTATTAAGTTCAAGGGCGCTAGGCGCTCCTTTCCTTACTATTCATTTGTTGACATTCTGAAGGTAAAGAAAGTACCCGCCGTTTTCGACGGGAAAATCGTCCTTATAGGATTTACCGCCAGCGACACCAGATCTGCGATAGATACACCGGTTGACCGTGAAATGCCCAGAGTTGAGCTGGCGGCAAATATCATCAACGATTTCCTGAAAGGGCGGTATTTGAAGCGCCCCACTGCAATGGTCTTCCTGGAAGCGTTTCTCCTGATTTTCATGGGAATCGCAGCTTCTCTGTTTCTTCCCCGTTTGAGCTACCTGGGCCGCACGGTATTTACGGTCTCACTGCTCTTCCTTCTGTTTGTTACCAGTATCGTCCTCTTTACGGCGATAAACAGCTGGTTCAAGATAACGTATATATCCCTTTCACTCATCTCCATATATGCGTTTTTCATGGTCAGGGATTTTGTCGTCAGGGAACGGTCCATGGAGAGGACGTCAAAGGAAAGCATTGAAACCAACCGCATGCTGGGCCTGAGCTTCCAGAGCCAAGGGCTGCTGGACCTGGCGTTTGAAAAGTTCAGAAAATGTCCCCTGGATGACGCAATGAAAGACGTCCTCTATAACCTCGGTCTTGATTTCGAACGAAAACGCATGGTGAACAAGGCCATCTCAGTTTATGAATACGTTACTCAGGGAGAGAAGGATTTTCGAGATCTCGGCGGTCGAATTCCAAAATTACGGAAGATTGCCGGAGAACTCCCTGTCTCCAGCCTCAAGGAGAAGAAAGAAGCCAAAATAGTCTTTTCAGAAGACCTGGAAACGAAGCCCACGGTCGGAAGGTATGAAATCCTTAATGAGCTGGGTCAGGGAGCCATGGGAATGGTGTATAAGGCGCGAGACCCGAAAATCAATCGGCTCGTGGCAATCAAGACCATCCGGTTTTCAGATGAATTTGAAGATGATCGGGTAAGTGAAGTGAAAAAGCGTTTCTTCAAGGAGGCTGAACTGGCCGGAAAGCTCTCTCATCCTTCCATTATATCGATCTATGACGTGGGGGAAGACTACGAGCTGACCTACATGGCCATGGAACTTCTGACAGGAAAAGACCTGGATTACTACTGTCAGAAAGATACGCTTCTCCCGTTGCAGAAAGTGCTCCAGGTTGTCGCTCAAACAGCCGAAGCACTGCATTACGCCCACCGGCAGGGGGTGATTCACCGGGACATCAAGCCGGCGAATATCATGCTCCTGGAAAAGGACGGCGTCAAGGTAACCGATTTCGGGATTGCAAAGGCGGTTTCCAGTTCTCAGACGAGGACCGGCATTATTCTCGGAACCCCGAACTATATGTCGCCCGAGCAGATCAATGGCCGCAAAATCGACGGCCGTTCTGATATCTTTTCCCTCGGAGTCGTGTTTTTTCAGCTTTTGACCGGTGATCTCCCGTTCAAGGGCCAGACCTTGACCGAGCTTTTTTACCAGATCACCCAGGCAAAACATCCTTCCCCGAAGGAGATAAATCCAAAGGTTATCCGCCCTTGCGTGCAGCTCATCGACCGGGCTCTGGCAAAAGACCCTGATCAGCGTTTCTCGAACGCTGGAGAATTAGCTCGCTACGCAACGATCCTGGCACAAAAGATAGATCAGCTCCGGTCCAAACGAGAGCAACCCTGACCCAGCGACCGCCAGGCCCTTCCATCAGCTTTTCATTGTGTTTGGTCGACGGATCACTTCTACCCAAGAACGGTGTTTACGGTTGGGCAGGGGAACGGGATGTTCCCAAGGCGGCGTCATGTCGGCCCTGAAACAGGATACTGGAAGGGCCGAAACCGGGGACCCACCCGAACGGTGGGGAGTCCAAGCGCAGCGCGGACACATCCGCAGTGAGCGGAGCCATGGACAGCCAAGCGAGCGGAGCAGAGGGAATATACCGATCTCCTGTCCATGAATTTTTCTCACTGCCTGATGTCCAATAAACGGCTCCCGGAGCCCAACCAATTGAAGTCAAAAAATGGGATACCCTGTAACAAATTATTTTCGACAACCGCAATGATAGATCAAACTCTAAAATATTCCCGGTACCAGGCCACAAAATTCTTGATCCCGACTTCAACCGGGGTTTTCGGGTAAAAGCCCAGCAATGTTCTTGATCTTTCAATATCCGCCGATGTCTCGGGGACGTCCCCGGGCTGGATAGGCATCATGTTCTTCTCGGCTTTCTTGCCCAGTTCCTCTTCTACTGTTTCAATGAAGTCCATGAGTTCCACTGAACTGGAATTCCCGAGATTAAAAATGTCATACGGAACCGCCCGATCAAGCGCGGCCAGGGTTCCCTCAACGATATCATCGATATACGTGAAGTCACGCTTCATCTTTCCATAATTGTACACGTTGATGGGCCTGTTCTTCAATATGGCATCAGTGAATAGAAAGAGTGCCATGTCAGGACGTCCCCACGGTCCGTACACCGTGAAATAACGAAGCCCCGTGCAGGGGATCCCGTATAAATGACTGTACGCGTAGGCCATGAGTTCATTGGCCTTCTTTGTGGCAGCATAGAGAGATACGGGGGTATCAACACGGTCCTCAACGCTGAACGGCACCTTCTTATTGTTCCCATACACGGACGAAGACGATGCGTAGACGAAATTTTTCACCCCCTGTGCCCTCGCCAGCTCAAGGAGGTTCAGGAAGCCTTCGAGGTTGCTTTTCTGATAGGAAAAGGGATCCTTGAGCGAATGTCTGACGCCTGCCTGGGCCGCAAGATTGCAGATAATTCCGGGTTCATGCTTCTGGAAAATTTTCTGCATCGCCTGGAGGTCCTGGATATCCTCGCGGTAAAAGGAAAAATGATTGAATTCCTCCAGCATGGCCAATCTGTCCTTCTTCAGCTGAACATCATAGTAGGGATTCAGATTGTCGATCCCCGCCACCGTATCTCCCCTCTGAAGGAGCTTCCTTGAGACATGGAAGCCGATGAATCCTGCAGCGCCTGTCACCAGCACGGTCCGTTTTCGTTCCACCATCGCCGTTTCTCCTTTTCGGATTTCCTGTATCGCTTACCAGAATCTGAAGATAAAAGCCAAAAAAAAGAGACTGCATCCGGGCGTGAATCTTTTCCGGACACAATCTCTTCATTTATAACGGCTCGCAAGCTTCACAAGCCGGAACGTTTACCAGGCGTTACATCATACCGCCCATACCGCCCATACCGCCCATACCGCCTCCTCCAGGCATCGGGGGCATGTCATCCTTGTCTTTCGGCTTTTCCGCGATCATGGCCTCGGTGGTCAGCAGAAGCGAAGAGACCGACGCCGCGTTCTGCAGGGCGAACCGGGTGACCTTGGTCGGATCGATAATCCCCGCTTTCAGCAGGTCTTCGTATGCTCCCTTATCGGCATTATATCCAAAGGCCCCTTTTCCTTCCTTCACTTTTTCCACCACGACGGAACCCTCGGCACCAGCGTTATTGGCAATCTGGCGAATGGGCTCTTCCAATGCGCGCATTACCATATTCACCCCGGACTGCTCTTCGCCGACCAGCTTCAATTTAGCAACTGCCGGAATGGCGCGGACCAATGCCACGCCGCCGCCCGGGACGATTCCTTCTTCAACCGCGGCCCTGGTGGCATTCAACGCGTCCTCAACCCGCGCTTTCTTTTCCTTCATCTCTGTCTCGGTCGCGGCACCGACATTGATCACAGCCACCCCGCCGATGAGCTTGGCCAGTCTTTCCTGGAGCTTCTCCCTGTCGTAGTCGGAGGTGGTCTCATCAATCTGCGCGCGGATCTGTTTGACCCTTCCCTCAAGATCGCTCCGATTGCCGCCGCCATCCACGATGGTGGTATTGTCCTTGTCGATCCGGATGGTCTTGGCAGTGCCCAGATCATTCAGGGTCACATTTTCCAATTTCAAACCCAGGTCCTCTGAGATAACCCTGCCACCACTCAGGATGGCAATATCTTCCAGCATAGCTTTCCTCCGGTCACCAAAACCCGGGGCCTTCACCGCTGCCACCTGGAGTGTCCCTCTCAGCTTGTTGACCACCAGAGTGGCCAGGGCCTCTCCTTCCACATCCTCGGCAATTATAAGGAGCGGTTTCCCCATCTTGGCGATCTGCTCCAGGATGGGAATAAGATCTTTCATATTGCTGATCTTCTTTTCATGCAGGAGGATATACGGTTCACTCAGGTTGGTTTCCATTTTCTCAGGGTCTGTTACAAAGTATGGCGAGAGATAGCCTCGATCAAACTGCATTCCTTCCACCACTTCCAGCGTGGTTTCCATGCTTTTTGCTTCTTCGACCGTGATAACCCCTTCCTTTCCAACCTTGTTCATGGCCTCGGCAATAATATTCCCGATGGTTTCATCATTGTTCGCGGAAATAGTTCCCACCTGAGCTATTTCTTCCTGGTCTTTTGTGGGCTTGGACAGCTTTCTCAATTCCTCAACGGCCGTGCTGACAGCCTTTTCAATACCGCGTTTGATGGCCATTGGGTTTACCCCCGCTGCTACCAGTTTTGATCCTTCCCGGTAAATGGCCTGGGCGAGCACTGTCGCGGTCGTTGTTCCATCACCTGCCACATCAGATGTCTTGGAGGCAACTTCTTTCACCATCTGTGCTCCCATGTTCTCAAACTTGTCTTCCAGTTCAATTTCCTTGGCCACGGTGACACCGTCCTTGGTGATATTCGGCGAACCAAAGGATTTATCCAGGATCACGTTCCTTCCTTTCGGTCCCAGGGTGACCTTGACTGCGTTGGCAAGGGTATCCACACCCAGCAATAAGGCCTCCCTTGCTTTTGCATCATATCTAATCTCTTTTGCCATGCTTCCTCTCCTCCTTCAGAATTATAGTAACATATTGCGATTTCGACGCCACGGCTATTCCACGATGGCAATAATATCGTCCTCTCTCATAATGAGGTGCTCTTCACCGTCAATCTTGATATCTGTCCCGGCGTATTTTCCGAAAAGAACCTTGTCACCCTCTCTTACCTCGAGCGGCTGTTTCTTTCCGTTTTCGAGGATCTTCCCTTTCCCGACGGCGACAATTTTTCCCTCTATGGGTTTTTCCTTGGCCGTATCCGGTATGATGATCCCTCCCTTTGTCGTCTCTTCCTCTTCAACTCTCTTTACGATAACGCGGTCATGCAATGGTCTTACTTTCATTTTTTCCTTTCCTCCTCAATTTGGACTATTATAACAGCAGCCTGAGTGCACAAGGCTTCCTGACATCGTGCACTGTGAAATATGAACGGGGGTCACCGAAACTTTACTGGGAAAAGTTAATCTCGACGCTTGGAATGTCAAGTGGCAGGCAGAAAAAAATTCAGGCTGGATCAAGACGGTTGCTGTCTCCGCCAATCCCAGGTCTTCCGGATCCCCTCCTCAAGGCTTGTATCGGGCTCCCAGCCCAGGATCTCCTTTGCCTTTTCGTTCACCAGACAGCTCTTTGTAAGATCACCCGGGCGAGCCAATTTCCGCACAGGCACGGCCAATGACTCCGCCGATATTTCACCCTGCTGCTGGAATGCCTGGAAAATGGTTCCATATAACTCCAAGGTCTTGGTCTCGCGCCCCGTCCCGATGTTGAAGCAATCCAGATTTCCCCTGGTGAGCGCGAGCTTGTTTGCTTTTGCAACATCTCCGACAAAGCAGTAATCACGCACCATTCCTCCGCTGTCTTCCGGGAAATGGTACAGCGTTGAGGGCTTTCCTTTCAGCAGATTATCCATGAATATAGCCACCACGCCGGCCTCCCCGTGACGTATCTGCCGGGGACCGTAGATATTCGCGTAACGCAATACCGTATACTCAAGGCCATACTGGTGCCGATAATAGGCAAGGTAATGCTCAGAGGAATACTTGGCAACCGCATACGGTGAAAGAGGTTTTGGCAGATATTTTTCCGATGTGGGATATTCATCCGCCTCCCCATAGACGGCTCCGCCCGACGAAATAAAAATGACCTTTTTTGTTCCCCTTTTCACAGCACCCTCAAGGAGGTTCAAAAGTCCTCTGATATTTATATCAGCATCAAGCATGGGATCGGACACGGAAGCAGGTACGCTGATCTGGGCCGCATGGTGATTGATACAATCAGGCTGCACCTGTTCAATCACCGCCCGTAGCTCTTCGGAGCGAATATCCACGTGATAGAATTTAGCCCGAGGGTTCACGTTGGATCGTTTTCCTGAGGAAAGATCGTCCACCACCACCACATCGTGGCCCTCTCTTATATATGCGTCCACCACGTTCGAGCCAATGAAACCTGCCCCTCCGGTAACCAGTATCCTCATCATTTCCTCCAGAAAAATGCCCTAACATACCTGAATCGGCAGAACCTGTCCCGGTCCTCCACCAGATATGAAGGTGTTGGCTGTTGGTTACAACTACCAGGATCTGTGGTATACGTCAAGGTCAAGATGGCATGAAGCCTGCCGCAACCCGGTGAATCCAATTGCAAACATGCCGCGATTCGTATAGTATCCTGTGCCTGTGTCTACCAGACGTACTCAATGAGGAGCAACCAAGGGATGCATCGACAGTACGAAAACATTCTCGACCAGATCGGGAACACTCCGCTTGTCCCCATCAGGAACCTTTTCAGGAAAAACGGCGTAGAGATTCTGGCCAAACTTGAATGCTTTAACCCCGGAGGATCGGTAAAGGACCGGCCGGCCCTGTATATGATCGAACAGGCTGAACGGAAAGGCGAACTCACAAAAGACAAGACCATTCTGGAGGCTACGAGCGGAAATACGGGGATCGGTCTCGCCCTTGTGGCCGCCGTTAAGGGATACCGAATTCTCCTTACCATGTCTGAATCGGTGAGCGAAGAACGAGTGAAAATTCTCAGAGCATTGGGAGCGGAAATCGTTTTTACTCCTGCCCGTCTCAGCACCGACGGAGCCATTGAACACGTGTACCGGCTCGTGAGGGAGGAACCGGAAAAGTACTGGCTGGCCGATCAATTCAATAATGAGGCCAACTGGAAGGCCCACTATCACGGGACCGCCGTGGAAATACTGGAACAGACCAATGGCAACCTGGACGTTATCGTGGCCACCATGGGCACTACGGGAACTCTCATGGGTCTTGCGAGGAAATTCCACGAAATTAAACCGGATGTCCAAGTCATCGGGGTGGAGCCCTACCTGGGCCATAAGATCCAGGGTTTGAAAAATATGAAGGAATCCTATCAGCCGGGGATTTTCGAAAAAAAGCGTCTGGCGCGAATAGTGAACATAGAAGATGACGAGGCATTCCGGACCTCCCGTCTCCTTGCGCAAAAAGAAGGGATGTTTGTGGGCATGAGTTCAGGTGCAGCCATGGCGGCGGCCCTCAGGATCGCCGACAGGATGTCCGCCGGACGGCTGGTCGTTATTCTCCCTGACGGCGGAGAACGATATCTGAGCACGCCCCTCTACACGGTCCGGAAAAAGTGCGGGCTCCGACTGTACAATACCCTTACGCGCCGAAAAGAGGATTTTCTTCCCATTCAGGATGACCGGGTATCAATATATACCTGTGGACCGACCCTCTGCCAGGATATCCATATCGGTCAGTGCAGGCGCTTTGTGTTCGCCGACCTCGTCAAGCGGTATCTTCTGCTCAAGGGCTTCCAGGTCGAGCATATTATGAACGTGACGGATCTGGATGACAGGACCATCAAGGGATCGGAAAATAATGGGGTATCTCTCGCCGAATTCACGGAAAAATATTACAAGGCCTTCCTTGAAGATATCAATCGCTTACATATCATGGAGGCGACAAAATACCCGAAAGCCAGCCTCCACGTGCAGGAGATGATCGATCTTACCCGGAAACTCCTCGAGAAAGGCTTTGCCTATGAAAAGTTTCGATCCATCTATTTTGATATCTCACGATTCAGAGAATACGGAAAACTCTCCAAAATTGATCTGGATAAAATCAGGATTGGAAAAACCGTGGATCTGGATCAGTATGAAAAGGAAAACCCGCGGGATTTCACCCTGTTGAAACGATCCACCCTCAGCGAACTCAAGAAAGGAGTTTTCTATCAGACCCAATGGGGGAACGTACGGCCCGGATGGCACCTGCAATGTTCAGCAATGGCGTTGCGATATCTGGGGGCACCATACGATATCCACACCAGCGGAACGGACCTCATCTTCCCTCACCACGAAAATACCATCGCGATCATCAAGGCCCTGACGGAAAAGACTCCGGCCAATTACTGGCTGCATAATGAGCTTGTCAGGCTGAATGGTGAAAAAACGGATGGACCGGGAGAAAACAACGCTTTGACGCTGAAAGAGTTTTTTCGCAGAGGCTATACGGGAAGGGAGATCAGATACTGGCTGCTGAGTCGTCACTATCGCAAGCCGCTTTATTTTTCGTGGACGAAACTCGCAACGGTGAGGAATACCCTGAACCATCTGGATCATTTTATCCGAAAAGTGCACTTCTGTCCCAAAGGGTCATTAGATCCGGAAATGGACCAGCGGACTTATGACTTGAGGCACGGATTTGACGAGGCCATGGATGATGACTTCAACATCTCCTCCGCCCTGGCATCCCTCTTTCGGTTCACGAGGGAAACCAACCGGATCATGGACCGGAACGGCATGGCAGGCCAGGACAAGGCAAAAATTCTTGAATCACTCAAACGGATAGATTCTGTTTTGGGAGTCATGGTGCTGGAGCCCGAAGAAGAAGATGCGGAGATAGAGTCCATTGTGCACGAGAGGGAAGAGGCACGAAAAAAGAAAGACTGGAAAATGGCCGATGACTTACGCAGTCGCTTGCTGGAGATGGGCATCGAGGTCTTTGATACCCGGGAGGGGCCTGTCTGGCGAAAAACAGTCGATCTTTTATCAGACAAATAGAGTGCACCGCCTCCGGCAAAGCGGAAGGCATAGGATAGCCCCTAGAGGAGGGCTCAGAGAGGAACCCTTTCCTTCCCTGAGCATTACGCTTTTCCAGACCCCGGATTGATTTCCCGTTCGACGAAGCTGTTGCAGGGGTGATTGAGCAGCGGCCACTGCCCTTTGTTCCCATCCCAGGAGTTTGACCGGCATTCACCAAGGGCCTGGAGGCTGTTGTGTCCTTTGCGGTTTATAAAATACCGAAAATTTTTGCAGGAAATGCATTGAAATAAAGAGCTCTTGTCGGAAGTGGAATCCGCATCACCGGCCTGTTTCATTTCTCCCTGTTCCTCACTCTTCACGATCCTGTGGGCTCCCATGTGTGTTGATTCCGGCGGGAGAAAAATCCGTTGCCTTTCCCGATTGGCATCAGGCCGGGGAAAACCAGACCGAGGATCAGCATGACCGTCTCCACGTCAAATGGTTTGAACGCTCCCCTGAATACCGCAACCGCGGCACATCCGCACCGGGAACAATCCGCGCTGTTTCCATAGGTACAGGTCTTTCTTGCCCCATCCGACCGGTAACATCTCACTCTCCTGCTCACCGGGCACTTTGTGTAATGGTTCCATTGGCTGAAAGCGCCATCGCTTTTCAGCTGAACCGCCATTGCCGGAGTAAATCCAATCTTTTTTCCATATGCTGAACGCAGCGCAAGCAGATCTTTCACCACTTCGTCCCGCTCCGCCAGGTTGAGGCAGAGATCATCTCCATCTTCCACGTCAGGGGTAAAAAGAGAGAACCCAATGCCCTTTATCGGCAGGTTCAGCATTGCTCGCGCGAACTGCTCGATGCTGTTCCGGTTCAGCCTGGAGATAGTCATGTGGACAATCGGGGGACTTCCGGCATACCGCAGATTTTCAACGGCGCGATCGAAGACCCCTTCCCCCCGGATGGCATCATTGACGTCTCTGGGGCCGTCCAGCGACAGAACCCACTGTCCGTTGCGTAAATCCGGGAATCCGTTTGTGCCGTTGGTAAAGGCGAGAGTCGCGTCGAAGATCTCACCTGCCGCCTGGCACACCTCCGGCCGTAACGTGGGTTCCCCGCCATACAGGATAGCCGCCCTGAGACCGCCTGCCCGCAGCGACTGCATAAACCGGATCATCTCCCGGTCATCGAGTTCCCGCGGATGGTCCTGTTTCCACCAGTAGCAATGAGCGCAATGAAGATTACAACGGTGCGTGACATCGATGGCAGCAGTGGTGGGCTGATCGGTGAACAGCCACTTGGAAAGTATGACCATTTTTCCAAAAGGAGACATTTTTTTTCACCGACCAGACAACAACAGGGATTCGGCCTGTTCCCGGCAAGTCCTGCCCTTTGTCATCAGGTTCCCTCCCCTCTTTTGAACAATGCGGCACAGCTTCCGGCATTCGGCCCGCATATGTGGAGCATGCGCAGCATGAGACGGGGGAAAGAGGCACGGAACTCTTTGATCACGGTGCACTTCGGAGACAAAGAAATGGCGGAGAGAGAGGGATTCGAACCCTCGAACGAGATTTCTCCCGTTACTCGCTTAGCAGGCGAGCGCCTTCAGCCGACTCGGCCATCTCTCCGCAAACAAACTACGCTGCTTATGCTGCCGGTTATCACGGCATGTCAATCTCAGGCCGCGACCTTTCATACACCATGGCGGAGGGAGTAGGATTCGAACCTACGGTCCCTTTCGGGACAACGGTTTTCAAGACCGCCTCCTTAAACCACTCGGACACCCCTCCATCTATCCACGCCGGAATTTTTATAGTAGCGAAAAGCAAACCGGGAGTCAAAAAAAAACGACCCGTCTTCTCAGAGTGAATCTCCTCCTGCAGAGCGGGAGGCATCAGGTGCCGCGATGGCCCCGCAGTTGAGGCAATACCTCTGCTATGCCATATTTTTCCGCATTAAGCGGATGGTTTCCGCATAATTTTCGCTGTGGAAGACAGCCGATCCTGCCACGAACACATCCGCCCCTGCCGACGAAACCTTCCCGATAGTATCCGGGCCGATACCACCGTCCACTTCAATCTGCAGGGGATGCCCGCGCTCAATCGCCATCTCTCGCAACCGCCTGATCTTGGGCAAAACGGATGGAATAAATTCCTGCCCCCCAAATCCCGGATTCACGGTCATCAGCAAAACCATGTCAAGATCCTCCAGGACATATTCCAGCACATTCAGAGGCGTAGCCGGGTTGAGGGAAACCGATGCCTTGACGCCAAGGTTCTGGATATAATGGATAGTCCTGTGCAGATGGATCACCGCTTCCGGGTGCACGGTGAGAATGTCCGCTCCGCTTTTGGCAAATTCGTCAATATAGCGGTCAGGATTGGAGATCATCAAGTGCACGTCCAGCGGCAATCGAGTCATCCTGCGGACCGCCTTCACGATCAACGGACCGATGGTGATATTCGGCACAAAATGGCCGTCCATAACGTCTATATGAATGTAATCGGCTCCCGCCTTTTCCACGGCCCGGACTTCTTCCCCGAGTCGGGAAAAATCCGCTGAAAGGATTGAGGGTGCTATTTTTCCCATGCAGTTTCCTCCAGGGTTCTCATATTCATTATCTGCATAATTTCTCAAAAGCGGCACCGAAAAAGCCATCGGTCCCATGCAGATGGGGGAAGCACTTGAAGAATCCTTCATGATCCATAAGATCCATCGTCCATGCCGGGGCATGGTCCCGGAGATTTATGAATTTCATCTCCCCGTGCCTGTGCAGGAATGCCTCCACCACACTCTCGTTTTCCTCCTGTGAAACAGTACAGGTCACATACAGCATTTTTCCGCCGGGCCGCAACAGCAAGAAAGCCTCGTCCAGGATACGTCCCTGCAACTCCCCCAAACGCGCAAGGTCTTTTTCTTCCCGGTTCCACTTTACGTCGGGGTGCCTCGAAATAACGCCTAAAGCCGAGCAAGGGCCGTCTACCATGATTCTATCGAAAGAGCGCCGCAACAACCTGGAAAGACCCTGCTCAGCATCGCCGGCCAGGGACCTGATCATATTGACACCAAGGCGTACTGAATTCTCACCCAGCTTTAGCAGTTTCTTCCGGCTTCTGTCAATGCCGACAATCACTCCCCGGTTCTGCATGAGCTGGGCCATGTGTGTGCTCTTTCCACCCAGACCGGTGCAGATATCCAGGATCGCCTCTCCAGGTTCCGGCGAAAGAAGGTGAGAACATACCTGGGCCGCTTCCCCCTGAACCTGGAAAAAGCCTGATCGAAATGATGCCAGTCGGTCAATAGGTCCTTTTATATTCGCAAGGGCCAGGCCTTCCGGGGAAAAATGAGTAGTCTTCGCCGAGATTCCCTCTTTCTCAAGGGAAATGATAAGCTGAGATCGGTCAATCTTCAGGGTGTTGGTTCTTATGATAAGGTTCGGGATCTGATTACCGGCTAGCAGAAGCTTTTCCGCACCATCTTCTCCCATTTCCTTTACCCACCTGCGAACAATCCATTCGGGATACGAGTGACAGACAGAGAGATACTGAATGACATCACTGGAGCGATCCGGACAGGAAATATCCTTTTTCCCCCTGCAGACCTGCCGCAAAATGCCGTTGACCGATCTCACCACGTGATTTCCAGCAATGCCCTTGACTTGTCCGACCGCTTCGTTCACGGCAGCAGAATCAGGCACCCGGTCCATGAAAAAGATCTGGTAGACCGCAAGACGAAGCACGTTCAGGACATCCGGCCGGATATTCCTGAAAGGGAAACGCAGACTCTGCCGAATAATCCAGTCAAGGCGAAGGCGCCACCGCAGAACGCCTTGAACCAGGTGCAGAGTGAAGGCCTTGTCTCTGTCGGAGTCGGGAATATCTCCTTGAACACTGCTCTCCAGGGAAAATTCAGGATGACCCGACAGACGATCTCGATTGTTCAGCACACGGAGTGCCAGGTCCCTCGGATTCATGCGCCTTTTCTCCCAGGAAAATCCGTATCCCTTTTTCCACCAGGTCCAGGTCTACATCAGTATCATAGCAGGGGCCGAACGGTCTTCGATTGAAAATACCGAAAACAGGAATGGGATAGCTGTCTTGAATACCGGAGGTGAGATCCCGCTCACAGGCCACCCCGATGATAATATCCGGCTTTTTCTCAACCACAATCCTTCTCGCCAGCGTTCCCCCTGTGGCCACGGAAACCGATACCCCGTATTTCCTTGAAAGAGCCACCAGGTCCTTGATCTTACACTTGCCGCAGGCCTTGCAGTTTTCAATGTTCCCGGTGATTCTCACCCGACAATCGTGATTTTGCAGACAGTGAGGAAGCAGGAGGAGCAACTTCTGGGGTCTGACCTTTCTGGCCTCGGCCAAAACAAGCCGGTTATTGATCGCCACGAAAGAACGCCTCACCTCATCCTTTCGAATGCCCAGCAGTTTTCCTATGCCCACGAGCAGGGGGAAAAGTACCCGGATAACCACCCCCCGGATCTTTTTGCTGAAGAAGAGATTTTTCCCCCGCAGAATGGTCAGCACGAGAGTGAGGGCGCCGCCGAGGCAAAACGCGACCAATGCCCCGAGCCCAACGGCAAGCAGGAACGGGAGGTGCACGTTTATGTGTGCCAGCCCGACATAGGGAACCCACCAGAGCAGGAATGCCAACCCTACTATGACAACACAGGCAATGAGCAAGAGGAAAATGAATATTCGCTTGTGCGGGCGTTCTTCCAGCCCTTCAGGTCCTTTCACTGCACCTCACCTCAATACATCGAACGCCACCCGTTACAGTATACTCTCAGATGCTCCATATGGGAGGGAAACATCTGGAGCACAGAGAATGGTATCCTTTTTCGCTTACAAGTCTCCCGGGCTGGTATTTTTGTGACTTATCCACGTCCCGCCTATAGTTCTATAGGCGGGACTCCGCACTTACTCCGTCAAGGACGGAGTACTGCCGCTTCCCCCAAAAATACGTCACAAAAATAAGAAGCCCTCCACCCGGTAACGAAAAAGGATACCATTCTCTGTGCTTGTTAATTTTCCGTCCAGGCGGTCCATAGAATTTGGACGAAGAGACAATTATTTTATTATCCCGTGTGAAAACGGCCATTTTCACGGAACATTTCAGGACGCTCTGCTATGCCGCCGCTAGTTACCCAGGATGGTTCCCTCTGCCAGGGGAAATCCCCGCATGAATTCCCCGGCCGTCAGCCTCTTCTTTCCGGCAAGCTGTAACGCCCCGATCTCGATCAGGCCGTCTCCCGTTTCGACCACTATCCCTGAAGCAGATGTCCTGACCACCCTTCCCGGCGCTCCATTCCGTTCATCTGCCTGGACCTTTCGCGACGAAAAAACCTTCACCTGTCTGCCTGAAAGGGCTGTTGTGGCTCCCGGCCACGGATCAAAGGCCAGGATTTGTCCATGGATCGTATCCGTGGACCGACTCCAGTCTATCAGTGCCATGTGCCGCTCGATTTTGGGGGCATAGGACGCCAGGGAATCGTCCTGCTCCTTTATACTGAGACTGCCCTCAGCCCATTTTTCCAGGACCGTTCCGGCGAACCCTCCGGCCATATCTGACAGTCGGTCGTGAAGTTCCCCTGCTGTCTCGTTTTCGAGAATAGCCAGCTCCTCCTGGTACAGTATTGGTCCTGTATCAAGCCCTTCATCCATCCGCATGGCCGTCAGGCCTGTCCGTGCTTCATTGTTGAGAATGGCCCACTGAATCGGCGCTGCGCCCCGATACCTTGGGAGAAGAGATGCATGGATGTTGAGAGCACCCCATTCGGGAATGTGAAGGAGGTTTTTCTTCAATATCTGTCCGAATGCAATGACCATCAGGAGATCCGGCTGTATGGCCCTGATCCGTTCACAAAACAAAGGATCCGCTGCCTTTTCCGGCTGCATCACCGGCACTCCAAGCTCGAGAGCGGCCTGTTTGACCGGAGAGAGCATGAGCTTTCTTCCTCTCCCCCCGGGCCGGTCGGGCTGAGTAACCACTCCAACCACTCGACCCCCTTTTTTGACAAGCCCCTTCAAGGCAGGTACGGCAAATGCCGGCGTTCCGAAAAAAATAATCCTTGGCTCTTCGGGCAGATCCTCTATCTGGCGGGAATTCATGGATGGCTGTTCCGATGTCACGATCTCTTCTGTTTTTTCCTTAATTTTTTCTTGTAGAGGGCGCGTTTCAGGCTGCTGATATGGTCTATATAGAGGGTACCATCCAAATGATCAATTTCATGCTGCAGGCAGACTGCCAGCAGGCCTTCCGCGTCAATGTTTACCGGCTTCCCTTCCCGATCAAAGCCCTTGACACAAACCTTCGCCATCCGTGCCACCTCGGCCGAAAAATCAACGACGCTCAGGCATGCCTCTTCACGGACTACTCTACCCTCGCCGTCCACAATTTCCGGGTTGATGAGGGCAAACGGAGATTTGTCCTCTTTTCCCGGATACCGGTCAAACACAATGACCCTCGTCAAATTTCCCACCTGGTTTGCTGCAAGGCCGATTCCGGGAGCCGCATACATGGTCCTGATCATCCTTTCCATAAACGCCTGCAGCTCCCCATCAATGTCCTTGACCGGCTCTGCTTTTGCCCTGAGCACAGGATCGGGATAGACACATATTTTCATTTCTTCGGAATGTTCATTATTCATGGTTTCTCTCTCAGACACATTTTTTTATCTTAAACACTCTCTTGAAAGAAATCAAGAAAACGGGCGTACAAAACGGCCTTGACTTTTGACCGCCATGTCCCTATTGAAAAACCATGACAAAAAATATTGCGAATTTTCTCTTTGAAGTAGGCATGCTCAAGAAAACCCCCCGAACCGGGTATCAGTTTCTCGGGTCCGGGGGAGAGTCAGTGGCTGACCATTCATTCAGAACTGCAGTGATAGGCTATGTCCTGGCAGCGGGTAATTCGACCGCAGATTTGCAAAAAGTCCTCTGCATGTGTCTCTTTCATGATCTGCCGGAGGCCAGAACAGGAGATCACAATTACGTCAATAAGAGATATGTGCAGGTATTTGAAGAGAAAGCCGCCGCTGATCTGGTGCAGGATCTCGAATTCGGTGAGCAAATTTTCCGGTTGATACAGGAGTTCAATGAGGCCCGAACCATTGAAGCCCGGCTCTCCAGAGATGCGGACCAATTGGATCTGATCCTTGAGCTCAAGGAACAAATGGATCTGGGAAACCCCTATGCCGACGAATGGCTCTCCTATGCGGTGAAGAGACTTTTTACCGAGGGCGCGAAGCAATTGGCCTGGGAAATACTCGAAACTGACAGCACCGAATGGTGGTTTGAGAAAAAGGCACACTGGTGGATTAATGGCCCGGAAAACCCTTCGAGTACGTAACAGTCTATTTTCTCACGATGCGGGCAGAACGATCATGAGACTCAGTCTGGTGATATCTGTCGCGTGCCATTTGGGAATTGTACTGGCTATCCAGAAGGCATTTCCACTTCATTGGACCTCCGAACCCACCCAAGCGTACCGTGTCGAACTCATTCGCCCCCCTGTAGACCCCTCGGCAACTGACGGCGGGAGTGAGGCCAACCTGAAAGAAATCGGGCCTCCCCCCCGAACACCGTTAGAAGAGAGCGAGGATACCATCTCCCTTGAAACCAGCGACAAGCGGTATAGCTCCTACGCGGGAATCATCAAGGCAAGGCTCATGAGCCACTGGGAATACCCTCAAAAGGCCCGGGAGAACCTCCTTGAAGGAAAACTGTTGCTCCTGTTCACTCTCAACCGAAAAGGAACCCTGGTGGATATGCGCATTCTGGAGCCTTCCGGCTTCGGTATTCTGGACAACGGAGCCATGAGCGCCGTCAGGTCCGCAGCACCTTTCCCCGCCTTTCCATCGTCCGTGACCGTGACGAAGCTTCATATAAAGGCCAAATTCGACTACCGGCTCACGGCCCGTGGGACCGGGGGATGAAGATATGAATGTGCTGAACGGCATACTCTGCAATGGTCGCGGGCTCTGGCTGGGGCTGAAAAACCCCAGACTCCTCTTTCTCGGACTGGTCCGTTTTGCGGTCGTGCTGGTGGTAACCGTCGTTGCAGCCTGGATCATCCTGAGTTACCACGGGGAAATCCTGGGACTCATCTGGAAAAGACCCGACAGCAGCCTGATCGTCTGGCTGTGGTATATGGTTTCCTGGTTTCTCTCCTTTCTGCTGGTGGGGCTCTCGGCGGTCCTATCCTATCTCTTTGCCCAGATCCTTTTTGCGGTCGTCCTCATGGATCTCATGTCACGCATCACAGAACGCCTTTTAACCGGCATGGTCAAGGAACCGGGGAAGATAGCGTTCCTTCAGCTTTTCTCCATCCTGGTAAAGCAGGAACTGCCGCGGGCGGTCATACCGGTGCTGATTTCCCTGATACTGATGATCTTCGGATGGGTTACTCCCCTGGGACCGGTCATCATGGTCCTCTCAGCGGGAGCGGCCGTCATCTTTCTGGCCTGGGACAACACAGATCTCGTGCCTGCCCGGCACCTGGTCCCTTTCAGGGAACGATTCCGCTTCCTCCTGAAAAATCTCCCGTTTCACCTGGGATTCGGCCTGCCTTTTCTCGTCCCGGGTCTCAATATTCTGCTCCTCTGTTTTGCGCCGGTCGGCGGTACCCTTTTTCATGTGGAGAGGCAACAAAAACAGGAGGCTGGGGCAGGAAAGCTCTTGGGAAATGCAAAAGACGGAGATCGCGAGGCTGAAATGAAAACCGCTTTGTAGAAGCCGACTATTTTTTCAGAATAACCGGACCACTGTCATACTTTCCCGAGATGACCTGGTCCCAGAATGTGCTCTTATCCCGCCGCCATTGGGGCCCGAATTGTTTGTTGAAAAAACCGCCCAGGCGTTCGAACACCTTCTTCCAACCCGCCTGCCTGTCCAGGGTGAGAACATCCTCCAGAAACTGGACAATATCACCCATGTGTTCTTTGGGGATGTAGGCCCTTGCGCCCATCTCGATGGATTTCTTGAGTGCCCTGACCGAGAGGACGTGGGCGGTCAGCATGACCGACGGAAATCCCAGGAACACAGACGCATTGAGGAGATCAAAGCCCCGTACTCCCATGATGTCCAGGATCACAAGATCGTAGGTCCACGACCTGAGCAGATGATAGCCCGTCTCGAAATCGGTTGCCGTATCCAGCACCAGGCCTTCAATGTCTTCCAGTTGTTCAGCCAGGCTTTCCAGAACATCTGGTTCGTCATCAACTGCAAGCAGTCTTTTGTCCTTCAATACGCTTTCCGACATTGGGAATCTCCACGCCGGACAAACCGGCATTGATCACATGTCCGAAGTCAAACGGCAGGCACCATTCACCTATGACCCCTGAATGGGTACCGCGTTATTCTCTCATCTTGCGGCGCTCCTCGTCCCTGATCTCCCGGCGCAGAAGCTTTCCCACCTTGGATTTGGGGAGCATGTCCCTGAATTCAATATAGCTGGGAACCTTGTACGAGGCCAGCCGCTCCCGGCACCATTTGAGCAGCTCTGCTCCACCCACTCCCCGTGCATCCTCTTTCAGCACCACAATGGCTTTTATCCGCTCCCCCACTTTCTTATCCGGCACCCCCACGACACACGCGCCGATAACCGTGGGATGATCCTGGAGGATCGCTTCCACCTCCGATGCTGAGACGCGGTACGCCTTGTGCTTAATAATGTCGGCAGATCGCTCCACGTAGGCAAGCTCCCCATCGGCGTCCTGGCGAACGAAATCCCCCATCCTGTAATAGGTCTCGCCGTCGATCTCAACGTAGGCTTTTTCTGTTTCTTCCGGCTTTTTCCAATATTCCTTAATGGTGTAGGGTGACGTTACCAGGAGTTCACCGCTTTCGCCCGGACCGACGGGGGTAAGGGTCTCCGGGTCCACAACCATGCATTTCCTGCTCTTGAGGGGCAGCCCGATGCTTCCCGGCCTTGGTTTCCTGTCAATTCGCCCGTAGGTCACATGACCGGCCTCGGTGGAGCCGTACACCTGATAGATGGGAATCTCGAAACGCTCTTCCCAGCGATTGAAAACCTCGAGGGGCAGCACGTCTCCCCCGCAATAGCAGTAGCGGAGAGAACGTATGTCGTAGCGGTCAAGGCGATCATTGTCAAGGATCATCCTATAAAGGGCCGGAACCCCGAGGAACCATCTCACCCCATACCGCTGGATCGTCTCGAGGATAGCGTCAACCTGGGGTACCGGCATCAAGAGGATGGCGTTCCCCTTGTTCAACCCAAGGGCCATACTCAGCCCGAGGGCCATGATATGGAAGAGAGGATTGACCGCGATATAGACATCTTCCCCCTCCTTCAGATATTCGCCGGCCACATCTTCCGTGACATCATTGACATAGGACGTCATGCCGATATGGTTTCCGGGCACCCCCTTTGGAAAGCCCGTTGTTCCCCCCGTATAAAGGATATAGGACAAATCCTTCCAGGGATCCACTTGGGCTGACGACCTGATCGGGGCATGGGAGAGCAGTTTCACAAAGGGAATCACCCGCTCGTCCCCGCTGACCTTTCCCCTGGGAAGTTTGTCGAAAAGCAGGCCCAGGGATCTTTTCCAGAACGGGAGAAGATCCACCAGGTTCGTTACGATTGCCCTCTTCAGGACGGTTTTGTCAAGCACGTCCTTCACATAGCAAAAATTCGTATCCTGGCATATGATCGTTTCAGCACCCGAGTCATTGATCATGTACTCGATCTCAAAAGACGTATAGATGGGCGATACAGGCACGATCGCGGCCCCGATTTTCTGGACGGCGAGGAAGGTAATAAGCCACTGGACACAGTTGGAGATGTAGATCATCACCCGGTCGCCCTTTCCCACCCCCATATCACTCAAGGCACCGGCGAGCCTTTCACTGAGATCCCGCAGTCGGGCATAAGAAAATCCCTCTCCGAGGTATATGACGGCCGGCCTGTCCGGGCAACGTTCACTCATCCGGTCAAAACGGGTGAATGTCAATTCCTCATCCAGTTGCTTGTCATCCATCTTCATCAACTCACCTTCTCAGACCCCGAAATACGCTGACCGCACGTCAGGATTGCTCAGCAATTCTTCCCGGGTTCCCTCCATCACCGCAGCACCGTTTTCCAGGATGAACGCGTAATCAACGATCGGCAGAACCGGTCTTGCGTATTGCTCCGTCACGATAATGGAGATCCCTTTTTCATCTCTGATCTCCTTGGTGGAACGAATTAGGATCGTTTGAATCAGGGGGCTCAGGCCCAGAAGCGGTTCATCCAGAAGCAAGAGCTTCGGCTGCGCCATGAGTGCTCGACCGATGGCCAGCATCTGTTGCTCCCCGCCGCTCAGGAACCCTCCGATTCTTTTCTTCAGCTTCTTGAGCGCCGGGTATACCTCAAACACGTAATCAAGGGTTTCTCTGGCCTTTGATGAGGGGGCGAGGTAGGAACCGATGCGCAGATTTTCAATGACGCTGCTTTCTCGAAAGATCCTGCGACGCTCCGGACAGAGGACAATACCCATTCTTGCCCGAAGACTGGGCTTCAACCCCGTAATATCATTTCCAAGGTAAACAATATTTCCAAGGACCGTAATCCGTTCGCCCCCGGCCATCTCTTCCTTCCGCTTGATGTCCTTCATGATCCCGGAAAGGGTATACATGAGGGTTGATTTGCCCGCGCTGTTGGCACCGAATACTCCCACGATGGAATCCTCGTGGCAGATGATGCTCACGTTGTTGAGTGCCAGCATGTTTTCGTAGAATACCATCAAACCGGAGGCTTCAAGCATGACTCATGACCTCCTCCACCTCTTCGGATCCAAAATAGGCCTCTTTCACTTTTTCACTCGCCATGACCTCTTCGGGGGTGCCCTCTATCAGCTTTTCTCCGAAATCGAGAACCATGACCCGGTTGGCGACCCGGAAGAGCTCCCGAAGTCGGTGTTCAATCATGATGAGGGTAATACCCTCCATCTGAAGACGCTCAATGAGGGGGACCATGCTTGCTATTTCGCTCATACTCAACCCCGAAAAAATCTCATCACAGATGATGACATCCGGCTTCAGGGCGAGACAGCGGGCAAGTTCAAGGCGTTTCAGGTATCCGGTAGGCAGGGTGGATGCAAGCTTGTACGGAACATAGGAGTCTCTCTCGAACCCTATTTCCTCCAGTATGTCGATTCCCACCGTGTCCCTGTCGCCCAGTTTTCCGCCGCCACGCCAGCCGCCCGTCCTCTTCGCCCGTGGAGAAAACAGGGGAATCACCAGGTTCTTGTAGGCCGGAAGACTGTAATAAGGACGCATGATTTGGAAGGTCCGTGTAAGGCCCATATCGGCAATCTTGTGGGGGGGCTTCCCGCTGATATCCTTTCCCCTGAAAACGATCTTCCCGGCGCTCATCTTGATGAATCCGGTAATGCAATTGACCACGGTGGTCTTCCCGGAACCGTTGGGGCCGATGATACCGAGGATATCCCCTTCATAGAGATCAAAACGAACCCGGTTCAGAGCCAGAATTCCTCCGAACGCCTTGGTAACGTCTATCACCCGCAATATCGGTTCCTTGCTCATACCTTCACCCACCGTTCAAACTGGTGATATTTCCGCTGGCCATACACCATGATCCCCTCGCTTTTGAATACCACAAATCCCACCAGAATCAGTGAATAGAACACGATGCGGAGGGTCCCGAAGGCCCGCAGGAGTTCGGAAATGGGCACCAGGATAAAACAGCCGAGCACGGGCCCCACCAGGGTCCCCGCCCCTCCGATAACCGTCGCGGCAATGGGAAGGATTGAAAAATCCAGCGCAAAAAGCGATATCCCCGACCACATGTAGATGTGGACCAGACAGGCCCCGCCGAAACACCCCATTGCCGAAGCAATGAATACGGCTATCGCCTTGTAAAAGGTGATGCTCATGCCGGATGCCTTTACCGCCTGATCATTGTCCTTTACCGCACGAAACACCAGCCCCATATCCTGGTTCACCAGTCTCCTCAAGCCAAACAGGAATACGAGCACCGTGACGATCACCAGGTACTGTTCCACCCACCGATTCGGGAAGCTTTCCAGGCCCATGATCCCGTCGGTCCCCCCGAAGATATCCAGTGCCTCGATGACTCGACCCATGGCCAGCGGGTACATGAGGGTCACGATGGCAAAATAGACGCCGCGCAGCGGCAGGCACGGCAGGAGGAGAAAGGTGCAGATGAGTCCCCCTGCCACCGCCGCGATGGGAACACCGAGCAGGGGAGGCATTCCGAAGCTGGTATTCAGAATGGCCGTGATGTAGCCGCCGACCCCGATGAAAAAAGCACCCCCAAGAGAGACGAGGCCGACAAAATGGGCCAGAAAATCAAAACACAATGCAAGGATGGCGTAGATGCAGACAATAGAGATGACCCGCTGCCAGTACATCCCCGGCATGGCAAACGGCAGGACCAGCATTCCTGCGATCAGGACAAATCTCGGCACGATCAAATAGGCCAGTTCCCGCATGGACATGACCGCATAGATGCCATCCGTCCGGACCTTGATCCCTCTGTCCAGTCTCTCTTTCCGACGCTGTTCCATGTTCACTGGTTACACCCTTTCTTCCAGCTCCTTCTGACGCCCAAAGAGCCCCGAGGGCCGCAAGATGAGGGTCAGGATGATGGCCAGCAACGCCACGACCATCTGGAAGTGAGACCCGATGTACACCGTGGTCAGGATCTGGGCAAAGCCGATGAGAAACGAAGCCAAAACCGCACCCATCCAACTCCCCAGACCTCCGACGATACACACCGCGATCGCCTGAATGAGGACATTATATCCTTTTTCCACCACAATATTGCCCAAAGGCATCAGCAGGACCGCCGCAAGCCCAGCCAGCATGGCCCCAAGGGCCATGGCCACCAGAGCCATGACGTCCGAGTCGATGCCCAGCATCAGTGCCGCGCGCTCATCCTGAGCCATACCTCTGAGGGCCAGTCCGATACGGGTGAAATGGGTGAAGATCCAGAGGAACCCCACTACGGCAACACCGATGACAACCACCAGGACCCGGTGCAGATCAACGGGTACCTCGCCGATCATGATGCTCCCTTCCCAGAAAACCGGCAGGGTATTGCTCATTCCCTTGAATCCCCACCATCGCAAACCCTCCAGGATCGCAAGGCCTATGGCATAAGAAGCGATAATCTCGGAAATGGCCATTCCGCGCACGCGAATAAGGATAAACTGATACATCAACGCCCCCAGGACCCCGGTCGCGATCAAGGCAGCAATGATACTCAAGAAATAGTTCAGGCCCGCACCCCGCAGAAGGGTCCAGACGATAAATCCGTTTATCACGTAGAGAGCGCCATGGGCGAAATTGGCAATACGGCTTATGCCGTAGACAAGCGCAAACCCGAGGGCCATCAGGGCCAGTGCAATGCTGTTGATGATTCCGTAGATCAGTATGTCCATGGTCCGCTCCCGCTCCTGCCACCCGGGAAATGTCCACTTCTCATTCTCACGGCAAAAGAACGCCGGGTCTATCCCAGATCAAAACCAATAAGGAGTAAAAGAGACCGGTTGCGGTTCACCTGAAAGGTCCGCAACCGGCACGTCTATCTCTTCATCCAGGGAGGGAGCTCGATCTGCCCGGTGGCGATACTTTTCGGAAAAACCACCACCCGTTTCCCAGCCTGCCACTGCAGAATACTGCCCACGGCACCCTTTTTCGGATCCAAAGCGGGGATGATCTGATGGCTCTTGGGATCAAAACGAATCCTTCCATAAACCCCCATCATGTCGGTCTTTTCAAGAGCAGCAACGACCTTGTCGGAATTGAGGCTGTTTGCTCGTTCTATTGCGTCCTTCAACACATAAACGGCCATGTAGCTGCTTGAACTGCCCAATCCCTCCGGGGCGACACCCCAGCGTTTTTTATATGCGTTATAGAACTTCATGGTCCATGGGGTCGCTTCCGACGGAGCATTCCCGGCATTGACCACATTGCAGAGGGTGTATTCTCCTTTTCCTTCGGTAGCCTTCCAGAAACCGGGCTGCTCGGCTGCAGCCAGTGTGGACCCGAACGGGAGGGCAGGAATTTTCATATCATACCATTGTTTCAAAAGGATGGAACTCTCCGGCATGTCCATCCAAATATTGAGAATCTCAGCCCCTTTCTTCTTGGCTTTCAAGAGCCCCATGGAAAAATCCGTGGTTCCCGTGGGAAATACCTCCATGCCCAGAACGTCGAATCCTTTTTTGGCGGCAACCTTACTGATAATTTTTCCGGCCGCCCGAGCGTGCGCCACGTCCTGGACCATCACGAAGATCCTGTTCAGACCGTACTTGGCTTTGAGTTCTTGAAAGCAGCTCAGGATTTCTCCCACCAGCCATACTGCCTCCCCATGAATCCGGAAACAGTACTTGTACTTGTCATAGTTTTTCTTCACCATCGCGCTGTACTTGGGAGTCAGGACACCGGTAGTGACAATAGAGACCTCCTTGTATTTCGAAAGCAGCGGCATGGCTGCCAGGGCCGCCTCCGAGCGCACAGGTCCGCCCAGGATGAAATTGGCCTTCTTTTCGAGGATGAGTTTTTCCACTGCCAGCAGTGCATCACTCACCGGGACCCCCGGTTCCAGGTCACGGGTATCAATAACATCCACTTTAAAGGGGCGTTTTTCACCCCCCACCTTCACCCCTCCGGCCGCGTTAATCTCCTCAACCGCGAGTTTTATGCCCCGCTCGGCATCCCATCCGTACACGAACGCAGTGGAGAGAGGGCAGCCCAGCACAATCGGTTCAGCTGCCCCCGCCCTGTCCAGGGGACAAAGAAACAAGCATACTGCCAACATCACAAGGATAATCGTTAGGTGCCTGGTTTTTTCCATTTCTGGTCCTCCTCTTCTAGGATTAACGCAATCGGTCCACTCCAGGGTCCCACAAACAACACCATATTGCCCTGCTCTCCCGCGAATGCGGAAAGCGCGCAGTACCTCTCAATCGCATCCGCATGCCAAAAAAAGCAAAAACCAGGCCAACAAAACGGGATCGAGGAATGACCTGTTTTCACCCTGCTAACTCCCTGCTATTCCAATTAGAATTGTTTCCTGATGCAGTGCTTCAAACGGATGTGCACCAGACGCATCATGAAAAGGCTTTTCAGGTATGGAAGCTTTCTTTCAGGTTTCGTCCCGTCATTCTTCCTGCCATCCGGAAGGAACAATCTCGTATTTGCGGATTTTACTGCGCAGGGTAGGAAGAGAAATCCCAAGCAAATGGGCAGCCTTTGTTCGGTTCCATCCCACATGCGAAAGAATGTTGCAAATGTGCTCTTTTTCCATGTGCGGAAGCGATTCCTTTTGCCGGTCATCGGCCGGAAACCGATACCGGTCGCTAAGAATTCTCACGATCTCTTGCAACAGGATCACATTCCCCCGGGCATGCACAACAGCCTCCAACAGCACATTTTCCAATTCCCGGACATTGCCCGTCCACGCACAATGCATCAGGTGTTCCATGACACCGCGTTCCATCTTTGTGACCCTTGTTCCCAACTCCCGGTTGATCTTCCGCAAAAAGTGGTTTGCCAGTTCCGGAATATCTGATAGTCGTTCCCTGAGGGGCGGCACATGGATTGTCACGACCCTGAGTCGATAATAAAGATCTTCCCGGAACCGTCCCTTCTGGACCCTATCTGCCAAATCCCTATTGGTGGCCGCAATGACGCGGCAGTGTGATTTCAGTGTTTTCTGCCCCCCCACCCGCATAAACTCCCGGCGTTGAAGAAATCCAAGGAGTTTTCCCTGGAGGCTCAAGGGCAGTTCACCTATCTCGTCAAGGAAGAGCGTACCGGAGCCCGCCAGTTCGATCAACCCCTGCTTGGTCTGGGTGGCGCCCGTAAATGACCCTTTCTCGTGACCGAAAAGTTCGCTTTCCAAAAGGGTTTCCACGACTGATGAACAATCCATAACCACGAAAGCGTCAGGGTTTTGAAGACTGTTGAGGTGGATGACCCTGGCGATCAATTCTTTCCCGGTCCCTGTCTCTCCCTCAATAAGAACGGTAACCCGGTTCTGGCACACCAGCCCAATGGTCTTGAAAATTCCCTGCATTGCCTCACTTTTTCCAATGATCACCTCCCCCTCCGGGGATACCCGTGATTCGCCGCAGAAAGAGGGTTCGCTGTCGATCTCCTTGATCTGAAGGGCGTGATTCACGGCATTTTCTATCTCGTCCGCATCGAGTGGTTTGGGGATATATTCGTATCCCCCTCTTTTCATAGCCTCAATAGTGGTCTCCATGTCATGAAAAGCCGTAATGATGATGACCCTGGCGTCCGGAGCAGATCCTCGAATCTTCGCCAACAGGTCGAGACCGCTTTCATCGGGGAGCCGTATGTCCAGAATTACAACGTCTGGAGTCTCGCGTTTGAACAGCATCATTCCTTGAGCACCGGTGGAAGCCGTGTAGATTTCATGGCCTTTTTCAGTCAAAAACATCTCCAGAGTCTCAAGAATTGAATATTCATCATCTATGATGAGGATTTTCCCCATGGTCTGCTCCTGGCAGGCAACCATACTCGAAAAACGGAGCCACGTGGGTACCGCTGCTCCGCCTCCAAACGTCCGTCGTGAGCCTCAACGATTCGCTTGGCGATGGTCAGTCCCAGCCCGCTTCCACTGCTTTTTGTGGTAAAAAACGGGTCGAAAATATGGTCCACGTTTTGCTCCAATATACCGTGCCCTTCATCCTCAAGAGTGATCTCCATCGCGGAGTTGCCTTTGTTTGGATGGTACCGGCTGGCAACAATGATCTCGCCGCCTTCGGGAGACGCCTCTATGGCGTTAAGCAGCAGGTTAATGAAGACCTGCGCCATTTTTTCACCATCCACCCGCACTTTCGGCACGGCAGCGTCCATTGACCGAACAAAGGTCACCCCCTTGCCCCTGGATTTCATTTCCAACAGTTCGATACACCTGGAAAAAACGTGATTGATATTGAGATCATGCTGCTCTATCCGGATGGGCTTTGCAAAATCGAGGAGTTCCTTGAGAATTCTTTCCAGCCTGTCAACCTCCCTGACCGATATGTCTATCCTGCGCCTGTCGTTGCCGCAAAGCGAGGGATTCTTTTTGAGGATTTGCAGATTCATCTTCACCGCGGAAAGCGGGTTCCTGATCTCGTGAGAAAGGGATGTGGTAATTTCCCCTATATACACCATGCGCTCCGCTTCCCGGACTTTCTTCTGAAGTTTGACGCGCTCCGTAATATCCCTGCAAATACCTATATTTGAAAGCTGCCCCTTGTAGGAAGTTCTTTTAGCCGTTATTTCAGTGGGATACGAATGTCCCGTCTTGGTAAGCCGCAGATACTCAAAAACCTGCGGAACGGATTCCTTCCGCAGGCTCCTTTCATAGATGTCCAGAATCTCTCCCCGACTTGCCGGGTCAATGAAATAGTAGAATTTTTTCCCGAGCACCTCACCCTGCGGGTAGCCGTGCATTTCGCAGAATGCCGTGTTTGCGAACACGATCACCTCATTGCGGATGACAAAATAGCCCTCATTGATCTCCTCTACGAGAGTTTTATATTTCAGTTCGGACTCGTGCATTTCCAGTGTCCTGGCGTGAACCACTTTTTCAAGTTTTCGGTTGTGTTCGGTGAGACTCCTTTCATGCATCCCCTGAAAAAAGTCGCTGAAGCGATGGATCGTATACGCCAGGCACTGATTTATCTTCTCCATCTCTTCCATGAATTCATGAACGGTTGTTTCTTTTGCCAGCATCGGAACAACAATGCTCCGATACAGTTCAAACGCCTTTTGAACGTCAGAAAGTTTGAAGCCGGCTTCCAGCCGCATGGCGGTAATCTTCTTGATAAAGTAATCGATATAGCTGAGATCCTCGTGGACAAGAAACTGAAAATTTGATTCGAATGCTTCGCTGACAGTTCGTCTCAGCTCTTCCGAAGGCCGGGCTGAGTATTGTTCGCTCACTTCCGTATGCAGCCTTCTTATCCACTCGTTGATGATTTCTGAACGGTGTCTCGTATGGAAACGAGAGAGGTTGGAGGCCATGAGATCACTCAGCTTCTCGGGAATCAAAGGTTCGACCATTTCCTGTACTGGCTGGGAATCGGTTATTTCCATACCATCCATGCCCACCACTTAGTTCGAATTTCCAGGAGTTGGACCCATGAGTGATTTTATGCCAATGTAGACGTAACGAGGATATATGTCAACAACAGACGTCCACCATGACCCACCGGTAACCCATCATCTCCCCGCCAAGAGTGGATTTCGCAGAGCTCAAGCCGCGTTGCCTTCGGTCGCTCCTCCTTGCGGCGTATTATTCCATATGCCTCAGTTTGATGAGACTTGGCGGAGGATTTGGTCCACAAGGAGTCCCCCGGGGATCTCTGAAGGATATGCATTCATGTTGCGGCAGCAAGGGCAAATGCAGCATGTCTTGAGCGCAGAGAATCTGCCTTGACTTATTGAGGCCGGTGATTAATGTTGTAAATGAGGCTCTTAGGGGGAAGAGAAACAAGAACAAAAGGGGAAAAATGAGCGGCAAAGACTACTATAAAATCCTTGGTGTGGCCAAATCTGCCTCTGCGGATGAAATAAAGAAGGCTTACCGCAAATTGGCCCTGAAATATCACCCCGATCACAATAAGGGTGATAAGGCGGCGGAAGCCAAGTTTAAGGAAATCAGTGAGGCATATGCTGTCCTCACTGACCCTGAAAAGCGAAAACAGTATGATACGTTCGGCGCTGAGGGATTCCAGAATCGCTTTAGCCAAGAAGACATTTTCCGCGGTTTTGATTTCAGCGGTATCTTCCGGGAATTCGGTTTTGGCGGGGGAAGATCCGAAAATATTTTCAGTCAGATTTTCGGAGGAGGTATGGGCGGGGCCCACGGCCGGGCTCATTTTCACACCGGCGGGGCTCCGTTCAATTCATCCTTTCAGGGTTTCCAGGGACAGCCAAGGGGAATGAAGGGACAGGACTTGGTATATGAACTATCGCTCACCCTCGAAGATGTGGCAAACGGAGCCGAAAAGCTCATCGCATATGATCTGGGGGGCGCCCAGGAGAGGGTGTCCGTCAAAATCCCTGCAGGGATCAAGTCCGGAAAAAAGCTGCGACTTCCGGGAAAAGGACGGCCAGGCATTCAGGGTGGACCACCGGGAGACCTTTATATACAGGTACACGTTCTGCACCACCCGTTGTTCAGCCGGGAGGGGGATAATCTCCACATTCGGCACGAAATCAAATTCTCCGATGCTGTGCTTGGAACCGAGATAGAAGTTCCCACCATTGACCAGAAGCGCTTGAAACTCAAAGTTCCGCACGGCACCCAAAACGGCGCCAAGTTCAGAATGCGAGGCTACGGGGTGCCTCACATGGGCGAAAGCGGCAGGGGGGACCAGTTTGTGGAAATTCGTGTGACAGTTCCCAAAGACGTGAGCAAGGAGCAGGAAACTCTGATAAAGAAGCTGGCCGAATCGGGTTTATAAATGAAAGCACTGTGCGTCTTTTCCGGGGGGCTGGACAGTATCCTCGCAGTGGAACTCCTACGGGCCCAGGACATAGAAGTCCAGGCCCTTTTTTTTGAAACACCGTTCTTCTTCTCCGACAAAGCAACAAAATCGGCAGCACACATTCATGTACCGCTCAAAGTGATTGATATCACGGAGCGCCACCTGAAGATTGTGCAATCCCCGCAGCACGGCTATGGTGCGAATATGAATCCATGCATTGACTGCCACTCGCTCATGTTCCGGATAGCAGGTGAAATGCTCGAAGATGAAGCCGCCCGTTTTGTCGTCAGTGGGGAAGTTCTGGGCCAGCGGCCCATGTCGCAGAACAGGGGAGCACTGGACCTGGTCGCCAGGGAAAGCAATCTCGGATCGCTCCTTCTCAGACCTCTTTCGGCAAAGCATCTGGCCCCAACTGAACCCGAGATACAAGGATGGGTCAAGAGGGATACCCTTCTGGACATAAAGGGCCGGTCCAGGAAACCCCAGATGGCGCTCGCAAAGAAACTGAACATTCGTGCATATCCCTCTCCTGCAGGCGGCTGCCTTTTAACCGAGAGAGCCTTTTCCCGTCGCTTGAAGCACCTCTTCTCTCTTTCTCCGCACCCGGAAATCTTTGAAATCAAACTCCTCAAGTTGGGAAGGCATTTCAAACTGGGCCCCGCCACAAAGCTGGTGGTCGGGAGAAGCAAGAATGAAAACCATCTCCTTTCTTCCGTTGCCGAAGGAAAAGCAGTGATCCTCAAACCGGTATCCGTGCCCGGACCCACGGCGGTCTTTACCGGACCGATAACCCCGTCTTTGCTTGATCTCGCGCTTGAAATTACGGTTTCGTACAGCGACACTGAAGGGAAAGATTCGGTAGAAATTGCGATTGGGGGGGTAACGGAAAGGAAGACGTCGATTACCCCTGAAAAAGACAAGGGTCTTTACCGATCGCTGCTGATCTGAGCCCTATGCCCTTTTCACATTCTCAAGAGTCTTGCAATAAATGACTTTCGTCTCATGCGTTCGAGTTTCTGCGTATTTTTGTCAAGCACCTTTTGTTGCTGATGTAATTCCGCCTGTATCTTTTCCTTGGCATCAACAAGCTTATGCGATCTGAGGTTCAACTCGAGAATGGAAATCTTTTCATCACGCGTGACAGTAGAGGATTCCATCTCACTGGTTCTGATGCGAATCTTTTCTATTTTGTCCTTTATCCCAGCCAGCTCTGCTTCCTTCGATTGAATGACATCCTGGGTCCGGTGTATCTCTTTGAGCACATCCGCATCCTTCTCCATGGTCATAAACAAGGAGAGGAACGAAAACAGGCCAACCATGAAAAGGACCGCTATTATCCTGGTTGCCACCTTATATGTGGTCACGAAACCACGGATGACGAATTTCAGCTTCCCGAAAAGACGCGCAAGTGAATCTTTCACTGTATAAGAAGCTGCCTCACCTTCCACACGATCCTTCAGCTCGGCCAGGCGCTCTTTCAGCAACCGTAGTTTTTCATCGAGTTGTCTCGCGACCTTGCCTTCCCTGCACAGATGTTCTGTCTTTTCCTCTGCTTCCAGCAATTCCTGAGAAAAAAGCTTGATCCTCTGAAAAGGTTCATCCATATCGATTTCGTGCAGAGGCTTCCCCACGAACCGTTCTTTGAGTTCCTCCGACCAGTTTTTCAGGACTTCGCAAGCGCCGTCTATTGTCGAGGCCATTTTCCGCAGAAATAGGGCTGCACACAGATAATCACCCGCCATGTCGAGCAAGATGATCCAATCCTTGAGCTCGCTCAGAGCCGCATGTGCCTCGACCTCAAGATCGCTTTTTCTGGCAATCGATCCTTCTTTCATGCTTATTCCAATAAGCAAGATTTACGCCACCATGCGCGAATCACAGCTATCCAGGTTGCTTGGCTGCAGGCTGAAGGCGATACTCCGGCCTCCATGCGTACAGTCTATCCGCCTGCGTATTGTACATACACTTAATCCAATTTTACATCGCACCGGAGGCAGCGGCTGCACTCCTTTCTCGCCGTCTCTTCATCAAGACCCAGTTCCACCTCTGCAAAACCCTTGATACGTTCCTCCGGGGGCAACTTGGACATCACCGCCATGGGCTGTTTGATGATTTCTTCAGGAACTTCCATGGTAATGGATATCTTTTCCCTCCGTACCTCTTCCGCTGCTTCTCCCCGCATCCCCGCAAGGTACCGGTCAATCTCAACAGCCGCCCGCTTGCCATGGGCCAGGGCATCCACCACCCGCGCCGGGCCGGTCACTGCATCTCCTCCGGCAAAGACCCCGGGCACGTTTGTTTCTAATGTCCTCCAGTCGGTCTTGATGGTGTTCCGGCTGCTTTCAACAGCTTGGGAAAAACGCAAGTCCGGCCGCTGGCCGATGGCGGCAAAAATGGTATCGTACTCCTCTGTCAGAACACACCCATCGATGGGAATCGGCCTCCTCCTGCCGCTGGCATCAAACTCTCTGAGTTCACATTCATCCAGCTCAAAAATCAGACGGCCGTTTCTCTCACTGATGGACTTGGGTGCGACCAGGACCTTCAGCTCAATGCCCTCGTTCAGGGCGTCCTCAATTTCTTCCTCATACGCGGGCATGTCCTTTCGTTCCCGGCGATAGAGGATCGTCACGTCAGCCCCCATCCTTCTGCAGGTTCTCGCAACGTCGATAGCCACATTTCCCCCGCCGATCACTGCCACCTTTTTCCCCACTTCCGGGGCCGTGCCGAACTCCACCTCTCTTAAGAATTCAGCACCCCCTCTGACGCCGGGCAGGTCTTCCCCGGGAATCCGCGTCGAAAGGCTTTCGTGTGCTCCTACCGCGACAAAAACGGCATCAAACTCCTCCATCAACTGCTCCAGGGAAATATCCCTGCCCACCCGATGACCGGTCTTCGCCTGCACACCCGCATCGAGAATGAACTGAATCTCCTGGTCAAGAATATCTCTCGGCAGGCGGTATGCGGGGATCCCGTATCGCAGCATGCCGCCGAGTTGCGGGAGCTCTTCAAAAATGGTTGGATCGTAGCCCAACAGTGCCAGGTGATACGCGGCAGCCAATCCCCCCGGACCACCGCCAATCACGGCCACTTTCTGGTCCTTTGCCGCTGCCTTGTTGATGGTTATTCTGAACCCCTTTTTCCGCGCCATATCCGCAGCAAAGCGCTTGATTTGGGGTATGGCCAGGGGTTCGTCGGTTTGCCCCCTCAGGCACACTTCAGTACAGGGATGGGTGCACACCCTGCCGCAGATTCCGGGAAGAGGGTTGTCCTGATAAATAAGCGAAATCGCATCGTCATACCGGCCTTCGGCTACCAGAGACAGGTATCCGGGCACCTGCTGTCCCACGGGACAGGCGTTGATGCATTTCGCCTTGTAAAGATCAGCACAGATGCCGGCCGCGCAGTGCTTTTCGAGAATATGTTCCTCGTATTCTTCCCGGAAATACCGGAGTGTGGCAAGCACCGGATTCGGGGCTGTCTGCCCCAACCCGCAGAGGGCGGAATCTCTGACAAACACGGCCAGCTCTTCCAGTTCATCCAGGTCACTCATGACCCCTTTGCCTTGGGTAATTCTGTCAAGGATTTCCAGCATCCTCCTCGTTCCTTCACGGCATGGGGTACATTTCCCGCAGGATTCTTCCTGGCAGAAATCCAGGAAGAACCTGGCCATATCCACCATACAGGTGGTCTCATCCATGACGATCATCCCGCCGGAACCCATGATGGCTCCCACCTTGGCAATCTCTTCATAGTCCGTCGGGGTATCGAGGAGATGAGCCGGGATACAGCCTCCCGACGGCCCTCCCAGCTGCACTGCCTTGAATTTCTTGTTTTCGGGTATGCCGCCCCCTATTTCGTAAATGATCTCCTTCAACGTGGTGCCCATCGGGACCTCCACGAGACCGATATTGTTGACAGCTCCGCTCAAGGCAAAGACCTTCGTGCCCTTGCTCCCTTCTGTTCCAACGCTTGCATACCAGTCCCCGCCGTTGAGGATAATCTGCGGCACATTGGCGAGCGTCTCAACGTTATTGAGAACGCTCGGTTTCTTCCAAAGCCCCTGATGCGCGGGAAATGGCGGTCTCGGACGGGGCATTCCCCTTTTCCCTTCAATGGAATGCATGAGGGCTGTTTCCTCACCGCACACAAAAGCGCCGGCGCCCTGATAAACCTCCAGGTCGAAATCAAAGCCGCTGCCCAGAATGTCTTTGCCCAGGAGTCCGTATTCCCGCGCCTGATTGATCGCTATGTCCAGCCGCCGCAGGGCAAGGGGATACTCCGCACGGCAATAGATATATCCATAGTGCGCGCCGATAGCTCTGGCCGCGATGATCATCCCCTCTAAAACCGCGTGGGGATCAGCTTCCAGGACGCTCCTGTCCATGAAGGCGCCGGGGTCTCCTTCATCCGCATTGCACAGCACATACTTGATGTCTCCCTCGGAGCGACTGGCAAACTGCCATTTCAGGCCCGTAGGGAAGCCGGCACCGCCGCGTCCTCTCAAACCGGACTTCTTCATTTCCCCGACGATCTCCTCGGGCGTCATTTCCAAAAGGGCCTTGCCCGCTCCCTGATATCCGTCACGTGCAATATATTCATCAATCACCTCCGGATCGAGGATCCCGCGGTTTCTCAGGACTCTCAAGAGCTGCTTGGAGAAGAATGGGATTTCTCCCAATCCCGGGATTGTCTCAAAAGAGGCGGGTTCAACATAGAATAACCGCTTGACCGGTCTCCCCTTGAGCATATGCTCTTCCACCAGTTCCGGGATATCTTCCACATGTACTTTCTGATAGAAAATAGAGTCAGGCTGTACCACCAGCACCGGACCCTGGGCGCAAAAGCCGTTACATCCGGTTTCGATCACCCGTACCTCATCGGCCAACCCTTTCTCCACGATTTCCTTTTCCAGGGCTTTCCTGACTTCCACACTCCCCGAGGCATGACATGCCGTTCCCCCGCAAAGGAGCAAATGAGTTCGATACATCTTCATATAGTGGCCTCCTTGGATCCGATCTATTCTCCTTCGTGCTGCAGCTGTTTCATTCTGGCAAGGGCAAAATCCGTCTGGACATCCCCCAGCAGGACGTGCCGCTTGAAAACCTGCCGCATCTTGTTGGCGTCCATGTGTTGATAGATCACCGGATCCCTGTCCTTCATCTCCACAGTAACATTGGGCTCGCTGCTGCACATCCCCATGCAGCCTGATGTCATCACACGAATATCCTGCCTGTCCGTTTCGCTCATCTCCTGCAGCAGTGCATCCATGACTTCCCGTGCCCCGGCCGCAATCCCGCACGTGCCCATGTGGACCGTGATTTTCACCGTGGCTCCCCCTTCCCTGAGGGCGGTATCTCTTTTCACTCTCTCTTTGATCTTCTTGAGATCATCAATCGTCAACTTCCCCATTGCTCTTCCTCCGACTCATAAAAGCTGATCAGTCGGCATCCGCATCAACCCGACGCACTGACCGCTCTGAGCTTTGATTCTGAGTCCCGGATCAATCGGTCAAGATATGTCAGCACCCTGGGCTCATTTATTGCTATTCCTTCCAGCTCACTCCTAATCTCGCGGGTGTCGAAATGAAATTCTTCCCCGTTCATGCGATGCGTGTACGCAAGATCCACTTCGGGATGTCCTGCGATCAAGGTGCTTACGCATCCCCCTATATTTCCAAGCGGGGGAAGATCTATGTGATCCAGACGGAACGTCGCCTCCACACGGGTCCCCTTTCCTTCGCGGGATATGACGGCGAGGTCCCCGTCACACCGTCTGCTCGTCTCACGGAAGAGAGAAAGGCCCAGACCCACCCGGCGCGTCCGCCTCGTAGTGTAAAAGGGGTCCGTCACCTTTTCCAGCAACTCTTCCTTTATTCCGGTTCCATCATCTTCAATGATGATGGTGAGTCTGTTCTTCCCCTGGTCTTCAAGAATGGAGATACTTATCAGCCCGGCCCCGGCATCCACTCCATTTTCGGCAATATCAAGGATATGGAGAGACAATTCCCGCAATCAGATCTCCACCGCCCTGCCCGATCTTCCTTGAAGCGCCAGCCGAAGCTCTTCCAGAGTTGCGCTCTCCACTCTAAAAAAAGAGGCTTGTCGTCCAATATCCTCCAGGAAATGGGCATCTGAGGAGCTCACCACAGGCAGCCCCAGCTCTTGCAGAATATGCATTCCACGTGTTCTGGCCCACAGGGGGTCGGAGACTTCAACCGCATCCAGCCGAACCCCGGGAGGGACGAAACCCAACTGGCTCACCAGGCTGTAACTGGGACGATCCACATGTGAGGCGATACTCAACCCTCCCAGCCGGTTGATCTCGCGGACGATCTCTTCGAGACCGAGGTCCACTGCGCCGATCAGCAACCGGTCATTAAAACCTTCAATTTCATCACATTCATTTACCCTGACCTGTTCCCCGAAAAACTCCGGCCTGTTCGAGCCTTTCAGGTGCCGGTATACGATTTCCTGCATGGCAAAAGCCTGGCTCGCATGACCGAAAATAGCCAGCGTGTGGACTTCCTCCCGTGAGTTAATTTCCATCCCGGGAAACACCCGGATCCCTGCGGCTTCACCTAATCGAATAGCAGGCTCAACATTTTCCGCTGAATTGTGGTCACAGAGCGCAATGATATCAAGTCCCACTTCTCTGCACGTTCCGATGATCCTCTTGGGACTCATGTCCAGGTCGCCACAGGGCGAAAGGCAAGAGTGGATGTGCAGATCCGTCTTGAATTTCTTCATGAGCCGGGACGATCACCCCTGTAGTTCCCTCTAATTCCAGCCTGGTACAACCTGCCCGCCAGCTGATACGCGGCAGATGAAGAAACAAGCAGGGGAATGTTCTCTTCTTTCGCTTTTTCAACGGTCTCCGGCTCCGGTTGGTATCCGTTGGCAAGGACGATCGCGGCCAGTTCTTTCAGCAGCGCAACCGCAACGATATTGTTATGTCTCTGGATCGTGATCCATACACTCCCTTTTTCCGCATTTGCCATAACATCGCTCAGGAGATCGCCGCAATACCCGGCCGTCACTTCCTGATCAAGCCCGCCTTCTCCAGCCAGAAGGTCAAGAGACAACTTGTTCAGCATGTCTCGTACATTCACTTTTTCTCCTCCATTCGGACCGGTTTGGTTTCTTTGCCGCGGAAATACAGACAATCACCCAGGGGAACCCTGCCGAACACGACGTCTTCCGCAAATGTTGCGCAATCAGGCGAACCGCAAAGGCCGCATTCCTTTCTCGGCAATCGTGAGAGGATTTCTTCCACGCGTCTCTGCCGTTCAATTCGTTCCGGGAGGGCTTTTTTTGCAACAGTCACCTGTTCAGCATACCTGCTTTTTTCCGCAAAAAACCATCCACTCTCATAGAGTTTCCTGACATATTCGTACTTGACTCGCCGTTCCACTCCGTACATTTGCACCAGGTGTTGCAGGTACCGTTTCGCCTGGTATTTATCAGCCACCGTAAAAAGGCCGCCAAGGCACCCCTCCGCGCATGCCCTGAATTCTATGTAATCAATGTTTGAGAGTCTCCCCATCTCTATTTTCTCGAGATAGCTGATGGTATCCTGAAGGCCGGACACAGCCAGGCAATTCATCTGTATTCCCGAGATCTCGCCTCCCGACATGCCCCACCCCAGGCCGATGCCGCCCGAATGATGCAGTACTATGTCCTCTTCAACCTCTTCAATACTCCTCTTCAGCGAACAATAAATATCAGATATCGCTATGGCCCCGTCGAGATAGGAATGAGTGTGAAACAACGGATCCGTGATACAAATCATTTTCGCGGGACACGGGGAAATGTGAAACGTCTCTATGTCCGATTCATCACACCCGTGCTTCAGGGAAAGCCGCAATTTTGCCTCCCTCGCTACAATCTCCCTCGGGGGTACCAGAGGAGGGATGTGATGCAGAAGCTCAGGAAAACGACACACGATCAGTCTCACCACAACAGGACACACCGGTGAAATCAGTGGTCGGGGTGCAAGCTCTTTCTTCCGGTTCTCCTGCATGTAAAGTTCAATGGCCACATTGAACATCTCATTGGTGTATGACTGATCATGCACATAGGAAAACCCCATTCCCTTCAGCCCGAGCAGAATATCATTCGGTGTCACGTCTTCACCGAACTGGGAATACAGGACCGTCGCGGCACTCACAACAGAATACTTGGCCGTATCCAGATCTTCGGGGCAGGTGGTAGTGGCACGAATCGCCCCGCGAGGGCAGACTCTGATGCACTCGCCGCAATCCACGCAGGTTCCGACGACCTTAGCCACGCGCCCTCCGCGCACCCGGAGCGCCTTTGTGGGACACGCCTTCATACACAAAACGCATCCATTGCAACGCTCCTTATCAATCTCCACATACTGGACCGGCTTTCTCCCTGACGACGGTGCACGCTTCACTCGCATTCCCCTGTGACATGAAAGACTATTTTCAACCGTGTCCCCTGACCACGACCGGATTGAATATCAAGGGAATCGGCATTAGCCTCGATATTGGGGAGGCCCATACCCGCACCAAAACCCATTTCCCTGTATTCTTCGGAGGCAGTGGAAAATCCTTCTTTCAAGGCCGCTCCAATATCCTCAATCCCAGGTCCGTCGTCACTGACCTGCAGGACGATTTCGTCCGGGTCCACCGTCAGCAGAAGCTCCCCTTTTTCCCCATACATCACAATATTCATCTCAGCTTCATAGGCGCACACGGAAACGCGTCGAATGATATGTTCCTCGAAACCGATAGTTCGCAGTGTTCTTTGCACCTGGAGCGAGGCCTCTCCGGCTCGAATGAAATCCCTCGGTCGTACGTCAAATCCCTTCTGTAATTGAGCCATGCCAGGCGCATTCCCGTATCGAAAAGAACACTGTCTCGCCTATTCCGCGCCCGAGACATCGGAACGCCGTTTTTCAACGCCGCGCAGACCTTCTCGAAAAAGCCTCCCGCACGCGGAATACATTGTATAAGGCGTTGATAAGAGGGGTAAATTTTGCTCGGCTGCATGCATTATCATTTCCTGAGTAGGGATTTTCCCCCGGACAAGCACCACTGCAGCTACGCCCGAAATGACCGAGCTCCGTATCACCTGGAGATTATTGAGACCTGTCAGGAGTACGGATCCGGTCGTGGGTCCCCAAAGCATATCGCTCATCAAATCGCTCGCCGTCCCGGTTAAAACAAGGGAGTCGAGTTTGTCCTCACCGGCCAGTATCCGGGCTTTCAATATTTCCTTTATGTCCGATAGTTTCATGGGTGAATTATTCGTACTGCGCCAGGATATCACCCAGTCTGTTCGGACGGACTCCTCCATGGGTATCCGCATCCACCACGACCGCGGGGGCCAGTCCACACGCCCCGAGGCAACGAACGGTTTCAAGAGAGAAGCGCCTGTCATCGGTCGTCTGTCCCGGCTCAAGAGAGAAATCATCGGTTAAGCGTTTCAACAGATTCTTGCTCCCTCTCACGTAACAGGCGGTGCCGAGGCAGATCTTGACAAGGTGTCTTCCCTTCGGCACCATTGAAAAAAACGAATAAAATGTCACGACCCCGAAAATGGTGCTCCCGGGAATATTGAGTCCCTTTCCGATGTATTCTTGAAGCTCGAGCGGGAGATATCCTACAACCCTCTGACACTCTTCCAGGACCGGGATAAGGCATCCCGGTTTTCCTCTGAACCGTTCAATGATCTCATCCACCTGCGACATCACTTCGGGAGTCAGGTCAGGATTGATTTCTTCCGGATGTTCCAACTGATGCATTATCTGCTCTCCTTATTCTGGCGGTACGTTGTTATCCATTCTCGGGCCTCAGATGTGCGTGAGGCATTCATCTGATTTCCGGTTTCCATCCTTGACCACCTCCGCACGCGATTACTCCACAACCCATGGTCAGCACTTTCCTATTTGCACGGCACATACTTTGTATTCTGGAATTTTGGCAATGGGATCCAGGGCCGCGTGAGTCAGTTTGTTTGCGGCGGCATTGGCATAGTGAAACGGAATAAAAACAGTTCCTTTTTCAACCCTTCCGGATATTCGTGCGACGGCTTCTATTTCCCCGCGTCTGGAAGCCACTCGAATCCTTTCTCCCTCCCCAATTTTTCTGGAGGACGCGTCGTCGAATGAAATCTCCACAAAACACTCGGGAGCCAGCCTGTTCAACCCATCCGACTTCATGGTCATCGTGCCCGTGTGATACTGGTAGAGCACCCGCCCCGTGGTCAGATAAAAGGGGTATTTTTCGTCAGGCAATTCTGCAGGAGGAATATAGTCTATGGCGTGGAACACGCCAAGGCCGCAGGTAAACTGGTCCATGTGCAGGCACGGGGTGCCGGGATGATCCGTACCGGTACACGGCCAGTGGATCCCTTCCCTTTCCAGGCGGCCGTACCTGATTCCGCAATAAGAAGGGGTGACTCGGGCGATCTCCTCCATGATCTCTTCAGGGTTCTCATAGGTCATCGGGTACCCCAGTCTGGTCGACACGTCACAGAGGATTTTCCAGTCCTCCCTGGCTTCGCCGGGAGGATCCAGGGCCTTCCGGACCCGCTGCACTTTTCGTTCCGTGTTGGTAAATGTTCCATCTTTTTCTGCAAACGCGGAAGAGGGGAAAACCACATCGGCCATTCGTCCGGTTTCGTTCAGAAAAATATCCTGCACGACCAGAAAATCAAGGTTTTCCACGCACTCTTTCACGTGATTCAGATCAGGATCGGACACGAGGGGGTTCTCCCCGATTATATAAAGGGCCTTTATGGTGCCCTTCTTGGCGGCATTCATGATTTCCGTTACCGGCAGACCGGGGGTCTGCGGAAGACTATTTACCCCCCAGGCCTCCTGCATACGAGACTGGTTGGCAAGATCCGCAACTTTCTGGTATCCCGTATAGACATTGGGCAATCCCCCCATGTCACAGGCGCCCTGGACGTTGTTTTGGCCCCTCAGGGGGTTCACACCGCCGCCGGGAACGCCCACATTGCCGCACAGCATAGCCAGGTTTGCCAGGGATTTCACGTTGTCTGTCCCGGAAATATGCTGGGTGATCCCCATGGCGTAGAGGATCGAGGCCGCAGGGGCGCTTGCGTAAAGCCGCGCGGCAGCGATCAATTGCTCCTGCGGAATCCCCGTTATCTCCTCCACGTAGGACGGAGTATATTTCTCTACCGTCTTTTTCATCTCATCCAGACCAACGGTACGGGACTGCACATATTTCTCATCATAGAGGTTTTCCTTGATAATCACATGCATCATACCGTTAATCCAGGCCACATCTGTTCCCAGCCTTTGCCGCACCCAAAGGGTTGCGAACCTGGTGATCACAATTTCCCTCGGATCAACAACAATAAGTTTGGTATCTTTCTGGGTGACCGCTTGTTTCACATACGTAGACAAGACCGGATGATTTTCCGTGGTGTTGGAACCGGTAATCAGGATGACATCTGATTTTCCTATGTCTTCGATTGGATTCGTCATTGCCCCGCTTCCAAAAGCTGCGGCCAGACCGGCCACTGTGGAAGAGTGTCAGAGACGGGCGCAGTGATCGATATTGTTCGTACCGACCGCGGCCCGGGCCAGCTTCTGGGCGAGATAGTTTTCCTCATTGCTGAGCCTGGCACTGGTGAAAATGCCTATGGCATCAGGTCCCGATGTTTCTTTGATCTCAGTCAATTTACGGGTGACAAGATCGAGTGCCTCATCCCAGGAGGCTTCTCTGAATGTGTTATTCTCCCTGATCAGCGGTGTTTTCAGTCGATCTGGGTGACCAAGAAAATCATATGCGAAACGTCCTTTTACGCACAGCCTGCCGTAGTTGGGGCCCACATCCTCGACACCGGTGACCCGCACAACCCTGTTATCGGCAACGTGGAGATAAAGCTGGCAACCCACGCCGCAATAGGAACAGGTGGTCCGCACTTTTCTCATTTCAGCAGGAGGGGAGAATTCCGGCGCGTGGCCTCGGGGATACAGGGCCCCGACCGGACATGCCTGCACGCACTCACCGCAAAAAACGCAATCGGAATCCTTGAGCGCGAGGTCTCCTTTCGCCACGATTTTTGACTCTGATCCCCGGTATCCATGGCTGATGGCGTTGTTCACCTGGATTTCATTGCATGCCTGGACGCATCTCCCGCAGAGGATACAGCGGGAAAAGTCCCGTACAAAAAAAGGATTGACATTCTCGATAGGATACCGTGTGTCCGTTGAAGGGAAGCGGTTTCCCTTGACCTGGTATTTGATGGCAAGTTCCTGGAGGCGGCAGTCCCCGTACGCGGGGCACAACTCCCGGTGTTCTTCCGGCTCCATGGCCCGCAGTTGAAAATCGCTCCATGAATCCATATCAAGGTCTTGCGCCAGGCAGTTATGATGTCCGGAGGAAAGTAACAGTTCAATATTCATCCGGCGGGCCTGTACCACGCGGGGGGACTCGGTCCTCACCACCATATTAGGCGCTGCGGGCGCTGCGCAGGAAGCCACCAGATTCTTTGCGCCTTCCACCTCCACCACGCAAATCCGGCAGGATCCGGTCGGCGATGCCCCCTTGAGATAACAAAGGGTAGGAATATCGATACCGTTGCGTCTCGCAACCTCCAGTATGGTTTCCCCAGCGCTGAAGACAAGCTCCTTTCCATCAATAACTACTGTTTGCTCTTTTTCCATGCTGACTCCCGAACATTGAAATCCGTCAAAAGCGGGCTTGCCCACCTCGGCGGGTGACTGTTGATATTCCGCTGCCTGCCCCGTTCCGGCATCTGTCTTCTGTATGTCCCCGTACCAGGGTATGCCACTCCGTGCTGACAGGGCACGCGTTTCAAGAAGATAGTCTTTTTCCCTGGAAGCGGCGCAACGCAGTAGATGGAGAAGATTGTAAAACGGGGCGAGTATAACAGAAAAAAATATTTTTTTTCAAAACTTTTTTCCAAAAGGGCTGCGAAATGCTATTGCATTACCTGTCCTTCATCAAAGGCGTGCGGGGTTGGGCTCCTTCTTTGGCCGGGACCTGGTCCATCGCATATTCAGCCAGTGCCGTGATGGTAAGGCTTGGGTTGATTCCGGGATTGGCAGGCATGATTGAACCATCCACCACATACAGCCCTGGGTAGCCATGAACTTCGCAGTTAAGGCCGATAACGCCGTCCTCCGCGCTTTCGCCAAATGGAACGCCGCCCATGAAATGGGCGGTCTCTGGAATGTTCAGCAGGCTCTCGTTCAACATCCCCTGTGGAACGCCGTTCATTTTTTTCGCAAGCATTCGCGTTACCCGGTGGGCGACTTCAACGACTGCATGAATTGGGCGTTTTTCATCGCGCTCACAGACGAGATCCTTGCGAAATAACGTGAACAAATTGCGTCCCAATTTCAACTGCATCAGATTATCCTCAGTCTGCATGGTGAGCAGAACCGTCGTGCGTCTCGCCACTCCGGAGAACACCTTGCTGGCCACGAAATCGATCGGATGAATCAGAACCTGCCACAAGGTCTTGAGAATGCGCACCGGGATGCTGCCGCCGGCATCGATCAGTGGGGCTGACAGGCACCGCAAGGTTGCATCCGAGCCGTCGGGAAAACGCACGGCCTCTATTTGAGTAATGTCGTCTGCCTGAAAGATCGAACCGATTGCTATTCCCTTCGAGTAATCCGTTTCTGAACCATGCGCGGTAAAGCCCGTTAAAGACTCGCTGTTCGTGCGCACATTATGCCCCAGCTTCTTTGATAAATGGGGCAACGATCCGGTGATATCCCTGCAGCGCAATAAGAGCCGATTCGTATTAATTGCTCCGGCCGATACGATCACGTTTCGGGTTCTCACTCGTTTGAGCGGCTTTCCGAACCATCCAGTCGTCCTGGTATAGCATACTTCATAGCGGGTGCCCCCGCTCTGTTCGCCCGGCAGCAGCCGGATGTCGCTCACCGTTGATTCGGGTTCCACCACAACACCCCATTTCTCGGCAAAATACAGATAATTCTTGACGAGCGTGTTTTTGGCGTTTTCGCGGCAACCGACCATACAGGCCCCACAGTGAATGCATCCGCGGCGCGCAGGCCCTTCTCCATTAAAATAAGGATCCGGAACAAGTTCGCCGGGATTTTCTTCATCAAAAAAAACAGCAACTTCAGTCGCGCCGAAAGTGTGGCCTTTCTGAAGATCATCCGCTGCAGACTTGAGAGCGTTGTCGGCCGGCCAGAACCGCGGGTTGGCAGTTACGCCCAGCATCCGTTTTGCTGTGTCGTAATGCGGGCGGAGGAGTGTCTTCCAATCAGCCAGGTGTCTCCATGTGGGCTCGGCGAAGAGTCTATCTCCAGGCTCCATGAGCACGTTGGCATACACCAGACTTCCTCCGCCGACCCCGCTCCCATGGAGGATCATCACTCCATTCAGCAACGTATTCTGCCAAATCCCAAAGCAGCGGAGCATTGGTATCCATTGCTGCTTCCGGATATTCCAATCTGTCTTAGCAAAGTCTTCATCCCTGAAGCGTTTCCCACGCTCAAGTACCAGTACCCTGTAGCCCTTTTCAATCAGCCGCATTGCTGAAACACTGCCGCCGAACCCGGAGCCGATAACCACAAAATCATATATCGACTGGTCATTCATCCTGAAGCTCCCTGTGCAGACGGTGTGAGCACCCGAAATCAGACTCTTATGGTACGGTCCAACTTCACAGTCATTCCTTCTTGTCCAATTTATCGAGCAGCCTGTCGTAATATATCTGATCTTCCTCCAGCAGAGGGGATTTCTTTCCCATCATGTTCAGTTGCATGATCTTAAAATTGATTTTCCTGATCTGGCGATACTTCTCTTTCTCGTCCGGAATACTGTCCAGCATGTCCTCCATCTGCCGTATTTCCTTCCTGAGCTGAATCTCCGGGGGAAGGCAATCCGCGTTCTTCAAAATCTTGTAAGCGAGCCTGAGATCTTCCGGTATGTTTGAATCATCCTGCAGGTCTATGGGATTCCCGCTCCCCGGGAGATTGTCAAACGCGCCCTTCTCCTGCGCCTCCCTTATTTTTCTTTCTACGATTTTTTCAAATGCGACCATAGGAGTCTCTCTCTGTCCTCCCATCAGGAGTTTTTCCCGACCCTTCGCCAATACCTGGAGCCATACGTTTTTTCATACACCCTTTTCCAAGCCTTCGCAAGTACATTGCAATGTGTTAAGCAGGCATATACTCTTGACAACAAGCCGATACTTCGTTTATGTGGACCCTAGCGAAACCGAAAACGACACCCGAGACACCGTTCCCGGAGCATGTATATGATCAGCGGACTGGAAAAAAAAATAATAAACCTTATCCAGGGAGATCTTCCTCTTGCCCACAGGCCCTTTGCCGTACTGGCCGAGCAGCTCGGCATCGATGAGTCCACCCTTCTGGAGGAAATCAGAAAACTGAAAGAACTCGGCATCATCAGACGATTTGGCGCAACGCTGCGACATCAGGAGGCAGGATTCAGCTCAAATGCCATGGTAGTCTGGAAAGTGCCCGAAGAGCTCCTGGAACATGTGGGAAAGATCATCGCGGGGTTCAAAGAGGTGACCCATTGTTACCAGCGTGAACCTCAGAAGGACTGGCCGTATAATCTGTATTCAATGGTGCACGGCAGCAACCGTGAAGACTGCCATAAAATCGCCCGCCGGCTCTCACGGGAAGTAGGTATTGATGATTATACGCTGCTCTTCAGCCAGAAGGAATTCAAGAAAACAAGCATGGAATATTTTTAGCCCGTGGGAAATGCGTGCCAGGAAGTAACCCCGGTAACAAACCGCAAAGGATACCCGAACATGTCAGACAAGGATGAAGCCATGAAAACCAAATCCCAGGCGCTTTTCGAGCGGGCCAAAAAATATATTCCCGGAGGCGTCAACAGCCCGGTAAGGGCGGGGAAGGCCGTCGGTATTGATCCTCCTTTCATAGCCAGGGCCGAAGGCTGCACCCTTTGGGATGTGGACGGGAATGCCTACATAGACTACGTTTTATCCTGGGGCCCTATGATCCTGGGCCATGCACACCCGGACGTTATCAGTGCCCTTGCTGAAGCCATTCCCAACGGCACGAGTTATGGTGCCCCGACTGAACTGGAAGTGGAGATGGCAAAACGCATCGTTGGACTGGTGCCTTCCATGGAGCGTGTGCGGATGGTGAATTCCGGGACGGAAGCGACCATGAGCGCCATTCGTCTCGCGCGGGGGATCACAGGCAGGAATACAATCGTCAAGTTCGACGGCTGCTATCACGGTCACGGCGACAGTCTCCTGGTGCAAGCGGGATCAGGGATTGCAACGTTCGGCATTCCCGGGAGTCCGGGAGTCCCCGAGGGCCTTGCCAGGCAGACCATCTCGCTGCCGTTCAATAACCTGCCGGCCGTGGAAGAGGCATTCGCGCGTTTCGGAGAGGACATCGCAGCGTTGATTGTAGAGCCTGTGCCCGGAAATATGGGTGTGGTTGTCCCGGATATCCACTTCCTCCGAGGTCTCAGAGAGATCACCACACGCTATCAGAGCATTCTCATCTTTGATGAAGTGATCACCGGTTTTCGGTTGGCCAGGGGCGGCGCCCAGGAGTTCTATGATATCTCTCCCGATCTCACCTGCCTTGGAAAAATCATCGGGGGCGGGCTCCCGGTGGGGGCATTCGGAGGGAAACATGCAATCATGCAGAGGCTGGCCCCGGATGGTGATATATATCAGGCAGGAACACTCTCCGGAAACCCGCTGGCAATGACGGCCGGCCTCGCTACGCTGCGCATTCTTGATGCACCTGATGTTTACAGTACGCTGGAACAACGCTCACAGATGCTGTTCAGCGGACTCGAATCGGCAGCCAGGGAGGCCGGAATACCGGTGACCGTCAACCGCGTGGGTTCAATGGGGTCACTTTTCTTTTCCAATGCTCCTGTCATTGACTTTGCCGGTGCCGGGAAAAGTGATGGCGATATGTTCAGAAGGTATTACGCCAGGATGCTGGAACAAGGGGTATATATTGCCCCTTCTCCCTTTGAGTCGACGTTTCTCTCCCTTGCACACACAGAGGAGATCATAGGGGAAACCCTTGATTTTGCTGCAAAGACTTTTCGTTCACTCTCGTTAAAAATCTATTGACTTTGGATGAACAGCTGTGATAGAGACAACGTGATTTTTCTTGTTGGAATGTGGTAATCCCCTCGTGGAAAGAACCTTTTTCGCGCCAACAGGCCGCGGCGAGGAACTCCACTGCGTGACTTCCCGCGATTCCATCAAGACAGGTGCCCGGATACCATCAAATGGATAAGGATCTGAAAAAAACCATCAAGGACCTCGGGTATCTGAGCACCGTCGGTATGGCCATGGCCATATCCATTGGCATTGGGGCTGTCGGTGGATATTATTTGGACCGTTGGCTCGGCACAGAACCATGGCTTACTCTTGTGGGTTTGGGTATCGGGATTGCCGCGGCTTTCAAAAATTTGTTTACCCTCTACAAAAAGGCGAAAAGATTCTAACCGGATACCATGGACTGGGAAAAAGCATTTCGAACTTTGAAAACCCTGAACTGGGCAATTCTCCTGATCCTGTCTTCAGCGAGCTATGTTCTCATGGGGAACACGTTTACCGCGGGTGTCATATTAGGTGGATTTCTCATCATTGCCAATTTCAATATTCTTCAACATACCATCAAAAAGGCGTTCTGGGTGGATGGTGTTTTCGGGGGCAATAAAGGGGCAATAGTCGGGAAATACTATCTGAGGCTTGCTGTTCTGGGGATCCTCATCTATCTGCTGATCCGGCAGAGATGGGTGAATCCGGTGGGACTTGCCGTAGGACTGTCCGTCGTGGTTTTCAGCATCGTGACACTCGGGGTGCACATGGTTTTCTCAAAATCATCAGGGGAGGTAGCATAGTCTATGGAGGAACACAGCTTTCTGTTCTTGAATAAGCTTTTTGAGGCCATCGGCCTTGGTCATTTTGGTCATGCGTACAGCCATGTCACCCACTCTTGGCTGGTGATCATCATCATGGTTGTCTCGTCAATCCTCTTTGTCAAAGGTGTGCAGCTGGTACCCAGAAAGGGTCAGAATATTTTCGAAGTTATTATTGAAGGACTTGAGAATTTCATGGTGGAAATTACCGGTCCTGAAGGCAAATTCTTTTTCCCGTTTATCGCGACCATCTTTCTTTTCATTCTCGTATGCAATCTTATCGGAAAAATCCCCGGGTTTGCCTCTCCGACCGCTAATTACAACACGACGCTCTCCATGGCCATCCTGACATTCGTTTACACGCACATCATCGGCATTAAATTCCATGGATTCAAGTATATCAAGCATTTCTTCGGGCCTGTGTGGTGGCTGGCCCCGCTCATGTTTCCCATCGAGCTCGTCGGGCATGTTGCACGGGTCATGTCATTGTCTATTCGACTCTTTGGAAATATATTCGGCGAGGAAATGGTATTCGGCATCGTCGTCACGCTGGCAGGTCTGTATCTCGCTCCCCTGCCGCTCTTATTCCTGGGTCTCCTCGTGAGCTTTATCCAGGCCCTGGTCTTCATGTTGCTGGCTATCATGTATTTCGTCGGGGCCATGGAAGAGGCCCATTAGAAATAGTTTTCATTTTGGAAGAAGGTCAAAAAACAACAAAGGAGGTTCAGATGAGAAAAACTAATTTGATTGGGAGCTTAACCGCGATACTTGTACTGGGAATGGCTTCGATGGCGTTGGCAGCCCAGGGATCACCCGAGGCCCAGGCAGCAGGTGTATGGATCTTTTTCGGAATCGCCATTGCCTGCGGATTCGGAATAGGCGTCGCTGCCATGGGGACGGGTATCGGTATGGGAAATGCCATTAACGGCGCTCTCCAGGGAACAGCCCGGAACCCGGAAGCAGGCGGCAAGATCATGACCACCATGATTATCGGTCTGGCGCTGATCGAGTCCCTCTGTATCTATGCTCTGGTGATCTGCTTCATCATGGTCTTCAAGATCCCGGACTTCGCAAGCATTATCGATAAACTTTTCTAGGACACAAAACCGCTGGAGGGCCCGGAAACGGGTCCTCTCTTTTCACCGGTTATGTGCAAAAATTCACAACCTGATCTTTTCAGCCTTCTGGAATCTTTGGATGGAAATTACGAACCTTTTTCATAAGAATCCATAGTTCGGCCCACATTACTATGATCAAAGCAGCCAAGATTCCTGAACCAACCATCGAGCGTCTTGCGATTTATGCCAGACCCCTCGAAGAGCTTCTGAGAACCGGGGTCGAGGTCATTTCCTCGGAAAAGCTTGCCCGGATGTGCGACGTTAATCCAGCCCAGGTGCGGAAAGATCTCGCGTTTTTCGGGGAATTCGGTGTGAGAGGAGTCGGGTATAACGTTCATGACCTGTTGAAGGCAATCCAAAAAATCCTCTGTTCTGACAGAACGTGGACCGTATGTATTGTCGGGATGGGCAATCTCGGGAAGGCCTTGGTGGAAAACGAAAATTTCAAGAAAAGAAATTATAAGTTTGTTGCTATATTTGACTCTAACCCGGAGATGATCGGTACGGAACTCCCTGGCGCGCTCACAGTCAAATCATTTGATGAAATTGAGAAAACGGTTCTGACCCTGGGAGTTGAAATAGGAATTATTACCTCGCGTCCCTTTGAGGCACAGCGGGCAGCCAATCTCCTCATGGATGCGGGCGTGAAGGCCATTTTGAACTTTGCCCCCACCCATCTGAGGACACCGCGATGTTGTCTCGTGGAAAATGTTGACTTCAGCGTGAAGCTTGAAAATCTGGTGTATCACCTGGAAAAAATATGAGTCCTCACAGTTCCTCGGGGGTAAATGCCACCACGTCGTCCACCCTCGCCCTGTCTGTAAAGATCATGGCCAGCCTGTCTATTCCCAAGGCTATTCCGGCAGCCTCGGGCATGAACTGAAGAGCGGCCAGGAATTTTTCGGGGAGGGGGTAGACTGCTTTTCCGAGTTCTGATCTCCTCGTCTTTTCCTGCTGAAATCGAGCCAGCTGTTCTTCAGTATCCCTCAGTTCCGAAAAGGCATTGGCCAGCTCTATTCCGCTGATATATAGCTCGAAACGCTCAGCCACCGTGGGGTTTCCCGGTTTCAGCCGGGCAAGAGCCGCCATTGATGCGGGGTAGTCATAGAGGAAGGTCGGGCGAGGCGCCCCGAGCCGGGGTTCAACAGCTTGCACCATCAGCTCATCAAAGCACCCTTTTTCCATGGATTCCTCTACGGGCAAAGGGGCATACCGCTGAAACGCCTCGCAGACCGTCATCCTTTGCCACGGGCCGGTAAGATCAAGGGGTCTCCCCTGGTATTGCATGTTTTGCGAAAAACCAAGGGTCCCTGCCACCGACCGGATCATGTCTTCGCATTCGGACATGATTCCGTCATATGACGCATTCGCCCGGTACCATTCAAGGATAGTGCATTCCGGAAGATGGAGATCGCCTCGCTCACCCTGCCTGAAACACCTGCAGATTTGAAAAATTCGTTCATACCCGGCGGCAAGGAGCCTTTTCATGCACAGCTCGGGAGAGGTGTGCAGGTAGTCGTGGCCCGCCGGCACCGCGTCAATATGAAGCTCCGGCGCCGGTGCCGGGATCAGGACAGGGGTTTCCACCTCCAGATACCCCCGGTGCACAAAAAAATCCCTGACGGCATGCACCATCAGGGCTCGTAACCGGAGCGCCGATTTTCGCTGGGATAACCGCTCCTTTTCCTCTTTTCCGGGCTTATTCCTTGACTCTTGTAACATATTCCCCGGTCCGGGTGTCCACAGTTATCTTTTCCCCTTGATTCACAAAGGGAGGGACGCGGAGGCTGTACCCGGTCTCCAGGGTGACGGGTTTCGTATCACCTGCCACCGAGTCACCCTTTGCCCAGGGATCCGCCTGGGTGACGGTCAGGTCAACAAAATTGGGGAGGGTGATGCCGATGGCCCTTTCGCCGAAAAACAGGATCTCCACCTCCAGATTGTCGATCAGGTAGTGATTCGCATCGCCCACCTGCTCCTCCGAGAGAAACGTCTGTTCATAGTTTTCCATATCCATGAAACAGAATTCATTCTCCTGGGCATAGAGGAATTGCATTTTTCGTTCATCAAGGTTGGCCGGCTTGAAGGTGTCGACGGAACGGTACGTCTGGTCGAAGCTTACGCCACTGATCATATTCTTCAGCCTGCATCGGTACAGGGCCTGCCCCTTTCCGGGTTTGGAAAATTGAAAATCCGCAATGATATAGGGTTCTCCGTCTATCTCAATCTTCAGGCCTTTTCTCAGATCGCTTGCACTATACATATGATTCCTCCGGAATGGAGCTTTGACCGCCCCGCATCCTGGGCGGCTTTACAGATAAATACTTATTTTACCTATGAATTGCGTCCCGGGTCAAGAGAAAAGGCCGGCTTTTGTGTCGCCGACCCCGACAAGTCGCCCTTGATCAGGAATGAGTGTCCGTTGCTGCTCAGATCTGAATGAATTTTTCCGCCCTTTTTTCCAGCCAGGCTATCCACGACTCAACGGCCGTGACTTTCGCATCGAGCACCAGTTTTTGATAGTCGTCGTCGTCCGGTTTTTTTGTGGCCAGCAGTTTTTCTCTCAGGGATTCAAGAACGCGTATCTGGGCTGCCACCAGCTTTTTCCCGCCCTTCAGCCGGAGGTGTTTGATAAAGAATAGCTTTGCCAGAAATTCCACCCGCAAATCGCGCACATGCTCTGTGGTGCTGAAAAGCCATTTCTCAAACGCCTTGCTGCCTTTCGGGGTCAGAGAAAAAACCCGTTTTGAAGGCCGCATTTCCTGCAGTGCCACAGAGGACTCGACCCAGCCCTGTTCTTCAAGCCTTTTCAGGAGAACATACAATTGGCTGGTGCTCACATACCAGGTGGAACCGAGGTAGGTTTCGAAGTATTGGAGTATTTCGTAGCCATGCTTGGCTCCGCTTCCAAGTGCCCCCAGCAGGGCATATTTTGTGGCGGGTCTGGTTTTCATTACCGACTCTCAGCCCTCATTTCCCGCGGGCCTTCGGAGTGAGACAGCGGAGCTCATCAGGAAGCCCGGCTATCTGCTGCGGGCGCAGAATCGCTCCCAGTCCATAAGAGACGCTGCACCGGCAATTGTGGTGCCATAGAACAGCACAGGCTTCCTGTCCAGAAACTGGTCTATGGTGCCGTTTACCAATGTGGTGCCGGTGACAAAAAGGAGATCAGCCCATGCAATGGCCTCTTCCGTGGCTTCAGGTCCCTCGATCGTGATGCCGAATTTTTCCAAACCAATGTTGTCCGTGTCCATGTCCAGCACTTTCAGGGGGAATCGGGAAGAGAGGAATTCCACCATCCTGGGCTGGAATCCCACCTGCACAATCTTCACATGCCCGTACCTGTTTCTCACATGATCCACGAGTTCCAGCGCACATTCACGGGGCTCTTGGTCATGACAGTGAATTGTCCCGTCGGTCCTGCCCAGGAACCGAAGCACGGCATTGAGCGTGGACACAAAGACTGATCTCCGGTAATTGTTCTGAAGCGGCATCTCCAGGACCTCCAGCAATGTTCCCTCAAAATCACCATACTGGTCCGTGAATGCCTGGCCAAGAGCTCCATGGAACTCCGCCTGCATCAGCCTTTCTCTCCCCTTCTGGAGGGGAAAATCATCGGCTTCCGGGTTTCCAATGGCCTCCTCCGTGCTGAGCGCCCTGGCCCTGATATGCACCTTTTCGGCAATCAAATCCGTATCTCGAACAAGTACAGATAACCTCTCTCGTATTTTCTCGTATACCTCGCTCATCAGTACACCGCCTTCCAACCTGAGAAGGAGATCAGATCTCTTTCCTCTTCCCTTGTCCTGTTCATTCCAGCCGCTGAAACAAACCAGTGAACGCCAAAATTCTGTTTCTCATCTATGCACCGAACGGGCACACGGGGTAGTGACACCGTTCACAATTCAGGCAAAGACCCCCATGGCCTGTTTCAGCGAGGTCTTTCCTGGTGATTCGTTCACCTGCCAGGACCCGGGGAAGCATGAGGTCAAAGACCGTGGCACGATAAAAGAGGACGCAGGCAGGAAGTCCCATGACCGGCACACTCCCCAAGTGACCGTAAAGGAACATGGCCCCCGGCAGGACGGGAGAGCCGTATACGATATCCTCGGCGCCGGCCTTTGCGATCGCCAGCCTGCTCACGTCGTCCGGATCCACGCTCATCCCGCCAGCAACCAGAATCAGCCCTATACCCCCGTCGAGCAACCTCGTAATTGCCTCTTTGATCTTATCCTGATCATCCGGCAGAAACAATGTTTCTTTCACGGGGCATCCGAAGAACCGGAGTTTCTTCTTGAGAATCGGGGCGAATTTATCTTCGATCGTTCCGGAATATACTTCATTGCCCGTGATAACGAGCCCCGTATCCGGCGTCGCGAACATTTTGACGGAGAGTATTCCGCCTGCCGCTTCCCCGACACGTACCGCCTGATCCACTTCGTGACGGGCAATAATCAACGGAATCGCCCGTGTCCCCGCGATGATTTCTCCCTCCTCCACAACACTGTTGGTGTGTCTGCTTGCACAGGTGACATCGGGAACCATATTGAATTCCGTAAGAGCATCCACATGCACCTTCAGGAGCCCGTGGTGACCCGCCTTGAGATTGATCTTCCCTTCAGCGGCCCGATCATCAAACACCACACCGGGCCCCGCCAGTGCCCTGGCCAGCCTGATCGCCGCGTCATCTTCGTGGAGTTCATCAGGGCCCATATGGAGAACGTACAGATGTTCCTTGCCGAGGCGTCGCAGATGGTCCAGATCCTCTTCCCGGACCATGTATCCTTTCTTGAAGGCCGGTCCTTTGAATTGCCCGGGCCTGATTTCAGTTATGTCGTGGGCCAGCACCTTGCCCACTGCTTCGTCCAGTGAAATGACCGTTGCCGATGATTTGTATTTGTTTCCCATTTTCCCTCCCGATGCATAACTTCCCGGTATCTGGACAAAAAGCTGGAAGCTATGAACCTCGCTCATAGTACAGGCTGGAATAATCTATTATAGAAATTATGGTCCGTTGTCAACCCTCTTCGGGCCCGGTTTTATTACTCTGACTGGTGGGAATGCACGACCTGCCCGATCACGTTGTTCTCGTCAACTCTCTCTATTCTCACGGGAAAAAAATCATCATGGGCAGATCCGGTGGGGGGTGAAAATAACACGGGGATGTAATTATCACTTATCCCTTTGACAAGCCCGCGTGCTCTCACATGCCATCCCTCGGGCACCACCTGCAGGACGCGCCCGTTACACCTTTCGTAGAAATATTGTTTTTTCAATGCTCCCAGGGACCTGAGGCTGGCGGCTCTTCTCTTCTTTTCGTCGGGCGGCACATGGGCCGGGAATCGTGCCGCCGGAGTCCCCGCCCTCCGGGAATACGGAAAAACATGCAGATAGGAAACCGGGAGATCTTGCAACAGGGCCATGGTAGCTGCATGGGCCGTGCGGTCTTCCCCGGGAAATCCGGTCATCACGTCCGCGCCGATGGCTGCAGATGGAATACTGTCATGGATCTTTTCTACAAGCCCTGCGAATGTGCGGGATGAATAGGTCCTGTGCATCTTTTCCAATATTCCATCGTCGCCGCTCTGGAGCGGAATGTGAAAATGCCGGCAGAGCCCGTTTTCCGAGGCAACCATCTCGATAAGATCCTCATCTATCTCTCCGGGTTCGAGTGAGCTGAGTCTGATCCTCAGCGGCAGTTTCTCTCTGGTGATCGCTCGAAGGAGACTCTTGAGGCTGTTTTGTCCCGGAAGATCAGTCCCATATTTGCCCAGGTGGATCCCGGTGAGCACGACCTCCCTGTATCCCCCGACTGAGAGATCTTCCAGTATCCGCAGGACATCATCCGGCTGCAGACTCCGGCAACGGCCCCTGGCAAACGGGACAATGCAGTAACTGCAAAATGATTCACACCCATCCTGAATTTTTAAAAACGCCCTGCTTCTCCCGGGAAACGTTTTGATATTCATGATCTCGAACCGCATCCCGTGAGGAAACGGCATCGAAAAATCCATCAGGTCACCCGCATCATGTGCAGAGGAAATGATATCGGCGATCCGCCCTTTTTCCACATTTCCCGCGATAAGCCGCAATCCCTCGATGCTCCTCAATTCTTCCGGGAAGACCTGGCCATAACAGCCGATGGCGGCGACTTGCCCCTTTCCGTCACTCTGCCGGATCGCCTTCCTGATCTCCTGTCTGGATTGATGGGAAGCCGCCTGGGTCACAATACAGGTGTTGATGATCGTCAGATCACTCGGCGCACCGGGTGAGACGGGAATCCACCCTTCTTCCTGCAGGCATGCCTGCAAAAAGGCGGACTCGTATTGATTGACCTTGCATCCGAGGGTCACGATCTTAAATGTCTTCGTCATGTTCCCTGCAAATCCAGCCGCCGCCCAGAACCCGGTCACCGTCATAACACACAAGTGCCTGACCCGGGGTGACAGCCCATTGCGGTTCATGGAACAGGAGGCGTATCTTTCCGGTGTCCATGATCTCAAGGAACCCTGCCGCCGCCCGATGCCGATACCGGATCTGCGCCATGACCTCCTTCCCGTTCCGCGGTTCCTCCTCAATCCATTTCACATCCCGGGCAATAACTTCCCTGGAATAGAGATCTTCTTTCCGTGCCACAACTATTTCATTTGTATGCGGCCGAATTTCTTTTACGTAATACGGCCGTGAAGAAGCGATTCCCAGGCCCTTTCTCTGGCCGATCGTGTACCGGTACGTACCCAGGTGTTCTCCCAGCACCATTCCCGTGTCGTCAATGATACGGCCTTTCTTTTCAGGGCTTTCCCCTGTTCTGGATTCAATAAAATATCGATAATCGGCTCCCGCCAGGAAACAGATCTCCTGGCTTTCAGGAAGAGCGTGACAGGGAATTCTTGCTTCCCGAGCTCTCTTCCGCACCCAGGATTTCTTTTTTTCTCCGAGGGGAAACAGGACCTTTTGAAGATGAGAAAGAGCAATCCTGTGAAGGAAATAGGACTGGTCCTTCCTTGTATCCCGACCCCTGCAAAGCGATATCCGGGACGGGTTTTCCTTCCGTGCCAGTCTTGCATAGTGCCCGGTGGCAATGAACGGGATCTGCCGCTCCTCGGCCGCCCGCACAAGATATGCGAACTTCATCACTTCATTGCACGACACGCACGGATTCGGCGTGAATCCACGCAAATAGGCATCCATGAAAGGTCGAAGCACCAGGTGTTCAAAGTCCGGTTCTGTATCCACAACCTGCAATGGAATGTCCAGGAATGCGGAGATGCGGCGAACCGTCTCCCATTTTCTCTCCTGGACGGTCACGGGACCCGACAGAAGAAAGTGGAGCGCATGGACCACCCAACCGCCTTCCCTGAGAATCCAGGCCGTCATGGCGCTATCCACGCCTCCGCTTAATGCAACCAATACCTTTGAAGGCTCCATGAGTGTCATTTGTCTCGTGGGTGAGGATACAGGAAAAGAGATTGGCAGGCCTCAAGAGGCCCTTCGGGAAAAAACAAGCCTCCTGTCAGGAAAGGAGCGCCTTGTTGAGTTTCACTTCCATCGCACGTGCAGGGCATGCAGACACGCACCATTCACACCCACTGCACTTCTCTTTGTCAAAAATAACAAGCATATCAGGACGATGCACCGAAAGAGCCCCGGTGGGACAAACCGCAGTGCAGGCACCGCAATGGAAACACTTTTCTTCATCCCGCTTTACGTCCTGAGCAAGGTTCTCCACCCTGATCCCGAGCCCCTTCAAGTACCTGACGCCCCTTTGAAAGTTCTTGCGATGCCCGCTCAATTCCAGCACCATCAATCCTTCTTTTCTTGGATATATGGTTGCCTGCAGGATATTGAAGGACAAGTCGAATTTCCGGACGAGGTTGGCAGCAATAGGTTCATTCGCCACCCTCTTCGGGAATCTCAATGAAAGTATTTTTGAATACATATTTTCCCTCTTCGATGCGTCAACTGAATAATCAGGGGAAGATCAATTCCGGGGTCCAGTGCATCAGACCCAAGGCGAATAGCTTAGGCGCAGGGACTTTGCGGATCGGACTGACTCCTATTTCCTTGCGGCGTACGCCATAGGCCGTACGCCTGCTTACTGGTATTTATCCATCACCCTTTTGAAGCCTGGAAACGATCTCTCTATGACGCCATCATCTACACAGTAGGCGATCCTGAAATGCCCCGGGCCCCCGAAGCCACTGCCCGGCACCGTCAGGATATTCTCCTCCTGCAGGGCCTTCACAAACTCTGTGTCATCGTCTATAGGGGTGCAGGGAAAGAGATAAAACGCTCCATCCGGTTTTTCAAAGGCATACCCCGCCGCCTCCAACCCAGCGCAGAACATGTCTCTCCTCCGTTGATAAATGGCTATATCCACGCTTTCCTCCAGGAGGTGCCGCACTACCCGCTGCATCAGGGCGGGCGCGTTCACGTATCCCAGGACACGGTTACAGAGCACCATGCCACCAAGGATCACCGGCTTTTCAGAAATCTCGGGGTTCGCTGCGGCATACCCGATGCGTTCACCCGGAAGAGACAGGTCCTTGGAAAAAGACGTGACCACGAAGCTCTCCCGGTAGGCATCAAAAACACTGGGCACCGCCATCCCGTCGTAGACGATCTTCCGGTATGGTTCATCCGAAATAAGGTAGATCGGTTCACCGAATTTGGCGCTGTAGTGGGTAAGAATCTCGGCCAACCCGGCCAGTTCCTCCGCCTTGTAAATACGTCCCGTGGGATTGTTGGGAGAATTGATCAATACGGCCCTGGTCTTTTCTGAAACGGCTTTGGATATGGCATCGAGGTTCAGAGAAAAATCGGCGTGCGACTGCACCACCCTGGCGACCCCCTGATGATTGTCCAGATAAAAATTGTATTCCACAAAATAGGGACTCGGGATGATCACTTCTTCCTGAGGATTGAGAATAGTCTTGAGCACCACGTTAAGACCGCCTCCCGCCCCAACCGTCATGACAATTTCGTCGGCGGTAAATCGGGGTCTGTTGAACGTATTCAGATAATCGGCCACGGCCTGCCTGGTTTCAACAAATCCCGCGTTCGGCATATACGCATGGGTGCCCGGCGTGGGATCCTTTGCCAGATCGGCAAGGATTTCTCCCACCCTTGACGGAGGTTCCAGGTCAGGATTCCCCAGGCTGAAATCGAACACGTTTTCAACCCCGAATTTTGCTTTTCTTTCAATGCCCTCCTCAAACATCTTCCGTATCCACGACGACCGCTCGATAGATGCTCGAATCTTTTCAGAAGCTGACATCCGTTATCCTCCTTTCTTCTTTTGACCATTTACCTTCCTTTTTTTGGCTGGGGTTGTCAACAGAAAAGGAAAATAGCACCGGTTCAAGTCTGCATCATGAGTCCTGAAACATAGCGTTGCACGGAAAAAGCCGCACCAGAATCACCTTGACAGTGTCTGTTCTCATCACCTATTTTTAGGGTGTGAAATCTTCTGCTGTTCACAATAGAAACCGGAGAAATGACCATGGAGAAAATCAAGAAAACCCAAACAATTGCCATACTCACCGGGGGCGGGGACGTCCCGGGATTGAATCCCTGCATCAAGGCTCTGGTGTACAGGGCGGCGAGCGAGAGGCTCAGGGTGGTGGGCATCAGGCGTGGTTGGGCGGGCATATTGGAATACGATGCCAAGGACCCTGGAGCATCGGAAAACTGCATTCAAATCCTGGATCCGCCCCATGTGCGTACGATCGATCGTACCGGGGGTACCCATCTTCACACATCACGGACAAATCCCAGTGCCGTGCGACGAAAGGACGTTCCGGCTTTCCTCCAGGAGGCCTTTGATTCCCCGGATGAAGTCAAGGATTTTACCCACCGGGTGATCGATAACCTGCAGTCACTGGAAATCGATGCCATTATCCCTATTGGAGGAGATGATACCCTCAGTTTTGCCGAGAGGCTTTCCCGGGAAGGATTTCCCGTCATCGCCATACCAAAAACCATGGACAATGATGTCTTTGGAACGGACTACTGCATTGGATTCTCAACAGCGGTAACCAGAGGTGTCAGTTTTATCCACGCCTTGAGGACCTGTGCAGGCTCGCACGAGAGGATAGCGGTGATAGAACTCTTCGGCCGGTACTGCGGCGAGACTTCCCTCATATCAGCCTACCTGGCATGGGTGGACCGGGCCATCATATCGGAGGTGCCTTTTGATCCGCAAAAACTCGCTCGGCTGATCATGGAAGACAAGAAAGCAAACCCAAAAAATTACGCCATGATAACGATTTCAGAGGGAGCAAAAATGGCGGGCGGGGATATGATCATGAGCGGAGAATCGGATGCCTATGGGCATAAGAGGCTCGGAGGTATTGGTGAACGGACAGGGGCCATCCTCAAAGAGCTTACCGGCGAGGATATTCTCAACCAGCGGCTCTCTTACCTCATGAGAAGCGGCGTGCCAGATTCACTGGACCTCATGGTGGCGGTCAATTTTGCCAACATCGCTATTGATCTTTTTCTGAAAGGGATCTTCGGCCGTCTGGTGTCTCTGATCAGGGGGATCTACACGGACATCCCGCTGAGTACCATTACCACAGGACAAAAAAGAGTGGATGTCAGGGAACTGTATGACGTGGAAGAGTACCGGCCGAAGGTGCGGCATGCCGGAGGGAAACCCATGTTCCTTTATTAATCAGAGCCGGCATGGCTGGATCATACCTGGTTCCATTGACCGGCCTCTCCTTCTGTCGCGGGGTATGTATTGTCGGGGCAATTTTTTCCGGTTCGTTTTAGCGCCGGGATCCATCAACTCGCTTTCAACAGTTTCGCCCGGGCCGGACTGCTTGCAGGGACAAACGAATCAAAAGAGACGGCCTTTTCTTATTGGAAATCGATGGGAAGAGCTCATGGAAAGAAAAGAAACGCGCCAGATACGGGTAGGCAACGTGGCAATCGGGGGAGGAGCACCCATTGCTGTGCAATCCATGACCAATACGGATACCAGGGACGTTGCGGCAACAGTCGCCCAGATCAACCGTCTTTGGGAGGCAGGATGTGAGATTGTCAGGCTGGCTGTACCCGATGAGAAAGCCGCGGCGGCTTTTGAAAAGATCAAAAACCTTGTACAGGTCCCCCTCATTGCCGATATCCACTTTGATCACCGGCTCGCCATTGCGGCACTCAGGGCGGGAGCCGACGGATTGAGAATCAATCCCGGGAACATCGGCTCTTTCAAGGCAGTTGAAGCGGTGGTTCGAGAAGCACGCGACAGGCGGGTCCCCATCAGAATCGGGGTAAACGCCGGGTCACTCCACCGGGATATTCTCCTGAAATATGGACATCCTACCCCCGCCGCCATGGTGGAAAGCGCCATGAGACACATCAAGCTGCTGGAAGATCTTGGTTTCGAAGAAATGAAAATTTCTCTCAAGTCCTCGAATGTGCGCACGACCGTTCAGGCTTATGAACTCATGAGCAGCCAAGTGGATTATCCGCTCCACCTGGGTGTCACCGAGGCCGGGACGCTCATTTCGGGGACGGTGAAGAATGCCATCGGGATCGGCTACCTGCTCGCAAACGGCATCGGAGACACCTTTCGCGTTTCCCTCACCCGCGACCCCGTGGAAGAAGTCAAGGTGGCCTACGAGATCCTGAGGGCCCTCGATCTCAGGCAGCGCGGGCCGGAAATCATCTCGTGTCCCACCTGTGGGCGGTGCGAAATTGACCTCTTCAGTCTTGTGGAACGGGTGGAAAAGGCCTTTGAGGGTATGACCGCATCTCCGAAAGTGGCTATCATGGGCTGTGTTGTAAATGGTCCCGGAGAGGCCATGGAGGCAGATGTCGGCATTGCCGGGGGCAGGGGCCAGGGCATCCTGTTCAAGAAGGGAAAGCTGATCCGAAAGATCCCCGAATCTGATCTTGCAGAGGTCCTGATTCGTGAAGTCCGGGAAATGGTAGGGTGAAAAATATTGCCTTATAGACGTTACTTCGATAGAAGTAAAATTTTGACACTATAATCCGGAACTACCAAGAACGAGGAGAAAAAGGAGCAAACAGAGACCATGCGATATTCACAGTTTTTTATTCCCACTCACAGGGAAATCCCTGCTGACGCTGAAATCATCAGCCATCAACTCATGCTCAGGGCGGGACTGATCAGGAAACTGACTTCCGGCATTTATACCTATCTCCCTTTCGGCCTGCGGTCAATGAAGAAAGTGGAACAGATTATCCGTGAGGAAATGAACCGGGCAGGCGCCATTGAGGTTCTGATGCCGGCCGTGCAACCTGCAGAGCTGTGGCAGGAAAGTGGCCGGTGGGATTACTATGGCAGGGAGCTCCTGCGGTTCAGAGACCGTCATAACAGAGACGCCTGCTTTGGCCCGACGCATGAGGAAGTTATTACCGATCTGGTGCGGGATGAGGTGCAATCATATAAACAGCTCCCCCTGAATTTCTATCAGATCCAGACAAAATTCCGCGATGAAATACGTCCCCGTTTCGGCATTATGCGCGGCCGGGAATTCATCATGAAGGATGCGTACAGCTTTGATGTGGATGAAGCGGCTGCTGGAAAAAGCTACGACCGGATGTACGGGGCGTACACAAGAATATTTGAACGCTGCGGGCTCAGGTTCAAGGCTGTTGAGGCGGATACCGGGCCCATCGGCGGGAGTTATTCCCATGAATTCATGGTGCTTGCGGAGAGCGGAGAGGACCAGATCGTGAGCTGCCTCAAGTGCAGCTACGCCGCCAATCTTGAAAAGGCTGAAATCATGCCGCCGGAGGTCGACGCTCCCGTCACAAAAGAAGATCTCCCTGGACTCGAAGAAGTGCATACCCCGAATATCAAGACAATTGATGAACTGGCGTCCTTCCTTTCCGTTTCTCCCGAAGATCTGTTAAAGACCCTGATCTATCGCGTGGACGAAACTCAAATCGTAGCTGCACTTGTGCGGGGGGATCATGAACTGAATGAGGCAAAATTCCGAAACCTCCTGGGTGCGGAAATCGTTGAAATGGCTGATCCGGAAACCGTACACCGGACGACGGGCGCGCCTACAGGATTCGCAGGCCCGGTGGGACTCAAAGTCCGGATGGTGGCGGACCAGGCCGTACGGAACATGAAGAAGATTGTTAGCGGCGCAAACCGCGAAGACTTCCACCTGCAAAATGTTTTCCTTGGCCGAGATTTCCAGGTTGAGCGATTTGGAGATATTCGAACAATCACCCCGCAAGACATGTGCCCCAGATGCGGTGCCGGAATCGAGTTCAAGCGTGGCATCGAGGTAGGGCACATCTTCAAACTGGGCACCAAGTACTCAAAGGCCATGAATGCGGTCTTTCTGGATGAGCAGGGGAGAAAAGAGTTCATGGTAATGGGGTGTTACGGTATTGGCGTAGGGAGAACCGTAGCCGCCGCCATCGAACAGAATCATGACGGTGACGGCATTATTTTTCCCATCCAGATAGCACCCTTTGAAGTCATCATCCTGCCCCTGCAGATGCATGAATCAACGGTCCTCGATGCAGCCGAGCAGATTTACACCTCCTTGCAAGATACCGGAGTTGATGTCCTGCTGGATGACAGAAACGAACGCGCGGGGGTGAAATTCATGGACGCCGATCTTCTCGGGATTCCTCTCCGGGTGACGGTTGGAACCCGAGGGGTGAAAAATGGCGAGGTTGAAGTGAAGATGAGGGCTGAAAAAGAACCCCGATCACTCTCAATGCGGGATGCCGAAGGATTTATCAGGAAACAGGTGCGGCTGCTTAATGATTCGACTGAATGATATTACTTCCCAGATTCTGACCTACCATCCCAAGGCCGACATTACACTGGTGGAAAAGGCATATGTCTATTCGGCAAAAGTCCACCAGGGCCAGATCCGGCTCTCCGGAGAAGCCTACCTCTCCCATCCTCTCGAGGTGGCTTATATCCTCACGCAGATGAAGATGGATACAGTCTGTATCGCGGCCGGACTGCTCCACGATACCATTGAAGACACCGATGCTCAACTCTCAGATATTACAAGGCTGTTCGGCAAAGAGACCGCTGATATTGTGGATGGTGTTACCAAGATCAGCAAGATACAGTTTTCCAGCCGGGAACAAAGACAGGCTGAAAACATCCGCAAAATGATCCTGGCCATGTCCAATGACATTCGCGTCATTCTGGTAAAGCTTGCCGACCGCCTCCACAACATGAGGACTCTCGGCTATCATCCGGAAGCGAAACAGCGCCTGATTGCACGGGAGACCCTGGACATTTACGCGCCCCTTGCAGGCAGGATGGGAGTTTACTGGGTAAAGTCAAGCCTGGAAGATCTTTGCCTGTACTACATGGAACCGGAAATCTACCAGAACATAAAAACAGAGATCGCACAGCGAAAAGGAGCACAGGAAAAATTTATTCAGGAGGTCCGCGCGGTCCTGAGCAAAAAACTGGAAGAAGTGGGGATCAAGGCAACGGTCGAAGGAAGGCACAAACATTTCTACAGTGTCTATAAGAAGATGATGACCCAGGGCCTGACCGTCAACCAGGTGTACGATATCCTGGCTTTCAGGGTCATCGTTGAATCCATCAAGGAATGTTATGAGATCCTTGGGCATATCCACAGCATGTGGAAACCGATACCCGGCCGATTCAAAGACTACATTTCGGTTCCAAAAGAAAATATGTACCAATCTCTGCACACAACCATCATTGGCCCTTTGGGGCAGAGGATGGAGATACAGATACGCACCCGGGACATGCACAAGATTGCAGAGGAAGGCATAGCAGCCCACTGGAAATACAAAGAAGGTCTGGGTGCGAAGCAAACAGATGAGAAACAGTTCGCATGGCTCCGCCAGCTCCTTGAATGGCAGAAAAGTCTGAGTGACCCTTTGGAATTTCTCGAGTCCGTACGGATGGATCTTTTTCCCCATGAGGTGTATGTCTTCACTCCGAACGGGGAAGTCAAGGAATTCCCAAAAGGCGCTACACCAGTGGATTTTGCCTATAGCATCCATTCGGAAGTGGGCAATAAATGCATGGGCGCAAAGGTCAACGGAAAGATGGTGCCGTTGAGATACGAGTTGAAGAATGGTGATATCGTCGAGATCATTACCTCTCCGAGGCACCATCCGAGCAAAGACTGGCTCGAATACGTAAAGACACCCAGGGCCCGCAACAAGATTCGGCACTGGATCAAGAACCAGGAACGGGATGAAAGCATCGCCCTGGGCAAAAACATTCTGGAAAGACTCCTGGCACACGAACGCATGACCTTTCCCAATATCCTCAAGAGCGACCAAGTTACTTCAATCGCTCAAGACCTTTCCTTTCATTCGGTGGAAGACCTCCTTGCAGCAATAGGCTTCGGGAAAGTTTCTCCCAAACAGGTGGTGGGTCGGCTCAAACCCAAGCTTGGTTTAAAGGAAGAAAAGGCTCCCGGGCTGGTCGGAAAAATGGTGCACCGAATTAAACGGCGAAAGACCGGGAAAGGGATTACGGTCAAAGGAATAAGCGACATGCTGATACGGTTTGCCAATTGTTGCCATCCCCTGCCGGGAGAGGAGGTCATCGGTTTCATTACGCGGGGGCGGGGGGTGACCATCCATTCAAAGGACTGCCCATATGTTCGGAAAGCCAATGAGGATCGGCTTGTTGATGTGGCATGGGAGGCTGAGGGAGATGAATCTTACCAGGCGGAATTAAAGGTGACCAGCCTGGATAAGAAAGGCACTCTGGCAGATATAACGGGGGTCCTTGCCCAGAAAGACGCCAATATCATCCACGCGGAGATCAAAACCACGGTGGACAGAAAAGGAGTTTTGTTTTTTACCATTGAAGTGGCTGATTACCGGCAACTGCAGGAAATAATGGGGGCCATGAAAAGGATCAAGAACGTCATGATGGTGGAAAGGGTGTAACCTGGAGCCAGATTCAAAGCGTTCGATTTTGTTCGAGGCCAAGAAAGACCAAAAATTTTAACCGCAGGAATATGGAGAGATATTTCGAGGATCAAAATGTGAGTCTGAGGCAGAGACCGGGCAAAAAGGGCATTTTGAATCTGGCTCGGGGTTAGGGTTTAACAACCCTTCCGGACTTGATGCAGTTCGTGCATACCCTGATCTTCTTTGTTTGCCCATTCTGGACACACCGAACCTTTTGAAGGTTCGGATACCACTTGGTCTTGGTCTTATTATGGGCATGGCTGACATTGTAGCCGACTGTTGGGCCTTTACCACAGATTTCGCAGACTTTCGACATGAGCGTTCTCCCTGTTCCATGAAAGCAACCCGAAGCGGGTTACGATGTTATTCAAACGTGATGAACTCGCAAAAAGCCCCGATACGGGACTCTTTGTCATCCCGCTGAAAACCGGAGCAGGAATCCAGTTTTTGATTTGAAAGTGAACTTCCTGGTCCCTGTTATCACCGGCGTGGTGACTCGCTGCGATTTTATTAAATCATTACTATACACAAACCATTTTTCAAACGCAAGAAAATTCATTGGCAATGCTATGGAAAAAGATCATATTTCAGCTGCCCCCGCTACCCCGGACTCCGGGCCTTCATCAAGTCTGAATATTCTTCCCTCCAACCCAAGGCATATTCATCTCATGGGTATCTGCGGGACCGGTATGGCCTCCCTGGCAGGACTGCTCAAGACCAAAGGCTACCATATCACCGGATCTGACCAGAACGTCTACCCTCCCATGAGTGATTTTCTCCAATCCCTCCATATTTCCCTCCTGTCCGGCTACCGCCCCGAAAACCTCCATCCTGCTCCCGACCTGGTCATCGTCGGAAATGTCATTACCCGCCAAAACCCAGAGGCGGCAGAACTTTCCCGCCTGGAAATTCCCTACCTGTCGCTCCCCCAGGCCCTTGGTCACTTTGCCATGCAAGGGAAGCAATCCATCGTGATCAGCGGAACCCACGGTAAGACAACCACAACTTCCCTGACCGCGTGGATTCTTGAAAAAGCAGGCCTTGACCCCGGATTCATGATCGGCGGAATTCCTCTCAATTTCCGACAGAATTTCAAGTCAGGAAGCGGGCCTCATTTTGTTATCGAAGGAGATGAATATGATACTGCTTTCTTCGACAAGGGGCCAAAATTCCTTCACTACCGGCCGTGGGCTGTCATCCTGACCGGCATCGAATTCGACCATGCGGATATTTACAGGGACCTGGACCATGTCCTTCAGAGTTTCAGGAAACTGATCAACCTCATCCCGCCCGAAGGGATCCTCATTGCAAACACCGATGATCCCCGCGTCACCGCCCAACTGGTGCACGCCAAATGCCCCGTCTGGACCTACGGCCTTTCCGGAACTCCCCGGTGGCACGTGGAGGATATTTGCCCTCGCGAGAGTGGCACCCGTCTGACCGTCCAGAGAGAAGGCCGTCATTTTCTGACACTCGAAACAGCACTGTACGGCCGGCACAACATTTCAAATCTTCTCTCGGCCGTGGCCATGGCCCATTTCCTCGGAACAGCGCCCCGGGCAATTTCCGATGCCGTGCAGGATTTCCGCGGCGTTAAGCGCAGGCAGGAAATACTGGGAGAAGCGCGAGGGATTCTGGTTATCGATGATTTTGCCCATCATCCTACAGCGGTTTCCGAGACTGTTGCGGCGGTAAAGGGTCAATTTCCGAAACGCCGTCTTGTGACTGTCTTCGAACCCCGCTCCAATTCCAGCCGCAGGAAGGTCTTTCAGCAACAATATGCGACCTCCTTCGACAGCGCAGATCTGGTCATGATTCCTGAGCCCCCACTCATGGAAAAGGTCCCCGAAGGAGACCGATTTTCCTCAAGCCGTCTGGTCAGTGACCTGAAAAAAATGGGAATGAGAGCCTCCTACTTCAGGACCACTGATGCATTATTCAAGGGCCTGCTCGATGAGGCCGGCCCGAATGATGTGGTCCTGTTCATGTCAAACGGAGGGTTTGATAACCTCCCAAAAAGATTCCTGAGACACCTGGCCGGCTGACGCATTCAGGCACCGGAGGAAAAGGAAAGGAAACACAGGGAATGGAAGAGAGAAAATACTGGAACAAAGATCTGGAAACCATTGGAGATCAGGATCTGAAGCTCCTTGAAATGGATGCGTTGCGAAGGCAATTGAGATATGTCTATGAAAAATCCCCGTTCTATAAAGAAAAATTTGAAAGGTCGGGTGTGAGGCCGGACGATCTGAAAACCCTGGATGATTTGAGACGGTTTCCTTATACAACGAAAGATGACCTGCGGGAAACACAGGAAAAATACGGGGGACTGGGAGGACACCAGTGCGCTCAGGTAGCGGATATCATCCGGATTCAGGGAACCAGCGGGACAACCGGCCGGCCTCTGTTCATAGGGCTCACGAGAAATGATGTGCATACCTGGAACGAGCTTTTTGCACGTCATGCCTGGACCGGCGGTCTCCGACCTGAAGATGTGATGATCAACCCTGCCAATTTCACCCTCTTTGTCGGCGGACTTTCTGAATGTTCCGGGGCCGAATACATGGGAATCACCGTCATTCCGGCTCCTTTCGTCAGCACAAGCACAGAAAAATTCATGACGCTTATCCAGACATTCAAACCAACGATCCTGTTTTCTACTCCTTCAGCCACGGTGTTTCTGGAAGAGGCGGTTCGCAAAATTCTCCAGGTGGAACCGGCTGACCTTGGCTTCACCAAGGGTTTTCTGGCAGGTGAAGCCCTGAGCGAAGATGAACGCATCAGGATTGAAAATACCTGGCAGATTACCGCGAGAAACTTTTACGGCCTTGCCGACGTAGCGGCGGATATCGCGGCTGAATGCGATCAATCGATGGGACTTCATTTTTGTGCCCAGGGTGCCCTGGTACCTGAGCTCATAGATCCTGAGACCCTGGAACCGATTGCAATGGAAGACGGTGCGGAAGGGGAAATTGTCTTTACCACGATCAACCGGGAGGCTACGCCCGTGATACGATATCGGGTGCGCGATATGGTTAGGGTTTTCACCAGTCCCTGTCAATGCGGACGGACCGGATTCCGGTTCAAGGTTGTCGGCCGGACCGACGATATGATCAAGGTAAAGGGTGTCAATGTGTTTCCGTCCGCGGTCAAAGGAGTGATTCAAAGTTTTTCGCCGGATACTACCGGAGAGTTTCGGATCATCCTCCCCCATCCGGGACCTTCTTTTGGTGAAAACCTGACAATCAAGGTTGAGCATGGGGAAAATATCAGAGAAGAAGCCCTGGAAAAACTGGCAGTGAAGCTGAGAACGGCCATCAGGGAAAAGCTCGTTTTTTCTCCTCTTATCAAGTGGATTTCCCCGGGGACATTGGAACGTTCTCAATATAAAGTGATTTATTTTGAAGAACTGTATGAAAAATAATTTCAATCAACGTCAATGCAACGCTTTCCCCTGATATGATACTACTCGTGCTTTTTGCCCTTATTCTGATCGTCTTGCTGTTTCGTTTCCGACTTGGGAAATTGCGATCCGAGCAATATTGGCGGCAGTCTTGCGTTCAAGAGATATCTGGACTGGGGGCTACCGGCTCACTTGAAATCCTGCCCCTGATCGACTGGTACACAAGCGACAAAAACTTCATGTTCGAAGCGGGTGTCTCCTATTTGATCAGGACCGATGAAAAGACAATCCTATTTGATGTTGGATACAATCCAAATCAAATGGACCCCTCTCCTTTGTTGCGGAACATGCACTCTTTGGGCATCACGCCGGATGACCTCGATATCGTTTTCATTTCCCACAACCACCCTGACCATGTGGGCGGCATGAAGTTCATGAGACGCAAGTCTTTCTCTCTGACCAGCCACCAGATACCACTGGGCAATAAGGCGGTCTACACCCCGATCCCCATGACTTACCCTCAATTAGACCCGATTTGCGTAGAGAATCCAACGGTCATTGCAAAAGGTGTGACTTCCATCGGCGCTATTCCGACCCAGTTATTCTTCCTGGGGTGGACCGCTGAACAGGCCCTCGCATGTCACGTGGACGGAAAGGGAATCGTGCTGATTATCGGATGCGGCCATCAAACACTTCCAAAAATCATAGAGAGAACTGAAGCGCTGTTTTCAGAGCGCATCTACGGAATTGTGGGCGGACTTCACTATCCTGTGTCTGGCGGCAGAGAGAAAGTCCTCGGAATCCCTATTGAAAAATATGTTGGTACCGGTAAGGTTCCTTGGCGCCCCGTAACAATGGACGAGGTCAGTCAAAATATTCAATTGCTCCAGGCAAGAAAACCTCATGTGGTGGCCCTCTCCGCCCACGATAGCTGTGATACCAGTTTATCGGCGTTTCGTGAAGCGTTTCCGAACGCCTACAAAGATATAAGAGTTGGTGAAAGCATAGTGATATAGGCTTAGCTGCATTTGGCGCTCCATACTCAGGGGAACGCTTGTCTTTTCAAGAAGGCACTCGATAACCGGCAAAAACACTTATTCTTGTGATACTCGGGAGATACGGCATGAGAAGAAAGAGAGAAAATATGGTGATTGATATCTGTGTTATTCCACCTCTGGAGGAAACACTTGAAGGATTTGCAGATCCAACCGGCGATTTCGCCCAATACACGCGGTTATACGGCCAGGAAGAAATGGAAGTCCTGCTCCGTTCCATTCGAACTGACCCTGCCGGTTTTCTCTTGCGGCTGATGGACGAGGCAGGCGTGGACGTGGCTGTTCTCCCTGCTGAAGATGCTGAGACTACCTCGGGCATGCGGGTTCCGAATGAAAAAGTAGCAGCATTTGCCCGGCAGTGTCCTGAACGATTTATCGGAATGGCCGCAGTAGATCCTCACAAGGGTATGAAAGCAGTCAGGGAATTGGAATATGCAGTGAATGATTTGGGGATGAAATGTCTATGCCTGGAACCGTGGTTACACAAGCTGCGAAGCAATGATAAACTCTATTATCCTCTCTATGCAAAGTGCATAGAACTTGGGATCCCCGTATGGATTCACAGTTCCATCAATTATGTTCCCCACCTCCCGATGGATTTCGGAAGGCCTATTTATCTTGACGAAGTTGCGGGGCATTTTCCGGAACTGCAAATCATCGCCGGCCACGGCGGGTGGCCTTGGGTGAATGAGATGATGGCCTTTCTTTGGCGACATGCTAACGCCTACACGGATATTTCAGCGATTCGTCCCAGATATCTTGCCATGCCGGGAACAGGATGGGAAACCTTGATGCAATATGGAAACAGCCTCCTCCAGGATAAAATTATCTTTGGAACGGCCTGGCCTGCCCAGCAATTCAAGGAAAGCATAGAAGAGATCAAGGGGCTTGCACTCAAGGAAGACGTAAGAGCGAAATGGCTCGGAGGAAATGCGAAAAAGTTGTTGAATCTATAGTTCATCGCAGTTGTTGCTATTCTGTGAAATCAGTCATCACGGCATGACGAGGAAGAATAGGAACGAAATTTTCACAGTGGCGAGTCAGAAAAGGCCTTTCGCATTGCTGAACCAAAAAGAGAGGAGGAGGGTATGGAAAATTCAGGACTGAAACGGAGTCTGACGCTGGTGACGGTTTTTACATTGATTACGGGCGCCATGGTGGGCATGGCATGGGCTGTTCTTCCCAATATCCTTTTCGGCTATGCCGGACCCGCTCTGCTCCTCTCGGTGGTCATCGCAGCCACCTTTTGCCTGTTCATCGGCCTTTGCTATGCCGAATTGTGCGCTGCAATGCCTTTCGCAGGTGGGGAATACCACTATACGAAGGTCGCAATGGGCAAGTTCCTCAGCTTCGTAACCGGTTGGTTCCTGGTTGTTGCATACAGTGCCATGATGCCGGGCGAGATTATCGTCCTTTCAAAGGTCCTCGCCATGCTTCTTTCGAGCCCGCCCAAATGGCTCATAGGCATTATCCTCGCTATCATCTTCGGTGGAATCAATCTCCTGGGCATACGGATCTCCGCGATCATCCAACTGTTTTTCGCCCTGGTGCTTTTCCTCGGAATGGCCATATTCATTTTCGGTGGATTAGGGGATATCAACTGGGGAAATTTCAGTCCATTCTTCAAAGGACATATTTCTGGAATGTTCATGATGGTGCCCATCGGGATGCTGGCCTTTATGGGATTTGATATCGTACCCCAGGCCGCCGAGGAGGTAAAATCGCCCATCAGGAAGGTAGTCTACATGATCCCGTTGTCTATCGTTTTTGTCTGTTTCTTTTATGTCGGGGCCTTTTTTACCGCCGCTGCAAATATGGCACCCGCCCAAATTGCTCAGAGCAAAGCCGAGGTCCCACTCATCGAGGTTTCGAGACTTTTTCTAGGGAATACAGGGGCCATCATTATTCTGATCGCAGGGATTATGGGACTCATCACTACCTTGAATGCCTTTGTCATCGGTGCTTCCCGCCTTATGCTCGGAATGGCACGGGAAGGCGTTCTCCCGGACTTCCTGGGTCGTGTCGGCAAGAAATACGGAACACCGTACTGGGCTATCATCCTGATTACCTTTTTTGGAATTCTGGGAGCAATTTTTCAGCAGCTATTCTTGGTGTTCCAAATCGCATCTTCAGCCATCCTGATCGCGTATATCCTTGTCATACTGTCTTTTTTCATACTCCGGAAAAAGAGACCAGAAATGGAAAGGCCTTACAGGGTCCCTCTCTATCCTCTCACTCCCATCATCGCCTTGGTTGGTTCGGTATTGGCTTTCCTTTTCTCCCTTGTTGCCTTTGAAACATGGGTTCATTGGGCCATCTTTGTGTGTGTTACAGTCCTCGGGCTCCTGTATTATGTTTCTGCTGTCAGGACCCGGGAAATTAAAGATGTCACGGGGGTCCTCTAAGGCTACGGGAGATCAAATTCACGTGCGTCTCTCCCGGCACCTGTTGCCTGGGGAGACACCGATTGAAACAACTGTTCTGCGCAGGTATGGAACAGATTGTTCGGGGACCCGGAACAGAAGGGCTATTCCCCGTAACAGTTCCGCCCCAGGAACTTCTTCCGGTACGATGCAAGCAGAGGCGTAAGTTCCCTCTCAGGCGGCGTTTGCTCTTCCAGCCTTTCCTTCAAAACCCTGTCGCTCACCCGCACATTGAGCGATCTTTTCGGGATGTCAATTTCTATGACATCGCCGTTCCTGATGGCGCCGATAGCGCCCCCGTTGAAGGCCTCCATCTCAACGTGACCGATACACGGCCCGGTTGTCGCGCCCGAAAACCTTCCGTCAGTGATCAGGGCAACCTTCTTGAACCCTGCGCCCATTAGAGCGTCGGTCGGCGTCAGCATCTCGGGCATCCCCGGCGCACCGGCCGGCCCCTGGAACGGAAGGACCACCACATCCCCTTCAGCAATCCCGCCTGATTCAACGGCGTCAAGCAGGTCCCTTTCTGTGTGAAAAACCCTCGCCGGACCCGTGTGAACCATCATGTCCGGATCAACTGCCGTCTGCTTTATGATTCCACTATTGGCGATATTTCCCCGAAGGACCGCAATGCCGCCTTCCAGATGGTACGGCCGCTCCAGAGGCCTAATTACCTCCTCGTCCATGACCGCTCCCTGTTCAGCCACGAGTTTCAGGGAAGGCCCGGTGACTGTGGGTGAGTCCTCGATTTTTTCCCGCAGCCGATGCAGGACCCCGGGGACGCCTCCGGCCCTGTCTACGTCGGCCATTTCATAGGGTCCGGCCGGAATGATGGAACAGAGGTGGGGAATCTCCCGCGAAATACGGTCAAAGAGATCCACCTCAAGGTCGATTCCGGCCTCCCGGGCGACGGCGGGAATGTGCAGGACCGTATTTGTTGATCCCCCCATGGCCATATCGACTTTAATCGCATTTTCAAACGCGGGAGTCGTCATGATATCCCTCGGCCTGATTCCCTCTTTCACCAGGTACACGATCCTCTTTCCCGTTTCATAGGCCTGTTCTTTCTTGCGGGGATCCAATGCCGGGGTCGTCCCGCACCTGGTGACCGACATACCCAGGACCTCGGTAACAACAGCCATGGTGTTCGCGGTATAAAGCCCCACGCAGGAACCGGCCCCGCAGACCATGGTCGGGAGCATCTCTTCCGCCTCCTTCGCGGACAGTGCGCCGGACTTTACTTGGCCCACCATACGGAACCCTTCGATGGGATGGTGTTTTGCCCCTCCAATAACATTTGCCTTCATGGGTCCGCCGGTGAGAATGATGGCCGGGAGGTTCAGGCGTCCGGCCGCCATGAGCATTCCCGGCGTGATCTTGTCGCACGCGGTGACCCCCACCCAGCCGTCAAGGGAATGAGACAGGGTCATGATTTCGACATTGTCGGCGATGTGCTCCCTGCTGGGAAGGCTCAACCGCATCTCCACAAACATGGCAACTCCGTCGCAAACCCCGGGGACTCCCCATTCCAGCGGGACACCGCCGGCATCCCGGATGCCTCTTTTCACTTCCTGTGTGAGCTCGTTCAAATGGATATGCCCCGGGATAATATTATTGTAGCTGTTGGCAATCCCGATAAAAGGTTTCTCGGCCGCGAAGTCTTCCCTTTTCAATCCGGCCGACATCAGCAACGCCCTGTGCGGCAGAGTTTCAACACCCTTTTTCAATATATCCGATCGCATATTGATTCTCCTTTCTCTTTATCTGAAAACCGCCGGTGCCCAGGACAATGAAAAGACCGTTTTTCTTATTGAACCATCAGGCGGGCTGCCACAGTACTTGATCAAGAGCCGACAAATTTGTCAGTGGACCATCACCCTTGGCAGCCTCAGGCCATGGAGGGAACAGCAGAACCACGGTCAATCCTTCCAAATGCAGGCCGATAAAAGGAACGGCTCCACGGATAAAAAGTACTAACCCCGGGAGCTATCGTCAAGGTTTGTTTGCGTTTTCTGATGGCATGCTCGGATAATCAGGTGATTTTGTCCCGGTTCTGCGGGATTGGCGAGCCCGGAGATACTCAATCCCCGGGCAGAAAAGAATCATAAGAGGGAAGGAAAAGCCGATGGGCTTCCGCGCGTGTATGGCCGAAAAATAAGAGGTGCATAATTCCGGGAGGTTTTACGCCGCGAGTGCTGCTTTTCTGCCGGCCTCAAGGGCTTTCATGTTGAGAGGAATAAGGTTCGCTTTCTTTGCAAATTTGCTCTTCACCGCGGCAACCAGTTTGTCAAAATCGACGATCTTGCTGCGTGCCACAAAAGCCGCGAGGGCCACGATATTGGCAGCCTTGAGATTGCCCAGTTCTTTTGCGATTTCAAGGATCGGCACCCTGAGAACGTCCACATCATCGCGGCCCGCTTCTATGGAGATGATAGAACCATTAATGAAAATGACGCCGCCTGGTTTTACGGCCGGTGCGAATTTTTCCAGCGAAGGACGGTTCATGGCCACAAGATGCTGTGGATTCCGGATGATGGGAGATCCAATGGCTTTATCACTGGTCACCACCGTGCAATATGCGGTTCCTCCCCGCATCTCAGGTCCGTATGAAGGGATCCAAACCACCTCCAGGCCCTCCTCCATTGCGGCCTGGGCCAGTATCTGTCCCATGAGCATAATCCCCTGCCCGCCGAATCCGGCAAATTGAACTTCACTCTGCATGGTTCCTCCTTCTTGTTTCCAATTGAGCCGATATACTCAATTGTCCTCCGGTGTCTTGAAATCCCCCAGGTGGTAATAGGGAAGCATTTCTTCTTCAACCCATGAGAGCGCGTCTACCGGGGTCATGCCCCAGTTCGTCGGACAGGTGCTCACCAGTTCGACCAGGCTGAAGCACCGGTTTTCCATTTGATAGGTGAATGCCTTCTTTATTGCCTTCTTGGCCCGGTTGATATACTTGGGGCTGATCAGCGTCTGGCGGCTAATATATCCGGGCGTCGCAAGGGACGCCAGCAATTCGGATATCCTGACCGGCATTCCCACTTCCTCGGGCTTTCTTCCCATGGGGGTTGTGGTGGTCCGCTGGCCGGGCATCGTGGTCGGTGCCATCTGACCGCCCGTCATCCCGTACACGGCATTATTAATAAAAATGGTGGTGAATTTTTCGCCACGATTGGCCGCGTGCACAATTTCACCCATTCCGATACTTGCCAGGTCGCCGTCGCCCTGGTAGGTAAAAACGATCAGGTCGGGCCGCACCCGTTTAATCCCGGTAGCCATGGCAGGGGCCCGGCCGTGGGCTGCTTCCTGAAAGTCAAAGGTGAAGTAGTTATACATCAAAACGGCGCACCCAACCGGCGCGATGCCAACCGTCCGACCGCGGATACCGAGCTCGTCAATCACCTCCGCGACCAGCCGGTGGGCCACCCCGTGAGTACACCCTGGACAGTAATGGGTCACGGTATCCGCCAGGGCTTCTGGTCTGCAAAATGTCTTTCCCATGGTAGATTCTCCTTTTATCCCAGCAGGTTCCTTACCTCGGCCATCACATCTTCTGGTGTCGGCACTTCTCCGCCGCATTTGCCGTACCAGTGAACGGGTCGTCTCCCGACCACACTGCGTTCCACATCCTCTACCATCTGCCCCATGGACATCTCCACGCTCAGAACTGCCTCGCAGCTTTCCTTGTCGGCGGCGTTCAGAATAGCTTTTTCAGGAAAAGGGAACAGGTGTTGAGGACGTATCATGCCTACTTCCAGGCCCTCCGCTTTCAAATGATCAATAGCGGTGCGGCAGACCCGGCTCATGGTGCCGTAACTGACGATGAGAACCCGATATCGGCCTTCCAGGTTATACGGTTCGTAACGGATTTCCTCCCGCTTCATGCGCTCGTATTTGGTTTTCAGTTTCAGGTTCTGGGCGTTGAGTTCCTCGGGATCCAGATACAATGTCTTTACCAGATTCCTCTTGTCAGATTTTCGCGTGTCCATACCGCTGGTAGCCCACGCGTCCTTGTTGGAAGGTTCGACCTTGAGATGCTCGGGGAATTCCACCGGCTCCATCATCTGGCCGATGAGGCCGTCCCCGAGAATCATCACCGGATTCCGATATTTCTCTGCCAGGGAAAAAGACTCCATGACCATCTCAACGGCTTCCTGCACACTGGCCGGCGCCATGACCAGCAGTCTATAGTCACCATGTCCGCCGCCTTTGGTTGCCTGCATGTAGTCCGCCTGGGACGGCAGGATCCCGCCCAGCCCGGGACCGCCACGCATGATGTTCACAAATACGGCAGGACATTCCGCAGCAGTAATATAACTGATGCCTTCACTCATCAAGCTGATCCCCGGACTTGATGAGGTAGTGAATACCCGTGCGCCGCAGGCAGCTGCACCGAAAATCATGTAGGAAACCGCCACCTCACTCTCGCCCTGTAAGAAGACACCACCGACCTCTGGCATGCGACCGGAAAGATATTCCGCCACTTCAGACTGGGGCGTAATAGGGTACGCAAAATAATTCAGGCCGCCGGCCCGAATGGCTGCCTCGCCGATCGCTTCGTTCCCTTTCATCAAAACCTTGCTCATTTCTGTCCTCCGCTTATTACTGTGCCGCCGCCTGTTCTGCGGTTTCACTGATAGTGATGGCTACATCCGGGCAGATAGTGCAACACATGGCACAGAAGATACAATCTTCCGGGCGTGCCTGGTATGCGGGAAAATATCCCTTGGCATTCACTTCATCAGAAATTTCCAGAACATTCTTGGGGCAGATGCTGACGCATAATCCGCACCCCTTGCAACGGTCCTTCTCGATATCATGTATATAGGCCATACAATAAAACTCCTCTCATGTACTAAGTGGAATCAGGAAATGTCAGAATACCATCGCCTTTTTCCAGGGTGGCACAAGCTGCCTTGCAATCGGCAAAACCGGACAGGCAAATCGCCCCGTATCGATCGCCGCCAGCAGTTCCCGGGGAACAGTGATAAATGCTAACGGCAGCCCGCTTTCTGCCGCAAAGGACTCAGCAAATTCATAGCCGCTCTCTATTTCTCCCGGTCCGGTCTCATCAATCAGGTTACTGTTCCCGATGAGTCCGGTGATGGGCATGCGGGAAGCAGCCTCAATTTTCTCCCGTATCTTTCGGCATCCCGTCAGCGTTCTTGTTGCCGGGCGCAGGGGATTGATCACTTGCAGCATATGCACTTTTCTGCCTCTGAATGCATCAGCCAGGGTCGCCAGAACGGTTGCGCCGGCGTCCTCGCCGCCAACATCCAGGATCGCCAGATCACCGGGGTTCCGTATCATTGCGGCTATGGCAGGGCTGAGTATTGGGAGGTCAGCGTGAAGATACTCTTCCGGTGGCAAAACCACCTGGATATCCAGCTCGGCCAGCGAACCACGGGCCTCCCGGGTCCTGAAATAGGGGTTTACCAGATCGAGGTCCGCAATCCGTACGGAAAGTCCGGCCCGTTTCCGGTTAACGGCCAGATTGATCGAAACTTCCGTCTTTCCGCTGCCGTAACTTCCGACAACGATCACTATTCCGCAAAGATCGATATCCAAGCGATGCCCTTCGGCGCAGAATTCTGCATGCCCGGAAAACCCGCAACCCTTTAAAAGGGCCACCAGTATCCTTCACTCAGGAACACGGGAGAAAGGCTGCTATCCCCGCGCAGCAATAGTAATAACAATACCAAAAGTATAAAAATATAATGCGGCCTCGATTTTGTGTCAAGGCTTTTCAGCCCGATCCGCCTCCAGGGATTTCCCTACCTCACCTGGTGAAACTCATGCTGCGAAATCAATGAGGATGGATTCGGGTATCCAGATCCGGTTTGAGAGGAGATATCGATTCCGGCATGCCCCAAAAATGGATACTGCAACCGGAATTCCCTCAAGCCCGACACGATCAAAAGAGTGAAAGAAAAAGCCGGGGCTCACCAATCACTGACGGTGCCGCGCATTCTTTTCGGAGGCTCAATAGCAACCGTTAATCCTCGAAAAAATACCGTTCAAATAGTTTTACTTGATTTTTTCCCCGGATAAAGACATGATGCATGGAATTTATCAAGCACCGCTGCTCTCAATACGAGGAAGAGGTTCCATCATGGCCATCGTCCATCTTCTCATAACCTTATTAGAGCATTTCGGTCTTATCGTCTCCGCCACGTTTCTGCCGCCCTTCCGGAGTGCCCTTCGAAAGCTGGGTCCCAACGCAGCCTCTTTCACCGACATCAGTAAAATGAGCAGTGAACTCACGGATGACGCAGCGGGAATGGTGAGACATGTTGTGCGTGAGGTGTTTTCGAAAGGAACCGGCGCCTGGAACAGATCTATGGTTTCCGGTATCGGCTCAAAATCAGGAGTATTCCTCAGCAAGGCACCTCCATCCGGACGCATATTCCCGCGTCAAGCATGATACTGGACTCATCGGCGTTTCCTGCGTCGAGTCTTAATAAGGGGAAGAGAGAACAGCAAACCGCGTGAAAAAGGAGGTGAGGAAGCAGCAGCGTTGCGAAAAAAGCAGTGATTTTGATCTATCATTGTTCACTTTAACTGGAAGAAAGGAGGCATCATGGGTGGATTAGCAATTATGGTAGTCGCGTTTGTGGGGTATATTATCGCCTACCAGTTATACGGACGATTTATCGGCAAGAAGATTTTTGCGTTATCTCCTACTGCCAAGACACCTGCCGTGGAACTGGAGGACGGTGCTGATTACGTGCCCACGAGAAAGGAGATCATCTTCGGGCACCATTACGCGTCAATAGCGGGTACCGGACCCATAGTGGGCCCCGCCATTGCCATCATCTGGGGATGGGTCCCGGCAATGATATGGATATTTGTCGGGTCCATTATTATGGGAGGTGTCCATGACTTCGGCGCCCTGATCATTTCCATGAGAAACCAGGGAAAATCCATTGCCGAGTACACCTCGAAATATGTCAACAGCCGTACGAAATTCCTGTTCTTCGTGATCGTTTTTCTGGAGCTGTGGATCGTGGTTGCGATTTTTGGGCTTGTGATCGCTATTATCTTTGCCATGTTCCCGCAATCGGTCATTCCCATATGGTGTGAAATCCCCA
>CAZWEV010000001.1:0-176751 GCA_964633015.1 uncultured Desulfobacteraceae bacterium | reverse complement strand
GATATGTCTGACATATCCGCGGTTGCCCTTGATTGTAGGTGGCTGTTATCTCTCAGACCATATAAGGCCTTTATGGTTTCAAGCGTATTTCTCTCTTAATCCATCTTGTCCAGAAGCTCCATGACTTCTGAATAGGCCTTGAGGTCGGTCAGCCATTCCTGGGGGATCGCATCCATGCCCAGGTGTGCACCCAGGACCATGCCCACCAGCAGGCCTCTGCCGGCGGAATCACCGCCCGCCATGACATTTTCAACGAGTGCTTCTTTCAGGTTGTTTTCAAACTTTGCAATGAGATGAATCACCGAGGGGAATGCGGCCTCCACTTCGCACATCTGTCCGAAATTCAGGATGGCTTCCCTCGTATCCATTTCGACGCTTCGAAGACCCGCCTGGATCCACTTGGAAAACGGTTCTTCTTGGAATCTCTCATCCATAATGGTCTCTATGGCCGACAGGGGTGTTTCACCCCCCAAGACCGTGAAGGCAAGTCTCGCGAAAAATTCGGCACTTGCAACAACCAGTTTGGTGTTATGCGTGAAAGCCGTCTGGGCTCGCGCCCCGGCAATGAGCTTTTCAAGATCGTTCCGGTACAAATAAACAAGTGGGGCGATACGCCCAGCCCCTGCAAGTTCAAGGGACGGAGAACCGGCGGATTGGATATCCTTGCCGCCGGAAATATTCTCGAGGGTCCCCGTTGTTGCCCGATCGACATAGCCGTCATAGGAAGCGAAGAAGTTCTGCCAATCCCCGGCGAAATGATCAAGGTCAAATCCACCGGCCGCGGCTATGGATTTCAAGAGGACGAGGGTCTGATCCCCGTAATGGGTAAATTCTCCCAGATCCTTGGTGGGATGATACGTAGGTCTCTCGGGTTTGAGATATGCCTCCACCCGCCCCCATTTCTTATCGATCACCCGGGTATTGTAAATCCAGTGGACCCCCAGAGACAGGGCGTCACCCGCCAATGATGCCAGCACCATTCCCTTTGCTTTATCGTTCATCAGGCGTTCTCCTCTCACACGAGAATTGACTGTTTGTTGCTTTTCAGTTCATAGGAATAGCGTACCAAATAGAAACAAGACAACGCAAACGCTTTCTGAGGCATGAGAAACAGAGGCAAAACCGGGTGTTCACTGGAGCAGGCTATGGATACCGGCGAGCACACCCGGTTAAAACGCCATCCCCACGCTGAAGTGAACGACGAACGAATCCTCACCGCGTTCAGAATCTCTATCCGGATTGAAGGCGAAATCCAGCCGAGCCGCGCCTATCGGCAGAAGGTATTGAAATCCGAAACCGACACCGGTGCGGAAGTCCTTGAAATAGTCGCTGAAGGTGTCTGAAACAATATCCGAACGACGATCATAGGCCGGCTTGCCGAGTTCCTGTCGTGAGCGGTTGGGGGCAACATTCCCGCAGTCGAAAAACAACGTACCCACAAAATTTCCCACGAGTCGCTGGCGCAGCTCGATATTGAAGACGTTGAACGCCAGCCCGCCGACGGGATTCCCGGAGGCATCCTTTGGTCCCAACTCGGATTCCTTGAAGCTGCGGACCGTATTTTCCCCTCCGTTGAAAAAACGCTCAGCCAGGGGTACGGATACCTGCCCCGATCCCGGTAAAATGAGTCCTGTGCTATACCGGGCGCCCAGCACTGTATTCTTTCCCAACCGGAAGAAGTGACGAATCCCCCCCGTCAGGCGCGTGAAGGTGACATTCCCTCCCAGTGCCGAATCGGCGTGCTCGACTGAAAGGAAGCTCCGCAGCCCCGACGTTGGGAATAACAGGTCGTCCCGGGTATCATAGGTGGTTTGCGCTTTGACGCTGCCCAGGTTGTAATAGTCGTCGGATACCTCCGATGGATCCACATTCGAGAGCCTTGTGAACCGGAATCCATAGCCGCCGGTCGCCATGAGGTGGTCGGTGAGGCTTTTGCTGAAGAGCAGGGAAACCCCATACTCGGTGCTGGTGAAGGAGGGTTCCTTCCTTCGATGGTAATAGACCGGCATGGTCGCCGTGATGTCTTTCCCAGTAAACGAACGGTCTGTCAGGCTGATATTTGCCGCCTCGTCTTTGAGGGACCCCTTGATCTCGGACCCGAATATGATCCCTCGACCGAAGAGGTTCTTCTCCCGGAAACCGACCTTACAGCGCAGCCTTTCATAGGACCCCCAGCCGGGTTCCACGAATAACTCCTTGGCCATGGACTCAGTGACGGTGACCTGGAGAATCCGTCTATCCTCCACACTGGTCCTGACCAGGTCGAGATTAACCATGGAGAAAAGACCGGTCTTGTAAAGTTCCCCGAAGCTCTCCCGGATTTTCGCGGCATCGTAGCGATCTCCTGAACGCAGCCGCAAGTGCTCTTTAATGAAGGAGGTGCGGGTATGTTCGTTGCCTTTGACCGCAACGCCGGAGATGCGAACCAGCGGCCCGCTGCTGATAGCCGCCGCAAGGGTTGTGTCTCCCTGCGAGCCGGGACTTTTTTCCTCCACCGCTACCCGGGCGTCCGGATACCCGAGGTTGCCGTAGATGTCGAGAATACGGCTCTGAAGGGTCTGTTTGCGTGAGCTGAAGTAGGGTTTCCCCATGAGCTCGCTGCGCGTTTTTTGCAATGCCTTTGCAGCGGCAGGGGGGATATCCCCGGTAAAGGCAACCTCCTGAATGACATATAGCCTGCCCTCACGGATGGGGACGGTGATGATAACCTGGGCTCTGTCCGGGGAAAATTCAAACTGGGGTTTCCCTACGACCATATCCATGTAGCCATGCCCCCGATAGAAATCCCGAATTCGGGATAGGGCCCAATCGATCTCCGAGCGAACGAAAAACCGTTCCCCTCGGCCGAGCAGGCTTATGGTTCTCTGTTCGAAAAAGGAATCCAGTTCGCGGGATGTGAATGCCGAATTTCCCCGGAATCGGATTTCTCCAATCCGTACTCGAGGACCCTCGGTAATAATGAAGGTTGCGGTCGGTTTGTCCGCGACCCGTGTGATGCGATAATTCACCACTGCAAAGGCGTAGCCCGCTTTGCGGTAGGCCAGTTCCATCTGAAACGCGGCGTCGTCGGCGTCGGCCCGCTTCCCTCCGCCGCCTTCGAAAGCACTCAGTTCCCTGTCAGCAGCCTTCCTCAGATCCGCAGAGGAAATTGATGTGTTTCCTTCAAAGCGAACCGTGGAAACCCCGCGCTCCTGCCGGGCAGACGTAGCTTCCGTGGGCTGACTGCTCGCGGGCCGGGCCAGGATGGGTCCCAGAACAATCAAAAGGGCGGCAGCAGTTCTCTGGATGAAGGCGCGTGTCTGCATCGAAAGGGTCCTATTTAAACCGGAACATGAGTTTGATGCCCGTGTTGTAGCTGTCGAAGATATCCTTTTCTCCCACGAGATAGAGGGTGTCGTTCTGCCAAAGCACCTTGCTGGCCAGCCGAAACCGGACATCTATGGTTTCGTCACCGGCCCGGGTAACCCCTCGGCCGATATCCACCTCGAAGCGGTCAAGCACACTCTCTTCGGACTCGGCATCCTTTTCCCGTAACCAGCGGCCCAGGAAATCCCTCCCAAGATATACGGCGATATTCATGCCCACACGCTCTCTGGCCGAACGCGCGGTCACGGATTTCGGGGGCTGTCCCGTGAGCACGAGGAGGAGGAGGTCATCGTTGGGTAACGGCGGATCGGAGGTCAGGGTCACCACAGGTTCGTCAAGAGGCCCCTTGATGAGAACCGTGACATCGTATCCCAGCAGTTTTGAGGAGCCATTGATGTCGAGCTCCGGCCGGTCCGGCGCATTCTCGAGGAAGCGGATCACACCCGATTCAAATGTGAGCCGTCCGGCGGGCAGGCGAATACGCGTCGGGTCCACATAGACTACACCGTTAAGCACCGGGGTCTCGCCGGAACCCCGGAGGAACAAATCCGGCCGCAACGCCCCGCGGGCCAGATTGTTTTGGATCAGAAACGGATTTTTCGAAGTGAGCCGAACATTGAACTGCATGTCTTTGAAGGGGGCCTGTGTCAGAGAGAAGAGATGAAAACCGCTTGCGGTTTTGGATCTTCCCCATCCCTTCAGGGGTGCCAGGAGGTCAAGGTCTTTCACGAATCGACCGTCGGTAAGTGCCACCGTGCCGCTCATTTCAAGGCGTGAAAGGGGGCCACGAACGGCAATGTCGGTATCGGCCCGTATCTTAAGCTCCTCATCGCGGTAAAAAAGCAGATTTTCTCCCTGGACCCGCAGATCCACCTTTCCGAGCTTTCGACCATCCCTTTGCACATAGCCCGAAACTCGAAAGGGGGCACCGCCCAACTCACCAGTCATGGATTGTACCCGGATGCCGTGTGCGGTGACCTGGCATTCGAGGTTTACTGCGGAGAACGGCGGAACCGCTGCCGCCGGACCTAATTCTCCGTCGGTCAGTCGAATATCGGCTTTCAGGTCCGGATCCAATACAGGACCCTTGAGTCGGATCCGAGCCTCCAAGCGCCCGGCGGTCCGCCGGACACCCGCAAGGCCCCTCGCCAACCAGCGCATATCGGGAAGATTCAGTTGGCCCTCCAGCGCCACTTCCCCTGCCAGAACGGGGTGGTCCACCAGGCTCGCCAAAGAGGGCAGCCCGGACCATTGTCCCTTTCCCTCCAACGTAAGGGCGGAGGAATGCACTCGGAGGGTATGAAGGACCATCAGGCCGCCCTGAATGGTCACCTCCCCGCCGAGATCCAGGGGGCCGGGCGGCAGCGGTGTGATCTTTTCGGTCAGTTCGATGCCCCTTCCCTGGAACCGGAAAGAACCGGCAGGCCTCTCCCATGTCCCGGCCATGTCCAGTTCCCCGGTCACCTGCCCCGCAGCAAAGATCTCCCGGGGCATCAGCAGGCGGAAAATTCTCAGATCCATCACACGTGCCCTGGCCCGTATTGCCAGATTTCCGGGAGCAAGAAGGGTTTTCCCAAAAAGGTCCAGGGGCAGCATCCCCTCGACCGCAAAGGTCTGACCTTCTTTGCCCTTCCAGTCACACTGCCGAATGTGGAGGACCTCCTTTTCATAGGACATATCAAATTGTCCGGAGAGGGAAACGGGGAATACCGTCCCACCCAGGCGCGTCACGCGCCCGTCTGCTTGAATCGCGGGCTGCACCATGCTTCCCCGCAGGCGAATGCGAGCATCCAGCCCTTCAAATTCGACCTTGTCACCCAGCCATGCCTCCAGCCATCCCTTTCCCGTCAGTCCAGCCACCTCGAGCGCAAGATCCGACGCGCCCCGGGGGCTGTAAACGCCCTCCAGCCGTATGGTACCCATTGTGCCGTTCAGCACGATGTCCTGGATGGTTGCGGCCCCTCTCCGTGAGAACCGGACCCGTCCTCCTTTCGTCAGCTTGAGGGATGCGCCATTCCGAGCGATGGAAAACGCTGCCGGTTCCACATCCCAGAAAGCGTCTTCAGGGCCTCGTGTTACGGTAGCCATGCCATGGAGCACTGTTCCGGGTGACCATTGGAGCTCGTCCACCTGGATCTCAATTTTTCGCCCGAAACTGCGGGCCTCTACGCGTCCTTTCTCCAAACGGATTTCTCGGTAGTGAAAACTGCCCACGGACAGGTCAAGGCGGCCCGTCGGGTTCCTCATGGGGCCGGATGCGATCATCCTGGCGTTGATCCTTCCGCCCGCGCTCGAGCCCTCCGGAAGGAGACCCTCGGTATAGGCCTTCAGATCGCCCACCCAAAGGTCCAATTCCGTCGGTCCCAGCTCCTCGGACGACAGATCATACATCCCCTGGAGCGTCAGCCTGTCGCCTCCGAAGCGAATCGCCAGGGACGCCGCCTCCAGCCTGTTTCCCTCTTTGGAGAGACGGGCCATGAGCCGCCCTCCCTTCCGTTTCCCCATGCCGATGTGTATCCCCTTGAAGGAGGCGGTCCCGTCAGGGCTCGCAAGAGGGCCATGGAGGGCCAGTGTGCCTTCCAATTCTCCTTCGAAGACCGGCCATGTTCGACCCACGGCAAGAGGCCGGGGAAAGACCTCCCCGGTGAATGCCTCCAGATCCCGGATGGAAATATCCAACCGGACCCCTTCAAGACGCCAATCCGGGAGGTGAAGGACACCCCGGCCGGTGATTCGATTCTTGCCACGGGTCACCGCGAGGGAATGGACAGAAACCTCCCGGGTGTCGGCCGCGGCCCGGATGGTGCAATCACCCAGGAGGAAATCCCGGTAGGAAATATCGTGCCCGTGAAGGGTGACATTTCCCTTCGGTGCACCGAGCGATCCGCTCACATGGACTTCGCCCGTCAGGGAGCCGGTCATTGCCGGGAGGCCAAACACACGGGCAACGGAATCAAGGGTCCCCACATGAAGGTCGAGGGCTGCACGAACCGGTGCATCCGGCCACGGTCTCCCTTTTCCCGGAATGGCCAGTTCGACGCGATCGATGCGGATGGTGCCGTCCCCGGTGGACAGAACCCCTCTTGAGACCGTCAAGACACCGCCCTTTGCGCTCCCCTCAAACTCGAGTCGGTGGGCGGGAACCCGCTCATGGTTCAACGCCATGTCCTTCTTGGCTATCCTGAGCAGGGCGGGAATGTCATCTGAAATCAGGGTGACGCGGCCGACCACAGTGTTCGCGATATCCCGGGCGTTTCCCTCCCGGAGCACCTGAAATGGAACCGCAGCGTCCCGCAAACGGAGCTGCCCCTCTTCAGACAAGAGATCGAGGGTATCGATCCTCAGGGTCCCCTTGTGGATGCCGCCATGGAGAGAGAGGTGTTCGATACGGGTGCCCCGAAATGCTCCGCCCGCTATTCGCAAATCAACATCGGTCGCCAGATCCTGAAAACGCTCCCAGGGGAGTTCCAGGGTGGCTTCCAGATCCAGGATACCGCGGACCTCGCCGCCGGGAATGCGGAAAAGCGCACTGAGAGAAGAAAAATCCATATGGTCTGTCTTTACCTGGGCACTCAGCGTATCGGCTTTCAACACCCCCGTGGCCCCGGCCCTTCCTCCGGCCCCGTGAAGATCGACCCTGAAGGGAAACGCCCTTCCTTCGCCGTCCAGTCCCAGTTCGCCGTGGGCGGAAAAACCGCCCTTTCCAAGATCCAGACGGGTGAGGATCAGCGCCTTGGACCCATAGGTCATTTCCGCCCCGACGGATGTTACCCCTTCTTTCAGGGGAGGGCATTTCCAGCGCCATTCCGGCACCTCGAGGGCGAGAGTGACTGCAGCCCCGTCGCGCCGGCGGGTTTCCAGAGCAATGCCCTTGAAATCCATCACGTATCCTGAGCCGCGGATGCGAACCGTCGTATCCCGGATATGGATCCGGGGCAAAGACGCCGGCGCGGGGAAAAAAACGGTTTTGCTGGATTTCGCAGATTCGTGCTTCCGGGTCAAATCCACGGCCACGACTGCCCCTTCCAGATCGAGGGTGGTTCCGGCGAGGAAGGCCTCAACACCTCCCAGGAGAGACAGCAGGGAATAGGAAAGATGCAAACGCTTGACGTCCAGGGAAACCAGGGACCCGGTTTCACTCGGCTGGCGGGTGGCGACATCGGCGAGCGTAAGACCGCCTATGTAGGAACCGCTGATCTCACCGATGCGGAGGCGGAGCCCAAACCGGGTGTCGGCAGCCTCGGCAAGAAACGTGGCAAGACGGGGTGCGATGACGGTTCCGCGGAACAGGTAGAGCGTCGCCAGCAGGCCCGTGATCAGCAATACGATGGCTGATGTCCACGTCAGGACACGTCTCACGCGAGGCCCTCCCTCGAATACCCTCATTGATTCGCATCCTTTGCCATGTCAAAAAAATATCAAAGCCTGTCTTATGGTTCACCCCGTTACACGGAAACGATCTTTCGTTCAACCTCGTAGTTCACGGTCACCATCCAGTCCTGATAATTGGGATCAAGCGCTTTCAATGCGGAAGAAACCTCTTGCTTAAAAACCGTTTCTATCGGAGATCCGCGACCCGGCCAGAGGCGAAATTTGACCCGAAGGAATTCCTTTCCCGAGCCTGTTTTGATGCGCCCCTCAATGGAGGGTGGATACACAAAGGTGCCTGAGAGTTGCTCGAATGTGCTTTGTACAATGGCCGCAACCTTTTCTTCCGCTTGTTTTGCAATCTGGGGGTCGGCAGAAAGGGTGATGTCAGCCAGGCCCCGGATGTACCCGCGAGGGTACCGTACGACATTCGTAATGGTTCGGTTGGGGATGGAGACCTGTGCACCAAGGGCGTTCCGGATCACCGTGAAACGCATACCGAAACTGGTCACGATTCCCGTCTGTCCTGAAATTTCGACCATGTCCCCAACATCGAAAAGTCCGGAAAAAACAACGGTCAGGCCATTCACGACATCCTGAACGAGCCCCTGTGAACCAAATCCGATAGCCAGGCCCATGATGGATGCACTCGCAAGGTATGCTTTCAGCGAAACTCCGAACTCATTCAGAATGAGACCGAATGCACTGAAATAGAGCAAAAAAACGAGAGTACTCGCTGTGAGACTGCTGATCGTTCTTGACTTGGAAAGCTTCGCGCTGACCTGGGAAGACATCCATGTATTGCTGATTCGTCGAACCAGAATAACCAATACATGCAGCCCCACCACGACGGCAGCGATTATGAGAATCCGTACGGGGCTGCTTACGCCGTCCATGAGCTTGGATAGGGAGTCGTACATGGCAACACCTCTGTTTCACAGCAGGATAAAAGAGAGCTTTACATGTACTCCACGTTTCCTGTCCGATCAAGGAAATTCAGGTGGATACTGCTCCGCCCGCAGAAGTGTCGTGTTGCCAGCCATGGCGTGGCAGAACTCCGTTCATCCCGCAAATAGGTTGCAGCTCCGGCCCACATCATATAAGATAAATACAAAAATGCCATTGGAACTGATAGTCCGTCTACACTGTTTGTGCTAAACGAAAGGAATGAGCAATGAAGGCGATTCGTGTGCGCGCGTTCGGTGATCCGGACGCAATGAAACTGGAAGAGGTCCCCGATCTCAAACCGGGTCCGGGCGAGGTCGTGGTCCGGGTGAGAGCCGCCGGCGTCAACCCGGTAGACACCTACATTCGAACCGGCACCTATCAGATCAAACCGCCCCTTCCGTATACGCCGGGAATGGATGGGGCCGGTACCGTTGAAACAGTGGGAGAACAGGTGGACAGCGTTGCCGTGGGTGATCGTGTCTATATAAGCGGTTCGCTCACCGGTACCTATGCGGATCAGGCCCTGTGCGGGGTGAATCAGGTGCATCTCCTGCCTGACCCTGTCTCTTTCTCCCAGGGTGCCGGGGTCAACGTCCCCTATACCGCGGCGTGCTACGCCCTGTTTCATCGTGCCAGGGCCTTGCCGGGAGAGACGGTGCTGGTGCATGGCGCCACCGGAGGTGTGGGCCTTGCCGCGGTCCAGTTCGCGGCAGCCTCCGGCATGACCGTCATCGGGACAGGAGGAACCAGGGAAGGAAGGGACCTGGTCAAGGACCACGGTGCGTTGCACGTGCTTGATCACCACGATGGGGAGTACCAACGCAAATTGATGGACCTGACAGCCGGGAGGGGCTTTGATGTGATCCTGGAGATGCTCGCGAACGTGAATCTTGGGAATGATCTCCAGATGCTGGCAAGCAACGGCCGGGTGGTCGTTATCGGCAGCCGGGGCCCGGTGGAAATAAACCCAAGGGACGCCATGGCGCGGAATGCGGCCGTTCTGGGCATGGTAGTCATGAATGCTTCCGACGAGGAACGGAGAAAGATGCATGCCGCCATCCATGAAGGGATGAAGAACGGTACATTGCGTCCCGTGGTCGGGAAAGAACTGCCCCTTGTCGAGGCACCGGAAGCCCATCGGCTCGTCATGGAACCGGGGACCTTCGGCAAGATCGTACTTATCCCTTCATAAAAGAAAGTGCAAACCGGTCATCGAGAGTAGCGGCGAAACCATGTATGAAACCGATGCAGCAGTATCACAGTACTGTGACGCCCACTACGGGGGAACCTATTTCGGCGTGGAGAACTTTCCAGCTGCCTGTGCAGGGATCTGTCTGGAGCATATGGAGGGCCGGCCCAAGAAAAGGGCGCTTGACCTCGGATGCGCCGTGGGAAGGGCGGCCTTTGAACTGGCAGAGGGTTTTGAACTTGTCCAAGGCCTTGATTTTTCAGCGCGCTTTATCCGCATTGCTCTTCATCTGAAGGAGAAGGGTTTTGTCCGCTACGAGCTGGTGGAGGAAGGGGACATCGTGTCCCATCACGAAAAACGGCTGGCTGATTTTGCACTGGAGGGCATCAGGGACCGCGTTCAGTTTTTCCAGGCCGATGCCACCAATCTTGAACCCCGGTATAACAACTATGATTTGATATTGGCAGCCAATCTGATCGACCGCCTCTCCGATCCGGGAAAGTTTCTTACCACCGTTCATGCCCGGATTCATGTGGGCGGATTATTGGTCCTTGCATCGCCGTATACCTGGCTTGAGGAATATACCAAACGGAGCAACTGGGTGGGCGGTTTCAGAAAGGACGGCAAGCCGTATACCTCCCTGGAAGGGCTGAAACATCTGCTGGACGCTCATTTCAGGATGCTCACCGAACCCAAGGATGTGGCGTTCGTCATACGTGAAACGTCCCGCAAATTTCAGCACAGCATTTCACAGATGACGTTCTGGGAACGAACTGACTAATTTGAGTCAGGACACGTCAGGTGACGAGTCCTGCCAGGCGTTTAACGCCTTCATGAATCAGGTCAATGCTGGAATAGGAAAAATTGAGCCGCATTTCGTTTTTCTTTTCGGTCCCTGCCGGATAAAACTTGCTGCCGGGAATAAAGGCTACCTGGCTGCGAATGGCACGGTCAAACAGAGTATCCGTATCCATGCTCTTTTCAAAGGTCACCCAGATGAACATGCCCCCTTCGGGAACGGTCCATGATACGTTGTCCGGCATGTGTCGCTGCAATGCCTCCAGCATGGCATCCCGCCGGGGCCGATAGAGCTCGATGATTCTATTGATATGCCTGCGCATCAATCCCTTCTCCATAAAGCGGGCGGTAACACGCTGGGTGGCGCAATCCGGGCTCACGGTGGTCTTTTGTGCCCACTTTACCATGGGTCCGAGCATCTCGGGAGGACCCGCCGCGAAACCCAGCCGCAATCCGGGCCCCAGTATCTTGGAAAATGACTTGGCAATGGTTACCCGTTTGGGGTCCTCAAACTCGGTTCTGGCCAGTTCCCACAGGGTAATGATCCTCTCTCCGGAGTAACGGAGTTCACGGTACGGTTGGTCTTCCAGGATCGGGAGATCGAATTCCCGGGCGATCTCGATGATGCGTCGCCTCCGGTCCAGGTCCATGGTCTTTCCTGTCGGGTTCTGAAATTCCGGGATCACATAAATGAATTTGACGGGTTTCCGTGCCACGGTAAGCTCCTGGAGTATCGCACGTAACCGATCCGGGATCATTCCCAGCTTGTCCATCTCCACACCGACCATCCGTGCGCCGCAGGCCTCCATGGCGGCCAGTGAGCCGGGGAACCCGGGGGCCTCGCAGACAACCATATCCCCCGGATCCACCAGGGTCCGGGTAAAATAGTAGATGCCGTTTGTTGATCCCACCGTAATCATGATCTCGTCGTCGGAAAGGTAGGGGACCTCTTCAAACTCCTTGATAATTTGCTTGAATACCACGTCTCCGTCACTCGCTCCGTACTGGAGGACTTCATCGCCTTCGTCGCGAATAACCGTGGCAAAGAGATCGGCAAGAAGTTCTTTCGGGAAGGTCTCCGGGCTGGGCAGACCGCCTGCAAAGGAGATCATCCCCGGAACCCCTTTAGTCACCTTCAGGATCTGCCGGATGAAGGAGTGCTTCATGGACGAGGTTGTTCTCGAGTAAAGCTCCTCTATCCTGCCTTTCGCCTTTGAGCCATCACTACGCATTTCTGTTACCCTCGCGGTGTATTGGCCGGCCGACTGTCTGACCGTATCGGTTTTTTTCAGGGACCCGGCCGGTTTTTTGGAAAACGGCTCTTGAAGGAAACGGCCAGCTATCCTCCCAGATAAAGCCGCTTGACCTCTGTATCGTCCAATAATTCCCTGCCTGTTCCGGTGAGTCTGTTTCTGCCCAGTTCAAGCACATAGCCTCTGTTTGAAACGGAGAGACCTTTCCGGGCATTCTGCTCGACCAGCAGAAAAGAAATTCCTTCCTTATTCATTCCCTTGATTTCCTGAAAAATGAGATCAACAACATTTGGAGCCAGCCCGATTGAAGGCTCATCGAGAAGCACGAGCCGGGGACGAAGGATGAGTATCCGGCCCAAGGCAAGTAACTGGCGTTGTCCTCCCGACAATTCGCGGGCCGGACGGGTCCTCGCTGCCCGTATGGCTGAAAACGTCTGGAAGACATGCTCGATTCCGCTGCGGAGTTTCTGCTTGTCTGAAAGGACGGAACCGGCTATCTCCAGATTTTCATGTACGCTCAGATTAGGGAAGATGTTATTCCCTTGCGGAATGAAGATAAGCCCGTCTTTGCCTTTCCTGCCCGTATCATGGTGCGTCACGTTTTCGCCGCAAAAGATAACATTCCCTTTTGCCGGGACGATCTGTCCGGCAATCGCCCTCAGCACAGTGGATTTTCCGGCCCCGTTTGGGCCGATAATACAGACGATTTCACCTTCAGCCAGTCTCAGACCGACCTCATGAATAACCGGTACTGGGCCGTATCCGGCGGTCAAACCGTCCACTTCAAGCAGCATGATTCTCCCTTCCCAAATAGGCATCTATTACCCGATCATTCTCCCGTGCTTCAATCGGTGTCCCGTGAAAGATGAGCTTCCCCGAGTCCATCACAAAGATCTCTTCGCAGATCTCAGCGACAAAGGGCATGTTGTGCTCAATAAGGAAAATCTTGATCCCGTCACTATTGAGCTTCCTGATCACTTCAGTGAGTTGACGTATGAGCGTTGGATTTATCCCGGCGGTCGGTTCGTCCAGAAGTATCATCTTCGGCCTGGCCATAAGGACCCTGCCCAGTTCCACCAGCTTTTGCTGCCCAAAACTCAGATTGCCTGCGAGGTTGTCAGCCACACTCCCGAGATTGAGGATTTCAAGTATCTTTCCAGCCTTTTCCCTGTTTTTTCTTTCTTCGCGTTTTACCCTGACAGGATGCAGAAAAACATGCGCAGGGCGCTCTCCTGCTTGATCAGGCGCCGCTGACAGAAGGTTGTCCAGGGTGGACATGAAGGACAGTGCCCTGGTCTGCTGAAACGTTCGAACAAGGCCCATCCGACTTATGGTGTGGGGCTGCCGGCCGCTGATCACTCTGTCGGCGTACCGGATTTCGCCACGGTCCAGGGTGTAGAAGCCGGTGATGAGGTGAAAGAGGGTTGTCTTTCCGCTTCCGTTTGGACCCACCAGCCCGGTGATCCCATCCCCTTTCAGCATAAGACTCACATCATTCACCGCGGTCTGACCGCCGAAGCTTTTCGTGACATTTTTGAGTCTCAGCATGTTCACCCAGCGTGCTCGGGGATAATTCCCCCGGGTCTCTTAAGCATGATAAGGATCAAGACCGCCCCATAGATCATTCCCTGGAGGGGAGCCACAAAACGGCCCAAGTCTGAAGGAATGGGGAGAAACCGAACAGATTCACTGCTGAAAATGACCAGAAATGCCCCCAGTACCGGTCCCCAGTTCGTTCCGCGGCCGCCGAGGACAACACACAGAAGCACGAGAATGGTCTCTGTCAACGTGAAATCGGCGGGACTGATATAGGTGACATAGTGGGCCCACATGGCCCCGGCGAGACCGGCCAGGAGAGAGCCCAGGATTACTGTCTTCACTTTCAGGGAAAATACGTTTTTCCCCAGGGCCTGCGCCACGAATTCGTCTTCTCTCACGACTTTGAGCACCCGTCCAAAAGGAGATGTGGTGAGACGACGGACGATCAAGAATACCGCCGCAGCGACCAGGCCGGAAAAGAGGAGAAACTTCGGCAGGGACGCGATTCCCGCTCCGATGCAGTCTGGCCGGGGAATGCCGGGAATGCCCATTGGCCCTCTGGTAAGCCATCGTTCGTTGAGGAAAAAGAGCCTGACCATCTCGGCAAAAACCAGGGTGGCAATACCGAAGTAATCCCCGGAGAGTCTCAAGGCGGGAATGGCAAGCAGGAACCCCGCTGCAGCGGCAGCGGCCATGCCGCAGGCCATGCTCAGAAAGACGGGCATGCCCGCAAGGCTCAGGAGGGCCGAGGTGTAGGCGCCTATCCCGAAGAAAGCCACATGGCCGAAGTTGTAAAGGCCCGTGAAACCCAGCTCGATGTTGAGAGAAACCGCGAAGATTGCGTAAATCAAGGCGATTATGATGATATGCATCAAATAGCCCATCTATCTCACTCCCTCCAGGATTCCAAAAATGCCCTTTGGACGGAAAAGGAGCACAAGAATAATCACTGAAAAGGATATGAAATCCTTATATCCCGGAGAAAAAAAGGCCACACTGATATTCTCGGCAATACCGATAAAAAGCCCTCCGAAGAGAGCTCCCCAGACATTTCCCGCCCCGCCGAGCAGGACAGCGGCAAACGCCTTGATCAGATTGGTCAGCCCCATGGTCGGTTCCAGGTTCGTATCCAGTGCGAGCAATATGCCACCAAAACCGGCAAATACGGAGGCGAGGGTCCATACGGTGAGTCTCACCTTTTTCATATTGATACCCATGACACCGGCCAGTTCCGGGTTGTCGGACACGGCCCTCAAGGACTTTCCAAGCAACGTCCGGGTCAATATGACATACAGCAAGCCCAAAAAAAAGACCGCCGAGGCCACCATGAGCACCTGCACCGTCGTAACGGTCAATCCCGCAAACCTCATTCCCCTGGTGGATTCCAGTCCGTAAGACATGAGGTCCGACCCCCAGATGATACGAATCCCGTTTCTCAGAAAGTAGGAAAGACCGATGGATCCGATCAGCAGTGTAATGGGTTTACTGTTTCTCAGGGGATGAAAGATCCACCTGTCCTGGGCAAGTCCGATTGCGGCGGTAATCGCCAGGGCCGGCAGGATTGCAAGGTAGAGGGGCAAAGAGAATGGGGGCTGACTCCACAGCAGTGTCAAGTAGGCGCCGTATGCAATCAGCTCCCCATGAGCGAAATTGATAAACCGGAACACGCCGTAAACCATTGTAAGCCCTACGGCGAACATGGCATAGGTCGAGCCCGCAATAATTCCATTCAGCCCGAGCTGCAGATAATAGATCATGGACAAGGCGCTCCATGGCAGGGAAAAGGCACACGAACGTCCTCGCCCCGGATTTTCAGCATTGCCGCCTATTTGTAGTCTTCAATATCTCCTGCTCTTACGGTCCATCGTCCATATGTGGCGCCCACATCTCCGTTTGCGTCAAAAGTTTTATTCCCAGTGGCTCCCATATATCCCTTGCTGACTTGTATGAGGGCCTCTCTGATATCGTCGGCGGACATGGATTTGGCGGCGGCAAGGGCCTTGGCAGTCAATTTGACCATATCGTAGTTGTACGCGCCGAAAATCGGGAGTTTTTTCCCGGGGTATTTTGCCGCCCACCCTTCCTTGTACGCCGTATACTGGGGAGTATTCTGAGAAAAAGTAGGGTAGGTTCCGATCACACCCTCGGCCGCCTTGCCCGCGAGTGCGATTAATTTCGGGGACTTGGCAGCGGAACCCATGATCCACTGCACTTTGAGACCCATCTCATAGGCCTCTTTAAGCATGGTCGCCCCCTCTTTGACATATGTCAGGTTCACGACAGCTTTGGGAGAATCTTTCTGTATCCGCAGGACCTCGCTTCGATAGTCGGTCTTCCCTTCATCATAGGCGAATTCATCGATCAGCGTGCCGCCTGCCTTTTTGAAGTACTTCTTGAAGACTTCTGCAAGGCCCACCCCCCAATCATTGTTCACATAGGTAAGCACCAATTTCTTATAGCCCAAATATTCGACCAGCTCCGCCACGCCTCTTCCCTGAAGCAGGTCGGATGGAAAGACACGAAACACATATGAACCGCATTTGCTGATTGAAGCGGCGGCGCTCTCTGCGCCTATCAGGATAGTGCTGTTCTGCTGAGCAATGGGACATACCGCCAGGAAATTGGAACTGGCCGCAGGGCCGAAAATGACGGAAAATCTATTGATCGTTATCAGCTTTTGAATGGCGGACACAGATCCTTTGGAAGTGGAGTTGTTGTCTTCAAAGGAAATCTTCATGTCCTTCCCATTGATCCCGCCGGAGGCGTTGACCTCATCCAGCGCCAGAAGCATTGCCTGTTGAAAGCCCTGGCCGTATACCGCCAGTTTGCCTGTAAGGGGAGTCACCGCACCGACAACAACGTCTGACGCCAAAGAGGAGCCCTGCACACCTGAGACAAGAAAAAGAACACACGCCAAGACCAAGATTACCTTTTTCATAATTCCCTCCCTTTTTTGTCTGCATCACCACCCACCATTTTCGGACGAACGAATGGCGTATCCATCACTTTGCGTGATCGACGAAAATGCAGGTCAGATTGTTTCGCGTCACTATTGCAGACATGAACGTCGGGGTCAAGCGGGTCTTGTGCCCGGCATGACATTTTTAAGCGAGCAGGCCAAGGTGCCAGTACCCCTGAAGGCACCCCCCGCACGGTGAAGTGAAAATACCACTTATCGGTGGAGATTCCAGGCGCAGACAACATCAATGCCGGCCCGGGTCAAGGCGTCGGCAGTGGCATTTACCGCCTCATGCTTGTCCAGGTAGTTCCGCTCCATGGCATCCATGAGCCCCTGCTTGAGGATCTCTTCCTTCGGCATGAAATAATCCAGGATATCAGTTGGATGCTCCCGAGTCCTTTCCACGGCTTCGTCTCCGCCTTCATGCTTAGCCGAGATATTGGGCACTGTTTTTGCGATCTCAACCAGTTCGTCGCGTCTGTTGTAGGGTTGTATGACAATGGATTTCCACGTCTCGGTGATATGGTGCTCAAAACGCACCACATCCTCAAAGTCGAATGATCTCCTGATCATGCTGCTCGCCAGGATGGTGTCATTATCTACCGAGTTTGAAAAATTCAACCCGATGAGGCTGGTGGTTCCGTCGTCACGGGAGAAGAGTTTTGCCCCTGCCAGGGTCCAGAGAACGGCAAAGGGATTGTCATTTCCCATATACACGGAAATCTTGAATTCGTTGTCAATCCCGAGCTTGTGGAGCATGTACCCAAGAAAGACCGTTCCCGGGTTGATGTTGAGCACCTGGCGGATGCCGTAGTTCGTATAATAGTGAAGGTATTCATCTACCCATTTCAGAGGATGATCATTCGGCTGTCCCACGCCGCCAAAATATCCGGTAATGGTATCCGGCCCGCCCAAATGCACATTGGAACCATCGGTGCCCTTGGTATCCAGGGTCTCTACATAACTGGCACCCACAATCTGCATGGCTGCGGCAACCGCCAGGATATCTCCATGGTCGTCCACCTGCTCTTTCATACTCCTGACACGGATATATCTCCCCGGCATGAGCTGGCGTTTTTCAATGGCCTGCCTGGCTTCTGCGATCAGCCACGGAAAGAACTGGAGCGCTGATATTTCAAGCGTCACAGCCGTCTCTTTTCTGAACTGCATGCTTTCCGCCGTTTGTCCCAGGATCCCCTTGCGATAGTCAGAGATAGGAACGAATGCCCTTTTTTCTTTCTGCTTTTCCAGCCACTCGATATCCGCCAGGTAGGGGGAATGCACTTCCTCCAGGCGGCTTTTGAGATTCCCGAGATCACGGGCATCAGCGGCCTTTCGATTGATTTCATCCGGGCCGCCGTACTTTTCCACGATCCTGATGAGCTCATTGATGAGTTCGTTCTTCGGATCAAGGAGGAATCGGTTGATTTCCTCCAGTCGATCAGGAGCTATTTTCAACCGGTTTCGTAAGTCCGACATGGTGCTTCCCTCCTATGCATATTCGTTGATCACATCCCCCAGCTTCTCTTCTTCACCCTTCAGCATATGGTAACAGTGCTCATCCGTGGGAAAGGCGCCGTTTTGAACATCGCGGACATAGGCCTTGAGCGCATTTGTGACCACCTCTGCCACGTTGGCGTATTGCTTCACGAATTTGGGGGTAAATGCGGTAAATTGCCCGATCAAATCGGAGACGATCAGGAGCTGACCGTCACATTCTGCGCCGGCACCAATGCTCAGGACCGGGATCTTGAGCTTTCTGGCTATGAATCCGGATACTTCAGGGGGGACAGCCTCGATGAGCAACATCTGGGCCCCTGTCTCTTCAATGGCCAGGGCATCCTCGATAACCAGCCTGGCGGATTCGGCGGTCCTTCCCTGGGCCTTGTGCCCCCCGATCTGGCCGGAACTCTGAGGTGTGAGGCCGATGTGGCCGATGACCACGATTCCCGCATCCAGAATCGCCCTGATCCGCGAAAGGACCCGTTTTCCCCCTTCCAGCTTGATAGCATCGACCCCGGCTTCCTTGAGAAAACGAATGGCGTTTCCGGCCGCCTCCGCATCCGACACCTGATAGCTTCCCAGGGGCATGTCACCCACCACAAAGGTATTGGGCGCTGCTCGCCGCACCGCCTCGCTGTGGACGATGCACTGGTCCATAGTGACCGGTACCGTACTCTCATAGCCGTACACGCACATGCCCAGGGAATCTCCCACAAGGATCATGTCCATTCCGGCCGCCTCTGCAAACTGGGCGGTGGGGAAATCGTATGAAGTGATCCAGGTGATCTTTTCGCGTTCCTGCTTCATCCGCATAAAATCATGAATCATGAGTTTTTTCTTTTGCATCATGCCCCCCTTTATTGTTGTTTGAAAAATCTCCCTTGCCCTCCTTCTTTTGACCTGGACTGGCCCCGATAGGAACACCTTCATCGGGTTTTATCTCGGAGAAAATCACGAACGTCTCCGATTTCCCATACCCGTCCAAGGCGGCTATTCCGGTCTTGACCAGTTTCCCCAGTTCTTCGAGGTCCTTCACCACCACATGGAGCAGGTAGTCAAACCGCCCGGTGAGATGGTAGCACGCCCGAACGCCGTGCAGTTCCCTCACGCCCTCCTCAAATCTCCTGATGGTCTCAGCCGCATGCCTCTGCATGGTCACGGACACAAAGGCCTGGATGGTCAATCCCAATTTCTCGGGATCAAGAATGGCGCGATATCCCCTGATCAATCCCTGTTCTTCCAGCCGGCGAACGCGGTCCAGCACGGTGGATTGGGCAATTCCCAGTTCACGCGCCATTTCCGCATTTTTCATGCGACCGTTCCTCTGCAGAAACTGAAGAATCTGCGTATCCACTCTGTCGATAGGTCACCTCCTATGGAATGAACAGGTTTCGTTTATATTTCGGATAATGATTATAATATCCGAATAATATTCGATAGAAATTGATAATACTCGAAGTAAATACTATTGTCAAGTGTTTTGGCAGGCTTAAGACGAGCCGGCTTTTCCTCGATCTTTCCCGGTTCTCCATGCTGTCCGGCAAGAGAGACGGCGGAAGATGTTTTGTCTGCAAATGAATGGTCGTTGATGAACTGTGGAAAGCAAGTTTTGGAAAAAATCAGAGGGGAGCCTTCAGCTGCTTGTAGATTCTCTGCGTTTCTTCTGAAGGGGAGACATCCAGTTTTCCGGCCAGTGTGTCCCTGCAGCGGCGATATGTCTTAACAACATCGGCGTGGCGACCCAACGTTCCATGGCAAAGCATCAGCCGCTGGTAAAAGGTCTCTTCCAGGCTGTTTGCTTCCAACCCGGTTTCATACCACTCGATCGCGTTTTGGTGTCTTCCATCATGTTCCAAGGCTCCTCCCAGGGCGATGAGCGCCCTCTGGTATCTCAGGGACAACCGTTCCCGGGGGAAGACCGCCCAGTGCTTCAGGGCCTCATCCGACATAAAAGACCCTTTATACAACGCCAGGGCATCTTCATACGTGGCCACTGCCTTCTTTCGATCACTTTCTTCCAGCAGCCTTTCAGCTTCTTTCAGAGCTTTTTCAAAGACCCAGGTATCCAGCCAGCAATATTTCGGATTCAGGGTCAACCTCCCTCTTCTGAGGAGAACTATTTCGTTATGGGAAAAAATGCTTCGAAGGCGGTTCAGGTTGGTGGAAAAAGCGCTGTGGGCCGCGTCTCCTTCCGCGTCCGGCCAGAGGTCGTCCATGATTTTTTCGATGTCTACCTCTTTTCCGCCCCTGGAAATGAGAACCTTGAGAAGTTCCAGAGGCCGTCCCTGAAGCCTCTCTCCAGAATCAAGCGGAATGCCGTTTTCCCATATTTCAAAACGACCCAGGGTATGGATTTTTACCGTCCATGGCCAGTTATGCAGGGCGTACACGGGACTCTCAAGCGAGAGATTCCAGGTGCGTACAAGCTCCTGACAGTAATCCACTTCGATGTCTTCCTCCAGGGCCACGGCGCACAATCTGGAAAGCATGCGAGGGTGCCACCACCAGATCAGGTTCTGAAAGGCGTGTTTCCGGCCGAAACTCATAGCTTCCTTCAGCCTTTCCAGGTCGGCAGCACCTTCCATCCTGATGGCCAGCCAGGCCTTGCCCAGGAGACACATGAATTCTGCGATAGTGCTTCTCGTCTTTCTGGCGAGCGAGTGGGCGGAGGAGAGTTCTTCAGCAGCTTCTTCAAAGTCCTCCTGATCTATCAGGATCATGGCGAGCCCGTATCTGCAGATCATGACGGGGAAGACATACCCGGTCTCATTTATTGCTTTGAGAGCCGTGCGTGCATGTTCCAGCGCCCGTACAGTATCTCCTCTGAGGAAGTCATAGAGAGCGACACAATGATGGAAGATGCCATAGCCATGATACCGGGAGGGGTTCAGAATTGGCTGAAGGCGTTGCAGGAATTCTTCTGCCATCTTGAAATTTCCAAGAATCAACGCAACAAACACCCCGTTGAAGAGAAACATCTGCTCCCAGGCTAAGATGCCGTTTTGTTTTATGGTTTCAAGGGCTTCTAACACCTCGTCGAGGGTTGAGTCATCCGGGATGTCATAAAAAACACGTGTCGAAATATCCAGCCATTTCCAATGCAGGATTGCCGGAAGATGGGTCTTATAGGCCTCCATACGCCTTCCGGTCTCTTCTTTGAGGATTTCAGCCTTGGCAAAATCTCCGAGCCAGGAAAAATACATAATGGCCCAATCAGCCGCTTCTCCCTGGAGGTGCAAATCACCCTGTTTTTGTGAGAGGGAAAGGGCCTTCTCTATCCACATCATCATACGGGGATGGTGCGGGCGGCAGCACATCAAGGCACTCATCATGTTTACGGCAACGGCGGCCTCAATTTCAGGGGACGGAAAGGATTTTTCTCGGGAAAGGATCTCTTCCATACGGTCGATCCAGGGATTCAGGATGCTGAAATTGTTCCATTCATAAAGCGTGGTGTGCACAACGCCTGTCCAGGCCAGGAACAGGCCCGGGCTTTCCTTTGCCTCATCGAACAGGCGAAAAGCGGCCTCAAAGAGTGTCCGTGCCTCGGCAGGATGACAATGCCCGCAGGCCGAGCCAAGCCAGTAGAGAGCCCACGCGTTTTCCTGGATTGTCTTTTCCGGGAGGTTTCTGATCCATTGTTCCAATGTGCTGTGCCTGCCTTGGTCCAGAAGGTCTCCGGCCTGTTTCTTGATGAGGTCCATGAGGCCGTCCGTATCTCCGGCCTGAACATACTGATCAACCGCCTCCTCAAAGAAGCCGGCGGAATACAAAATTCCAGCGGCCGTTCCCTGCAACTGCGTGCGTTCATCCTGAGTCAGAGTTTCACCGGCCTTTGAAAGGAGAAATTCACGGAATAAGGGATGGAATTGGTATATTGGTTCCTGGACGGGAACTTCTTCCACGAAGAGATGGTTTCGCTCCAGGGAGGCAAGCAGGTTGGCCGCCTCCCCGTTTCCAGTGAGTTCCACTGCCATATCAGCCGTCATTCTCGGGAGGACAGAGGATCTGAGCAGAAACTCTTTTGTGGCAGCATCCATTTCCCCGAAAACCTCGTCTGCGAAATAGAAAAAGATCTCTTGCGGTGTCAATGTCTTCAGGTCTTTTGAGGGAAGGTGCCCTGATTTGAGACTTTTGGCCATGAGGATGAGGCCTGCTGCCCACCCATTTGTTCTTTCGAAGATCTCCTCCATCAGTTTTTCCGGTACACGTTTTCCAAAGGCGATCTCAGCAATTTTATTTGATTCCGTACGGGTAAGTTTCAGATCTTTTTGGCCGATGAGCCTCAATCGGTTATTGGCTCTCATCCTGGCAAAGGGAGCAGGAGGATTATTCCTGCTCAGGATCAGGACGTGAAGATCGGGTCGGATTATAGAAATACCGTCTCGAAAGGCCTTATGAAATCCCGACTCGGAGGGTATCTTGTGATAATCGTCAAAAACGAGAAAAGACCGGCGCGGTAATCCCCTGCTTAATGCCTCAAAATAGCGCTTGGAAAATATCGTGACATCTGGAAGATATTCCGCGGTGAGAAACGGAAGAGAAGGGAACCCGGTCGAGGTGATGCTCTGTGCGGCGCGTCCCAGATAGAAAAAGAAAGTGGCGAGATCCTCATCGCCTTCGTCAATGGAATACCAGAGACAGGGAGCATGCAGCCTGGCGAGGTGCCCTGCCGCCAGGGTTGTCTTGCCTGATCCCGCCATCCCTGCAATCCAGGTGACGCTGTAATGTCCCCGTTGATCCAGCTTATGAAGAAGCCGCTTGCGGGGAACAACAGGAGGAAGGCTTGGGAAGGAAATTTTTCGTATCACAGGGTGATCCGGTCTCATTTCTTGCGCCCTCTTCTTCGATGAGAAGACTCAGACTCCGAGATAAAAATGCGCTGTCAGGGCTTCCCAGAATGAATCATTTTTCCCGTTTGAATGCCCCAACGTATTGTTTCCACAATCAAATACTTCAAATCACCACTGCCTGTCAAATACATATTCCTCCTCTCCCTTGGCCCGTGGAAGGATGTTGTTACGAATATTTTTGAAATAAACCGGGAGGTTATAGTTTTTTCTCGTCATGTGACTTATCTGTGACCGCCCGTGTGTTTCAATACGAGACAGATTGGAAAACCGGCATGACCACCGGCATCTCCAAATAGTATCCCTGTGGTTCAGGAGAAGAAATGGAGAGCTATCTCGTACGCATTTACCGTCGTGAGTTGAGCAATCCCGAGATAATTACCGGCACTGTGGGAAAGATTGGGACCGAGGAAATCCTCACATTCAAGAACCTTGCTGAGCTAAGGGAAATCATTATTGGCCGAACCAGGCAAGAGGACGAGGAAAAATCCAATACCCAAAACAAAGATTAGGAGAGAGCCTCCATGTATAAAGGGCGTCTGCAAAAAACTGGTGCTTTCTTTTTCACTCTATTGTTTATCCTGCTACCGATTACGGGTCCTTCTGAAAAAGCCCATGGTGACGAGCCCAAAAAAACTCTGCCGGTGACCCTCTCGGTGGATATCCACTGGGAAATTGATGAAGGGAGAAATATCCGGAAAGGGTATTTCAGAATGAACGCAAACACCACCCTGAACCTGGATCGGACCGGAAGCGGCCTTGATCACAAACCAAAGCTGACGCCGTTTTCCCTGAAATACAGGGGCCGGACCTTTGGGGGAAGCTGCCATTTCGAGGAGACATTGACTCAGAAGAAACCCCAGCCCGATATTTGTCCCCCGCTTCTTGAAGAATACAGCGGCTCAAGGGGCTTTTCCTTTGCTCCACCGGAACAATTTGACTCCATAAACCTGTCCCTGCGCCGGTTCGGTGTTCCCAAGGGCCTCATGCCCATGGGCATTCCCAATGCGTACTATGAATTTTTTGCAGGAGGTATTACGGGAAAAATAGTTGTTCACGGCAGGAAAAGAAAAATAGTCAACGGAAAATGCACGTATGAAAAGGCCGAAAAAGAAATTGGCATGAATGAGATCGGGCTTCGATTCCCCATCCCTGAAAAGGGCCCCATGAAGGGCATGAGGAGGTGGCCGGTGAAGCTCGATGGGCCGCCCAGAAATTTCAGCATCAAAATCTCCGAGATGGGAATGAAAGAGAAGAAGCGATTTCGTCCGGCAAGCGTTGCCACGGGCGGCAATGCCACCTATTTCATCTCCTGGAATCTCGAAGAAGTCGCACCGGATTTACGAATAAAATGTTTAAGGGACGGTCAATGGGCCGATGTGACTGATGAGACGCAAACCGTTGTGGTAGGGGAACAACTCCATCTTAAGGCCTTTGCCGTACCGGGTTCCAATGAATCGCAGCAGGGCCTTTGGACGATACCGGGAAAGACGATAAAGCAATTCATCGTAACCCGTGAAAGAGAACAGATTGCGGGAAAAGTCATTTATCTTGATGACGAGGACCTCAAAAACCCGGAAGTTACTTTTTACTGGTGGGATACATCCAAGAAACCCCTTTCCGTCAAGTATATGGCGACGATTCAGGGCGAGAAGATGACGGCTGAGGCCGAATTTGAAGTAAAAGAGCCGAGTATCAAAATCAAGGCGGAGATACCACCCGGAGACTGGATCGTCGCGAATACGCCGGTGTATGATCCCAAGGCCCAGTCTCTCAAGGACTATGTCAATTTGATGTATGACCCTGAAGACAAAAGCAAGGATTTCTCTATCAGATTCAGCCATGATCCCCTGTCTCCCCAATTCCCGGGAGAAACGCAATATGTTCAAATTGTCAAGAAACTTTCTCAAAGAGAAGAATCGGAATATGGTTGCAATGAGGGAGAGGATTCTGAAGGAATTGACACAAACTATCCGTACGCAGAAGGCCCCGTGACCACAGACAGACCCGGATTTCCCATGCCATTCGATTGCCTCAAGAAAAACGAACAAGGCCTATGTGTGAATTGGAACACCAACGCAGCCGCGAACTTTAAACATAAATATAAGACCGTGATGAAGTTTGAAATGTACTTGATGTTTAAACCGGACAAGCCGCAGTCGATTTTTGTTCCCCTGAGAATGGTCGATTGGAACTGGATAGCAGATTGCCACCGAAAAGATTCGAACGAACCGTGGAACTGGAAAGACAGCAGCGTCACGGCGACCAGGGACCGGGAGGCGGAAAAATTCCCGGAGTGGGATCATGTGTCCCCTGAAGAAGTCACGCTGAAGCCCTGCAAGGAAATCCCACCAAAGAAGGAATAAGGAGGTCAGGCAAATGGACACGCCCTCGTTTACGCCCCAGGGACCGGCCCCGGGGCCTGCATATGAATCTCATGTTGACTCCATGGGAAGACCGACCGCGTCATCCCGTGCCAAGGCCAAATCCAGAAGAGATCTCGGCATCCTTACCCTGGCTATGTTCGCAGCAGGCATTTTCCTGCTGGCATGGGGCGGCTACGAATTGAAAGGTGCACAAGAAAGCGGCAACTGGCCCGGCACCCAGGGGACCATCATCTCGTCTCACGTCAGCAAACAAACCAGAAGGGACTCAAAGACTCGCCGCAACGTCATAACTTATTACCCGAGAGTACAGTACAGGTATCAGGTCAATGGGAGGCAGTATACCTCGAACCGGATCGAATTCGGTGGTACGTCCGGAGGCATGGAGAGAATGGCAAAAAAGGTGGTGAACCGGTATCCCGCCGGGAAGAAGGTAGTGGTGCACTATAATCCCGGTGACCCAGAGTATGCCGTCCTCGAGGCCGGGTTGACGTGGTCGGGACTTTTTATCTTCCTGGGCGGGATTGTCTTCTTTGCGGTGGGGATAATTTGCTTCAGGAGCTACCGGCATCCCAGAAAACAACAGGAAGCATTCGGGCAAGGGAACATAAGATGAAAGGTGAGTACTGATGAATACGGTGACTGTTCTTTTCGGATGCGGGGCCGGGATTATGGCGTTGATCATGTTCTATCTGGCGAAAGAGGACTGGGTCAATCGGAAACTCACCCGGGGGCTCACCGTGAGCCGGATCAGGGACGTCCAACCAGGCCTTTGCATGGTGGAGGGAGTGGTTGAAAACGGGGAGACTATTCCGACGGCCTATACGCATACGCCCTCCGTCTGGTACCGATGGGCTGCCACCGAGAGACGCAAGAGAAATGACCAGGGCGGGTTTTATGAAACCACCCTGGGATCAGGGGACCAAAAATGCCCCTTTCTTTTGAGGGATGATTCAGACACCATCAGCATCATCCCTACAGGCGGTCGCACCGGCACCTATCCCCACCACCGGGTCCTGAAATCCTTGAGCGGGAAACGTACTCCCCTGGGCGGCCGGATCAAAAAGATGAAGGAAATGGACCGCAAGCAGTATCCGGAAGGCGGGAAAAAGCCTTTTCTTAGAAAGCTGGAGGTGGATGCACCCCTGGACATCCCGGATGACCTGGTGGAGATCCCTTCGGGCTCCAAAGAGGCCAAACAGGCATTTCGAAAATATTACGAATCCTGGGTTCAGCCGGGCGATCGGGTCTTTATCCTGGGAAACGCCTCGCATGCAGACGGCTCATCAGGCTTGACCATTAGAAAATCGGGCCGGACTCTTCTGCTCCTTTCTTATCGGCAGGAGGACCTCACGGCCAAGTCGTTTCAAAGGAATTTCATTGGAGAGTCGCTGGGTGGCATCGCTCTGACAGCACTCTGTCTCTTCATTTTCTTTTACTGAATTGCCATCTCCTGCCAATGCAGGGGTAAGGAGTAATCACGGCAGGATCATCGATGAGAAAGGAGGCAAATTGAAAATGGTGAAGATGGGTGGTATGAAAACGAGGGGAATTTTTGGCACATTGGTTTTCCTCGGTATTTCCTCCCTGTGCTTTTTGGCCTGGGCCGGGAGTTTTACGGCGGACATATCGGAAGAAGTATTCAATAATAACCTGATAGGCAAGATCATGGTTCAAAACAAGCAATACCGAATGGACCTCAGGATGCGTGATAAGGAAGAAGAGGGAACTCGGACTGTTCTCGTGGACCGGCAAAAGGGTTTGACCTGGCTCATAAATCCCCAAACCAAGACCTATGAGGAAATAAAGAATGCCACCTTCCAGGCATTTATGGTGGATCCGTTCCAATCCATCGATAAACTGGAAGAGATGGTAACGAAGAAAAAGGTGGGAACCGAGACAATAGCCGGATACACCTGCGAGCGATATGGTTATTATGACAAGGAATTCAAACTGGCCGACGTGTGGTTTGCCTCGAAGTTGAACTCCTTTCCGCTCAAAGTACACATGGTAAGCGGCCGAAAGGATGGGAGCATCAAGGTCACGACCAACTGGGGAGATACGAAGATTGAACTCAGCAACATCAAGGAAGGGCCGGTGGATGCCACCCTTTTCGCCGTTCCCAGTGGATTTATCAAGGAATTGAGCCCTGCACAGGCTCGAAAGAAGGCTGCGGCAGCACTCCCCGCGGTCTCGGGGACCCTGAAAGGGACCGCCCCCTGGGGACGCAGAATCACCAAGGGAGGCGAGATAGAGGTCAGGGTGGATCCTCAAAGACCGGTCAGGATCACCCTCAAGAATCTTACCGAGAAGTCCAACGGCGACTATACTGTATACAGCGAAGGCGCTTCCAAGGAAGGCGCCCGATCAAAGCCGTTCGCGTTTCAGAAAATGTGGGAGCGCAAGGAAATAGAAATCAGCAAACACAAAAAGAGCGAGTGGGTCTTCATTCACGTCAGTAACGGACTTGTTTATGCGACCGTGATAAACGAAAAGGACCCTTTCACGTTCAGCCGGGATAGACAACTGGAAGAGGGGTACCTCACGGACAACAGCAGTCGAGGCCTGATTGTCTATCAGGACAGAAAGCTTACTATTACGATAACCGGAGACAACCAGGACGCCTCGACATCCCAGGTGACCGTCACCGGGTACCGTGATGATTACAAGAACAAGGTCGTTGAAAAAAAGGTCGTTCTGGCCAATGCAGAGACAAGGAAATGGGAGTTTCCTCCCGGGCATGAGATAAAGACGTGTGAAATCCGGGTGGGCAAGCCTAGCGGCATTAAGTACAAAGTGGAACAACCGGCTTTACCGAGAGAGAAGAAGAGCGTTTCCTCAGGGTCTTCGAGCAAGAGCAAGAAGGCTCCTAAAGTTGTCAGGACCACGCCGATCAAGTCCCCTGGAACATCGACAAAGATTGTACGAAAAAGTTCCGGTCCCGGTCTCAGCAAGGCGGAGAGCGGGGTGATCCTCAAGGCCCTCAACGCAGGAGACGCGGCGACCGTCAAGGAATACCTGGATACGGGAATGGACCCCAACGTTGTGGTTTATGGTTCCCCGCTCTTGCAAAAGGCGGCAAACCTGAGCAGCGCGGAAATGGTAAAACTGATCATTGCACGGGGAGGCAATCTGAACTACCGGAGCAGGCAGGGTCATGATGCCCTGTATCAGGCCATGAGCAATTCGAAGAACTGGAAGGAAATCATACCGGTGCTCGTTGAAGCCGGCAGCAAGGTGGACAAGGAGACCCCCATCTGGAAAATCGCATTCAAGACAAGAAACGGCAAATTCAAACCGGGCGTTCGCGAAACTCTGGAATATCTCCTGTCGAAAGGCGCCGATGTCAACTATCCGATCAGCAAGAGCGGCAACACCCTGCTCATGTTCGCGTGCAAGATGGCGTGGCTGGAACCGGTCAAATTCTATCTGGCCCACGGAGCGGATGTGCATGCGAAAGACAAAAACGGCAGAACGGCCTTGAGTTGGGCGGGAACCAAACGTCGCGGCGCGAGACCATATGAACAGCAGAACCGAAAGGAAATTATAAAATTGCTGAAAACGAAAGGTGCACAATAATCACAACAAAGGAGAAATTTGATGCCAATGAGAAGATTTATTTGTTTACTCTTGTGGCTTCCCGTCGGTTTTCTTATGCTTATTTCTTTGTCTCCGGCCGGCGCGGCAGACGAAAAGGGCCTCATGGGAGGAGCAATCCCGCTCATGGAAGACGCTCGAGTCACAAAATCAAAAACCCACGAAGGTTCCGGCCGCTTTGAGGTGGAAGTTGATGCGTCTGTTGATCAGGTCATCGCCTTTTACAAAAAGGCCATGGCCGACAAGGGCTGGCCCCCGGGAATGGCTACCTGCATAGGAGGCAAAGGGGCGATCATGCTTCAAAGAGGCGGCGAACAGTTTGCTCTGAAGGCCGAAACGAAAGACGGCAAAACCAGGTGTATCATGACGCTGATAAGTAAATAGGTCGGCATGTCGCCATGCTGTGGCCTTGCGGATATCCTTCCCACCATCCCCGGACAAGCCCGTTACGCAGAGCAGGAATTGGGCATGTCCGGGTCCGCATGGCTGCCTGCTGCGGCTTCATTCTTTCGCCCGCGTCTTCTTGTCCATCCACGTACCGATCTCCTCTTTCATCTCCTTAACCGCGTTCGAGGTCCCGCCGAACAGGGCGGTGCGGGTCCTGACGAGGATCTTTTTCCCGAATTCGGACCGGGATTGATTGAGCAGTTCCAATCCTTTTTCGATCTCTTTGTTTCTGAAAGATTCACACGCGTCTTCAATAAGGGAAAGGGGTTGGTCTATTCTTTCCTGTTGAATTTTATTCAGGGCAATTCCCAGGCTGGTTGACGTCACGAGGAGGGCCTTCCGGGTCATTTGGATTTCTTCCCGGAGGCCTTCGAGCACTTCCTTGGCCCCTTTTATGGATACTCCGGGATTGATTTCCCGCTTCCTCGCGAGCTTTGAGGCCTTCTTCAGTGACTTCACGGCCTTTCTCAGCCCCTTCCGAAAATCTCTTTCTGTCTCAAAATACCTGATGGAATTCTTGAGGAGATCATCATGGAATTTGACAATGCGCTGCGGCAGCCTGTCTCTATTATATAAGCGTACGGGAACCATTTTCACGCCTCCACTGAAAAATAGAAACGCCAATCTCTCTCCTTTCTTCAGCAAGTTTTGTGCCGATACCCATGAACCTTAGAATGGTCATATTTTTGGAGTCAACAGGATCGAGCCGTTGAGGCTGAAAACGGCAGCAGCAATGAGAAAAGGGGCGAAAACGGAGCGAATCGGTCGAAACGGCAAAAACCGTAATCAGAGACAACCGTTCATCGGCATTTATCCATTAGAATACGTTGGGTAGAAAAGTGCAGACAGGACCGGCGGCCAGAGAAAAGCGGCTTCCATTCCTTTTACGAACGGCTCTGAGCGTCTTCCAGGATGGCCAGGTAGTCCTGCTGTGTTACTTCCCGGGGATTGGAGGGATTTGAGTTGTTTTGCCAGGAATAGCGGGCAATGACTTCGAACTCTTCCGCAGCAATGGCCAAATCCGCGAAGTGCGGGATGCCGATGCGACGGGACATGATTTCCACTTCATCAAGGAGACCTTGGGCCGAATCTTCTTCATCTTTCCCGGCAATGCCGATTGCCGCTGCGATGCGGGCATAGCGTGTCATGCAGACCGGGAGATTGAAGCGCATGACGGGGGGCAGGAAGACCGCATTGGCAACCCCGTGCGGGACGTCAAAAAGGGCACCTATGGATTCGGAGATACAGTGTACCGCGCCCACGTCGCTGTTGCCGAACGCAAATCCGGCCAAGGTGCTGCCATACATCAGGTTCTCTCTCGCGGCCTTCTCCTCCGTGATATTTTCGTATGCCCTGGGTAACGATTCCCATATGAGCTGGATTGCTTTGAGAGCGAACATATCGGTGATAACCGTGGCCGGTTTTACGGTGAACGCTTCGATGGCATGGGTGAGCGCGTCCATGCCCGTAGAAGCAACAATGTGTGCCGGCAAGGAGAGGAGCAGGTCAGGGTCCACGACGGCGACGGCAGGAAACATCTTCGGCCCCTTGATGCTCATCTTGAAATTCCTGCTGGTATCGGTAATAACCGATACCCAGGTTACTTCGCTCCCGGTTCCGCAGGTTGTTGGAACGGCAAGCACCGGCAAGGGCGCACGGGAATATCGTTCGCGACCTTCATATTCTTCGATTTTTCCCTGATTCGTTGCAAGGAGTGCCACGGCCTTGCCGGCATCAATGGCGCTGCCCCCGCCCACCGCAATAATGGCATCAGGCTTCTCCTGCCTGATTATGTCTCCCATACGGTTCACCGTCGCTGATTTTGGGTTGGCTTCAACGTCATCAAATACCTCCACATCGCCCAGTAAAGATATTACTCTCTCAACCAACCCCACCTGCCGCAGATTCCGGTCGGTAATCAAAACAGGTTGATTTGCGTGAAGATCTTCCCTGATCATGCTGTCCAGGGCATCAAAACTCCCCGGTCCGAAAATCAGTCTTGTCGGCATGTGAAAGTTCATGATGACGTCCCCTTTCTTCTTTCAGATCAACTCCACGACACAGGTTCCCAGCTTCTCCATGGCCCTCTCGACAGTCTCAGACCAGTTGGCTGCATTGAGCCGGATGAAGTTTCGGTACCGATCGGTGGAGGAAAAAATATAACCGGGCGTGATGGCTATGCCCTCCTCCAGCGCCCTTTTATAGAGCTGCATGGAATCAGCCCGATCAGGAAGCTGTACCCAGACAACGAACCCCCCGGTGGGCCAGGTTGTCCTGGTCCCCTTTGGAAAATAGCGCTCGACCGAGTGCACCATGGAGGCCACATTCCGTTCGTAGATGCGCCGAATCCCCCGCATGTGGTGATGGTACCCCCCGCTCGCCAGGAATTCGGCGATTGCCAACTGAGGAAGCGTGGCAGTGGCCATGGTCGACGTATACTTGAGCCACTCCACCTGTTCCCTGAAACGGCCCGGCGCCACCCATCCCACCCGGGAGCCCGGGCATATATCCTTTGAAAATGAAGAGCAGAGCATGACCAGTCCTTTCCGGTCATAGGACTTCGCCACTGCCGGACGGCGGTCGGTGAAGTAAATCTCGCCGAAAATGTCATTTTCTATAAGCGGTATGTCATGCGCGGCCAGGAGCCGCACAAGGTCTTCCTTCTTATTGTCCGGGATGCAGCTCCCCAACGGATTGTTGAAATTCGAAATGACCAGACACGCCTGCACGGGCGTATGCTCGATGGCGAATTCCAGGGCTTCCAGGCTGATGCCTTCTCGTGGGTGAGTCGGTATTTCCAGTGCTTTCAATTCCGATGCCTCGACGCACTGCAAGACATCGAAGCTGATGGGCGACTCAATTGCTATGGTGTCGCCCCGCTTGCACACGGATCTCAGGCAAAGGTTGATTGCTTCCGTGCAACCCGAAGTGGTTACAATGTCTCCGGGGACAAGATTGCACCCGGCTCGAATACTATTCTTTGCGATCTGGACACGAAGCGCCCTGCATCCTTCCGGCGGCAAATCGTACACGCCGCTCATTTCCTTTTTGCGCCTCCCTATGGAAGCCTGGATCCTGTTGAGCTTCTGCGCAGCCAGGAGACTCGCATTAGGATACGCGGCACCTAACTGAACCAGGTCAGGGTTCTGCGCATCACACAGCATCATCTTGACCAAGTCCCAGACGCTTACCTTGCCCGGATCAAGCTCAGGCGAGGAGATTTCGGGCTCCGGCATGGCACCGGGAAGTCTGATGCAGACATACATTCCCGAGCGTTGCCGCGTCTCAATAAAACCCTGAGCTTCCAGGAGGTAATAGGCCTGGAGGACCGTGGAAATGCTCACCTGCTTCTGCCGGCTCATCTCGCGCACGGAAGGGATCCGGTCTCCCGACCGAAGAGTGCCGGATTTGATGAGATGGATCACCTCTGCAGCAATCTGCTCATACTTATAAAGCCTTGGTCTCACCTGCATGATACGTTGATGCCCCCGCAGTTCAAATCAAGGGTACAGTAACCTGCCCTGCCAACCATAACAGTACGCAAAAAAGCAAATCTGTTCTGGTTACAATTCTGTATTTTTGAGACTGTTACTGTACTGTTTTCTCCTCTAGAATGCAAGCAAGAAATCAGAACTTTTGGAGTAGCAATTCACTCCACAGATGACAGGAGAATACGCCATGATGACAATAGTGAACATGAACACAGAAAATAATCCGGCCCGGTCATTGACAGGGCGCATTTGCAATGAAAAGAATCCCGGACATGAGATGGCCCTGAAAAAAGGAGCCTTGAAGAGGCTTTCGGGAGTCAAAAAATGGGATATGGTGATTTGTCTTGAAGGAGAAATCTGGATAACACAGGAGCATGACCTGAAAGACTACGTCCTCTGCCCGGGGGATGAATTCTTCATCACGTTGCCGGGCACTGTCGTGATGCAGGCACTCCGGGATACCCGGGTAGAGGTCATGTCATCCTTGAAGGGCACTTCCTACTCAGGAAAGTATCCGGTTTTTCACTAGCCCGACCCATGGCATGGTACAGAGGGAACGGCCTTTCCACTGTTTGTGCCGGTCACAGGGGCCGTTCCCCAGGCTTCATGCATTCCGCTCTTCTTTCGGTCTTTGTTCCGTACCGATGGTGAGCGGCCTTGCCGGATCACCTACAAGGTAAAGTGTCTGGGTTGGGAATGCAAAATCGATTCTTTCTTCGCCGAAGCGCCGGAACACCTCCTTGTTGAACCGCTCGGTAAACTCCATATAGGCCCAGTAGTCGGGTGGATGATACCAATAAAAAACAATGATGTTCAGTGAAGCAGCATTGAATTCATCAAAATAGACCCTTGGGGGGAAATCCGGGTGCATCCCCTCATGGTCCTGCAGTATCTCCTTGACGATCTCAATGGCCCTTTCGATCTTTTGCGGTGGCGTGTCATAGGTAATGGTAAGGTTGGCTATGCGCTTAATGTAGGGCCGTTTCCCGATATTTCGAATCATCTTGTTGGCCAGCTCTCCATTGGGAACAGTCACCAGATGCCCGTCGAGGGTCCGTATTTTCGTGGAACGGAAACCCACCTCCTCCACAGATCCGTCCTGCCCTTCCACCACGATCCGGTCACCCATCTCGAACGGTTTGTCTGCAAACAGAACGATCGAGCCGAAGAAATTCTTGATCGTATCCTGGGCCGCCAGAGCGAAGGCCAAGCCGCCGATTCCCAAGCCGGCGATGATAGAGGTAATGGGTTTATCACTCAGGATCTGGGCGATCTGGACAAGCACCAGAATCACCACGGTCACCCTGAGGCTCTTGCGCACGATGGGGACCAGCATATCGTCGAGCCTGGTCTCTGTTTTTCCGGCCATCTTTGTAAACCAGGACGTGGGCACATCCACGAGCCAGTACAGAAAATACCCCACTCCCACGCTCAGAAGAACCGAGCTGAGCGTATCTGATACCTCGGCAACCCAGGCCTTTAGTTGCAGGATTTCAAGGCCGACCGAAATTCCGGCAGCGGCGAGGAGAAAAACAGCCCCCCGGCTGGTTGCCTTCAGGGTTGTAGCCATGAGAAATCGATTTCTCGTCTCAAACTTCGAACCGGTTTTTTCAAGAACAGCCTTTGCGATCCTGCCCACAATGAAGGAGAACAGCACAATTCCAAACAAGGATAGGATGCGCCAGAGGCTGTTTCCGAGAATCTCAAGCTGAAAAAATGTATTCATGGTGCTCCCTCTCTCCCCGGTACTGCCCTTTTTTCAAGGAACCCTTCCAGAATTTCCACGTGGCGATTTTCCTCTTCAATAATCCTTTCGAGCCGGCGTATGGTCTCCGCGTCATCAATGAATTCGCCGAGCATCTCATAGAAGAGAATCGTGTCTTTCTCAAATTCAAGAGACACGGAAAGGAGATCCTTGATGTCCTCCATCCTGGAAAAATCCACATCATCGATGGAAAAGGCCTGGTCTCCCAGCACACCCCGCAGGATCTCCTTTCCGATCTCTTCCAGCCGAGGAACTTCCACTCCTGTCTCCGCTGCTTTTCCGAATTGTTTGAACCACTTCCCGTGTTCAAGCTCTTGATCGGCAAGCCACTTGAGCAGGGAAGCCAAGGAAGGATTTGAAACCTCGTCCGCAGCCTTTCTATAGACCTTCTCTCCATTTTTTTCTATGCGGACGGCAAGATCTATAATTTCTCCCAGTGTGAACATGGGTTCCTCTCATCCCTCCTCGCGCAGACGCGGCGGCAGCACGGACACCCTGCGCAGGCCTTCTTTCAGTGAAACGGCTTCCTCAGGACAGAAGCGTGCGCAGATACCACAACCAAAGCAGGCATTTTCATCCCGTTCCGCTTTGCCCTCTTCGTTCAATTCTATTGCGTCTGTCGGACATCGATCCACGCAGATCCCGCACCCGATGCACAATTCTTCATCAATGACGGAAAGGTAGTAGGTGGAATTGATCAGCGGAAAGGCCCCGTCTCTCCAGAGGCGCAAGGTGTCACAGCAGTCCTTGCAGCAATTGCAGATGCTGGTTTCCGGACGTGATACCTTGGAATTGGGATGAAACGCCTTGTGCACAAGTCCTGCCTCTTCCGCTTCTCTCATGATCCGCTTCGCCTCGTTCTTTGTGATCATCTCGGCAAAACCCTGAGCCACGGTATGCCGGGCGGATTTGCCAAAGGTGAAACAGGTCCTTGTGGGTGCATTAAATCCGCACGGTTCTCCCATGACCGCCCGCCGCTGACGGCAAAAACAATGACCCACCGCGATATCCTCAAACTTGTCAATAATCTCGTCCACTGACTGGCTCGGCAGAACAGACTCCTCCGGGACCTCCACCGCTCTGTCAAGAGGAATGATACGGATCGTGGCGCCTTCTTCCGTATTCCTGACAGGAACGGTCCGGTCCACGGGCGGCGCCTTCTGGAGCATGGGGACCAGTTGATCATAGTTCGCCTGGACCTGGTCCCTCACTTCATCCATGAGTTTCTGGAACATGCCGGCAAGCAGCCTTTCCTCTTCGTTCCATTTAAGCTCACGCATGAACTTGTATTCCATCAGCCCCACATTCATGAGGGGAAGCAGGCGGTAGATCATAATCCCTGCCGAGCTGGGTTGATTGAATATGAGGCCTTTCCGGGCAAGATTCGTCGCGAACCGTTCGATTTGTTCCTCGGAAAATTCACTGGATTTCCGCAGTTCCTCCATGGTCTTTGAGCCTCTGTCCTGAAATGCGCAGATCAAATCAAGCTCATTTTCTTCATCGCCTATGACGTATTTCAAGATGGATACGGTCGTGTCATTCACCGGGAAAGGAACCGTTCCCTGCCTGCAGATAACGCCGGCGGCGCGTCGGTATTTTTGTTCCAAGATGTTGTCGGCCATAATTTCCGTCCCTCCTTTATAGACCTTAGTCCCCTCTGGGAAATTATACTATTGGGGGAGATACTTCCAGTGCTTTTTTTGTGCAGGGATGTTCAGGAGCCAAGACCGAGTTTGACAGCCCGCTTTTCTTTGGGATAGACTGGCAATGCGAAACTCTTCATGAACCACAAAAATTACTCACAACGATCCATGCTTTTTGAGGGGAGGTTTCTTATGCGGTTTTCACTGCTCCTCTGGGTCCTGTATAGGAAACTGAGAAAGGCCTCCAGGAAAAACGCTCCTTTTAAAATGTATATCAGCACCATGAAGACAAGCATTCTCATTAAGACGGCTGAAGACAGACGGGGGCGGCTTTTCATCTTCGACCGGGGAAGAATATCGTCAGTACGTGGCGGCGATCACCCGGATTTTCACGTGGCAATTATCTGGTCCGATCCCGTTACCGCCTTCAAGGTCATGGCCTCCGGGAGCGACGAGAAATCGTTCAAAGCTGCCGCAGACGGGAAACTGAAGGTGGAGGGAATGGCCTATTTCGCCCAGTGGTTTACCGAGGGGGTAAAACTCGTCCTGTAAAAAAAGCCTGCAAGACCCATCGCAGGGGAAACCTCTCGAAGGGAGGGCATTTCATGGGAACGACATACGGCGGTCATCTGGCAGCAAAATATCTCAAGGAAGTCGAACACGTAACAACAGCATTCGGTCTATCGGGAGGGCATATTGAACAGATCCTGGACGGCTTCACCGAGTACGGCATCAAGGCCGTCGACGTGCGCCATGAACAAGCCGCCGCCATGATGGCCCACGCGTGGTCCATCTATACAGGGAACCCGGGCGTCTGCTTTCTAACCGCAGGACCGGGCTTTACCAACGCCCTCACCGGTATTGCGAACGCATCACTGGACAACGCTCCACTTGTGGTTCTGTGCGGTCGCTCTCCGCTTCGGGATGACCTGAAGGGCGCCCTCCAGGAAATGAACCAGGTGGACATGGTGAAGCCGGTTGTCAAATGGTGTGCCACCTGTTACGACCCGGAGCGCATTCCCGAATACCTGGCAACCGCGTTCCGCCATGCCGTGGAGGGAAGGCCCGGCCCTGTGTTCCTGGAGCTGCCGCCTGACGTGCTCAACCGAAAAGTCAAGGATGAGATTGCCGCAGAACTGACCCACAGGAGCCGCAAGTTCACCTTCCAGCCGGAAAAACAGTCCCTCCAGCAAGCGGCTGAAATCATCAATGCAGCAGAAAGGCCCCTGTTCATAGGCGGCAGCGGTGCGGGATTCAGCGAATGCGATGAATATCTTCTTAATTTCATGGAAAAATCCGGCATCCCGTTTCTCCTCCTGAACAATGGCCGCGGTGTCCTCAGCGATACGCATCCCCTTTGTGTGATTGATACCGGTTTCGCGGGGATGATGATGGGTCTCTCCCGGGCTGATGTCATCATTGCCGCCGGCATACGCTTCAACTGGACGCTCCAGTTCGGAACGATTTTCCCCGACGCGAAAGTGGTCCGCATCGACATCGATCCCTATGAGATTGACCGAAACCGTCCCGCCGACGTGGGTCTTGTCGGAGACATGGGATCGATCCTGGAGCACCTGATCCCTTCTGTGGAGAAGCGGGATCACACCACCTGGCTGACTGATCTTCGGAATGCCTCCAAAGCGTTCATGGATTCCGAGCTCAAGCAGCGGGAGGAACCGTCCGATCCGATCCACCCAGTCCGGCTGATAGCCAGGATACAGGAAGCGGCCGGGGAAAAAACCCTGTACGTGGTGGACGGGGGCGATACCAGCTATTTCGGGCTGGTTGGACTCCGTTCCAGGGAGCGGGCGGGCGTGCTCACTCCCACGGGCGGTCTTTTCGGGTGCCTGGGCACCGGCATCCCGTACGGCATTGCTGCCAAGATTGCCCGACCGGACAAGCAGGTGGTAGTGGTCAACGGGGATGGGTCCTTCGGTTTTAACGCCATGGAATTTGACACAGCTATCCGCCACAACATCCCTTTCGTGTGCGTGATCAACAATGACTGTGCATGGGGCATGATAAAACACGGCCAGGAAATGACCCTGGGGGAGGGGAGGCTCCAGTGTTCCGAGCTTGGGCAGCGCCACTACGAAAGAATGGTGGAGGGTCTGGGGGGATACGGGGAATTTGTCACCAGGGATGAAGAAATCATCCCCGCCGTCAGGCGTGCCATTGCTTCAAATAAGCCCGCCTGTGTCAACGTCTTCACCGACCCAACCGTCACCAGTCCTGCCACGGTCATGTTTGAGCAAGGCCTGAAAGTGGAATAATCTCATGAGAGCAGGGAAATTTGACCGCCGAGAATTCATAAAAACAGGGTTGACTCTCGGAAAGTGGGGCGCGGTTTTCGGACTGCTCCCCGTGAGCGCCGCATGCGGGCGATCGGGCACAGATATGGGCAGCATGGAAATCGGAAGAAAGGCGGCACAATTGACGCTCACAGAGATTGCAGAACGGAAACTGCACCATGGAAGAGACCTGTTCCTGAACCCGTTCAGCACCCGGGATCACGGAAATATGTGGAGGGTCCTCCGCTGGAAGCTCTTCGACAGAAACCGGTTCAAATCATTCTACAAGGATGAACCGACCGTGCCGGTGAAAATCGACTGGGATCTTCTGGATGAAAAAAATGGATGCTCTGTCACCTTTATAAGACATTCCTGCGTCCTGATCTGCGACCTGGAAAGCTCCCTGCTCGTGGACCCGGTTCTGTTCGGCCTCATGTGGTTCACCGACTTCAGCCCCCTTGCCTTCGACGTCAAACGGATGCCCCGGCCGGACCATATTCTGATCACCCACGGCCATTATGACCACCTGGACAAATCCTCCCTGAAGATCTTCCCCCCGGATACCCACGTTATTTCTCCTCTTGGCTACGACAGTATCTTCAAGGACCTCGGGATGCAGAACCGATCACAATTGGACTGGTTCGATGGTCACAAGGAGGGAAAACGGGAGATTATCCTCCTTCCGTGTAACCACTGGACCATGCGTAATCCTCTTGTTGGGCCCAACCGGGCCCTCTGGGGTTCATTTCTTGTGAAGGGAGCAAGCGGCTTCAACGTTTTTATTTCCGGGGACACCGCCTATTTTGACCGGTTCAAAGAAATCGGAAAAACCTTCCCGATCGATCTCGCCATCTTCAACCTCGGGGCGTATGAGCCACGCTGGTTCATGGCATCCTCCCACCTGAACCCGGCGGAGACCGTCAAGGCCTTCATGGAACTGAATGCAAAAAAGCTGATGATTGTGCACTGGGGGACCTTTCGCCTCGGCGATGAGCCGGTGCATTTTCCGCCCCTGGATATCAAGAGGGAGATGAAACGGCAGGGACTCCTGGACCGGCTTGTGCATCTCAACCACGGAGAGACCTACCGCCTGGGCTGATCGGGCTTTACATCCGGTTCAGGGAGTCAATCAGTTGGCGGAGCCGACCGAAATCCCTCCTGTTGAACGTGAGAATCAACCGCGGAAGGTGAAAAATCCCGGACTCATCAGCCTCTTCCGGGAGGCCGTTTGGGGAAAAAAAGAATTCATGCGGGGGGATCAGAATATCGGAGAAGCGATCCTTCAATTCCGTTACATCCCCATGAGCGATGCCGGAGCTCAGGCGAATCACCAAGCGGTCTCTCACATAGCGGAGGCTGTGGTAGCGATGATAAAAATGATTGATTTTCTCCACTCCCTCATCCGCCGAGCCCGCAAGGTCGAAGAGGTGAAAGTCCCCGGGGCTGACATAGCCCCGCCGCAGAAGCTCCCTTTCGATGAAGTCAATCCATCGGCTCCAATACGTACCCCCGGATTCGTCCAGGAAGACAATTGGCGTGGGATTGCGTTTCCCGGTCTGTACCAGCGTAATGGTCTCCATGGCTTCATCAAGCGTCCCGAAGCCGCCGGGGAACAGGGCCACAGCGTCGCTCTCTTTCAGGAAAGCCACCTTCCTGGTAAAAAAATACTTGTAATTAATGGCCCTCGGACTGCCCTGAAGCACCGGATTTGCCTCCTGTTCGAAGGGAAGGCGGATATTCACCCCGAATGAGTGCTCTGGACCGGCCCCTTCATTGACCGCCTGCATGATCCCGGGTCCCGCTCCCGTAATAACCATGTAGCCTGCTGCCGACAACCGCTCGCCGAACAACCGGGCCATCCTGTAAATCGGCTCCCCCGGTTTCGTTCTGGCTGATCCGAACACGGTGACCTTCTTCGCGTGTTTGTATGGGGCAAAGACCTTTGTTGTGAAGCGCATTTCCTTCAGGCTGGTATTCATGAGTTTCAAATCCGCCCGGTCTTCGCTCTCCTGCCCTGCTTTCAGGGCGGCGAGAATCATTTCCCGGACCACTTCGTTGTGGCGGATGCCGCCTGCAAGGGACATGAGTTCTTCGATCGCCTCATCAACGGGGCCGTTTGTTCTGGTAAAATGCAGTTCCATGTCTTTCATTTCTTCAGACGCTCTGTACATGGTAAAAGGGTCCCGCTGAGGACATCATAATACTGGAATCCCCGGTCCTCAGCATCCAGAAACTTCTGTACAGCCTGATCAATCTCGTCAAATTCCGTGACAATGCAGTCGATCTTTTTTTCGGCTATCTTTGCCATGGATTTTTTTCCCATGCTGCGTGCCATGAACAATGCACAATCACCCAGGACTTCGAGGATTTTTTCCGGTTCCCCATGGTGTCCCTCTCCTCCGGCGTTGGGATTCTGGCGAATCTCCCGGGACATTATCTCACCATTCAAGATCTCATAGACGGCGTAAGACGCGCTCTCTCCAAAATGACCTTTGCGGATCGTCTTCTTGTCATCGGTCCCTATGGCGATCTTCATTTTTTTCTCCTTGGTTGTGCTGATCAGTGTATGGCTTCCTTCTCTGATTTTTTCCTTTTTCGCCGGATCGCGTTCCTTCCCCGGCGTTTCTCTCCTGTTTCCCCCTGATCAACCATCAGGACTTTCGCCAAATCGACCCACAAGATTGCCATTGCGGAATGTAGAGAGTGGATTTGGGCTTCCTTTCCATGATTCCCTGAAGGCGCGAACTGGAGTCTTCTGGAATGATATCACAAAGGAAAGGGATCAGGAAGCCCTGTTTCTCCCCGAGGCAGAAGACTTCTCGTCGCCTGCACCATGCGTTCCCGGCACGCCTTGCCCGCCTTTTGTGATCTGATTACCCGGGTGCAGGGGCCCAGAGGTTGCCATCTGGAGACGTTGTTTTCCCGAAAGAGCGCAATGGTCGGCGTCCCCAGCATGGCGGCGAGATGGGTAACACCGCTGTCGTGCCCGGCGTACAGGCCCGCTTGTCCCAGCAGGGAAACAAGCTTTTCATTCCGGGGACAGAAAACGATCTCCGCCAATGAAGAAACCCGGTTTTCGAAAAAATCCAGCACGCCTTCTTCAGCGGGTCCCAACAACACTACCATCCTGTGGTCCTTCAGGGCAGGCTCCCGCATGATACTATTGAGAAATGCTGTCCAGAATTCCGGAGAAAAATTCTTGCGGGATGATCCGGACCCAGGGTGGATGACGATCCGATCCCTTGCCATGGGTTGACGGCTTCCTTCCAACAACGCACGCTTTCCTGCCCGTTCCATGGCACGGGCAGGATCAACGGGAAGACCTGCCAGGGCCAGGGTCTCGCACAGATAGCGGGCCACATGGATGTTGTCTTCCGCCGCTGGATATGCCGGCATGACATGAATCGGGATACCGGGAAAATATACCCGCAGGTTTCTCCCGACACTGCCGTCCCTGTCACCCAAATAGGCAACCACCACGTCCTGATGGGGGACCGGAAGGGAAAAATGGGAGCTCGGCTTCTCCTGGAACAGCATATGCCAGCCTGGTCCCTCGATATTGATGCACCCAGCGCCCGTCTGTTTCAGAAATGAAAGACCTGGTTCCCGCCCCGCTACCGTTAACCGAAGACCTTTTCGCATATCTTTCAGTGCAGGGAGAAGCATCAGGGTATCTCCCAATGCCCCGGGGCGGATGATGAGTGCTTTTGGGTCCATCTCCTACCAGGCCGGTGAGGCAACCACCAGGATCGTGCACTCCTCATCTCCGGTATTGAGCAGGGCATGGATAGATCCCGTCGGTATCCATATGGCATCTCCTGGTCCCACCGGCCTTCTTTCGTCATCAACACGCATTTCTCCCGATCCAGCGGCAATGAAGTATATCTCCTCCATAGGGTCCACATGGGCCTCAATTTCCTTGCCCGGCGCCAGGCGCGCGATGGCCAGGAAGCCGATCTCCTTCAGGGTCCTCCTGTCCAGGATCATCTGCGCAATGGCACCGCCGTGGGCGATATAGGTGGTATCATCGACTTCCTTGTCTCTGATATTCCGTACGATCATGTGGGTACTCCTCCAACGATTCAGGGTGATTTTCCTCTTGATTCTCTGTTGCTCCGGATATTAAAGTAGAAATACCCGTGGCCCGGGGTTCGGGGGTCCAGAGAAACCCCGAAAACCCGGTTGCCTGAAAAAAACAGCGCAGCCGGGAAAATCAACTATAACCCAGGCAGAGGAATGTGCCAAATGGAAAGAGCAGCATTAGACCCTCGTTTGAGATTAGTTCAGCAGGCGGACCTGAAGGGGAAGGTGGTCCTCGTGCGGGTTGATCACAATGTGGTGAAGGAAGGAAAGATAAAGGACCCCTACCGAATTGATGCCACCTTTGGAACGCTTTACACCATTGTTGAAAAGGGTGGACGGCCCATCCTCATTACCCATGTGGGGAGGCCCAGAGACAAGAAAACGGGAAGAATCACCTGCAGGGAACAGCAGTCCGTAGAGCCTGTCGCCGCGTATCTTCAACAGAAACTCGGCGTCAAGATACACATTCCCCGTTTCCCTGTGGATCCGGAGAAAGGCATTCTGCATATCGATGATTCGATCCTTCCTGCCATTGAGGACCTGAAAAAGGGAACGATCAATATCATCTACCTTCCCAACTCCAGATGGTTCTCCGGGGAACAGGCCACCGGGGCGGCCAGGGAACAGTTCGCGGAAGAACTGGCCGCATTGGCGGATATATTCGTAAATGACGCCTTTGGGTCCTGGCAACCCCATGTTTCGACCTATGATGTCGCCAAGCGGTTGCCTGCTTACGCGGGGCCGTTACTCAAGAAGGAAATCGAGAACCTTTACAGCGCCCTGGAACCGGAAAGGCCGTTTCTCGCCATTATCGCAGGGGCAAAATATGATACCAAAATCGGTCCGGTCAAGGCCCTTTATGACCGGGTGGACCACCTCATCCTCGGCGGACTCATGTACAACACCTTTCTATCGGCCAAGTATGAACTTGAGATCACCGGAGTTTCAGGAGAAGACCGCCGACTGGCCGCGGAACTGGTCGAAATTGACAGGGAGGCCGGCAAGGTGCTCGAGCTGCCCTACCTAGTCGAGGCCGATACCATGGAAGGGGACGTGAAAAAGAACTACCGGACCCGTTCGCTGGACAAGCTGAAGGAAAAGGGAAGCGCCGGGTATATCCTGGATGTAGCGCCCCGTTCCATTGAACACCAGGCAGTTTATGATGCCATCAAATCCGCCAGGACCATCTTCATCAACGCCGTCATGGGATTCATGCCCAATTTCTTTGAGGGTTCCCGGGCCCTTTACGAAGCCATAGCCGGAAATCTATCCGCCCTGAAGCTTTTCGGAGGCGGTGACACGCTGGAGGCCCTGAAAAAGCTGTGCCCGGGCATTTATCTCCAGGGACTCGATGCACCCGATACCTACTATTTTACCGGCGGAGGCAGTGTCCTTGCGGCTCTTGAACAGGGGAGTCCGTATGGTCTGAAACCGGTGGAAGCATTAATGGAGCACGAGTGAAGGGAGCGGGTCCATGGGACTCAGGCGTATCTTTGATCCGGAGGCAAAAGGACGCGCCATGCGCGTGGCAGCCTTTCTCTCAGGATCAGGAACCAACATCCGCAACCTCTTGGAGCTGCAGCACCGATTAAATCGGGAAGAAGGTGCTTCCCCCTTTGAGGTGGTATTTCTTTTCAGTGACCGCTCTGACGGGGCATGCAAGGGGGAAAAAATCGCCGTTGAACATGGGCTCCCGTATTTCAGTTACGATATCCGGACGTTTCACCGGCTGCGCTCCCTCCAGAGGACCGTCGCCACCTCCGAGGGTTTGGCGGCAAGGAAGGCATTCGACCGTCTTCCCGAAGTACTGGTGAAAACCTTCAATATCGATGTGATTGCCCTTGGGGGTTACATGAGCTACACTACGCTCCGCGGATGCATAAATGTCCATCCGGCCGATCTTTCCATTATGACCTCCGATGGTCGTCGGAAGTACGTGGGGGATCACGCGGTCCGTGACGCCATTGCCGCAGGGGAAAAGGCCCTGCGGGCATCAACCCTGTGGACGGATGCGGGAGTGGATACCGGGCCCCTCCTCATGGTTTCAGGACCTCTCCCGGTCAAAAGCCCCCTCCCACTCAACGACCTGCTGAAAGCCCCCGAAGATTTCCAACAGGTCGTGGATGAACACCAGCAACGGCTCAAGGAGATCGGCGACTGGAAGATCTTTCCCCGCACCATTGAAATGATCGCACGAGGCCGATTCGCTTTTGACGAGCAGGACCGGGTCCATGTTGATGGAGTGGCCGTGCCGGAAGGATACCGGGAGGAGGAATAGGCGTCACTTACTCGAGGAGTTCCTCCCAGGGGATATCCCGGAAGGTGCTGTGAAGCATGTGATCGTCTTCCACTTGGTGCAGACGGAGATCGTTAAAAACACTGCGGGCAACAGGGATCACCGTCTCCGGCGGAAGCAGTGAGTCGGCCGTGCCATGGTAGAGCCAGACCGGGATGGAAACCACCTTGTCCCGCTTGTCAGGAAGGGCCTCCAGCATGGGAAGAGCAGGGGCCAGAAGGATGAGCCTTGCTACCCGGGAAGGGTGATCCATGGCAAAAAGCGTTGCCATGAGCCCACCGAAACTGGACCCGACCAGCGTTATTGCAGAATACCCGGAAAGGACCTTTTCCAGTTTTTCGAGCCTGTTGTTCAGTGGCCCTTCAAAATTGGGAATAATCATATCAGGGTATCTTTGCCGGAAAAACCGGGCTTTCGTGCCCTGGTTGCTGCTTTCCAGGCCGTGAACAAAAATCCTGGTCATAGGTCCCTTACCCGCACCCTATGCTTCGCTTGTTTTGGGCATCAATGGCGGCCTCGATTTCCTTTTTGCTCGCTTCCCTCACGCTGAGCACTTCCAGATCTACGGAAACGGCAATCCCTGCCATGGGCTTGTTGAAGTCCGCCAGCACCGTATCCGGCCGGACATCCAGCACTTTGAAAGAGACCAGGGACCCTTTTTTCATCTGGCGATAAAACTGCCCTTTCTTGATGCGGCTCTGTATCAAGCCTTCCCGGGGAATCTCATGCACCAGTACCGGGTCATACTCCCCGTAGATTTCATCAGGGGGGATCTGCACGCGGAGCTTGTCACCTGCTTGCGCATGTTCAAGGGCCTCTTCCAGGGATGCGGGCTGCCTTTCCACCCCGAAGATGAATTCCATGCTTTCGTCAGGACGTTCTTTGACTGATCCATCCGGCAGGTGCGTCTGCATCGTGAACTTGATTGTGACAACCGTGTCGGTGGCAATCTCTGTCATATTGCTCCTCATCGAATCTCCACGATCTCATATTCTTGAATGCCGCCGGGTGTCCTCACCCTGACTTCATCCCCTTCTTCTTTACCGATCAGGGCCTGGCCCATGGGCGAGGTAACGGAGATTTTGCCCTGCTCTGGATTTGATTCGTAGGGACCGACCAGTTGGTAGACATTTTCTTCCTCGGTAGCGATGTTGTAGACGGTGACCGTTCTGCCGAAAACGACCCGGTCTGCCGGACCATTGTCCGGTTCGATAACTTCCGCATTTCCGATGGCCGTTTTCAAGTCGTTCATTCTCCCTTCCAGAAAGGATTGCCGTTCCTTTGCAGCGTGGTATTCGGCGTTTTCACTGATATCCCCGTGGCTCCGGGCCTCTTCGATCGCCCGGATATTCTTGGGTCGTTCCACGTTCAGCAATTGTGCAAGTTCCTGTTTCAACCTGGCAAGACCGTCTTTCGTAATCGGAATCCTTTCCATTGTAAAACATCCCTCTCATCAAAAAAATGTTGCCCATGCCGCCACAAGGCGAATCACAGGCTTTTATAAATCATACCACTCTCTGCTATTCTTTTCCACAGCAAAAAGGGTTTATTGCATTCACAGTCCGAGATTCAGAAGTCGCCCGCCCTGGGAAATGAATAAGGCAATGGTGTAGGCGACCAGCAGATTAAAGCCAATAGAGAACATGGCCCACAGCCAGGAACTTTCCTTCTTTATAACAATGACGGTGGCAAAACAGGGCACGTAAAGCATGGTAAAAATAAGGAGCGTAACCGCCAAAAGAGGATTCCAGCGGGGATCATTCTTCAACCTCTGTGGAAGAAAACCTGCCTCTGCCGGATCGGTCTCTCCCAGGGAATAGGCCGTTCCCAACGTCGAGACTATGACTTCCTTGGCCGCAAAGCCTCCCACCAGGGCGATATTAATCCGGGAGTCAAATCCTAAGGGGCGCGTCACTGTTTCCAGACCTTGTCCCATCCATCCTGCTATGGTCCGGTTCAGCATGGCCTGCTGTTTCTGGGCTGCGATGTCATGGAGGCCTTTTCTCAACTGAAGATACTCCCTTGCAGCTGCCAGGGGTTCTTTATCAGGGATTGTCGCCGAGTTCCTGCCCGTTTGGATGCTGACGGCGGTGCGGGCCAGTGGGAAGAGAGGGCTCTTTTCCAGCTCGGTCAAGGCCGTATCATCCGACTGTTGCAGGGAGTGGCGATATTGCGCAAAGAGCGTGTTGAGCCGGTCCAGGTCCTGTCGGTCCCCCATCAAGTGCTTGACCGGTGGAGAGGCCAGAAAAGAGTTTTCAAGCCTGGACTCACGTTCGCCGAAGTCCGCGATCTGTTTTTCTGAAAGGCCCGGAAATGTCATCATTGCCCAGAGGACAACGGATATCCCAAGGATAACGGTGCCGGCCTTCTTGATGTACTGCCAGGTCCGTTCCCAGGTATGAATCAGCAAGCCCTTTATGGTTGGGGCACGGTACGGGGGGAGTTCCATGACAAACGGCGTTTTTGGCCCTTTGAGGACTGTGGCCCGAATGATCTTGGCTGCAAACAGCGCAAATCCCCACGAGAGCAGGGTGAGAATAAAAAGCATGCGCGCCCGGTTTCCGGGGAAAAATGCTGCGATGAGGATTGCATAGATGGGCAACTTGGCCCCGCAATTCATAAAAGGCACGACCAAGAGGGTAGCTATCCTTTCTTTCGGGTCCTTCAGCGTCCTGGTGGCCAGGACACCGGGCACGGCGCAGCCTCCTGAAATCCCACCGCTTACGATCAAGGCCATAACCGAATTCCCGTGCAGCCCGAACCACCGTAATACCCGATCGAGCATATAGGCCACCCTTGCCATGTACCCGGAGTCTTCCATAATAGCGATGGCGAGAAACATGAACATAATCAAAGGCACAAAACCTAGAACTCCACCCACACCGTCGATTACCCCCGAGACGATAAGCGACTGGAGGTTCCCGGTGGGAATCACCAGGGATACCCCCCTTTTCAGCAGATCAAAAAGGCTTTCAAGCCAGTGAACCGGTGCTTCGCTGACGTAAAAGGTAATGCTGTATATCCCGTAAAGGACAAGCACCATGATGAGCGGTCCGAGGATGCGGTTCGTCAGGATCCTGTCCAGATAGTCTGAAAAATTGAGCCGTGATTCAATTTTCCTTTTGAGACATTTCTTGGTAACCCCGGCAATATATCCGTACCGGTAATCAGCAATGATTCCCTCGGGTTCTTCTTCGAGCGTGGACATGAGATGTTTCGCCGTTCGAGTACAGATTTTTTCAATTCCGGGGCCGGGTTCCGGCTCTTTTTCCAGAAACCCAAGGACCTGGTTGTCACCTTCAAGACATTTGATCGCCACCCATCGGGACGGATACTTTCCGCTGGCCACCCGGTTCGACTGGATGATATCCATTATCTCCGACAGGCTCTGGTCAATATCCCTCCCGTAGCTTATGACCGCCGGCTTCCATTCTCTGGGCTCAGCTCCAAATTCCACCACCTTGTCCAGGAGTGCCTGTATCCCTTTCCTTGTTCTTGCCACCATGGGCACAACCGGAACGCCCAGCAGGCGGGAAAGCTCTTCCGGGTCAATGCTGATACCCCTTGACTCTGCCAGGTCCATCATATTGAGGGCGATCATGAGCGGGACCCCGAGTTCTTTAAATTGAACCGCCAGATAGAGATTCCTGTCCAGGTTGGACGCATCCACCACATCCACCACCAGGTTCGGTCGCTCGTTGACCACAAAATCTCTGGCCACGATTTCCTCCAGAGAATAGGCGGTAAGAGAATAGGTCCCGGGCAGGTCCACTACTTCGATTTCGTATCCCGCATGGAAAACCCGGCCAACTTTCTTTTCCACCGTTACGCCGGGGTAATTGGCAATGTGCTGTCTGGCGCCCGTGATGGCATTAAAGACCGTCGTCTTTCCTGAATTGGGATTTCCCGACAGGGCTATGGTGAGCTTCTTTTTCGCATCCGTCTCCCGCCGGTCTTCAGGAATCTCCACCTCCACCATGATGTAGCTTGCCTCGTTATTCCGCAGTGTCAGGGTGTAATCCCTGATCTTTATGGCCACCGGGTCTCTGAGGGGAGCCCTTCCCTGGATCTGGATCGGCGTGCCAGGGACGAGACCCATTTCCCTGATCCTGCGCCCCATCTCTCCCATGGCAGAAACCTTTCGAATAACGCCCGCCTGGTTATCCGACATCTCCCGCATCCTGATAACCCTTTTCATTCCGGTTTGTTTCCTCCTGTAGCATCAACCACGGTTCGGGCAAATCCACCAGGTACTTCGTAGACAATAATGCCTCGACATACAGGATGCAACTCTATTTTTTTCCACTGTTTAACGGGAAATGAGATCATCTGAAGCCTTGCGGGAAGAAGGGGAAGGCTCTGTCCGGAAGACCTTCCACGTTCTGTCTATCCGGTTGTATCATTGGGTTCAGGTGTGACGTTTTCCGCGGAGGAGTGGACATGGGGCAGCCGGCCGTACCCATGGGCGTGGACATGGGTATGGGGAACCACCTCTCTTTCAGAAGAAAGCTGTCCATTCACCATGGCATATACCGTGTCTGTGGTCTCCACAACGAAGTCCATATCGTGAGATATCAGGACATAGGAAAGATCCAGATCATGCAGGATCGCGATGAGTCTCATGGTGGTCCCGGCGTCAAGTCCTGTTGTAGGCTCATCCAGAAGCAGTATTTCCGGTTTCATGGCAAGGACGGTTGCGAGGGAAACCAAACGTTTCTCTCCTCCCGAAAGCCTGTATGTGACCCGGTCCTCAAAACCATCCAGCCCCAGAGAGCTGAGCGTTTCAACAGCGATCTCCCGCGCTTCCCTGCCGGATCGCCCCTGATTCAGCGGGCCAAATGCAACATCTTCCAGCACCGTCGGACAAAAAAGCTGATCATCGGCATCCTGAAAAAGAAATCCTATTCTTTGCCTGACCTCTCTGAAATCCTCTTCCCTTTCCATCTGCTTTCCAAAAAGCCTGATCGTTCCCGAGGATGGACGAAGGAGTCCCATGGTCAGGAGAAAAAGGGTGGTCTTGCCGCTGCCGTTCGGCCCCACCAGGCCAACCTTTTCCTTCGCGGAAAGCCGAAAAGAAAAGGCATCGAGGACGGGCTCCTGCCCGTTGTAGGAAAAAGACAGGTTTTCAAGATTAATCAAAAAGGAATCCTGTTCCATGCATAGCCTCTGATCTCATGTTCATCGTGCACCGTTCGCAGCCGATATTTTTCATTCGTTCTTCAAAATCCTGAACCGGGACGGCGAGACCGCGAACCCCTTCATATTTACGCCCATTCCAATAGGGCCATGACGCCAATCCCGGAAAACAGGATTACCGTCAGTGCAATGTCTGATTTTGTGACAGAAAACTCGTACAACGTATAAAACCGGCCCTTGAAACCCCTGCAAAGCATGGCCTCTCTCACCCTCTCGGCCCGCTCATAACTCTTGACCAGGAGCATGCCCACCAGATACGCATACGTGCGATAGGTGTGGATATTGCTTTTCGCCCGGAACCCCCTGACCTTCAAGGCCTTCATCAGGCGTTGATATTCTTCATAAATAACATGAATATAACGATAGGTAAAGAAAAAGAGCTGAACCATCTTATCTGGAATGCCTAGTCCGGCCATGGCATATCCCAGCGCGAAAACCGGTGTCGTGGACACCAGCGCCAGGAATGCAAGGACGATGATGTTGGAACGGATCGTTATCAGGGTAGCGAGGGAAATCCCTTCCCTTGTGGCCGCAAAAGGACCAAGTTTCCATATGACCTCACCGCCCACGCTGAATGGGAGAAGAAGCCACAAAAAGAGGATCAGGCCGTTCACCATCATCAGCCTGACGAGAACTCTCCCCAACGGGAGTCTCGCCAGAAAGAGGAGGCCGAGGGCCAACATAGATGCAGGGATGAAGGCAGTCCAGCGGGACGAAACCGCAACAACCGCCGAAAACAGGACCCCAGCAATTAGTTTCAGCCTGGGATCCAGACGATGAACAGGAGAATTTCCCTGACTGAAATCTTCATCCAGCAACCCCCTACCTCCTGACGCACATCACAAAAAAACCACGCAGGCACCACTTCGCGGGGAGAAGGGCCTTCGTGGCATGGAAAAACCCGAACCGGTTGCATACCGATATTGTGCTTAATTTTGAAACAGGATGGCAGCAATGTCAAGGGGTTTCTCCCGATCCCATCGCTCACACCCGGCATCATCAGTTCAATCGGGTGATTTTGCAAAACTCCTGGTCACCGGCAAGGCATAAGATGCAGGCGACAGGGAGTGAGCGAAGGCAACACGTCTTGAGCTCTGCGGAATCCCGTCTTGGCGGGGAGATGATACCTGGGGGGTACGCGTTTATGCTGCGTTCAGCGACGGCTTGCCCAGGATGGCCTCAAGGTTCTTGTGGGAAATCAGTTCAAATTCCTTTGTATTGAGGGAAAGCCCATCAAACCATTTTTTCGCATCCCGAGGTCTTCGCCAGGGGGCATCGGTCCCAAACAGGACATGGTCGCTGCCCTTGCGCCGGATAATAGCCACCGCCTTTCTGGGCGATATAATGGAAGACACGAAAGAAAGGTCAAAAAACACGTTCTCAAGAGGATACAGGGGCTCCAGTTTGTCCCAGGCGTAGAGTGAGCCCAGGTGCGGTGCGATGAGGGTCAGATCCGGATATTTCTGCGCCAGCATGGCAATCCGAGCAGGACCTGTCTCGAAAGCTCCGGCTGTTCTCGCAAGCTCTTTCAAATGGGGCTTGTATTTTACAAGGCCCTTGAGATACATGCTGTCAAGCACGACCGGAAGACCCGACTCCTCAAGAAGCGACCAGAATCCCCTGACCGCCGGGGCAAGGATGTCTACACGCTGCAGAAAAGGATGAACCTTGACTCCCTGGAGCCCCAGGTCAAGAACCTCCTCCAGCTCGTTTGCCAGGGATGGAGAATTGGCCACAAGGGTTCCAAACGGGATGATCTCCGGATGAGCTCGGGCCATATCCGCCACCCAGCGATTGAGAGACCGGCTCCGTTCAGGGCGTGAGGAAACAGGAAGCAGCACGAATCGATCAACGCCTGCTATCCTTTCCTCCCCGAGGAGGGTTGCCAGAGATCCTTCATGATGGAGCATCCACTTGTTGGGATCTGTGTCGGGAAGAGACTCGTCCAGCAGGGCCGTCCGTTCCTTGACCATCGCCAGATCTTCCTCACGATAGGCGTGGGTATGGGCATCAATGATCACTTGCGCTCTTCTTTCAGGATGATTCTCGCATCCACGATCGCCACGCCCTTTTCATACACCATGACAGGGTTCAGGTCCATCTCCTTGATATCGGGATATGCCTCGATCACTTCGGAACAGGTGAGCAGCAGCTTTCTCAGCGCTCTTTTGTCCGCGGGAGGCCGTCCCCGGTACCCATTGAGAATGACGGAAGCCTTGATTTCCTCGATCATCCTCTTTGCTGAAGGTGGAGAAATGGGCAGAACCCTGAAAGAGACATCCTTCAGGATCTCAACCAGGACACCGCCGAGGCCGAACATGATCACGGGACCGAATTGATCATCTATCTTGGTCCCGATGATGACCTCAACTCCCTGCTCCGCCATGGGAGACACAAGGACTCCCCGGATATCCGCTTTTTCATTATATTTTCTTGCACTTGAGATGATCTCGTCAAATCCGCTCCGCACGGTTTCCTGCGTGGTAAGATTGGTCCTCACCCCGCCGGCGTCACTCTTATGCAGGATGTCAGGGGAAACAATTTTCAAGGCCACATCCTGACCCATGTCACGGAATATTTGGACCGCTTCATCTGCTGTCTTCGCTAAGCGCTCAAAAAGAACCGGGGCACCGTGTATCTGGAGGAGTCTTTTCGCCTCAAATTCAAGGAGCGAGTTGCGCCTTTCCCTCTTGGCGTTCTCTATAATATCTTTTCCTTGCTCTTTCGCCTTTTCCTCCCACTTGAAAACAAAGTTGGCTTTCGAGTGGTATTTCTTGAGATAGCTGCCGTAGGCAACCAGGGCGCTGACACACCTGCAGGCCACTTCCAGAGAATCATATACAGGGATATTGTAATAGCGCAGGAGTTCCAGAGAATGCGGCCGCTCATAGTTATACAGGCTGTGCAGGACGATTGGCTTATTTCGCTTCCGTACCATCTTCCCCATCTGATGAGCCGCGTCTTCTTCTTTGAGGGCCAGGCTTTCAGCGAACCGGATTCCGTACCCCCCGAAAAGGCCCACGATAAGCAGCCCACCTATATTATGGTCCTTGAGCATAATCCTGGCACAGTCGGCGAACAGGGATGGATCTGAATCCGTGCCGCCGGCCACATCAACCGGATTGGGTACTGATGCGGCGTCGGGGAGGATCTCCCGCAACCTGGCCTGGGTCTTTTCACTCAGCGGGGGGATCTGTATCCCCAGGTCCGTCAGGATATCGGACGCAATGGTGGCATGTCCCCCCCCATCGGCAAGGATCGCAATGCTGTTGTTTTTGATGGGCGGAAGGCTGGAGAGAGTCTCCGCCATGGGAAAAAGATTGTCGGGATCTTCCGTAACAATGATTCCCGCCCTTTCAAAGGCAGTCTTGGCTACCTCCGACATGCCGGCGAGTGATCCCGTATGTGACCCTGCGGACTTCTGGCCCGCAGAAGACCGCCCACTTTTCAACAACACAATGGGTTTGTGGAGGGTTGTCCTGTAGGCCTCCTGGAGAAACTTCCTTCCTTCGCTCATTCCCTCCACATACATGAGGATTGCCCTGGTGTCCGGATCATCCCGGAAAAAGGCCAGATATTCATGGAACTTGATATCCGCTTCATTCCCCACTCCCACGTAATAGGAAAACCCCTTCTGGCTCTTGACCTTCGCCTCGGTAATAAGCGTCAGGGCCATATTCCCGCTCTGGGTGAGAAGGGCGATGTTCCCCTTGGGAGCGTCACGGAGACCTACCAGGTTCAGGTTTTCCTTGAGATTTATCATACCCGAGGTGTTGGGACCGATGAGACGGATATGGTTTTTTTTCGCAACTTCCACCATTTTCCGTTCGAGGTCTTTGCCGGCTGTCCCTGTTTCGCCGAATCCACCGGCGATGATGACCGCACCATGGACGCCTTTTTTTCCGCAATCTTCCAGTATCGAGGGGATGGTCCCGGCGGGGGTCGTAATCAGCGCGATATCCACCGGGCCTTCTATGTCAGAGACCTTCTTGTAGCATTTCAATCCAAGGACGTTCGATTCCCTGGGATTTACCGGATAGATCCTGCCGCCGTAGTTCTCATCAAGAAGGGTCCTGATGGCCTGGAACCCCCTCTTTGTCTCTGTCTTTGATGCGCCTACAATGGCGACCGATTCGGCGTCCAAAACATGTTTCAGATCCATTTTCAGCCCTTGCTCCCTATGCTTTTTCCTTTTTCTTCCTGCCCTCAAAATCCCTGAGCGATTCCTGCCTTTCCTTTGTTGAAACGCACGCCAGGCATGCCTCCACCTCAAAATCCATCAGGGCCTCCAGGCTCACCTCACCCCTGGCCATGAGCAGCCCCCGTTTGATCATTTTGAGTGAAAAGGAGGAATTTTTCGCGATTTTTCCCGCCATGGCCCGGGCTGCCTCCATCAGGCGATCGAGGGGGACCGCCCTGTTGACAAGTCCTATTCTTTCAGCTTCCTTTCCGTCTATGTATTCCGCGGTAAAGAGCAACTCTCGCGCCTTTGCCGGTCCAATCAGGTCCTGGACCAGCCGCATGGCACCTCCGGTCACGGATGAGGTTACCTTTGCCTCGGGGGAACCGATCTGAGCCTCCTCCGCGGCAATCCGGATATCGCAGGCCAGGGCCAGTTCGTATCCCGAGCCCAGGGCATATCCATTAATGGCGGCAATGGTGGGTTTTTCAAAACGAATGATCTTTCTTGATGCTTCCTGGAGTTCCATCAGATACTCTCGATACGCCTCGATGGTTCGGGTCTTTGATTCTTTCAGATCGGCCCCGGTGGAAAACGCCCGGCCCTCTCCGGTAATGATCACCGCCTTGATCTCAGGATCGGTCCTTGCATCCTCCAAGGCCTTCTGAAAATCGATCCACAATTGCGTGTTCATGGCGTTCAGGACCTGGGGCCTGTTCAATGTTACGGTGGCAATATTTGCCTCCTTCTCGTACATGATGCACTCAAAATCCATGCCTTTCCTCCCAGATTCATGCAAGCGTAAAGTCTCAATCAACTGGATCGCCTGTTTCTCTCTTGATACCACGAAAATTCTATGATGAGCAAAAAAAATGAGCCGACCCCGGAGGCCTTCTCAGGCAGCCGGGAGAGGCTCTTGGTCACAATGCATAGGGCATCTATCGCATTCGAAAGGAGACGAGGGGGACCGGACAGTACCGAAACATCTTCTCAGCAAGCGAACCTACCAGCACGTGCTGAAGATCCGTCCGACCCTTCGGCCCCATCACGACCATGTCTATCTCCTCCTCCTTCACGATCTTGAGCAGGATGTCCAAAGGATGTCCCACCCGGAAAATGGTCGTTCGCCTTTCCTTATCAAAGGGAATACTTTCCATCAATTTTTCCAGTTCCGCGGAACGTTCTTCAATGACTCCCTCTTTGTACTGTTCAGGATCCACATCATATCCCATGGCCTGAATACTGCTGAGCGCCTGCATGTCCCTTATGTTGATCACGTTTGCTATAATGAGCAGGGAATCCAGACGGGTGGCCAGTTGTGCGGCGTACTCCAGGATTCCCCGGGAGTACTTTGAGAACCCGATGGGGGCCAGAATCTTTCTGATGTCTTTCATAATGAACCCTCCTCACCTCCCTGACTCCAGGGAACGCACGGCCAAAGCCCTATATGCCCTTTTGTGTACCATGCGATCCGTATAGGAATAGCCACGGTCGAAATTGAAAACCCTGGCCGCGACACTCCTTTTCTCGGAAGACCAGACCCATCCACAGCTGAGCCGGATCTCCGGAACAATCCGTACCGTCTGCCCGCAATCCGATTCATATCCCTTATAGCCCTTCTGCCGGACATACAGGCTCTTGAGTTCCCTGAGGGTGGGCAATCGCCAGCCATCTCTCTTTTGTGCTGGCAGGCTGTACGGGAACGTATACGTGACCCACCGCTCGGCCCCTTTCCAGTCGATGTCGCCCTGGTTGTCCCTCTTGCTCCATATGAGACCCAGAAGGTAATCGGTCACGGTGCCGTCGCGGTTGTCAACAAATCTCTGCTCTGGTGCGGCGTCCGGGAGGAGAAACAGAAACCCCATTCCAATAAAAAGCAGTACAATTAAAACCAGTTTCTGCATTTCTGCCCCCTTTCCGATCAGGTTTCAGTTTCCACAGGGACCGGAATTTTGGAAGCCCTTGGCCGCTGGAGGAGATAGACCAGTCCGAATATGGCCAAGCCGATCGGATACATCCAGTAGCGTTCCCTGTAGGGGGCTCCCAACCATCCTGCCACTGCATCCGGGCGCATCAGGACCAACGTTACCGCAAGCAAAAGAGGAATTTCGTAGAACCTGTTCCTGGCCACAAACCAGCCCTGGGTTGCAGAAGCAAACGCAAAGTTTCCGATACAGGCCATGGCAAATATCAGGAACGCCTGGGACCAGCTGTTGATGTTATGGAGGATCAGATCCGCATTAAAGATGAACATGAAAGGCAGAATGGCCGTTCGAATATCGTACATGAACCCCTGGATTCCGGTGGGAATGGGTGGTGACTTGGCAATGGCCGCGGCCGCATACGCGGCCAGCCCCACAGGCGGGGTGTCATCCGCCAGGATCCCGAAGAAGAAGCAGAAGAGATGGGCGGCCATGATCGGCACCACAAAGCCCATCCCCGCCCCCACATGCACAATCACCGGGGCAGTGAGTGAAGCCATGACGATGTACGTGGCCGTCGTGGGAAGCCCCATGCCGATGATCAGACTGGCAAAGGCGGTGATGATGAGCAGGAGATATTCATTGTCACCTGCGAGCACCCCGACGATTTCGGTGATGAGCTGGCCCAGCCCCATGGCTACCACACCGACAATGATCCCGGCAGCCGCCGTGGCCATGGCCACAGCGCACATGTTGCGGGCCCCGTTTGCCATGCCGGTAAAGATATCCGCGACGCTTTTCTTGAAGGCGGGAAGAACCGGTTCTTTCTTGAAATAGGACCGGACCGGGTGCTGGAAGAGCATGACAACGGCCAGGATCCAAATGGCATGGAAGGCCGACAGCTCGGGGGAATGCCGCAGGATAATCAATTCATAGAGCAGGACGATCAGAGGGATAAGATAATGAAGACCCCTGACAAATGTCTTAAAAAATGGGGGGAGTTCACTTCGGGGCATCCCCTTCAGTCCCAGTTTGGAGGCCTCAATATGGGTGATATAGAGCAAAGCAGCATAGGAGGCAAAAGCCGGAATGGCTGCTGCCTTGATGACCTCGACGTAGGGAACATTCACATATTCGGCGATAATAAACGCGGCCGCCCCCATGATGGGCGGGGCGATCTGGCCGTCCGTGCTGGCCGCCACTTCCACGGCTGCCGCCTTCGTCGGAGGATATCCCACCCTCTTCATCAAGGGGATGGTGAATGTCCCCGTGGTGACGATGTTCGCGATACTTGAGCCGTTCACCATACCGGTGAGCCCACTCCCAAGGACGGCGGCCTTGGCCGGCCCCCCCTTGAACCCGCCCAGGAGACTAAGCGCGAGGGTGATGAAGTATTCACCTGCCCCTGCCTTTTCCAGCAGGGATCCAAAGAGCACAAACAGAAAGACAATAGTGGCCGATACATCCAGTGGAACGCCATATATACCTTCCGTGGACATGCTCATCTGACCGATAAACCGGTCCAGAGACACCCCTTTGAATGAAATCACATCGGGCATGTAGGGCCCCAGGAATGCATAGACGCAAAAGAAAACGGCGATGACCGACAGGGCCGGACCAATGACCCTTCGAGATGCCTCGAGGAGGAAGATCAGAAGGGCCATCCCGATCACGATGTCCCGGAGGATGGGTGCGCCGTAACGCGAATTAATGCCGACGTAATCAATGGCAATGTATAGTGCTGAGAAACAGGCTACTAGGGCAACAATATAGTCAATGACAGGGATCCTGTTCTTGGCCGACAGGAACTCGAGTCCCCAGTGGGTCTTTTTAAACAATGGATAGTTCAGAAAAACGATTAGAAATGCGAAACCCAGGTGGATGGCCCGGATAAAAACCGTGTCGAGAATGAGCCAACTGGCAATGGAAAGCTGAAAGAAACACCAGATAACGCCGATAGTGGGAATCACATACTTTGAAGGCCCTATCGGCTTCCTGGAAATACCGGCCTCTTCTTCCGCCATCTGCCGGGCTCTTTCCAGGCCGTCGTCTTTTCTCATGGTCTCTAACGCAGCCATTTGCCTTCCCTTTCCGACCCCCGGATTTCACCTTTCATCGTAGGGGAATCTTCTTTCAAGCCATGTGCAATGGATTGTCGCCCCGCCTGTAGATGAACTGCCGGGGTTTCGCGCAGAAGAAGACAGGGGGGAGGCCGGCGCCACCCCCGGTCTGTTACAAGCGTCTATTTCAGACCCACTTCTTTATAGTACTTCATGGCACCCGGATGAATGGGGGCCGTCATACCTTCCAGCATATTTTCCTTGGTGAGAACGGAATACGCCGGATGGAGTTTCTTAAAACTATCGAAGTTGTCGAAAACTTCTTTTGTAATCGCATATACAACTTTGTCGGCTTCTTTGGCCGAAGTAACGAAAGTGGCCTTGACACCGAACGTGGGCACGTTTTCCTTATTGGTAGCGGTTGGATAGAACTTTATGGGGATATAGGCCTTCGTATAGTAAGGATACTTTGCCAGGAGTTTATCAAGACCGGTGATGGGGACAAAATGGACCTTTCTCCTCCCGGCTGTTGCTTCTTTGATGGCGCCGCTGGGATGTCCAACGGTGTAGAAAAACGCATCAATGCGGCCGTCCTGGAGAAGACCCGGGGCCTCCGCCGCTTTTGCACTTTCCGCGATCAGGTCCTTTTTGTAATCGATACCTGCATTTGCCAGAGCATCGATGGAATTCTGGCGCTGGCCCGAGCCGGGATTTCCAATGTTTACCCGCTTGCCGCGAAGGTCCTGGATCGAATTGATGCCTGCATCGTCAGCAGCCACAAGGGTCACCGATTCCGGGTGAATCGTAAATACGGCACGGAGATTCTTCTGGGGCCCCTTGTCTTTCCACTCGGCAAGGCCGTTCCAGGCCTGGTACTGACGGTCTGACTGGCAGATTCCGAAATCCAGATCTCCTGACAGGACCGCATTGATATTGAACACGGACCCTCCGGTGGACTCGACCGTGGCACGGATATGGTAGATCTTGCGTTTCGCGTTGAGCATCTTGGCGATGGCTCCGCCGGTGGGATAGTATACGCCGGTAATACCACCTGTTCCAATGGTCACAAAGGTGGTCTTTGCCTGGGCAGCGCCCGGGGTTGAACCGGCAAAAAGGGCGATTCCAAACAGCAGTGCAAGACTAAAAATAAGCAGTTTTTTCATTATAAGCCTCCTGTGGTAATCGTCTGAGGTTCCAAGAATGAGACATTTCTCTTCTTGCTCCAAACACAAGGAAATACCCTGATTCTCCCTCCTTTCTTTATGAATTTTCCAATGATCGACACAAACCTGGTGGGAATCCTTCTCCGCTGAAAACTGGACGATTGAGCCTGCGACCCTGCATCGAAGAAAAGATCCTCTGGTGCCTGTCAGATTGAGAGACGGGTTTCATGCATATCCGCAAAGGCTTGATGAGTGACGGCGGTTTTGAACGTAATTCTTAAATATTTTTACATATCAAGAAACCCTCAAAAAATCAATCCCCTATTTTGCCCCGCTTTTCCCGAGCACTGCATTGCGAGTCTTTCCCGATGTTGTCCCCGGTGTCTGCCGCACAGGCCCGCTTCTCGACGGTTCGCCTAATCCTTGCGTACGAGCACCATGCCGGCAAGCATGGCGGAAGGAATCTCTTCAGGGTCGCTCGCGCGGATTATCTGATACATCGGCCAATGCACACTTTCTGCAAGCCTGAAGACATTGACCCCCAGAGCCTCCATGGAAGGTCGGGCAAAACCGGGAAACCGGCATTTCCCTTCACCGGTCAGCACCGCGCACGGAATATCCGGGCACAACACCGGCTTGCAGGAACCTGCGCCCAGGCCCGCCGCATGCTTCCATTCCAGTTCCCGGGCCCGTTGCTCAAGCCGGGATACAATCCTGAAAATTTCCCCAAAAGGGCTGAACTGCTCATCTGAAAACAGGAGCCCAGGTTCCACGTCAATCTTAAAAAAAACGGCCTTGTCAAAACGAGAGATCAAGGCCCTTGCCTCAGCAGGTGTCATAACAAAAGGAGGACAATTTGCGCATGTGCCGTAACTGTCGCATGCCGGTGGCCGACACATCTCCACGACCGCATCTTCAACGGGGACGTCCGCCGCTCTGACCACGTAGGCATCGCTCGCGCCCAGCAAAAGGGCTTCTTGCTGAAGAATTTCAGGATTCACGGCATCTTTTTTTTGGATCACGAGATGGTGTCCATGGACGCAAACCGTGGCTCATGGAGCGGGATAAGAATATCGGCCATATCCCTAACCTTCAGCAGAATGTCATAGGCCTCGTAAACATTGACGGGCGTTCCCGGGGGAATGACCTCCATCTCCATGGCGGTGACCTCTTTGGGGGGATAAAAATTATCCAGGATCACGCAGAAACCCGTGATCGCGGCCCGGCCTTCGGGTGTCTTTACAAATACGGTCAATCCTCCCGGGGTATGGGCGGGTGTATGCATGACCTCTATGCCGGGAAGGATTTCCTCATTGGCTGTCACGGTCTGGATCTGGCCGTTTTCCTCCACATCCTCCACATAATCCTCCAGGTACCGGAAATCCAGTGGGTGCGGATCGTGAATGGTCTCCAATTCTTTTTCATGGACAAAAAAGGTGGCGTTGGTGCATTTGTAGTCGTTCTCGCAGTGATCATTGTGGAGATGTGTATGTATGACCACATCAATCTCCTCCGGTGACAGGTCCCACCGGCCCAAACCTTCCTCGAATGTAAAAATTTTTCCGCCGATCTTTTCTTCTCTGTCCCGGGATAGGATGGGGCTCATCTCTCCCGTATCTACCAGGACCTTTCTGTCCCCGCCTTCGAGATACCAGGAATAGATGGGAATGGTATAGGGCTGTCCGTAGGCGTGCTGGTAGGTCATCATCCCCTTGTCAAAAACCTTGGTTCCCATCACGATGGGATGAATTCTGTATGTTGTCATCACAGGGCCCCTCCTTTCGGGCATGAGATTAATTTATTGACGGGAAATAATCAACCGGTTGTTGTCATTTTGAAAAACGGGAACTGGGATCCATCCCATTTTTGTTGACACCTTCGTGGATATTCATTATTTGATTGAGTCCAGGGTTTGTTCGACCAAGAGGCATGCCTTTTGCATAACCGCTGTCTGGCAGAAGATTTCAAAGCACGGAAGAAAGGAGCGCCATTTTTGTTATGGAATATTCCATCAGCCCCGAGGGTGAAAAATTCAAAATCCCGGAAGAGGAAGACTACAAGGCTGAATATCAGCGCCTTGAAAAGCTGGTAAATAAAAAAAGAGCGGAGGGGCTCGAAATCGTTGTGGTCATGGGCCTTGGATTTGTGGGTGCGGTCATGGCCGGCGTCGTCGCAGACTCGGTGGACAAGGAGACGGGAAAACCGGGCAAGTTCGTGATCGGCATGCAGCGGCCCAGCACCCGAAGTTTCTGGAAGATCCCGGTATTCAACCGGGGTATCTGTCCCATCAAGGCTGAAGATTCTGAGGTGGCACCTCTTATTGAACGCGGCGTGATGGAAAAAGAGACGCTCATTGCCACGTTCAGCTACGATGCCCTTGCCTTCGCCGATGTGCTTGTGGTCGATGTACAATGTGACTTCACAAAGAACGAACTGGGCAATCTCAGCAGCGGATATGCCGACATACGTGCATTGGAGGAGAGCTTCAAGATCATTGGCGAAAGAATCCCGCCCGGCTGCCTGGTGCTGATAGAAACCACTGTTCCCCCCGGAACCACCGAGTACATCGCCTATCCCCATATCAAGAAGGCCTTCAGGAAGCGCGGGATTGACTCCGATCCCCTGCTCGCCCACAGTTTTGAGCGGGTCATGCCGGGAAAAGAATATGTCAAATCCATCAGGGATTTCTGGCGGGTCTGCAGCGGCATAAATGATGAGAGCCGCGAGAAGGTGGTCAGGTTCTTATCGGAAATCCTCAACGTGGAAAAATTTCCCCTCACGGTACTGGATAAACCCATTGAGAGCGAGACCTGCAAGATTGTTGAAAACAGTTATCGTGCCACCATCCTCGCCTTCCTGGACGAGTGGAGCCGGTTTGCGGAAACAAACGGAGTCGACCTGATCAAGGTGATCCAGGCCATCCGGGTACGGCCGACCCACAACAATATCATTTTTCCCGGTCCGGGAATCGGCGGCTACTGCCTCCCCAAGGACGGGGGCCTGGGCCTCTGGGCCTACCGCCACCTGATGGGATTCGAAGACAGCATCTTCCGCATCACACCGCAGGCAATCAACATCAACGACACCCGGGCCCTGCGAGCGGCGCAGCTTGTCAGGGACGCCATGAGAAACATGGGCAAGATCGTGGCTGCGTCTCAAGTGAGCCTGCTTGGCGTTTCCTACCGGGAAGACGTGGGGGATACCCGATACAGCGGCTCCGAGATCATTATTCGAAAACTCACTGAAATGGGGGCGGAAGTGCACGCCCATGATCCCTATGTCCAGCACTGGTGGGAGCTGGAAAAACAGGATACCTATCCCGCAGTGGGAAAAAGCTGGGCGAGGTTCTTCAGAAATCAGCAACAGCTCCAGGACTTCCACATGATACCCGACCTCAAGGACGCCTTACAGGGGTCTGATGCGGTGGTTCTTGCCGTGCGCCACAAACCCTACCTGAACCTCGATCCGGAAGAAGTGGTTCACATGGCAGGCCGCCCGCTTGCAGTGGTAGACTGCTTCGGTATCCTGGACGACGAGAAGATAAAACGCTATTTTGAGCTGGGATGCGAAGTAAAAGGCCTCGGCCGCGGACACATAAACCGGATTAAGGACCAGGTCCGGAAGCGCAAAATGGGACTGGCCTGATGTGCAGTCCGGAATTGATCGTTCAGACATCGCTGGGACTCCGCTTTTCGTCGTCCACAGGCACAAAGGCGCTGGGGCCGGCTACCAGGTGGATCCCGTTTTCGAGTTTCAGTACATAAAGGTCGTACAAAGAACCGGTCTTTTCCAGAATCTCCCCCTGCACACCTCTGTAGCCCTTTGTCATGACGACATTCATGCCTGGCTCCAGCATACAATCCCTCCCTCACCATAGTAAAAATTGCGAGCAGGGAACCCGCCTATGCCATCTGCTCCGTTCAGTTCGCCGCCCATGGCTCGCACGCGGATCTGGCCCTCAATATATACGTCAGTGTATTTACGAATCGAGGAACTCAGTTCCCCTCTATGATATAGTCTTTGAGCTTTTCCCTGAGACTGTCCGGCCATTCTTCCTCGAAAAGAAAAGCATTGACCTCCGCTTTGCTCAGCGTTCGCAGCACATCTCCTGGCAATTCACGCAGGGCTTCCATCCTCCCGTGCAGTGGCTCCGGTTTTCCTGCTTGTCCTTCATTCATCAGAAGCGCTCCTTTCCTCCTCTGATCCTCAGAAAAGCATCAGATAAATAATGATAGGCATTTCACTTCAAAAACGCAAGCATCAAGCTTCCCCGCCTTGACAGTGACTTGTTCCGGCTTATTTTTAAAGGATTAAAGCAGGTGCAGGCCCGAGGCGCAGAACGTGAAGCAGAAGGCAACGTCCTATCCGGAGGAGAAATACATCCCCATGAAAAAACTACTGACACTCTTTTTCCTGTTGATCATCGCAGGGCTTCCGGGAAGCGCGTTTTCAGCGCCCTTTGATGTCTTTGTCAGCGTCCTTCCGCAGAAATACTTCCTTGAAAAAATAGGGGGAAAGCATCTTCATGTTCTGGTAATGGTGCCTCCGGGGACAAGTCCCGCCACCTACGAGCCGAAACCCGGCCAGATGGCGGCGCTCTCAACAGCAAAGGCCTATTTTTCAATCGGGGTCCCCTTTGAGAAAACCTGGCTGCCGAGAATCATGGGACTCTTCAAGCACCTGCCCGTCATCCAAACCGGTGCGGAAATAAAAAAGCAACCCCTGTGGCATCCACGAATGAAAGAGGGGGAGAAGGACGACCCGGGAAGATACGCTGAAAGGAGCAACGGCCTGGACCCACACATATGGACATCCCCCCCCCTTGTCATGCTCCAGGCAAGAACGATCCTGAACGGGCTTTCCCTGATTGATCCCTCCCACACGAGTGATTACGCAACCAATTACCGGACTTTTATTGAAGAGCTGGTGAACCTGGATCTCGAAATAAGAAAAATCCTGCTTCCCCGATGTCGCGGAAAACGATTCCTCGTCTTTCATCCTTCATGGGGATATTTCGCCCGGGCTTATGGCTTGAAGCAGATCGCGATTGAGCGGGAGGGAAAGGCCCCCGGACCCAGGCACCTGGAAGAATTGATCAATTTTGCCAGGGAAAAGAAGATACGGGCGGTCTTCATCCAGCCCCAATTTTCCCGGAAAAGCGCCGGGATCATTGCCCGGGCCATTGGAGCGCGCATTGTCTCCGCCGATCCACTGGCCGAGGACTGGGAGCAAAACCTGAAACATGTTGCCACCGACCTCAGGAATACCCTCGATCAGCCGTAATCCTGTCCCGCAAATACGGACCAGGCAACGGGAGCAGGTCGAGGGGAAGAGGCTCTCCTATCTCCCGTTCTCTCAGAGCTGCATCCACCAGAGATAGAAAAAATTTACTGCGGGAAAGGTGGGATTGATGGCAAGTATCCCGGCCTCCCGCGCGCCGCGGCGTGCCCTTTCAGGCGCGGGGGTGGGCAGGGTTCTGGATACAAGGATCTTTTGCCCTGCCTTGGTGACGACCGCGACGGGGCGGGAGGGAATACTGGTCCCGATTTCGAGACGCCCTCCCGGATTATGGGGGAACACCGCCCCGGAAAGGGCCGGCTCGCCGGTCTTGTAGTCCAAGGCATAGAGCACCGCTGTCCCTCCGGAGGCGCTCGGCGTAAACGTGGTGAAATAATAGATCTTATTGAAAACCAGACCTTTTGCAAGCACCTTTTCGCCTGCCGGAAGGCGCAGATACCAGCCCCGGTCCACGTGGCCGTTGCTGTCCTTATCCGCGGTCTCGTCGTCCAGGTCCGGGACCGGGGGGAAGGTGGTCACGTCCACGAGGTCCAACTCGCTCAATGTCTCGGCGTCGTGGAGGTCCTTGATCGCATAGACCCGGTCAAGGGTCGTTGCATTGCAGGGATCCTTTATATCCCCTGATCCTATGAACAACAGATCATAGCCCTTTTCAAGGGTTACACTGGGGGGATAGAAAAACTTCCTGAGAGACAGGGGCTCTCCCGGAATCCCGGCGATGAAGAGGATGTGAGCGCTCCAGTGCATACTGTTTTCATCCGTCCCGGGAAACAGGAGAGGATTGCCCTCCTCATCGGTGAACCGCCCAATGCGCCAAAGTTGTCCTCCCACATCTCCCACATACACCGTATCCGCAAACCCATTGGCATCTTCATCCACCACCGTTGCGGCGCTGGGAATAGCGTAATTCATGCCGCTGACAGCCGCGGAACCATTGTACCATATTCGCAGAACGGTCCCGTCCAAGACCCGAATCGCGAGGACGGCCTTTCCGGAGGAGTTGTCAGGCGTGTAGCCTCCACCGATGAAAAACACGGGCGTTCCTGTTTCATCCTCATCCGAGGTCCTGACCAGTGCGAAAACAGGCTCCGCCCAAGTCTGGCCCAGTGCAGGGACCACGTGGTCCGGCGCAGCCCCTGCAGGAAGATCCAGAGCCGCGGTGTCATTTGTCCGGCTGATCCTCCACAGGAAGAAGGGCCGACGGGGATCCGTGATATCCAGGGCAAAGTAACTGGTGCCGCCCGTTCGCTCTCCGCAGACAAGCAGGGCCCGGTCTCCTGCTCCGGCATCCAGAATACCGTCACCGTTCAAATCCTGAACATATGCCTTCGGGCTTGCATCAACAAAAAACGCATGGTCAGTTCCTTCCAGCACGTCCTTCAGCCGGTGGAGTTGATCCGGAGGAATGAAAGCCCAGAGCTCTTTTCCGGAGAGGGTCTCGTCGCCTTCCGTATCTGTCTCGCTATCCAGAAGAGCATGGAGCATCCCATCGTTGGCCCCAAAGAAAACCACTGACTCGAAAGACCCATCCGGATATCGATAGGTGAATGCCAAGGGCTGACTGTGGAGCACATCTCCTAGAATTGATTCCCTGTTCTCTGCGATATCCCCATCACCGTCCGCATCAAATACATCCGCACCGCGGACATAGTCGATGATTTGAGCGGGAGTGTTGACGGCATTTCCAAGGACTGCGGGGGTCAGGACGGGATTGCTCGACCGAAACCCGTTGCCGGGCAGCGTCAGGTCATTGGAGGTTCCCAGGTAAGTGTAAATATTTCGCTCATCATTGGCTAGATAATTGGGCTTGAGAGGATCAGCCCAGTCTCTTGCAGACCAGAAGGAAACGGCTCCATCCGCGACTGCCCCGTCTGCGTTGAGGGCCGGATCGCCGTTTTTATCCACAATTTCGTTCTCTGCGGAAAGGGCAAATCTGACCACATCTCCTTCCCACAGAGGTCCGTCTTTGGCCCGAAAGAGGCCCAGATACACGTGGTTGCTGCTGATGGTCTGCTCGGAGGGGACAACGGGCGCGGTGAGGCTGCTCCATCCCTGGTCCGGGCCCGAAAAGGTCACCAGACACGTGTCATCGGCAAGGCCCCGCACGCACAGCACCGCCAGCAGTCCGAGGACCACAATCCCCGGAAACCATACGCGCTGTTTTGCCATTCTCTCTCGTATCCGCCTAGCCATTTACGCGTCACCCGCTATACTTAGAAACCCAGCCGATAAAACCCGATCTCGATGACAGTCTTGGCGCCGGACGGCCCGTAGCCGTTGCATTGCATCTTGTACCGATGGGCCTTGAACTGACCCGCTTCAAATCCCGAACCCCGGGGCACGGAGGAAGCACCGAGATATTGTACTGTCCCGTCAAAGGACTGGGTATGGCCCAAAAGACCTTCGGGAGAGGAAAACGACTCCGGGATACCGGCAGCCATATTTCCATTGTCGTAGAGTTCGGGACTGCGTGCCACATAACCGCTCGCCGACTCCGCCGCATAGAAGGCTTCCCTCTGGAATTTCCAGTTTCCCGCCATACCCAGCTCAGATTCGCTCATCTGAGTGGCCGCTATCCCGATGATGGTGAGAAGCACTAAAACAACCAGTGCAACCACCAGGACGGATCCTTCCTCTGTACTTGTAAACTTGCGGGTATTATTCATTGTGCGCTCCATTTGCACCTTATCTAATTTATAAACGGGGCCGTATCTGTTGAAGTGTGAGATATTTCGCCCTTCCATGATCTTCCCAGGCCACGATCACCTCCACCGTCTTGGTTCCGACCCTGGCACCGTCGATCGCCACATTCCAATAGACGGAATAGGTCTTCCCCCGCGTCGTCTGCTGCGTGATCCCGTAATCGGCATCAGCCGCTGTAAGCGGGTCGCCATCAAATCCTCTGTTTTCCAGGCCGGAAGCCCCGTCACCGTCCCTGTCCTCCAGCTCGGCATCGTCATACGAAAGGGCTGCCAGCTTTTCAAGCTGGTTGGAAGCAAGAGTGGTGGCGTCGGTCATATTTGTTGCGCTTCCGTTAGCCATGATGGCGGAACCCTGCATGGTTGCCACGGCCAGGAGGCCGACGGTGAGCACGGAAATTGCCACGATCACTTCCAGGAGGGTAAAGCCTCTCTGGTTTTCTTTTCCCAGCGGGTCCGTTCGTCGGTTTTGTTCCATTTCCTCTTTTCCCGTATTAAAAGGCGAGATTTCGACACCGGATTTCTGCCGTCAAAAGCCTGCGGCGAAAGTGATCATTTTCCGGTCCGAATATCACGTCTCCTGCCTGGTTCCGGTAAATAGTGGTATTGAAGTAACGGGGGTCTGCTCTGTCGGCCCTGACAACCATTGTTATCTGTACTGACCTGATTTGAGAAGGATCAGCCACCGGCGGGGACAGAATGTGACCTGCAGAGTCGAGATACACGAAATCCAGGGCATCCACATGTTCCACCACCGGCTGGTTGGTTGCCGTGAAAGGAGTTTTTCTCCCCAGTTTCTGTATACCCCCGGAGGCGTACAGAGAATAGGTGATATCCTCATTGTATTCGCTGGGATTACCATCGCCGTTCAGATCTTCGGTGAGCCTGATGGAATCCGCGGCGGCCGTCAAAATTCCGGCATGGGCGGTGCCGGCAGGATCACACCCCGCCATGGAAATATCTCTTTGCATGAAATACATGGCCGCCCGGACTTGCTGCTCCAGGGCGGTCACCTGCGCCTGGGCGGCATAGGAGCTCTGCTGGGAGCGGAAGACGGAATAGATGCCCCCCATGACAACACCGGCTATGGCCACGGCAATGAGCAGCTCCACCAGGGTGAAGCCTGCCGTGCCCCGGAATACCCTGCTCCTTCTCTTGTTCGGCATATCTCCCTCATGCATGGCGGGTTTACTCGATGCGGACGTTTCCGGCGGAAGAGAGCACCACACTTAATTTATTTCCCTTTGTGTTCCTCAGGAAAGCACTTCCATTTCCCCAGATGCCAGAATTTCTGATCGGGATACCGCTTGGTTGAAAGGCGACGGCCGGGATCCCATCGTCATTATCGGCAAACGTCAGGCCGTCCCCTCCTCCCCTTGAAAGATCGAACGAAACCCCCAGATACTGATCTCCCTGGCCCCAGCGCCGCCTCGCAATAATCCGCTCCCCGGGATCGTATTCAAGGTTATTGTCGGCATCAACAAAGACCACATAAGAATAGGTCTTGGATCCCACGGGTTGGTTAAAGCAAATGGTACTGTACACTCCATTCTTTGTCGCGGCGATTTTTGCCTGCTGGAAATTGGAGAAAAGATCCCTGGCCGCGGCCTTCAGCCGATAGTCAGGCAACCAGGTGGAAAAGGCAGGGATGGCAAAAGCGGCAATGATGCCGATGACCAGCAATGCCGCGAGGACCTCGAGGAATGTGAAACCTCCTGACCCATCCATCATGCCTGAAAAGATCTTCACGGGCCGCTTTCTCATATCGTCCTCTCGACCCTGTGGAACAGGGAAGCAATACAGGTAAGGTGCTCGTTTTCCGTAATAAATTTTTTAGCATGTGTTTCCGTCCATTACAACCATTTTTTTTGCGGATTTCCGCTTCCCGGCCTAAAGAGCGCTCAAGTTGCCGGTCTAGTCTGCCGATAAAGCTCACAAGGAACAATTTCCTGTCTTCATTACATATTTCATTGGACGTGTTGCCAATTCCGGATTGCCCTCCTCGGGGGCTTGTCCGAATAAGGAGTCCGCCATGAAAGGAACCGCTTTGAAAAAGAGGATTGCCGGCGCTGCTGTGCTTGTGCTTTCAGTGGTGTTTCTCCAAAGCGTATGCCGAGCTGGGGAGGGCGACTATTATTTCAGGGAAGGAACAAGGCTGCTGAAGCAGGCGAAGCTGGATCAGGCGGTAACGAGTCTCACCGAGGCCATCCGCCTCGCGCCTGACCGTGTGGAGGCCTATAATAATCGTGGGCTTGCCTATTTTGAGCAGAAGCGGTACCCGGAGGCAAAACGGGATTTTTTCACAGCACTTCAGCTTTCACCCGATAATCAAGCGGCGAATAACAACCTCGGGATCATCTTTTGCGGTGAGGAAGATTACGACCAAGCCCTCTCTCTTTTTCAGAAAGCCGCACAGGGGAGAGGCTCCTCTCAATTCTATAACCTGATCGTGTACCGGAACCTGTCTTTTGTGTATGCGAGAAAGGGCATGACAGCGGAAGCTGCCGAAGCCGCCGGAAAAGCTCGAGACATTCAGGATAAGGCGGCCGGCTCTCTTGATCTGCGACCTTATGGTGAGAACACCGCCGATTACGCCCTGACGCTGGAATTCAGCACCGGCCATGCCAGGGACAAGTAGGCATGTGGCTCCATACCGAGCCAAACGAATATGACTGGCAGAGATGTTAGTTTTTTTTACGATCGTTAAATTATCTTACATACTTGTTGGACACATTTCCAGGCGCGTTTACCATCAGCGCCTGTTTTTTTAATAATATTAAAGGGATGAAATGCGATGCGCGTGCGAGGGACGGTTCAGGATTTTTGGCATTTATCTTGCATAGATATAAACCGGAACCTCTTTTGCACTATTATAACCTTCCATAGCAGCAGGGTACTATTATGCGGAAACAAGAGGCTTTTACACTGATTGAACTGTTGGTCACATTTGTGGTGCTGGGCATCACGCTTGCTATAGCCATCCCCGCTTTTTCGGTATGGCTCCCCGGACGTCACCTTAGATCAGGAGCCGGTGATCTTTATTCGGAACTCCAGTTGGCCAAGATGCAGGCCATACGGGATAACGGCGAATGGGCTCTCGTCTTTAATGCCGGAGGGGGAACCTACCAGGTCATAAGCGGAGGAGCTGATGGCGTCTACTCAACAGGTGGCGACAATGTCGTACAGAAAACAATCACCCTCGCCCAGTACGGAAGCGGCACGGCCTATGGCAATGGGAGTGCTACCACCAATGCCACCCAGGCAGGCGGTGCTCTTCCGGGTGATGGAATCAGTTTTTCAGAGGTGACCGGCGCCAATGACAATACCGTCGTCTTCAATTCCAGGGGAATGATCAACAGTACCGCCGGGGGATATGTGTACCTCCAGAATAACCAGAATGCCACCTACGCGGTGGGGGTTCTCGGGAGCGGCGTCATTCGGCTGAAAAAGTGGGATGGGGCGGCCTGGGACTAGGGGAAGAGCATGCACACTATGCAGAGAAAAAAGACGCAGCATCACGGCTTCACCCTCCTGGAACTGCTTGTTGCCATGGTGATCAGCCTGGTGGTCATGGGAGCCATTTACGGCACATTCAAATCCCAGCAGGATTCCTTTGTGATTCAGGACCAGGTCACCGCCATGCAGCAAAACCTGCGGGCAGCACTGTACGCCATGAACCGGGATATCCAGATGGCAGGGTACATAACCAATTTCGATTCCCGGACCTATACAACCACCGACTGGGATCCCACGCTCGCGGGAAACGAGGTCATTCGTCCTATGATTTACGGAAGGAATAATGATGACGGTTCGGGCAATAACGTCAAACCGGGGAGTGATGTTCTCGTGGTGGTGAAGGCCAGCAATGACCCTGCAGACAGGCGACAACTCACGGGCGCCGATACGGTAACAAACACTTCTCTAACGCTCAACCCTTTTGACCTGAACCTTGATGCTTCCACGTACGAATTCGGTGTCCTTGTCAAGAGCGACCTGAGCAGGGCGGAAATTTTTGAAATCACCACGAAATCCACAAACACCGTCAACTTCACCAACGGCCTCCAGGAGAGTTATGGCGCCGGAGACTGGATCTACCGTGCCGATGTTATCATCTATAAAATAGACGAAGACGCGAATCACCCGAGCCTGCTCCGGCAAAACTTGGGAGATGACAACGGGTTTCAGATCATTGCTGAAAATATGGACGATCTTCAGCTCCGGTATGTCCTGGCGGATGGAACCACTGTGGATACTCCCGTACAGTGGGCGGATGTCCGGGCCGTCCAAGTCTCTCTTCTGGCCAGAACCGACAATATCAACCGAGGCTACACGAACACCAACACCTACAACATTGGCGATCAGGCGATAACACCGAACGATGGCTACCGAAGGAAAGTTCTCTCTTCCCTCATTAAAACCAGAAATATCGGGTTGTAACATGAAAAGAACACCGCTACCAGGAATAAGAAAAAGGCCGCTGGTCAACCGCCGGCAGGGTTTTACGCTCATCGAGGTCCTGATTGCCCTTGTCATCCTCACGGTGGGCCTCCTTGCTGCTGCCAAGATGCAGATCTCAGCTATTCAGGGGAATTACTTCAGCAGCAATACCAGCACGGCCCTGAGTCTGGCTGAACAAAAGATGGAAGATCTCCTGGGAAGGGCATACTCGGATGCTGCAGTGGCCGACACCCAGGCGGGAAATAACGGAAATCTTACCTCGCTTGTGACAAAGGACCACGAAGAGAACAATGTGGATGAAGAAGGTGTTGTCGGCGGAGGCATCTATCATCGGGTCTGGAACGTGGCTGATGACACCCCGATTTCGAACACCAAGACCATCACCATCCTGGTGGGCTGGGGCAATGACCGGCACCGGGTGACCGTTTCCTGTATCAAACGATTCTAAACCGGATCCATGAATGAGAGAAAAACACATGAAAACCTTCATGATTGAAAAACAGCGGGAGAGCGGAAGCATTACGGTGATCGCCCTCATGATCCTCGTCGTATTGACCCTGATTGGAATCATGGCCAGCCGCACATCCACTACCGATGTGCAGATCGCTGGAAACGAGATCCCTCACAAGCAGAGTTTTTTTGTCGGGGAAGGGGGACTGAACCGCGAAGCATCCGAAGTGGGACGGGGAAATTACGCTGTTACGCAGGTCAACATAACGGGGCAACTGGCGGATCAAACAGGCCAGACCAATGGTAGTGCCCTGCCGGCGCCCACCCCCCACGCGGTGGCTGGAACAGCCTATAATTTTACACTCGATTACCTGGGCTATTTTCTCCCGCCTCCCGGGTATTCGGTGATCCATTTCAGCCGGTATGACTATGATATCGATGTGGTCGGGGGCAGGGTCAACGTGGCCTCCAGGTATTACAAGATCGGTCCCAGGGCCGAGTAACCCATTGCCGGCAGCAGACAGAACGGAGGAAACTCCTATGAGAGCAAGGCTACCATATACCATACTTTCGACGCGTATGCTTTTCCCTGTGATAATCATCATTCTTCTTTGTGCAGGAAACGTCAGTGCTGATGACACCGACGTCTACAGGGCCTCGGTAAAAAATAATGCCATGCTGGTTATTGATGTATCGGGTTCCATGGCCTGGCCGGTTTACGATCCCAATATCGATTATGCAGCATTCTTTGAGTGGGCTATTGCCGCCGGCTATGCGCATGACGACAAAAGCCTTAATGATTGGAATGCAGTGAAGGCCGCAGGAACATTATGGGAAAAGAATAAGATATATCTGGTAAGCGCCTACACGGGGTATGCCGAAATTACGGGGGAGGACGGTGTGACCCAATATGCCGCCACGGGTGATCCGGTATATGAAGGTTCAACCAGGAGACAGAAATGGGTCACCGGCGGCATCATAGATACCGGGTGGGAGGTTACCGATTGGGATAACCCCGAAGAAAACAATACCATCCAGACCGTCACTGTTGATGGTAAAGCATATGTCGTGTACCCAACGGCGGCAAATTTTAGCGTTATTAATCAGACGGAGGCTGCAACCTATGCTCACAGCGGTATCGAAGGTCAACGGCTCACGAACCATCAGGATATCCCGCTCTCCGATGAACGGGTAGATCCGCGCACCGGGGTAGCAAAGGACTATGGTTTTCTTGGATATCTGAAGGCGCCGGGCATCTATTTTTCGGGACTATTCGAGACCGGGGCTTACTACACCCTGACGGATAACGCGGCTAATGCAATAACCTATTATGGGGACAAAAGGATTTACGCGTTTGTGACGGGTAATTACCTAAGTTTTATCAAATTGGTAGAAGATCTTTACGGAAACACACCATGTGGTAGCGAGGCCTGGAAGTATATCTGCTACCAACCCGGAGCTCGCGTGTGGACAACGGTTGACATAGGCACTATCAGAAATTCCCAATACTATACTACATCTGACTATTCATCCAACAGGAATGAGAACTGCGGGGTCATTGATCTAACCCAATTTTCAGGGAGGAAGTATCTTCAGATATACTTCAGAACTCTTTCTGTCGAAAACAGAACCACAGGAAGTTGCACTTGCAGCAATTCGAATTCTGAAAACGATGGCGTCTATTTTGTAGATCAGGATGGCAATGTGTTACACCAGCTTACCTCAGGAGTGAACGAGACACCTGAGGGAAAGATCTATGGATGCGATCAAAGCTATGTATGGACCGGTGAATATGATGTTACCGATGTAACCAAGATTTATGTCAAGTTCTATGTGGCTCCTGATGGCGGGGATAACTGCGCAGGGAGCGATAGAGGATTCACGATTACAAGGATTAAATGGACTGCCCAGGAGACAGCAGGTGCGCCTGCAGCATCGGGGACATTCTCGTGCTGCAACGGGACCGATGGTGTGGGCCAAAAGGTACGATCACGCCTGGAGGTAGCCCAGGATGCCATGAAAATTGTGGTGGAGGAGACGAAGGAAAAAATCAACTGGGGCCTGGTGAAATGGTCCGGCAATGGGAAATACTTGGTGGCAGGTCTCGATGCAGGGGCAGATGCGGTCATAGCAGGTATCGATACTCTGAGCGCCGGTGGGGGCACCCCCATGGGCGAGGCCATGCAGGATGCCTATGACTGGATGTACGATTACCTTGCAACGCATACCAGCACGGCTGAGTGCAGTGAAAACTACGAGGTTGTCTTGACCGACGGTTTCCCGTCAGGAGATTATGATTGGGACAGGATAGACAGAAACAGTGACCCTGACCCTGTTTTTAGCAGCAGCGATTACAAAGATGGTGATTCCTGGACAGGCGATCCCATTCAGGATGCAGCGGCCAACTACTCGGATGACGTCGCCAGATGGATGGCCCGGGGGAAATGTGCCGAGAGCCAGGATACCACAGGGAATGGTCCCGATTACAATGTGATAACCCACACCATCGGGTTTGGGCTGGAAAGCCCGTTGCTGAAGGATACGGCCGAAGATGGCTGCGGCATAGGCATCACCGCCTATGATCAAACAGAGCTGGTAAATGCCTTTTACAGCTTAGGCCTTGCCATGGTCTCCTCTGTCTCTTTTACTGCCCCTGTTGTCTCGGTAGATGAGGCCAACAGGACCCAGAGTGGTGATAATATCTACATGGCTTTCTTTAAACCGAAAGACGGGGAACACTGGCAGGGGAACCTGAAGAAATACGGGTTAGAATACCTGGCCAGGACTGACTGCGGAAGATCCGATCCCGAGTGGACCGTCGTTGATAAGAATAATGCTATTGCTGGGGACTGTGACGGCTCATTCATGTCCGGCTCCACTTCCTTTTGGTCAAGCGCTGCCGACGGCGGCGAGGTAAACAAAGGAGGAGCGGGTGGCAAACTCAAAAGTGTCATGGATACCGCTTTTGATACAGCAAACTACTATGATCGGAAAATATACACCTACAGCGGCAGCGCATTGGTTCTCTTCAACAGCACCAACGTCAGCAACACAGACCTCAGTGTTGCCTCTGACGAAGATCGCTACAAGATCATCAACTACCTCTACGGGTATACCTATGACGCGGACGACAGTGGAAACCCGGTGGCAAAACGGAGCTGGGTCCTGGGCGACATAATTCACTCGGAACCAAAGATCATTGACTACCTTGATGACACGGGCGATCTGGAATTCCGTTTTGTGGCAATCGGCGCCAATGACGGTATGCTCCACGTGTTCCTGGATTCCCCGGACACGGCAACCATGAATGGGAAAAGCTACGCAGCCGGAGATGAGATTTTCGCCTTTATTCCATCGGACCTCCTTCCAAATCTTCAGCTCTTTGAAAACGACGATCTGCACTCATACATGGTCGATGGATCCTGCAATCTCTTTCGCTCGCTGACCAAAACCGGAGATTACTACGACAAGACCCTGGTTTTTGGTGAACGGCGCGGCGGCAGGAGCTACTGGGCTCTCGATGTGACCCAGCCGGATCCCAGCCTCTGGACGGTCAAGTGGCACGTACAAGGCGGCACGGGAGATTACACAGAAATGGGCTATTCCTGGAGCAAGCCCTTTTTTACCAGGATCATGACCGCTTCCGGGACGGTAAAAGATGCCGTCATATTCTCGGGGGGCTATGATCCGCTGGAAGATGGGTACCCTGAGGCATTTGACGACACCAATCGGGACGGCATACGGGATGGCGGTGAAACGTTTACTGATACCGGCGGCGGAACAAGTGGAAGCTATGACAAATATAACCCGGGGAAGGACACCATGGGCAGAGGGATCTTTGTGGTAGACCTCGGCACCGGATCGGTCCTTTTCAAGGCGGTCTATGGGGATGCGGACAATGATGAGGATGAGACCGAGGACGTGACTGCGGGGATCAGCCAGCAGTATTGCAAGATGAAGTATTGTTTCCCTGCGGATATCTCGGTTATCCCCTTTTCGCAGAGCAAGATCGTCATGTATGCGGCGGATATTTACGGACAGATATGGAAAATCAAGTACGATTATTACGCGGACATGGCTCACACTTATACGGATGCCGATTCCACCAAATGGCAGGTACAAAGAATCTTCACGGTCAACCCCGGGTCTTCGCTGGCAGATCACCTGTATTCAGGTGACCCTGATGCTTTCACGGCAGGCGGCACGTTGAATACCGCTGACCAGGCGAGAAAAATGTTCTACGCTCCTGATGTGTCATACTTCGGGAATTGTTGGACCTCCAAGCCGGTCCTCTATTTCGGGACCGGTGACCGAGCTCATCCCCGATACGCCATGACGTCAAACCGCTTTTACGTGGTTGCCGATCATAACACCCTCACGGACGAAAACAGCCTCCTGAATCTCACATGCGACGAATTGGATGATCAGGCGGACGCTGATGGCGACGGTGACGTAGATGTGGATGATGCCACCAGGAAAGAGGCTTTGATGCAGATTCTGAATGACGAATCCATCTGCAGCGGATTCTACCGGGTTCTGGACGCCCAGACGAATTGTGAGGACGAGACCGAAAACATTCATACCGGAGAAAAGATCCTGAGCCAGCCCACAGTATTTTTTAAGAATGTCTACTTCACCTCCTACATGCCGGTGTTTGATGATCCCTGCAACCCAAACGGGAGCGCCTTTATCTACGCCCTAGACTACTGCTGGGGAAAATCGGTTTTCAATTACCATGATGAAGGCACCGGGAACCCGACCAAACGAGATATCATGGATACCTATCTGAAACTGCAGAACAGCTCCATTCCCTCGGGAGTCCGCGTGGTAACCAGAGGAGGGCATGCAGCGGGACTCATCAGCGCGGGCGGGGCAGTGAGCGGTGTGGGCGAGGACCAGAGCACCAACATTCCGGGGCCTCCGGGTGGCGTATCGCAGATGTTGTGGGAAACTGACTAAATCATTGATCGCTAGGCTCGGCTCTCTGCGGTTGAAAGAGAAAACGCGATAGGCGGTCCCTCAGAGCTGACTGCAAACAATGTAAAGGAGAGATCAATCATGAACAATAATGGAATAAAAAGGCTGCTTTTATCTGCTTTCATGCTGGTTTCAATATCCATGTTCCTATCAACCGGGGCCGCTGCCTTGTCAACGGGAGAAAACATAATGACCATTACCGGAGAGATCACAAATATCAAAGGGATGGTCATAACTCTCGGCAAGAATAATGTATATTATCCTGCAATTGAGATAAATGTTCCTGACTTTGCGATAGTTGGTTCAAAAGTGAGCCTATCATACCATGTAAGAAATTCTAAGAACTATTATTACGAGATAGTCAAACCAGGGGAAAAGTTTACGATTAAAGAAACTCTTGAAAGAGGCAAAAAACAATTAAACTAAGTTTAATTCAAGGCATTAAACAATGAATACAAATACCCTTACGCGATGGATAATCATAGGAATCACTATATCCTGTGCCGTGATATGGTCAAAGATTAGCGTGGCTGAAGATGCAATGACCTATTTTCAGACAGGGACCGAACATCTGAGAGAGGGTAAATTTGATGAGGCGATTACCGCCTTAACACAGGCGGTTACGCTGAAGTCTGATTATGCAGCGGCCTATAATAATAGAGGGCTTGCGTACTATGAAAAGGATACGCATGACACCAGAGCGAGGGATGACTACTTGATGGCTATCCAGCTTGACCCGGATAATGAAGAGGCAATGAACAATCTGGGGATTTTTTACTTCAAGCTGGGTGATTATACAAATGCCGAACTTTATTACACCGCAGCCCTCCCGTCCAGCCAAGAGGGAGAAAAGCCGTATCATGCGGACGTCTACAACAACCTTGGCATCATTTACGCCAAAAAGGACAGATTTCAGGATGCCCTCACGGCCTACAATAACGCTATCCGGATAACAGAGATAAAAAATCTGGGCTACACAGATGCCTACTACAACAGGGGCAATCTCTATTACAACTATGGCAGGTTCGACGCCGCCATTATAGATTATACAAAAAGTATCGATTTCCAAGAAGGCGCCCAGGATACGAAATCCGATGCTGCTGACGCCCGTTACAATCGCGGTCTCTGCTACTATAACAAGAAATTATATGATCTTGCCCTGTCGGATTATGAGAGGGTCATTGCAATAAGGCCCGATTTCAAGTGGGCATATTACAGCAAAGGGTACACGTTATTTATGAAAGGAGAATATGATCAGGCCCTCACCGCCTTTCAACAGGCCGTCACCATCGATCCAAATTTTGCCTATGCCCACTTCGGCCTTGGACTCGTCTACCAGAGAAAAGGCGATCAAGAACAGTGCATTTTGAGCCTCAAGACCAGTTGCGACCTGGGGAATACCAGTGCCTGCAATGCCCTCAAGGAACTGGGAGCACGGTAAAAAAACGGGAAGATCCTCAAAAAGCTCAGGGATACCCGTTCAGATTGACTGGCCAACAGCATCCCCTCCATGCTATATAAGACTCCATGAAAACCCTGCGAAAAGGCGACACCCTGGAACTAGATATTGCAAAGATGGCGTATGGGGGCCAGGGTCTTGCACGAATCGACAATTTCGTGGTTTTCGTCCGGGGGGCTATTCCCGGTGATCGGGTCCGTGCCGTTATCACCAGGAAGAGAAGGGGATTCGCGGAGGCCAGGATGATTGAACTGCTTTCCTCTTCGCCCGACAGGGTGGCAGCCCCGTGCCCGTACAGCCCCTTCTGCGGGGGATGCCAGTGGCAGCATGTGCGCTATGAGGCACAGCTTTCCTACAAGAAAACCTATATTGAGGAATCTCTAGAACATATCGGCGGATTGAGGGACGTGGGCGTCCAGCCGGTTTTGCCCTCTCAGAGGCTTTTTCAGTACCGGAACAAAATGGAATTTTCCTTTTCAGACCGCCGCTGGATCCCGCCGGAAGAACTGCATCAGGAACAAATTGACACCTCTTTCGCTCTGGGACTCCACGTTCCGGGATCCTATCACAAGATACTTGCTATTGACGCCTGCCTCCTGCAGGAACACCTGGGAAACAAGATTCTTCAATGTGTGCACACAGTTGTCCGGAAAAGCGGTGTTCCTGTCTATGGAATAAAGAGTCACCTGGGGTTCTGGCGGTTTCTCACCCTTCGATATTCCGTGTCCCTTGACGAGTGGATGGTGAACATGGTCACGGCAGAGGAGCGGCCCGATATCATGGGTTCACTGACGGAAGAACTCACCAACCGATTTTCAAACATCAAGACCGTGGTGAATAATGTGAATCAACGCAAGGCCTCCATCGCCGTGGGTCACCGCGAAAAGGCCCTATTCGGAGACGGTTCCATCGAGGACCGGATCGGCCGTTTTATTTTTCGCATATCGGCCAACTCCTTTTTTCAGACCAACTCCCGATCTGCACGGACCCTGTATGATCAGGTGATCACGTATGCTGAACCGGAAGCAACCGATAAGGTCCTGGATCTTTACAGCGGCACCGGGACCATTCCACTCTTCCTGGCGGACCATGTGGGCGAGGTGGTGGGCATGGAAATAAACGAGAGTGCGGTACGGGATGCTGAACAGAACGCAAGAAAGAACGGGATCGAGAACTGCCGTTTTGTTTGCGGTGATATTCGGGACACTGGAACCTCCCTCGCGTATCGGCCGCAGATTGTGATTGTGGACCCCCCGCGGGCCGGCATGCACAAGGATGTCCTGAAACAGGTGCTGGATCTCGCACCTGAACGAATTGTCTATGTTTCCTGCAACCCGGCTACCCTAGCCAGAGATCTGGGGCTTATGACAGGGAACTATGACGTCGCGGAAATACAGCCGGTAGATTTGTTTCCCCACACGTATCACATCGAGGCAGTGGCAAAGCTCACCCGGAAGGGTTCCTCATTTTGACCGGGTGACAGGAGCGACGGGGGTATCAGCTTGGTACGCCTGCCAAAAAAAGGTTGACATACGCGGTCAGAAAAATAAAATAGAAGCTTCGAATTTGTCACAGGATCAGGCTCCGGAAAGAACGGGGTCAATCGCAGGTGAAGGGGGTGATGACGAATAATGAGAATGGCGACTTTCACAAGGGCATTTTTCCGCCATCGTTCCCCCACAAGAGGCCCGTTTTCTTTGGACCCTGTGAATGCTTTCAGCCTGTTTAGAGATGTGGATACGCAAGCGTCAACGCTGTTCCGGGAGGAGCATGCTATGTAAAAGCCACGCACAGAAAATCCACGTCCTGAAGAGTTGTGAAAGCATCTCATGCGGCATCATGAGGTGCTTTTTCATTTTAAGGAGAAAGGTTGGTGTACCATGAAAGTAATCGTGCATGATAACCAGATAGAAAAGGCGATCAAGGACCTCAAACGAAAATTGACCAAAGAGGGGTTTTTCTCTGAAATCAAGGAACGGCGTTTCTACGATAAGCCCAGCGTGCAGAAAAAGAAAAAGCAGGCAAAGGCGGCGAAGAGGCGCAGGAAAAGAATGCGGAAATACTAGCGTTGCCGGCGGTCATCGATCAATTCAGTGCCCCCTTTTGTGTCCATCGGGGGCCTGCTGAGCAGTATGCGAGGCCCCCTTCCTATATCCCTCCACCATAAGCGCTCCGCAGCTTTTGTCGGAAGTGACGGAACATCGTGAACATGGAGCATCCAACCCCACGTGTTGCCTAGGAAAAGACGAAGATCCTCACCTATTGCGGCTGGAGCGGGTCTGTTTCCAAAAGCCCTTTTATTTGATTGATTTTCCAGCATTTAACAAGGTTTTTTCTTGACAAAAGAGAGCCGAGTAGGTACATACGCAACACTGTCAGTTCCTTTGTCCAGAAACTGTAAACACCACATGGAAGAGGCCTAAACCTATGGAAAACCGAGCAAAATCATCCGAAAAGGCGAACAAAGGCGGATGGATATTTCTTCTTCTCGGCTTCATTGGAGCCCTGATTGTCGGATGGGTTATCTTTCCGATGGTTCTCTATTCGAAACAGCCGCAGCCCATCAATTTCAGTCATGCCATTCATCTCAACCCGGACAAGGTAGATGGGATCGAGGGCGATACGGAGGTGGAACGGTGTGAATACTGCCATGCGTTTCGTGATGATGGGACATTTGTCGGGATTCCGAAACTGGGCAAGTGCATGGAATGCCACGATGATCCTGATTCTCCCCTGGGTGAGTCTCCGGAAGAAGTCAAATTTCTGAAAAAATACGTGGCCACGGAAACACAGGTGCCCTGGCTCTCCTACTACAAACAGCCCGAGTGCGTATATTTCTCTCATATTGCCCATGTGAAAATGGGGAAGGAAGCATGTAAGACCTGCCACGGAGATTTTGGCCACCATACCCGCCTGCCTCTCTACGAGGCCAACCGCATCACTGGTTACAGTATCTATATCTGGGGGAAAAACATTTCCGGATATGGAAAAAATACCTGGGATAGTATGAAAATGGACGATTGCGCTGATTGCCATACGAAAACAGGTCATGAAGAAAATAACGCCTGTTTTGTCTGCCACAAATAAGGGGAAGGGTATGGAACTGAATAGACGAAATTTTGTCAAGCTCCTTGTTGGCGGTGCGGTGGGAATTCAACTGACACCTCTCCCGTGGAAATTGACCGATGACATTGCCATCTGGACGCAAAACTGGCCCTGGGTACCGGTGCCGCCGGCTGGGGCATTTGACAGCGTCAAGTCCGTATGCAGCCTTTGTCCGGGCGGATGCGGAATTGCGGTGCGTAAAGTCGACGAGCGCGCGGTCAAGATAGAAGGGAGAACCGACTATCCGGTCAATCCCGGCGGAATATGCCCCATTGGTATGGGGGGCCTGCAACTCCTGTATGACAAAGATATACGTTTCACTCGGCCGATGAAACGCGTGGGTCCGAGAGGGGCAGGGGTGTTTCAGGACATCTCCTGGGAAGAGGCCATTGGGACTCTCTGCTCCCGCATATCAGACCTGCGCTCCCAGGGAAAGCCGGAGGCCCTCGCCGCGGTGGATGGCTCTTATATGCGCGGATCCACCATGTCACTCTTGATTGAACGACTCCTGAAAGCGATTGGCAGCCCCAATTATCTCCGAACCCCGAGTTTCGAAGATACGTACCAAATGACCAGCACCCTCATGACAGGCCGTGAAGGACCTCTCGCCTGCGACCTTGAAAACTCGGATTTCGTACTCAGTTTCGGTTGCGGGTTCCTCGAGGGCTGGGAAGGAGCCGGACGAATACTCAATGCCTGGACCATTCTCCGGGATAAGGCGCTGAGCAAGAAGGCGAAGGTAGTGCAAATTGAATCACGGGCATCCAACACGGCCTCCAAGGCTGACCTGTGGGTACCCATAAAACCGCAGACTGAGGCAGCGCTTGCTCTCGGCATAAGCCATGTGCTTGTTAAAGAAGGGCTTTACAATAGGAAATTCGTCGAAGAACAGTGTTTCGGTTTTGACGACTGGACCTCTTCAGACGGAAAGGAACATATCGGGTTTAAGACCCTCCTGTTGAAAAAGTACGGGCCGGAACAGGTGGCACAAATAACCGGCTTGAAGCCTTCCCGGATTGTCTCTCTTGCTGTTGATTTTGCCAAGGCCAAGGCGCCTGTCGCTCTTTTCGGAAAAGAAAAGGGCGACCTGAACGGGAGCCTCTATGAATGCATGTCGATCATGGCCCTCAACGCCCTTGCAGGCAAATTGAATCAGCCGGGCGGCATACTGATCAGCGACCCTCTCCCCTTGGGTATTTTACCCGATTTCCAGCAGGACCCGGTTGCTCTAGCGGGAAACAGCAAACCCCGCCTCGATGGAGCCGGAAGCCCGAGCTATCCCTTCACCCGGAGCCTCATCAACAATTTTGCTGATACGGTGTCGGGGAGCGGGGATTCTCCTGTCGACACCCTCATGGTGTTTTCATCCAACCCTGCGTTCACGCTGCCTGACGGCGGGAGATTCAAGAAAGCCCTTGAAAAAATACCGTTTATCGTCAGTTTCTCTCCTTTCCGGGATGAGACCGCTTTCATGGCGGATTTGATCCTGCCGAACCACACCTACCTTGAAAAAATGGATGATGTAGTTTGGCCTGCTGCACTGCAATTTCCCTTGTACGGCCTTTCACGTCCCGTGGTGAAACCGCTGTATGACACCAGGCATTCGGGCGATGTGATTCTCCAGATTGCCAAGAAGCTGGGAAACACCATTGGCGATGCGTTTCCCTGGGGCGCATATGAAGACGTCCTGAAAATCAGGGCGATGGGGCTTTTCAAATCGGGACCGGGGCTTGTTCATTATGACGGCAAGACCCAGACGTGGGAGGACTTGCAGGTGAAAACCGCCCTGAAACCCGACTACAAGGACTTTGACGAACTGTGGAAGACTCTGAAGTCCAACGGGCTCTGGTACCGCCCGCAATACGCCACCGGCGCCGGACAAGACCCTTTCAAAACCCCTACGGGCAGGTTCGAATTCTACAACAGCCGGATTGAACAGGCTGTTTCCGGGAACACCAGAAACGGGTCACGGGAGGAAATCCTTGACGCAATGGGGATTCACGTACGGGGCGATGAAGTCTTCATGCCCCATTATGAAAAACCTGCAATCCCGGTGAAGAGCAGCGACTATCCATTGCAGCTTGTTCCCTACGAGTTGATAAATCTGGCCACTTCCTGGACGCCGAGTCCGCCTTTCCTCATGAAGACCCTCTATGACAACGAACTCCTGAAGGATACGTCTTTTGCGGAAATACACCCAAGGACTGCCGCCGAATATCACCTCAAAGATGCCCAGCGAGTATGGATCGAGTCTCCTTCTGGAAAAGTGAACGTGCGGATAGCGCTCTTTGAGGGGGCCATGCCCGGTATGGTTTACCTGCCTCTCGGCCTCGGCCATAGTGCCTACGATGAATTTCTCAGAGGAAAAGGGAGCAACCCGAACGACATTATTCATCCTTCGAAGGACCCTCTCAGCGGAATGCCAGTATGGTGGAATACCCCGGTTCGGATAACAAAAGCTTAACGATGGCGAGGTAGATTATGGAAGAAGAACATGTCCATGGCCACAGATTCGGAATGGTGATCGATCTGGACAAGTGTACCGGGTGCGGAACCTGTATGGTCGCGTGCGCTGCAGAGAATAACGTCTCTGTCCGGCCTGATGAATCTGACAAACAACGCAGTATAACATGGATGCAGCTTTTCAAAATCTCCAATGGCAAGGACTTCCCGGATACGGAAGTAAGCTATTTTCCCAGGCCCTGCATGCACTGTAACCATCATCCTCCGTGTGTCTCAGTATGTGTTGCGACCGCTACAAAACTGGATTTCCACACGGGGATCGTCAGTCAGATATACACCCGATGCATCGGCTGTCGGTACTGTCAGGCGGCCTGTCCCTATCAGGCTCGATACTTTAACTGGTGGGATGGATATTTCCCAAAAGGCAAAGGCCTTGACCGGTACCTCTCTCCCGAGGTGTCTCCGAGAATGCGTGGCGTGGTTGAAAAATGTACATTCTGCCACCACCGGCTGATGCGGGCAAAAAATCAGGCATATGCAGAAGACAGGCGGGAAATTGAAGAGGATGAATACGTGACCGCTTGCGCCGAGGCCTGCCCGGCCCAGGCTATCACCTTTGGAGATCTGAACAATCCCGAGCACAAGGTCTCGCAACTGATAAAGCACCCCTTCGCTTTCAGGCTCCTGGACCGTCTCGGGACGGAACCGAAGGTCTATTATCTTTCCAGCAGAGATTGGATACGCAGGCTGGCAGACAATTTCCTGCCCGGTGAATACCATCCTGTGGTGAACAAGAACTGGATGGAAAGGGAGTGGTCCACCAAGCCCGGACGCGATACGTTTTAGTTTCCTAGATCTCAGGAGGATGTGTAATGGATTCGCCATTGATACCTGAAGGAGTAAAAAGATGTTCCCCAAAGGTCTTTTTCTTCTGGACGCTCCCATGGCTAGGGCTGTTGCTCTGGGGAGGCCTCGCTGCCATTCTCTGCCTTTGGAAGGGACTCAACCAGACCAATATGAGCAACATATTCGCCTTTGCCCTCTGGATTGTCTTTGATCTGGGCCTGATCGCTCTGGGAGCCGGTGCGTTTTTCACAGGGTTTCTTACCTACATCATCGGGAAGAAAGAGCTGAAAAATATCATTAATGCCGCCGTTATTATCGGCTTCATCTGCTATTCAGGGGCGGTTGCCATGCTTGGAATCGACATCGGGCAGCCACTCCGAGGATGGTTTATTTTCTGGCATGCCAACATTCACTCCATGCTCGTGGAGGTGTCCTTCTGCATCACCTGTTACCTCGGTGTCCTGGCTGTGGAATTCATTCCGATTATCCTGGCAAACAGGAAGCTCCAAGAGGTCAAGGAATTTCGTCTGTTCGGACATAATCTCCACGAAATTATGGCGGTATTTGCCGCGACCGGGACCTTCCTCTCTTTCTTTCACCAGGGTTCTCTTGGGGGTATGTTCGGGGTGATGTACGCCCGTCCATTTGCGGCCAGGGAAGGATTTTATATATGGCCGTGGACTTTTTTCCTCTTCATCCTGTCCGCCATTGCTGTAGGCCCCTGTTTTACCATCCTGTGCACCAAGTTGACTGAGGCCATCAGCAGGAAAAAACTGGTTCCGGACAATGCTGTTCAGCTCCTTGCAAAAATCTCCGCCTGGCTGTTATCGGCATACATGATCCTGAAAATCGCCGACACCCTCGCCTGGATATATGGCATTGTGCCGCAGGAAGGGCTCACTTTCATGGATTTCTTCAAACAGGGACCGTACGGCGTATGGATGGTTGTTGTGGAAATCATTATCTGCGGCATACTCCCTGCGATTATTCTGATGATTCCCAACGCAAGAAAACAGACCGGATGGCTTATCACTGCCTCCCTGCTGGCATGTGTGGGGATCATATTGAATCGATTCATGTTTATTATCGTTACCCTGGCAATACCGGTCATGCCTTTCACCAGGTTCTGGAGTTATCTTCCCACCTGGCAGGAATGGGGGCTCTCCCTCGCCATTGTCGGCTACGGGATCCTGCTTTTTTCACTGGCCTACCGGTACCTGCCCGTATTTCCCAAGGAATTGGAGTTGAATCCAAACCTGGAGACCAGGACAGCATAGGAGAGCAAGCATGACACCGTTTAGTTTTGAATGGTTGTGGAATGTGGAGTATTTTATCTTTTTCGGTTTTCTCTACCTTGCCCTTACTGTTATTGGATGCGGTCTTGTATTTGCCGCGATCAAGACCGCCCTGCAACTCATGGGATTCATGCGGGAGCGTCATTTTTAGCCCATGGTTCTCATGCTCTATACTCTTCTCGCATCCCACTGGTAAAGGTTCCAACGCATGAGACGCGTTGCCTCGGTCATCTTTGACTGCGACGGAGTCCTGTTTGACTCCCGCCAGGCCAATACCTTATTTTACAACCATATTCTTGCCCACTTCGGCCTTCCGCCCATGGAAAACGACGAAGAAAGCTTTGTCCACATGCACACGGCTGATGAGTCAATCCGGCACATCTTCCGTGGAACAGGATATGAGAACCAGGCACAGACCTACCGGATGGAAATGGATTACTCGCCTTTCATTCGAGACATGGTTGTTGAGCCGGATCTCATGGAACTTCTGCGGTTCCTCAAGCCTCACTGCGGCCTGGCCATTGCGACCAATCGGAGCAATACCATTTCGGAAGTACTCCGAAGACATGGCCTTGCAGGCTTTTTCGATATCGTTATTTCATCTCTTGATGTCAGCAATCCCAAGCCGCACCCGGAATGTATTCTCAGGATTCTTCATTTTTTTCAGATTACGCCGGATGAGGCCATCTATGTCGGTGATTCCCTTGTTGACTCCAGGACGGCCCGGGCCGCAGGGGTCCCCTTTATCGCATATAAGAATCCGGAGCTGGATGCAGACTATCATGTGACCAGGCACATGGATATCGCCAGCTTGCTCCGGGTCACCGGTGGAAAGATCACTGAATCTTGCTGAGAAGGGCCTTTGCCTCCTCTGCAAAAGGGCCATCCGGTGCCAGCCGAATAGTTTCTTCCAGCTCCTTTTGCGCTTTCTTCACCGCTTTCTGTTTCAGGTAGAGCCTTCCAAGGTGGAAGTGAGGAGCTGGAAATTGAGGGGCATACCGGATGGCCTTTTTAAATGCCTCTATCGCCTCAGTCCATTTGCCGGTTGCTTCAAAGGCAACGCCGAGGTTGTCCCAGCAAAGGCTGTAATCGGGCGCCAGACGGAGGGCTTCCCGGTAATTCTCGATGGCCTTCGGGTAGTTACCGATATGATAGTATGCCAGACCAAGATTATTGTAGGCAAAATGAGGGGTCTTGTAGGTCAGTGTCTCTGCCGCCCGCTTGAAACAGGGAATAGCCTTATCCCATTCTTTCAGAATCAGGTAGAGGGTTCCCAGGTTATTCCAGGCTTCCGGGAATTCCGGCTCAATGGCGAGGGCCTTTTTGAAATATTGTAATGAGAGGGGATACTGCTTCAGGTCTCGGTAGACCAGTGCTACTTCATGAAGGATCCGTGCGTTATCAGGGGCGAGTTGCGCCGCTTCGAGCAGATGCTTCAGACCGGCCCTTGGCTGGTTCTCCTGGATAAGCGATATACCAAGAGCTGCCTCAGCCCGAGCTTTTTTCGCGGTGAGTTCCCTGTTCCCGGCACAACCGGAAAACACAAAGGATGAGAATATTACGACAACGGTTCCCCAGTGATAAAGGGCACGCGATCCCTTTTGTTTGCCTTTTTCAGACGATCTGCTTCGGTCCATTACCCCTGTTTCAGGTCATCCCCTCATATCCGCCCGGGAACCGAAACCACGGTAGGGGTCAGGAAAATAAGGAGCTCACTTTTATCCGTTGTCGTGCTCCGATCCTTGAAGAGCCAGCCCAGGATGGGCACGGTCCGCAGCCAAGGTGTTCCGTTTTCCGTCTTGCTCTTGTTTTCTTTATAAATGCCGCCGATAACCACCGTGTCGCCTGAGCCGATCATCATCTCAGTCTGCGCGCTTTTCGTATTGATCGGCACATTATCACCCCTGGCGTTGGCATAGTCCGGATAGTCATCGCTCACGTTTATGTTCATAATAACCATATCATTCGGCGTTATCTTCGGCGTGACCTCAAGCTTCAAGGCGGCGTCTACCTGTTGGTATGTTGTATTCCCGTTGGAATCCGTCCCGGAGGGAATGACAATCTTGGTTCCCTGCATGATGGTTGCCTTAATCGTGTCACGCGTGACAATCTTGGGGGCGGAGAGGGTCTTGACCTCGCCTTCGGTCTCCGCAAAAGCGATCTGTGCATTCAGGAGCTTGGTGGCAGCCGTATTGACAAAGTTGATCCCAACCGTAGTTGCCGAAGGGATGCTGAAATTTGTAGAAAAATTATATCCATACGTACCGTCTCCTGTTCCTCCCCAGGGATTGTGCTGCGTCTCGTAGCTTCCACCCCAGTTGACCCCCAGTTCTCGGCTGAAACTGGTGCTCGCTTCAACAACGCGTGCCTCGATCATGACCTGCTTGATAGGCTTGTCCTGCAGCAACTTCAGTTCCTTGGCCGCCTGAATGTTGGCGGAGGTATCAGTCATGATGATCGTCTTATTGGCGCTGTCGACGGAGAGCTTTCCCCTGGGTCCTTTCACATTATCGTTGATGAGATTCTTGATGGTCTCCACATTAGCATAATTGACGGTCAGGTATGCAGTGACCAAAGGTTCTGCCTTCTTTGCCGCCTCTTCCGATTCCAGTCTCTTCTTTCGTTCAGCTTCTTCCTGTTCCCGTTTCTTCTTCTCCTCGGCCTCTATCTTGGCGATCTTTGCCTGGGTCGTCACCCAGATCACATTTCCTTCACGTCGCATACCAAGATCATTATTTTCCAGAACGAGATCAAGGGCCTGGTCCCAGGGGACATTCCGCAGTCGCATGGAGACCTTCCCCTTTACCTCGGGGCCCCAGATAATATTCAGGTTGCTGACTTCCCCGATAAGGCGCAGGATATTCGTCACATCCGCATTGACGAAGTCCATGGTCATGCGTGTGCCAACGTATTTTTTCCGCATTGCATGCCGCTTCTTCACCGGCGCGGACAGTTTCATCATCCCGGCGGAGCCGCGAGAATGGGGAATGAACGTTTCTTTTCTTGTTTCTGTCAAGGCCACCGGGACCAGATGCTTTTCCCGTGGGACCACTCGTGTCTCCCCAAAATCGATACGGATTGTCGAATCCGTCTGATCAATATGAAAAGGGACCATTTCTCGTAATGTCATGTCAAGAGAAACCTGTTTTTTCTCGGGCAGATAGTTTGCCTTCACCCGGTCGACCGCCCCCTTGAAATATGTGGCATCGAGTCTCCGCATCAGAAGCGGTGGAATCGTGGCATCCTCCAGGTTCAGACGGATGGTCTTGGGACCCCTACGCTCAATCGCGTAGACTCCTTTCTTGCTTGTGGTAATGCTCAACCGGGATTTTCCATTGTTCAGCATGGCAAAATCCACCCCCAGCACCTGCGTCTGATGATCCTGTCCCGGTTTGAAGAAGATCCTGGGATTCGAAACGGGCGCCTTTTCCACAGGAGCACTGGTCTTCACCTCGGCCTGGGCAGGCTTCTGTTCGGGAGTCTCCTTTTTTTCGGTTTCCTCGGCTGGGAGGGAGCGAAAGGCCACCATGAGCGAATGCGCCTTTTTCGTGACGGTATAATCCATCGCACGAGCAAGCAGTACCACCACTCTGGTAGCCTTGTCCGACTTGTCCATCGAAATGGACACCTGTTTCACATTACCGTCATTTACCTGTTTTGTCTGAAGAATCTGGGGTTCGGGGACGCCCTGGACATCCACAATAACTCTGAGCGGATCCATCAGTTTGAATGCAGTATAGGGCAAGGGTTGAGAGCCTACTACCTCCACACGAGTCTCTTCGGCGTTTACTGACTGGACCTTTATTGCTTCCACCTTCGGAGGAAGAACTCCCGGGCTCTGTGCAGCCTTCTGCGGGGCTGACGCGCACCCGTACACCCCCAGGAAGACCAAGGCCACACCCAGATAGACAAACTGCAGGAGTTTACGATTTCTATTCAACGCATTGCACATGTGTGATCTCCCTTATTACATACCCCATCTCCAAAAATCCTTCCATGTTCAGGACACAAGGTCTGAGATACCCGTTTATTTACGGGTTGACATCTTCTTGACCACGTCTTTTGTTTCCACTTTCCCCATGAAATCCGTATGCTTTTCCCGGACGACAACCGCCCCTTCCCGGATCTCACGCACGACCCCGTCATTGGTCCCAATCCGAGTTCCCTTCCGGATGACATGACCAACGCCCTTGGAATCCCTGACCATGGCCCAGTTCCCTTTCCGGTCCAGAATCGTCGCGATCAGATCAAGCTGGGAGAGATCCAGAGTCTCCAGGTACGTTTTGGGTCTCTCTTTCCTTTTTTTCTCATTGGCCTCTTCCTGCAGGGACAAAAAGGACTTGAAGGGGTCTACGTTCTCCTCGCCCGGTTTGCTTGCCGCTCGGTCCCCGGCCGACTCTTCAGGCTTCCCGGTGGCCAGAGACGTATTTTTCAAGTCCCGGGACGCGTTATGCACCATTTGCTTTGCTGCCCAGGCCTCCGTACCCGTGAAAAAAAGACCCGCAAGGCATGCCATCAAAATCAGCAAGCCATTGCCCTGCACTCTTCGGGCACTCAGACCCCACACGCTGGGTTTCCTATTTCTTTTTCTTCTTTGCCCCGGTCGTTGCATTCGTCATTCCTTTGAATCGATACGTCACGGCATTGCAGGTGGTAATCAGCGTCGTTGAAAGAGGTTTCTTAGGAGTCATGGAAACATCGAGGATATTGACAATGCGCTCCATCTGTCCCACCTTCTCAAAAAATGAAGCCACGTCATGATATGTCCCGCTCACCTTGATTGCCACCGGAATCTCGATATAGAAGTTGCCTGCCTTTTCTCTCTTCGGGCTGAATAGGAGGAACTCCAGATGAGAATCGGTGCCGAGCTTGGTAATCGTTCGCAGCAAGGAGGGAATTTCCCTCTTGTTGGGCAGTAATTTGAGGGCCTCTCGGAATTGAGCAGTGACCTCGGCCTGTTCCACCTCGAATTTTTTCAAGTTTCTCGCGCGAACTCTTGCCTGGTTCAATTTTTGATTCAGAACAGCGATCTCTTTCTTGGTCTTGGCAATCTCACTCGTTTTAGGAAGCACAACCAGCCAGACAAAAAGGCCAGCCAAAAAGACAACAGTTCCCGCCAGGATGAGAACTCTATACGCCATCCGCATCTTTTCTATTTTTTCTAGGAACGGGCTTTCTTTCATACCGTGAAAATCCTGTGTGAGGCGGCCTTATCTCTTTTTCTTGCGGCCGGTCGTGGTCTTCGGCTTTTTTCCCTCAAATGAATAGGTCTTACAATCAATGTCAAAATCAACCACACTGAGTTTATATTTGGGTACATCCCGTAAGGTTGCGCTTTTAAGATCAACTGTCGTAATATGGTTGGCCTTCTCCAGGTTCGTCATAAAAAGGGCAACCGTCTCATTGTCCATGGCGGTTCCCTGGAGTTTCAGGAGGCCCTGCTTCTCAGACAGGGAACGAAGCCAAAGGCGATTTTTCGGAACCGCTCTCGCGATTTCATCCAGCAGAAAAACAGGGCCGGTTTTCTTTTTCTCCAGATCACGGATGACCGTAAGCTTGGCGCGGATTTCCTGGATCTGTTCCTTGATGCGTTTGATTTTTTTCGTGGTCTCCGCATACGCGGCCAACTGTTTCTTCGCACCCTCTTTCTCCGTCTTGAGCGCCCGCACCTTGCCGGTAAGCTGCAAGAAAAAGAATCCCATGAGAGCAAAAACGAACACCACCGTCAGAATATAGACGCTTATCTGGCGTTTAATATTTTCTTTCTTTCTTGCCGCCCGAAAAGGAAGAAGATTGATTCTAATCATTTGTCACCAATGCTTCTGAGGGCCAGCCCTACCGCTACGCCGGCCTGGGATGCCATATAGCTCAAGTATTTCGAATCAAAGGCTTTCTCATTTATAATGAGGTTTGCAAAAGGATTCAATTCTTCAACAGGAAGGTTCGTGTCCATTTCCAGATATTTTCTGAATCCCGGTATCCGTGATGATCCACCGCTCAACATGATTTTCTGGATGCTTTCTTCCGGGTAACTGTTTGCCAGAAAATCAAGTGCCCGTTTTATTTCCTGGACCCACTCCGATATGACGGAAGTAAAAATTTCCTCAAGAGCGCCCTTCTCTTTTTCCAACTTCTCTCCGCCCAGTTTGATTTTCTCCGCCTCTGCAAAATCAACATCAAAGTGGGACATGATGGCTTCCGTAATCTGGTTGCCACCGTAAGATGAATCGCGACTGAACATGGAAACCCCGTCCTTGATCGCATTGATACCCAGTTCTTCTGCGCCCACATTTACGAGGGCATAACAGCCTTCCGCTTCAACGGCACTCGCTTCAAAGGCATTCTGGAGCGCGAATGCATCAACATCCAGGACGGCAGGGTTCAGGCCGGAAAGCTGAAGCAAGGACACATAATCCTCCACGACATCCTTCTTTGCCGCAACCAGCATGACCTCCATTTTGCCGCTCGCGGATTTTCCCCCGCTTTCCTTGGTATCTGCTGCCGGTTCCATCCCTCGCCGCAAGATATCATAGTCCAGGTTCACATCGTTTATATCAAATGGAATGTATTGTTCGGCCTCACTTTGGATACTATTTTCGAGTTCCGATTCGTCTCGATCAGTCATCTCAATTTTTTTTACAATGACGGAATAGCCGGAAATGGATGTAGCCACATTCCTATTTTTCACCTTCAGGTTCCGGCACAGGGACTTGATGGCTGATGAGACGATCTCCATCTCCTTGATTGTCCCTTCCACGATAGCGTCCGGAGGCAATCCAATGATGCCGAAATTCTTCAGAATTCTACCTTTTTTACCGTGATCGATCTCTACAAGTTTTATCGACTGTGACCCTATATCCAGACCAATCACCTGATTTTTCTTCGGTACTGCCATCGCGTCTGTTCTCTAGTTCCCTGGAAAAATCTTGTCTTTGTTTGAAAGCTTGTATCCCAGAGCAAGAATGATTTTCCTCTTGGTTTCCATCCTGCAGGTTTTCCCCTTCTCTATTCTGTCAATGGTGAGAGGAGAAACCCCTGCCTTTCTAGCCAGTTCCGCCTTGCTCATGAGAAGTTGCTCTCTAATGTCTCTTACCAAGTTCTGACTCAATGTACCCTCCGGTTTCACACTTCAAAAAGGTCTTTCAGGGGAGCTGAGTCAAGATCATACATAAATTGCAATATTTGTCAACTACATTTTTATAAATTAATAACATTTTATATAATTTATAGGTACCTGTTTTACAAACAGCCGAAACAACAGGACATGTCTGGTTTTTTCTTGTCTTTATCAGCCTATTTCCTTAAAAGCATGAAAGCAATCCCGGCTGTCCTGCTCGCGGTTCATGATTCTTCATCTCAATTCATCTCCTCCCGCAGCATGAACCCGGGATACTGAATACAGCGCCATGTTTCGTCGGAGCCCTCTATGACTATCGGCAGCTGCCAGATTTTTCTTTACAAAGTTATGCGTTCGGATTTAAACCATTCAAAAATCGGGCCAACATAGGTTTTCTAGCAGAAAAAGGACAGGAACATGCATCATGAGCAAATCGGAAATCCCTTTTCAACAGGTTCGATTTTTCAAGGGGCCATTTGAAGAGGCTGGCCGTTAAAAGGGGTAACGCCTGAAAAATATTGAATGTCGACGGTCAAGATGGTATTTGACAGGATAAAGGAGAAATAGGGACGTTTCGAACTCGAGTCCAAGGAGGATGTTTGTGGAAAATTCAGCGGTTCAGGGGAAAATAAGAAAAAAAAGTGTTTTCAGGGAATACGCGGAGGCTGCGATAATTGCCGTCGTCCTCGCCCTCTTTATTCGGACATTTGTGGTGCAGGCCTTCAAAATCCCCTCGGGTTCCATGGAACCGACCCTGCTGGTGGGTGATCATATTCTGGTCAATAAATTCATCTATGGAGTCAAGCTTCCCTTTATCAGAAAGACAATCATTCCTATCGGGCAGCCACACAGGAACGATGTCATTGTTTTTATATATCCCATAGATCCAAGCAAGGACTTCATCAAACGCGTCATCGGGCTTCCGGGTGATCGGATCGAGATTCTTGGACGTTCTATCTCTATAAATGGAAAGCTGTTCCAGGACAAACACGGGGTGTATACGCCTCCCTTTCACCCCAACGCCCATTTCGGTCCCGTCACGGTACCACAGGGTCACCTTTTTGTAATGGGAGACAACAGGAATCACAGCTATGACAGCCGATACTGGGGTTTTGTGCCCATCGAATCGGTAAAGGGAAAGGCCTTTATCGTGTACTGGTCCTGGCCCCACTGGAAACGCATTTTTCACATCATAAGATAAAAAAGGCGCACCGGGAAAAGGCCGTTTACCGGAATGGATGCTCGCTCGCGTCGCGGAGCAGGCGGGAGGCTGTTGAAACAGCCATCCTGACCTGTTCGTCGCTTGTATAGTTCTGCAATGCGGCCTTGCATACCCACATTGCCTCGGCGGCATCTGATGCTGCCCGGGGAATGCCGGAAATGATTTGTGCACAATAGTCTACAATCACGTAATGATACTGAATAGTATTTTTTACATCCTTCACGATTCTGTCGTACACCCCCACGAGTCCAAAGAACTCAACTTCAACGGAAAGCTCTTCCCGTAATTCCCGATGCAGGGCCTCCTGCACCGTTTCCCCAAGTCGCACCAGTCCGCCCGGCAGGCTCCATTCTCCCTTGCCGGGCATATTACGCCGCTTCACGAGGAGGACGTCCTCACCCCTGAGAATGACGGCCGCGACTCCGACGAAGGGTCTCTGGGGATAGGCTCTTCGCGCGGCATGTTTCTTGACATGATGAGGTGAAAAGAATACCATAGCATACCCATTTTAGGACAATTTCTGTATTATTTCAACCGCACCAGGAGAGGGAGAAACAGACATGGCAAAATCCACAAAGACCGTTGAAGGAAATGAAGCTGCAGCCCACGTTGCGTACGCCATGAGCGATGTGGCCGCTATTTACCCGATTACGCCTTCCAGCAGCATGGGAGAATATTGTGACGAGTGGGCCGCTCACGGCCGCAAGAATATTTTCGGCCAGGCACTGAAGGTTTCCGAGATGCAGTCAGAAGCAGGCGCGGCCGGTGCCGTGCACGGGGCTCTCGCAGCCGGTGCCCTTTCCACAACATTCACTGCGTCCCAGGGTCTCCTCCTCATGATTCCGAATATGTACAAAATAGCCGGAGAAATCATGCCTGCCGTATTCCACGTTGCGGCGAGGGCCGTGGCCGCCCATGCCCTGTCCATCTTCGGAGATCATTCAGATATCAATGCCGTCCGGCAGACCGGTTTTTCCCTGCTTGCCTCAGCCTCAGTACAGGAGGTCATGGATCTCGCCCTCGTGGCGCATCTGGCGAGTATCCGCGCCAGTCTTCCCTTTGTACATTTTTTTGACGGTTTCAGAACCTCCAACGAAATTCAGAAAATACACATGATCGATTATGAAGATATGGCAGCCCTCGTGGACTGGGAAGCAATCGATGATTTTAGAAGCAGGGCGTTAAATCCTGAATACCCCCAGCTCCGCGGAACAGCTCAAAACCCAGACATCTTCTTTCAAAACCGTGAAGCCTGCAACCCGTATTATGAACGCGTTCCCAGAATTGTCCAGGAGGAAATGGAAAAGGTATCGGATCTGGTAGGCCGCCCCTATCATCTTTTCGATTATGTGGGAGATCCTGAGGCTGACAGGGTCATCGTTTCCATGGCCTCCAGCTGCGACGTGATCGAGGAGACGGTAAACTACCTGACCGGACTCGGTGAAAGAATCGGTCTTGTAAAAGTCCGGCTTTATATACCTTTTTCATCTGAGCATTTCTTCCAGGCGCTTCCGGCAACTGCCCAGAGAATCGCCGTGCTCGACCGTCTGAAGACACCGGGGGCTCTTGGAGAGCCACTTTATCAGGATGTATGTACGGCATTTCAGGAACGGAAGGAATTGCCCATTATCGTGGGGGGCCGATACGGCCTCGGAAGCAAGGACTTCACACCAACCATGGTCAAAGCGGTGTTTGACAACCTCCGCGGCAGAGAACCAAAGAACCATTTCACGGTCGGTATCAAGGATGACGTCACATTCACCTCTCTTTCCCTGGGAGATGAAATAGAACCGTCACCCAAGGGCATGGTCAGATGCAAATTCTGGGGACTCGGAGCCGACGGCACTGTGGGCGCAAATAAGAACGCCATAAAGATCATCGGTGAAAATACTGACATGTTTGCGCAGGCCTATTTTGCCTATGACGCGAAAAAATCCGGGGGTATTACCATGTCACACCTTCGGTTTTCCTCGCACAGGATACAGTCTCCCTATCTCTTGACACAATCGGACTTCATTGCCTGTCACAATCCTCAGTTCGTGCATCAATACCGGATATTGGACGGCATCAGGGAAGGAGGCGCTTTTCTGTTGAACTCCCCCTGGTCCCTGAAGGACCTGGAAAAAGAACTTCCTGCACACATGAAGCGGACCATTGCTCAGAAAAAACTCGATTTTTACAATATCGACGCGGTGAAAATCGCCGCTGCGCTCGGACTCGGCGGTCGGATCAACATGATTATGCAGGCGGCATTTTTCAAGATTGCAGACGTGATCCCACCCGAGCAGGCATTCGAGTATATGAAAGACGCAATACGAAAAACGTACGGAAAAAAGGGAGACAAAGTCGTCCAGATGAACATCGATGCCGTGGACAAGGCGGTGGGTGCCCTGCAGAAAATTCGGGTGCCCAAGTCATGGGCCACGGCCGGCCATGAAGCATATATGCAGGAAGACGAACCGGAATTTGTGAAAGACGTGATGCGCCCCATGCTTGCACAGCAGGGAGACAGATTACCCGTCAGCGCTTTCAGCCCCGACGGCATTTTCCCCACAGCCACCACCCGATATGAAAAGCGCGGCATCGCTATCAACGTGCCCGAATGGATTGCCGAGAACTGCATCCAGTGTAACCAGTGTTCATTTGTGTGCCCCCACGCGGTGATCCGCCCGGTGCTCGCCACCAAAGAAGAGCTGGAAGGAGCTCCAAAAACCTTCGCAACCGTTGAGGCGAAGGGAAAGGAACTGAAGGGAATGTGGTTCAGGATTCAGGTGAGCACCCTTGACTGCACGGGTTGCGGAAATTGCGCCGATGTCTGTCCCGCCAAGGAAAAGGCCCTGATCATGAAACCTCTTGCCTCACAGATTGAGACCCAGGTACCAAATCACAAGTTCTCCACAACCATCCCGATTCACGATGACCTGATGCCGGTAACTTCCGTCAAGGGCAGCCAGTTCCGTCAACCCCTCTTTGAATTCTCGGGTTCCTGTCCAGGCTGTGGTGAAACCTCTTATATCAAGGTGATCACCCAGCTCTTCGGGGACCGTATGATTATTGCAAATGCTACCGGCTGTTCTTCCATTTACGGGGGTTCCACTCCGAGCTGCCCCTATACCGTGAATGAAGAAGGACACGGCCCTGCATGGGCAAATTCTCTTTTTGAAGACAATGCCGAATACGGGTATGGAATTCAGCTCGGTGTTTCCCAGAGGCGAAAAAGACTTGCGGAACTGGTGGAAAACGCCCTGAAAGACCCCCTGCCTGATGATCTCAGGAAGGCCATGGAGGGCTGGCTTGAGAACATGCAGGATGGCGAGAAATCCAAAGTATTCGGGAGACAGATTGAAGAGCAGCTACAGGTCGAATTTACCAGTGCCGAGGCCGAGATCAACCCCATATTGATTGATATCCTGGAGAGGAGCGACTACCTCACGAAAAAATCCATATGGATCTTCGGCGGTGACGGCTGGGCCTACGACATCGGTTACGGGGGATTGGATCACGTGCTGGCCATGGGTCATGACGTGAATGTGCTGGTGCTGGATACGGAAGTATACTCCAACACCGGAGGACAATCTTCCAAATCCACACCCACCGGCGCGGTGGCCAAGTTTGCGGCCAGCGGAAAACCCACGCGAAAAAAAGACCTCGGCCTCATGGCCGCAACCTACACGTATGTCTATGTGGCCTCCGTGGCCATGGGGGCCAATAAAAACCAGTTCGTGAAAGCCATTGTTGAGGCGGAAAGTTATGACGGCCCGTCTCTCATCATCGCCTACGCACCTTGTATTAATCACGGGATCAACATGAGCAGGAGCCAGGCGGAGGAGAAAAAGGCCGTTGAGACCGGATACTGGCCCCTCTACCGTTACGACCCGAGGCTGAAAGACCAAGGCAAGAATCCCTTTATCCTAGACTCAAAAGACCCGAAGGGAGATTTCAGGGAATTTCTCATGGGTGAAGTCCGGTATTCCAGCCTCACCAGGAGTTTTCCGGAGCAGGCAGAAAAGCTCTTTGAAAAGGCCGAGGCCGACGTGAAGGACCGATACACCCACTACAAAGCGCTGGCCGGCCAGGCGGATTAGGAAAAACGTGAAAAATCTTTGAAGAATGCCGCTGTCTTCAAGCGGTTCAATTCTTCTTCACAGGTGAGATCATAGTGAATGGGAGTAATGGAGATCCATTTTTCCCGTATTGCGAGCCCATCCGTGCCGGTGGTCCCGTTATCCATCGGGGTTTCCCCTGAAAGCCAGTAATAGACATTACCCCTGGGGTCCACGCGGCGTTCATATTTCTCTTCATACCGCGACATGCCCTGTCTGGTCAGGCGCACTCCTTTAATCTCGCGGGGAGGGGCTGCCGGGATATTGATATTCAGGGCCGCCCCGTCCCTGAGGCCGTTTTCGGCCAAAAAATGGACAATCTCTTTGCTGAAACGGGCTGCAAATCCGAAGTCCGGACTTTCAAGTGTATCAAGAGAGATCGCTGCCGATCTTATGCCCAGGAATGCTCCTTCCGTGGCGGCTGAAACTGTCCCTGAATAGAGGATATCGACTCCCACATTTGCACCCAGATTGATACCCGACAGGATAATATCCGGGGGAACTTCCAGGAGTTCCTGGAGCGCTATTTTCACACAGTCAGCCGGCGTACCTGAAACAGCGTACCCGTAGAACCGGCTGCCTTTTTTGACCTTTTTCACCCGCAACGGCCTGGAAAGGCTGATTGCATGGCCCACCGCGCTCATCTCCACCTCGGGGGCAACAATCTCCACGTGGAAATCCTTGGAAAGGGCCAGATACAGTGCCCGCAATCCAGGGGCATGGATTCCGTCATCGTTTGTGAGAAGAATTCTCATTGCTTCAATGAACACTCTCCTGTATATTCAGCTTGACAGGCGCTTCAAATGATTATTCATGGCATGCGGCAAAAAGTCAAACCGTAACTGCTGGTTCGGGGAACGTTCAGAATCGTTCATGTACGGGAGAAATGAGATGAAGAAAATGGATGCACGCGGGTCAAAACGTGTCTGGTGGTGGCTGTTGTTGTTCCTGGTTCTCGGCGCTTTGATTGGCTACCTGCTGAGGGGCGACCTGGGGAAGGACTCTGAAAAGGCCTCAACTCCCGAAAAAGTACTGCCGACGCCTGAAAAAGCAGCAGCTCCTGAAAAAAGCCCGGAAAGCGCCCCTGAAATGCTGCAGACGCCTGGTGAATCTTCACAGACAGCGGGCATCGCCGTGACCCCTATGGTAAAAAAAACAGTTCCAATGGCTGAGCTGAGCCTGTCGGAATTTTTCACCTATCTCGATCAGCAGCCCTCTATCCGTCATCTCGACTTGGGAACCGGAACGAAAGAACGTTTCAAAATTATCTTGAAGAAGCTCTCATCCCATCTTCCTGTTCCCGCAGGTGAAGGCATAGACCCGAGAATCCTCACCGCAAACGTATACTATTTCTTCAGGGTTCTCGACCGGAAAGACATTCGGCTCATTAAAGAAATTATCCGTCATGAACGGGACAATATGGAGATGGACCTGCGCATGTTTTTCCGCTGGTTCACGCAAGGAGAAGATGATCCAGAACTGAACGCCCTCAGGCCAAGCTTTCACACGGCCTATGCATATGCCGGGTTTCTTCTCAACACCATCGGTGGCAGGGCATATCTGTGGAGACGGTCATCTACGGTACGGGTTCTCGTGACCTACTATTCACTGCTGATCGTGTACCGGGCGGACAAAGAGGGAAAGAATTCCTACGGGATTGACATTTACCCCTATATCCGGGCCTTGACGGGCGAAATGACGCACTATCCCGACCTGCAATATCAGCAGGAGTACATGGATACCCTGAATAAGATCAGAGAGTATTACGTGAGCAAGAGATAGATATTGATTGGACGGGAGGCTGCAGGAGGGCGGTTCCTCCTGCAGCAACAAGGAACATCCGGATTTCTCACCAGCGTGCCGTCTCGCGGCGAAAAATCGGTGAGAAAGCCCGGGCCGAGGCTAGAATCGCCAAGTCAGACCAAAGCTGTATGAGCGCTCACTGAGGCTTGATTCAAGGCTTGCCATATTGCCCGCTGATACCTCTTTAATAGTCTTCTCGAACGCATGCATGTAGGTAAGGTTCAGAATCAACCGTTCTGTCAGATCATAGCCGATCCCAAGGGTCAGATGCTTTTCCACGATGGCAGGAAAACCGACTATCCGGAGCATTTCGTAATTCAGGGTCGAGACGTTCACTCCCTGGATCGGGGTTACCCCCATGATATTAAAGCCATTGTGTTCATTCACGGGATTCTTGCCGTAATTGAATCCCGCCCTTAGCGCCAACGGACCGATGGGCCGGTACTGCACGCCCAGCGCAATGACCCACTGATTGTCCCAGTCAAAATCCTCATATCCCTTGGCATCAGCCCAGTTGTACCACCGTACATCCGCTTCCGCCAGAAGTTCTGGAGAAGGCTCAGCCGCCACTCCGAAAATGAGCGTATGTGGTGACTGGAGCTTCAGATCATCCAGGGTACCGTTGCCATCAAAATCATACACTCGCTCATGGGTAATTTTCTGGGGCGTGATGTAAGAAGCACCAAAATTGAATATCCCCATATGGTAAAGGGCTCCCACCTGCAGGCCCATCGTGTAGTTATGTGCTCCTCCGGACCCGAAATCGGCGTTCCCGTAATCGATACTCAAAGACATACCGACGGAGAAATTCGGGGTCACCAGATAGGCCAGGTTCGGGGCAAATTTCATGATTTCCAGTTTCGTATAGAGATCCTGTCCGGTATTTGGATCGCGGTAAATCGCGCCTCTCTCCTTGTAGTCCACGCCCATTCCCGAGACACCGTATGCGCCGATGCCGAATCTGAGTCTTTCAGTAATGGGACTTGTGACGCCGATCGCGGGAACCACAAAGGGTTTCATACGGCTCTTGGCAACGCCCTGCCCAAAGCCGAGCCGGGACAGGTCCACCTTGCTTTTCACCGTAGGATCAAAATAGGTTCCGCCGAAAACTGCTTCTGAGCCTGGGCAGTAGCTGCCAAAACACATGGCAGCAGGATTCGCGAAAATGGCACTGATGGCGTCCTGGGGGGCCGCCACGCCAACTCCTCCCATGGCCCTTGAAATGGGCCCAATCCCGATCAGATTGTCACCATTTGTAGCAAAGGCTGCCGGAGAAATCATTCCCAGCTGCGCCAACGCGAGAAATACGAAAAAAAATCCTCTTTTCATCCCAATTTCCTCCTTTTGCAGGTCCTTTCATAGCCAATACGTTATATGAAAAGCTGAATGCGGCTCCCCGCTGCCTCATCCAGAAATGTGGCTACCCCACAGTAGGTGAGGTCCGGATAGTCAATCATCTCTTCGTGTTTGAAGCCCATGAGGTCCATGGACATCTCACAGACGCAGACCCTCACTCCAAATTCGCCCGCCATCTGAATCATTTCTTCCAGGGATGCAACATTCTTCCTCTTCATGAGAGATTTCATCATCTTGGTACCCATTCCGCCCATATTCATCTTGGAGAGTTTCACCCCGTCAATGCCTTTGGGAAGCATGGTTCCAAACATCTTTCCCATCAGATCTTTCCCTCCGACGCTCTTGTTCTTATCCCTGAGAGTCGGGGTTCCCCAGAAGGTGAAAAACATCACCACATCCATGCCCATTGCCACCGCGCCCGTGGCGATGATAAAGGCTGCCAGTACCTTGTCCAGGTCACCACTGAATACGATCATTGAAAGCTTGTTTTCAGAGCCCGCTTTTTTCATCTCTTCCATATCCGCCTTGAGTCCCAACAGCTGTTCCCTCAGTGCTTCAAGTTGCAGGGAAACATCCAGGGCTTCTCCGTCCGGTTTTTCCATTGCGCTCTGTGCCATAATTTCCTCCAAAATCTGTTATTTGTTAACACTATGAACTTTGTCCCCAAAAAAACATCCCCGTCCTGGGGACAATATATCCGCACGTTTTTCGTTGAACTAATACAACACCACACCCTAGGTGAAATAACCTTCCTTCACTGCTTCCATGGCCGATCGGAGTATCTCGAGGTTAGAAAGGACGCTCTTTCGTTCCTCTGGATCCATTTGAAGGAGCATTTCCCGGAAAATTCCTCGCTCAAAGACCTCGATTTCTTTCGCCATGGTCTTCCCTTTGCCGGAGAGGCTGATAAGCCGCACTCGGGCATCTTCGGGATCATCGATTCTATTGACCAGTCGTTTCTCAAAAAGGCTGTTAATCAATTTAGTTACTCTGCTTTTGGCCACATCCAGTTTCCGGGCAATACCCTTTACCGTGAGATATCGTTCTCCGCGGAAGAGCATGAGACACTTCAATTCTGCATAGGGAAGAGTAAATCTTCCAATCTCATGAAGCTTTCGGTCGTCACAGCAAACCATCAGCTCCATGATGGAATCCTGGAGCTTCTGGGTTTGATATTCCAAGAGCTCTTCATTTACTTTTGGGGTAAATTCATTCATGGTATGAACATTTTAAGGATTCACTTCTCTGCTGTCAAGTGGAAAATCCGTTGGGTCAGCGGATTTTTGCCCTGTACAGGTGTGTCTGGCGCGTTGCAGAAAAATCTCCTCTTTATCCGGCGGAGCCCCTGCCACAGCAGCTTCCTGGGCCCGCGCAGGTGCCACCGGGAGGCCCGTCCACCCCGCAACACCGGTCCGCCGGACCGGCCGGATAGCTTTTTGCGGGATTTACCTGGGCGTGTGCGGAAATGAGTTTCTTGAGATTCCGACTGTTGCAGTTGCCGCACGATACCAAATGAGTCTCACTGGCGGCAACCAGGATCTCTGTTGTTTGCCCGCAGTCAAGGCACTCAAACTCATAAATGGGCATATTCCATTCCCCTTGTTACCAGTGTCCCTCTACATCGGATTCATCGGCCAGCGGGAGCTTCCCGTTCTTATAAGCCTCAACAGCCTGGCGAACCGTCCCGGTCGCGTTATTCGCCACGCCGATGTTTGCCGCCTGGAGGGCCCTGAAGGCATTGGGGCCGCAGTGGCCGGTGAGAAGGACTTCAGCACCCCGATCACTTACCAGCATGGCCGCTTGTGTCCCGGCACCTTTGAGGGCATTCATGTTCTCCTGATTATCCAGGGCCTCGATGGCCATGGTCTCGCTGTCAACTATCAGGATATACGGAGCCCGGCCGAATCTCGGATCCACCGGGGAATCAAGGTCTGTTCCGGTAGCCGTTACCGCCACTTTCATAATCTAGGTCTCCTTTCCCGATCCATTCCCGTTATATCTCTCTTCAAACTGTTCCACCGCCTTATGAAGCGTCATTAAAGCCAGACGTGCGCAATGGATCTTTTGCTTGGGAAGTTTCTCCAGCTCACGATAGAGGGCATCAAGGTCAAGGTGCTTTGCCTCTTCCAGACTCTTTCCCTTTGCCAGACTCACCACCGCACACCCGGATGCCACCGCCCCCGGACAACCCAGGATCTGGATTTTTGCATCGTCAATCCTCTCGTTCTGAATATTGAGAGAGATTTTCATGGAATCACCGCAGGGACCGGTGAGATCGGTTATCTGGTTTGCCTCTTCCAGGAAACCAATATTCTCCTTGCTCTGAAAATATTCGATGGCCTTGTCCGAATATCCCGATTCAGACAGCATCTTATAGACTTCATCTTGCGTCTCTGCTCTCATGGCAAAAATTCCTTCCCTTGTCTAGTGACCTCCGCCACCACCGCAGACCTGATCGTCACCGATGGCGGGCAATCGTCCGGCGATAATATCTTCGACCACCGGTCGAATCTCAGGTCGCGTGGCATCATAATACACGTCAATCCCCACCTGCCTGAATCCCATGAGAGGCCGCATACCGATCCCGCCCACCACAAGGGCGTTTACCTGCTGCTGCGCCAGGAGATTGACCGGTACCATGCAGCCACCCTGCACGTGGGACTGATTCGGGATGGTTGTGACCGACTTTATTTCCCCTCCTTCGACATCTACTAGGGTAAAAACGTCACAATGGCCGAAGTGCCCTGAACGCTGTCCGTCCAGTCCTCCCGGTGCCATCGAGGGAATTGCTATTCTTCCTGCTTCCATTTTTCAAAACCTCCTTGCTGCACGCTTGAAGCCTCCATTCCCCTTAACCGCGGACTTGATGATGAGACTTTTCTTCATATATGATTTTGTTCATAAATAATAACCATCGACAGGTAATTTTCAAGCCTCAATCAGCGATTATCTGAGTCATTCAGAATCTTTCTTACCACCTGTTCATACGCCCGGTTGATTTCCAGATCCGATTGTTCCATGAGGTGGTCCAGTCTTCCCTCGTCTCCCAGTTTAACCATCCTGGGATCTGCGGGGATCGCCCCAAGGAATGGGACTCCCATTTCCCGGGCCGTCTTCTCACCCCCCCCGGTCCCGAAAAGATCAATACTTTCTTCGCAATGGGGGCAAATAAAACCGCTCATGTTTTCCACCAGACCCAGGATTTTCATGTTTACCTGTTTGCAGAAATTGATGGACTTCCTCACATCTGCAAGGCTGATCTCTTGCGGCGTAGTGACGATCAGGGCCTCGGCATCGGGGATGGTTTGCGCCACAGTAAGGGGCTCATCCCCCGTGCCGGGAGGTGAGTCCGCAATGAGAAAATCGAGGGTGCCCCATTCAATGTCGGAAATAAACTGCCTGATGGCGCTGATCTTCAGTGGTCCACGCCAGATGACTGCTGCATCTCTGTCGCCCAGGAGCATTTCAAGGGAAACCACGCCGAGGGTCTCTGAAAACGAAAACGGCTTCACCACTCCTTCCCCTTCTCGCATTTCCAATCCTCCCTTGATATTGAGAAGGTGAGGAATACTTGGTCCGTGAAGATCTACATCCATGAGGCCCACCGTAGACCCTTTTCCGCTCAGCTGCAGGGCAAGATACGCGGCAACGGTGCTTTTTCCCACGCCGCCTTTCCCACTCATGACCAGAATTTTTCGCTTGATCCTGGTAAGATTATCCGCAATCATCCGATCCTGCTCGGCCCGCTCCAAGTCTCCCGGAGTCGAGCACGAGCCCGTTCCGCACTGTTCGTTCACAATCTTCCTCCAAAAAAGAGAGACCTCTCCCCGCTACCCCTGGAAAGGTCTCCGTGGAGGCCTCTCAGCCTCCGATAACATAATTCGCGGACTAAAGCTCCAACCAGGAATCCGAAAAAAGCGTTTGTCCCAGGATAACCCGGGCTGTTTTTACATAATCCTGGAGTTCCTTGGAGAGGGAGCCCATATCAATGTCTTCGGTATCCATGACCTTATGAATGACCTCCACTACATCGGGCCTTTGGCCGCGGGCAATGGCGGTCAATTGATCATCGTATGCGTCGACAATACAGGAGTACATGCCATTTCGCTCAAGCATGACCATATAGGTCTGGTTGATGATCGGCCTCAGATCGTCCGGTACCCCGTTTGATGCATTGGAAAGTCCACACGTCGATCTGACGCCCGGGGCGATGTCCTGCAGCATCCCCTGGAATGCCAGCAGGCTCATGAGCTGGGGCTGCTGGATGTTCAGGGGCGTCACTACTCCATCTACGAAGATATCCTCATTGGGAACACCAGCCTCATTGGCCGCGTAGATGAGCTCTACCGCTAACGCTGCCCTTTCATTCTCGTCCCTGGGAAGCCCTTCCGGGCCCCACATCAACGCGATCATATTGGCCTTGTATTTTGCTGCAAGGGGAATCATCTTTTCATACCGTTCCGCACGGCACATGATGGAATTGATGATGGCCTTTCCCGTATGCACAGCCAGGCCCGCCTCCATGGCCTCGACGTTGGACGTATCAAGGCAAAGGGGAGGAGAGTCTCCGATGGCCTCCTGAACGGTCTTGACCACGAACTCCATCAACTCAGGGCCGCCTTTCCTTGCGGGTCCCAGATTGATGTCGATCCAGTCCACTCCCTTCTCCTTCTGCCTTTTTGCCTCCTCGACAATTGGTCCGGGATCTTTTGCCTTGAAGGCCTTCCCTATGACCGTCTTTATGACATTCAAGTTCTCTCCGATCAGTAACATGGGCACTCTCCCTGATTAAAAAAGGTTTTGGTAAACATAATAGCCAATGCTTACTTGGACATCTCCTTCAGATACTTGGGAATCAACGATGCATCCCTGGGCCCGACAAGAACTTCCCACTCGGGGAGTTCTTCTTCCATATCTCCGCTGATGGCCGCGGCATATCCCGGGATGACGATCTTGCGATGGGAAACCTTATCGGCGATGCCGGACTTCTTAACGAACATCCCTACCGCATCGCCCACAAACTTGCCCGCTGCCCAGGCTGTCATGACTGAGAGACCCTCGGTGTCCATGATAAGAAGCCAGCTGGGAACCCTGCTTCCCTCGATTTCCCCGCTTACGATAAAATAGGTGAGCGAGAAATTGGTGGTAACCAATACCGGTGAATTCTCATCCGGGGCGCCAATCTCGTAGATCCCCTCCGTTACCGTCATGGGCCGCTGCGGATCCGTAAAAATGTTCAAGCGCTCCACAAGCAGGGAAAAGAGGCTTTCACTCGTGAAATCGGAAAGGACCGCGATCCCGCCATATTTGGCAATGAGCATTGCAGTCAGCATGGTCTCCACATCAAGGTTATCGGCCATCTCACACGGGAACGTGATGGTGGGAAAGCCTAAAGAACGGTTTCCCGCTTTCAGGGCCGCTCTTCTCATTGCCACCTGGTCCTCAAAGACCTGCTTGGGCTCCCTCGATCCGGAATCCAGGACCAGATCTTTCAGGCCCATTCCAGTCAGCTTGTCTGTCAGACTTGTTAACCCTTCCACATTATCAGCTTTTACCACCAGGGGCAGGCCGCTCTCCTTGGCCAGGTTCCCCATGTCCTCAACATTGTCTGGTGTCGCGGCATACAGCAATGGTTTCTTGAAAGCAGAAACCGCAACTGCTCCTTTCAGGGCATCCAGGCTTTCACTCATGAGCACCAGGCCGAACTCGCTCTCTTCCGCAATCTTTTTGGCTGTGCCGGCAAAAGCGGCCCCGTCCCCGTTCACATCTTTCAGGGCCACGAGTTCCGGTCTCAGATTCAGGCCGACCCTTTCAAACTGGAGGGCATTCCACTCTTTCAGTTTCCTTTCCAGTTCAGCGGCTTCAATATCTGACGGGAGCAACGCCCCCAGCCCTGTTGGATTAAAAAATGTCTTTTCATGGCGGAACATTACTGTCTCGCCCCCGACCTTGAAGGCCCGTGTCCCTGCTCCGATAGCAATAGGCCTGATGGGAGGCGCTGATGCTTCCGCAAGCTTTTCCTTGGCCTCATCAGATACATAGGGACAGGCGTCAAGTTCCGCCTTCCCGGAGGCCAGATTCATGGCAAAGGCCAGGCACGTGGGGACGCCGCACTCACCACAATTCGTCTTTGGCAACATCTTAAATATCTGAATTCCAGTTAATCCCATAATGCACTCCTGTCTGTTCGTGACGTTATCAGAATATCGGTCTTTTTCCCGGGTTCGCCAACGGCAGACACCCGGGAAAAAGAAAAACACGTTACCCTTACATTATCGGTTCCATGGTCAAAGCGGGGTGTTGCTTTTCCTGAAGAAAGGGAAGGATCTCATCTTCCGTGAGCCCCACTGTCTCATCGGCAATCCTGTCAATCAAGTCCGGAACCCCGAGTTCCTCTCCCCGCTTGATCAGACGCTCTCTGATCTCCTCTTTCAGTGACTTGGGCATCCAGACCATACGCAGGAGTCCCCCGTCACCCAGGATGAACTTCCGCTGGGTAATGTTGTACTTGGAATGCCCCACAAAACCGGGACTCGATGCACCACCCCCCACGGTTCCGGCGAGGGTGGAAAATTTCATGCCGCACGGGGTCATGCCGGTATAGTCCCTGTGAACGGTCATAACACCATTAGCCGCCGGCAGTACCGCAGCAATACACTCGCAGCATCCGCAGGTGGTCATGGGGTCATACACCAGACTGTAGAAATTGTAGTGATCAATGGTCTGTCGTGATGCTTTGAAGACAAAATCATTGACCCCCTTGAACTGTCCGAGCTTCGGATCCAGGACTTCTCCCTTTTCCACGGGCTGGTTGGGTCCGGTGGGGTTGATCTGGTAGGAGGCCTTGCAATCCATCCAGTTGTAGGCCCCGCAGAGTCCGGTCCTTTCCGGGCTTACCACGCACACATGGCTCGGCGCAAACGACTGGCAAAGGGTACAGGAATAGAAGATATCCGTGGTCTCGTCGGTCATGCTCTCAACCCTTTCATCTCTGACCTTGTAATCCCCCCTGGCCCTCTTGGTCAGCTCATCCACATCCTTCTCATTTGTATAGAGGGTCACCTGGATCTTGTCCAGGATGCCGCCGAAGTCCTGATGAAGCTTTGCGTGCAGCACCACGCCCAGATGCTCAAGCGTAAAACCTTTCTCCATGGCGCCGTCACCCACCCTGATCCAGGAGATGTCCCGCTGTCCGATGTGCATCACCCCCTGGATATAATTGATCAAATGGTGAATCTGCCGTTCCAGGATCGGCTCGAAATCCGCCTGCATCTCGCGTCCGGCAACCTCCACATAGATGCCCAAAGGAAGTTTATCGCCTTTCTTGGCGTCCGCCACATTCGGACCGACCACGATGACTTTGCCGTCCTCGATGGCATTCATATCTGTCATCTTACAGAGTTCGGTGCACTGGGTCTTACCGCCCCCCATTTCAATGAAAAGGTCGTCCTTGCGCACACGCTCTCCTTCGAATGCAGGCCCATAGGCCATGGGGATATCCACCTTTGAGACGGTGACCTTGAGACCGCGCACTTCAATGGACTTTGCCGTCATCTGCTTATGTTGAACATTGGCCACCACGTGCTCATAGGTACACACCCCGGTGGGCAGGACCTCCGGAATGTCCGTATCCGCGATCGTGGGAAAACCCCAGTTGATGGCCCCTGCGGCATTGGCTGCCCACTCGGCATTCACATCACCGAGGGCGTTCACAAAAGCAAAGATACGGTCCTTCTGGTACTTGAGCTGTTTCTTGAAATCGCCCGGCTGGATGCCGCCGAAGGACATGCCCGCACGGTTTGCAAACCCCAAGGCAAATACCGCAGCGGAAATATCCGGGCCAAATGGGACCAGGCGGGTATTCCAGCCGATCTGGACATCCGCCTCCAGCAACTGCTCAGTAAAAGTGGTCCCGCTCTGGTTCGCCGCCATGAATACGTACAGGTTTTTCTGCTGGTATTCCTCGGCGATCAGTTTTGCGGTTGCCGCATCCGGCGCGGCTCCCACGATGGCGGCAAAGCCCGGAGCCGTGCCGTCCACGAATTCCACGCCGCGCTTCCGCATGATCTTATCGTCAGCGGCGCCAAGCCAGATCTTGCCGTTTTCCACGTCCGGGTCTTCTATTTCCGGCTGATAAAAATCCGGATCATCCACATACCGGATGGCCTCCACGACCTCTTCGGCAAACAGCGCTGCCATTCCCGCATCCAATAGCGGCCCAAGGTATGGCAAATGGTAATCTTTCTTGATATGGGGCGGTAACAGCTTTCGGCAAAAGTCCATGACCTGTTTTGCTGAATCCAGATCCGTTACCTTAATGCCCGTCAAAGAATAGATGATGGGCAGGTAATAGGCCGTATTGGGAAATTCCAGTTTCTGGCTCCCACCGTAGGTCTCCAGGGCACGCTTGTATATTCCTTCCGCCTTGGAAACGATGTTGTAGCCACCCTGGATGGCGGCAAATGCGACTAATTTCGACATCTCTTCTTTCCTCCCTTCTTAAGAGGTTTCTCAGAAATATTGTTATGCGGCTTCCATGTCACGGCGTGCCGCCATATCAAACAGGACCCGCTCCCTGGTCTTATCAATACCAAGGGCTTTCCGCTTTTTATCAATATGGCCAATCATCTTGCGGGCGTGTTCCACCGGGTCCGCCTCAAAATCCCACATACCCCCGTAAATGTCTTCCAGTTCGTTGAAGAGATAGTTCTGGAACACGGGGGAGCCGGTGACCGGTATCGATGCTCCGCCAAAAACAGTATAAACGCCTGAGGTCACAAAGTAATGGCCGATACTGATGGCCTTTTCACTCATCCACTCGGGTGCGGAACCGGCTGCGGGAAGGTCGCTGATGTCATTTCCCAGACCCCCTGCCTTGACCACTTCGGTGGCGGCCATGAGGATCCGGCTGTTGTCAACGCAGGACCCCATGTGGAGCACCGGCGGGATCCCGACGGTCTCGCAGACTTCCGCAAGCCCCGGTCCGCAGTACACTTTGGCCGATTCGGGCGTCAGCAGCCCCACCTTACCGGCCGCGATGGCGCTGCACCCGGTAGTCAGGACGATGACGTCGTGCTTGATGAGTTCCTTGATGATGGTGATATGCTCATCATCGTGCTTGGTTCGTGCGTTGTTGCATCCTACAACGCCACCGATCCCGCGAATTCTGCCGTTGATAATATTATCATTGAGCGGTGTGTAAGAGCCTCGAAAGCTTCCGCCCAGATGATAGTTGATGGCTTCGTAACTGAAGCCTGCGATCAACTCGGAGGCATTATCCGGGATAACGACCTCTTTCTCCCGCTTGGGGAAGTTTTCTATGGCGAGTTTCACGATCTTCTTGGCATCCTCGAATGCCGTATGCTCGTCGAACTCAATATGAATGGTCTCACCCGATGCTATCTTTGCCTTGGGATTGGTGGTGATGATCTTGGTATGGAAGCACTGGGCCACACTGGCGATGTTTTCCATGATACACTGGAGATCCACCACCATCGCGTCCACCGCGCCGGTCACGATTGCGAGTTCCTGCTGCAGGTAGTTGCCGGCCAAGGGCACGCCGTGCCGCATGAGGATCTCGTTGGCCGTGCAGCAGATTCCGGACAACTGAATCCCGTTTGCCCCTTTTTGCTTTGCCAGTTCCACCATTTCAGGGAGCTGGGCTGCCTCCACGATCATCTCGCTCAGGAGCGGTTCATGTCCGTGAATAACAAGGTTCACATGATCTTCCTTGAGGACGCCGAGGTTTGCGGAACTTCTCACCGGATAAGGGCATCCAAAGAGGACATCCTGAAGGTCCGTGGCAATCATGGATCCTCCCCAGCCATCACCGATAGCGGCCCTGGTGAACTGATGTTCCAGATTTTCGTAGTCCTGGTCTACACCCATATGCGTGCGGTGCATGATCTCAACGATCTCCCGGTCAACCCCGCGAGGGACTACTCCCAGTTTCTTCCACAGTTCATATCTGGGTTTTGGCGCCCGCTTTGCGGTACAGACCTCCCCTTCCTGTTGGCCCCACTGCGCCAAGGCTTTTTCCGCCACTTCCAGGGCGATTTCATCAATATCCCGGTCAAGAATCTCGCCATTTTCCCCTTCGATGGTTATTTCAACATCAAAATCAGGCGCGATCTCAATGAGTTTCTTAGGATCCTTGATCTTGTAATCTTCCACTTCCTTCCGGGCCGCAGCCAGAAAGGTCTCTGCCACACCCCTCCCATGATCCGAATGGGCCGCGGCACCGCCTGCAACCATCCTGGCAAAATTTCTGGCCGCAATGGTCTCGGCTGTCGCCCCGCAAAGTCCTTTCCTTGTATCTTCCCCTTCTATACCGCCCTTGGGGAGTGGTAATCTACAGGGCCCTTGGGAGCAATTCTTGCAACAGGTGCCTTGTACGCCGATGTTACACGCCTTCATTGTCTGGGCTCGGTCAAAGATGGTTTCCACCTCCAATTCCCTTGACCGCTCAATCATCTTCTGGGTGGCCGGGTCTATGGAGAGATCCCGCGGATTCGGCGCGGGCTTTTCCTTTTTCTTGGCCGCCACAACTTTCTTGACTTCTTCTGCTGCCATTCTCGAGGTTCCTCCTCTTCATTATTGTCATTCTTACGATTTACATCAAATTTCAGGAATGCTTGTGGACCCGTTCCAGATTGAGGATTATTTTGTCCACCAGTGACAATTGCTCAGGGGCCGGTGTCTTGGTCTTTGCCACCCCCTCCTCTGTCTTTCTCTCGGCTTCCAGCTCGGCCCTTTCCTGGGCCCGTTTCTGCCTGAGCGCCAGCAATTCCTCTTTTTCCTTGGCCTTTGCCTCCGCTCTGGCTTTTGCCTCCGCTTCCGCTTTAGCTTTGGCCTCTGCCTCAGCCTTGGCTCTGGTCTCTGCTTCTGCTCTCTCCTTCGCTACAGCCTCCGCCCTTGCTTTCTCTTCTGCCTCCGCCTTGGCCTTGGCTTCTGCCTCTGCCTTGGCTTTTGCCTCCGCCTTGGCCTCTGCTTCCGCATCAGCCTTTGGCTTCATCTCCACCACCTTCTCTTTCTTCGGCGGAGCCGTTTCCTCTTTCTTGGCCGGCTCGGCAGGCTTTTCTTTTTTTTCGGCTTTGGGTTTCGGAGCTTCCTTCTTAGGCTCCGCTTTTGCCTTTTCTTTGGGTGCTTCTTCAGCACCGAACGCGAGATCAGGCTCAGGCGACAAAGCGGCCAGGTCTGCTTGTTCCATCGGGAGATTCTTGGAAATCCCCGCCACATCCGCCGCGCTTCCTCCGTTGATCATAAGCTCAATATACGATCGAACAAGTCTCACGCTTTCCGGATGCCTGAGGATAATGACGTCACTGCCGGCCAGGAGATAACACACGGCGCCGACCACCTCCATGAGGATGGCACGTCTTTCCGGATCTCCCAGAAGCGGAGCCTCTTCAATGCTCTCCCCTGCTTCCTTGCACTTCCATATCTCATTTCCCAGGTTGTTGATCATGGGTATCTGGAGCTTGTCATCCTCCTGCGTGAGGGCAGCCATCCTGATACGCTCCATCACAGAATAGCTGTACTCTATACCGTACCCAAGGCCCCCGGTAGTTGGATCAATCAAAATCTTATCCTGATTTACTCCCAAGTTCCCCAGGAGAATATTTAACTGCTTTGCCAGGTTGACATCAATAGGAGTTGAAGCGACCACCACGTGTTTGTATCCGAGAGCACTGGCTCCTACCCCCTTGTGATTTCCCTCTTCAACCGGAGAGAGCCCCAAGCTCTTGCCATCGCAAACCTCGGATATCCTTTTCAGGACCTCTTCGTCCTTTTGGTTATTCGCCGTCCCCCAGACCACCAAGGGTACCGCAACGGCGTCCGCAACCTTTTTCGCCACCTCGGCGGCCTCATCCGGGCCTCTGTCCATGCCATTCGGATCAGTGCTCTTGAGCTGCAGCACGATGATGTCCGCACCATACTCCTCCACGCATTTCTTTGCCCATGCATCAGGGGATGCCAAAACATCCTTAAAGGGTTCAACCACTGCTCCGGGCCACTCCTTTGATGGGTCATAATCCCAGATCTCCATTGCTATCTTGGGAAAATGAGGCATCTCCCCCTCAAACACATGAAACGGGTACGAGGTCTCTCCACCCAGAGTAACGGCCGCATTGCCGACGCCGACCGTGGTTTCTCCTATCTTTCCTGAATAGGCTTGTTTGGGAATCTCGAATGCCAATTTCTCTACCTCCTTCATTGGAATTTAGACGACACTAGTATCCGCAAAAATTTCTCACAACAGCACCTTTCCTTCCGCTACATCCGCACCGCAAACAGTCATTGTGAAAAATAGAACAAAACGGGGTAAAAAAAAAGCGCTTCTATTCTGACCGCTGTAAAATAGAAGAATACACCCCCTATGTCAAGAAATTTTTACACTAATTTTACAATGATATGAATGACTTTCCATGATGGAAGCAACCCCACATATTGTATCAATGAAATTATAAAATACAATATATGGGGAACCACTCAGTGAAGCGGGTCGATAGTGAGGAAACGCCTTTTCTTCACTCCAAACTCGTTTCCCCTATTTTGGGCCGGCAGTTTTCAGACAATCTTATCAAAAATGGCGTATGCCGCCAGCAGAACAGGATTTTCACTTCCGAGTTCAACGGTCGGTCTCCCCTTCAGATCATATTCACGCAGTTCCTCGTTTTCCGGTACAAGGCCGATGACTTCCAGATCATATTCTCTTGCAGCTTCAATCAAGGTTTCTCTCCGGGCTTCGCTCGCTTGATTCACCACAAGAACTTTTCGCGTTATGTTCAGCTTGAGTTCATCGGTGAGGCGGATAATCCGTGACGCAGCCTGGATACCTCTCCTAGAAGCATCGGAGACCGCAACGAGAACATCAATGTTGTTGGTGGTAAGACGGCTGATATGTTCCATTCCTGCTTCGTTATCCATGACGATAAACGGATAATTATCGATGAGTCTCCCCAGGTATTCAGTCAGAAGCGTATTTGCCGCGCAGTAGCATCCGGCCCCCTCGGGTCTTCCCATGACGATCAGATCAAATCCGTTGGCCTCCACAACAGCCTGCTGAAGTTTCATTTCCATGAAGACATCCTTGGTCATGCCGCTGGCAACCCCGTGTTTCATCTCTTCCCTGGCGTCTCCAAGAGTCTCTTCCACCTCGAGGCCGAGCACCTCATTCAGGTTCGCATTGGCATCCGCGTCCACTGCCAGAACCGGTTTTTTTCCTTTTTCTACGAGATATCGTACCATGAGCCCGGCCATGGTTGTTTTCCCGGTACCTCCCTTTCCTGCAAGCGCAATAGAATACGTCATCATCTTCCCTCTCAATCAGTTTTCAGTTGAAATTTCAATACAATTTGTCTAAAGTTTAATAATTTAAAAAAATCTTTCAAGGGGATTTCTCCCGTTGGTATGAGAAAAAAAAAAGAAATCTGGAATCACGTGATTAAATACCTCGAAACCCGGTTTCCCCCTGCCGAAATCAAGACATGGTTTTCCAATACCAGCCTCGAGGAAATAGATTCTGCCATGGCTACAATCCTGGTCCCGAATAAATTTGTAGCACATTGGCTCGAGGATAGATATGAGACAGAGATACGACGTGGATTCGGCGACCTTTTTGAGCCGCCGGCGCGAGTTCAATTTTTGCTTCGTGGAAACACCCGGAAAAATCAACTGCCTGGGAGAAATTCTCCACAAAAGGACAGATACATATCTCGCTCATTACTGAACAAAAGATTGACCTTTGAAAATTTTGTCACCGGAGAAACCAACCGGTTTGCGTTTCAATCGGCGCTGGAGGCTGCAAAAGGATCTCTCGGGCACTATAATCCCCTCTATATTTATGGTGCTCCAGGTGTCGGGAAAACACACCTTCTGCATGCCATCGGGAACTATATCAAAGCCAATCGATCTCAAGATAGCGCTCAATACTACAGTATTGAGCGCTTCACATCCCTGGTCAGCTCTGCCCTCAGAACACAAACCATGAATCAGTTCAAAATGGATCTGAATAAAGCGTCATTCCTTCTTCTGGATGATGTACACCTCCTTTCCGGAAAATTCAAGACCCAGATGGAGTTAGCTTCTTTTTTTGATATATTTCACGGGACGAACCGGCAATTTGCTTTTACAGCAAAACTTCCACCCGATCAAATACCGGATCTTATTGACGAAATGAAATCTCGCCTCCATTGGGCTGTTATCTCTAAAATCGATACCCCGAATCATGAGGTGAAACTCAAGATTATTGCACAAAAATGTCAAGAGGAGGAAATCCACATTCCCGATGATGCCGCTTTTTTCCTGGCGAACAATGCCAACAACATAAAGGAACTGGTGCGACTTGTCACACGCCTGCAGACATACGCATCGCTTCACGAAAGACCCGTTGATATCTCCCTGGTAAAACTGGTGACCAGCGGAAAACATCTCCTTTCCCCTGCGTCCACTATTCAAGAAATTCAGGAAATTACCGCACGCTTTTTTGATTTGTCATTATCTGATCTGCTCTCCCGGAGCAAGAAAAGGAAGTACTCATATCCGAGGCAACTTGCCATGTACCTGTGCCGGCGCTACACTGATCTTTCTTTCAAAGAAATCGGAACGGCTTTTCAGTACAAGGATCATTCAACCGTAATGTATGCTGTTCGGCATATCAGTAAGGCGAAGGAAGAAAATGATCGAATCAGAAAGGACATCCTTGAGATACAAAATTTGATTGCCTGATGGGAGTTTTTTTACAGCGGATTGATTGAAACAGGTTCAGTACCTCCGCGCACTGGAAAAAAAAAGAGTGCGGTGGATAAAAAACTGTTTTTTGAAGAATCACGGAAAGTAATTTTTCTCATCATTCCTGCTATGATAGAATCGTTTTTAACAATTCGACCGTTCATTATTTATTATGATTATATAAATATCTTATACTATATCATAACATAAAATACTTTTTTAGGAGGCTCAGTATGGAAATAAAAATCAACAGACCAGTCCTTTTTAAGAGTATTTCCAGGGTGCAGACCATACTGGAAAAAAGAAGCAATATGCCTATTCTATCTACCGTTCTTGTAACTGCAAAGGATCAAAAAATCAGCATTGCGGCAACGGACCTGGAACTCGGATACACCCAGGAATTGCCTGCGAAAGTCATTGAGGAAGGGAGTATCACCATTCAGGGTAGAAAGTTTTTTGAAATACTTAAAGAGAGCAGAAGCGATGAGGTTCATCTGAAGGAAAAGGAGAATAACTGGCTTTTCCTCACAGATGGTCTTGCGAGATTCAATCTGGCATGCCTGCCTGCAGAAGACTATCCTTCTTTCGTGGAACCGGAAGGAGTCAAAACAGTTTCCATGGATGCAGATATCCTGGACGAAATGATCAACAAGACTATTTATGCGGTAACCCTCGAGGAAGCCGGTTTCAAGCTTTCCGGAGTATTCACGGAAAAGATTGCTCTCGAGGGCACCTTTGTTTTGAGAATGGTAGCCACAGACGGACATCGCCTTTCCCTTATAGATAAAGCTATTCCGGGAATAGAAGAGTTGAGTGTGGGGCATGGGGTTATGATTCCCAAGAAAGGAATGGCTGAACTCAGTAAGCTTTGTGCTGAAGGGGGTACCGTCCATTTTGGATTTGAAAAACATAACTGTGTTGCAAAAAAACAAGATGCATCGCTTGTTATTCGTCTCATTGAAACGAAGTTTCCTGATTATCAGGCGGTGATTCCCCGCGAAAATGGAATTCCTATAGAAGTTGACAGGATTGGTCTGTTGGAGGCCATGAGGAAAATGGTGATCCTGAGCAATGAAAATTACCGCGCTGTGAAAATTTCACTGGAAGATAATATGATGGAACTCGTGTCTACGAATCCTGACTTGGGGAATGCACAGGAGAATATGGAAGTGAAATATCAAGGCGAACGTCTGGAAATCGGTTTCAACGCCCGTTATTTTATCGAAGGCCTACAGGCGATGGAGAGTGAACGGGTGCAGTTACGATTTATTGACAGTTCCAAACCCTGTCTGCTGAGGGGCGAGGTAGACAAGGGTTTTCTGGGTATTATTATGCCCATGAGGATTTGAAATGACAAAAGAATCAAGATCATATGGTGCCTCGGACATAAAGGTGCTCGAGGGCCTGAAGGCCGTGAGAAAAAGGCCGGCCATGTACATCGGGAATACCGGATTCGAAGGGCTTCACCATCTTGTCTACGAAGTGGTGGATAACAGCATCGATGAATCCCTTGCCGGGTACTGCGATCGTATAGATGTGGAAATTCTGAATGATAACAGCGTCATTGTCTTTGACAATGGAAGGGGCATACCTGTCGATATCCATAAAACAGAGAAAATCCCGGCGCTTGAAGTGGTCATGACAAAACTTCATGCGGGCGGAAAATTTGATCATAAGACCTATAGTGTTTCCGGTGGATTACACGGAGTGGGCGTATCAGTGGTCAACGCGCTTTCGGGGTTTCTGGAAGTGGAGGTATACAGGAACGGTAAGATATATTACCAGCGCTATGAGAGAGGGGTCACCGCGTCATCCCTGGAAACACGGGGCACAACGGAAAAACGCGGCACGCAAATCCACTTTTTGCCCGACAACACTATTTTTAGAAGCACGGAATTTGACTTTGAGACGCTTGCCCGGAGAATGCGTGAACTTGCATTTCTCACAAAAGGGGTCAGGATCAGGATCCTGGATGATCGTACCGGAAAAAAGAAGGAGTTTCTGTATGACGGGGGAATAAAGTCTTTTGTGGAGTATCTGAATAAGAACAAAGAAGTTCTTCATCCAAAACCCATTTATATGAACGGGGAAAAGAACCGGGTTATCATGGAAGTGGCACTCCAGTACAACACGTCTTATAAGGAGAAGATTTTTACTTTTGCAAATAATATCAATACCACCGAAGGTGGTTTTCATCTAATCGGATTTAAATCAGCTTTAACAAGGAGTATTAATCAATATCTTCAAAATTCCGCTTTATCGAAAAATTTCAAAGAAAAATTGAGTGGTGATGATGCAAGGGAAGGATTGACCGGAATCATAAGCGTGAAACTCCCCAATCCCCAATTTGAAGGGCAGACCAAGACAAAGCTCGGGAACAGCGAAGTGAAGGGTCTGGTGGAGACACTGGTAAATGATGGATTGAGCAGCTTTTTCGAGGAGAACCCGCGTGTTATAAAAGCCATCTTATCCAAAGTCATCGACGCAGCAAGAGCCAGGGAAGCGGCCAGAAAAGCCCGTGACCTAGCGCGCAGAAAAGGTGTTCTTTCCGATCATTCACTACCGGGAAAACTCGCGGATTGCCAGGAAAGGGATCCTGAACGCAGCGAGATATTCATCGTGGAAGGAGACTCTGCCGGCGGATCTGCAAAACAGGGGAGGGACAGACGTTTTCAGGCGATTCTCCCGTTGCGGGGAAAAATCCTCAACGTAGAAAAGGCCCGCTTTGACAAGATGATATCAAGTGAGGAGATCAGGACGATGATTGCCGCTCTCGGAACGGGAATCGGGGATAAAGAGTATAACATCGATTCGCTTCGGTATCATAAAGTCATTATCATGACGGATGCCGACGTGGACGGATCCCACATCAGGACGTTGCTCCTCACATTTTTCTTCAGGCAGATGCCCGAGTTAATAGAAAAGGGTCACCTGTACGTGGCTCAGCCACCCCTGTACCGGGTGATGGATGGAAAGCAAGAACGTTTCGTAAAGGACGAGGAAGGATTTAACAGTCTGATTGTGGAACGTATTTCGAACAGGGAGACCCTTTTTCTCGGGAACGGAGAAAAGCTTGCTGGAAAAACACTCGCAGGTCTTCTCAAGAGCCTGATCAGGTTTTATGAAAACGTGACGAAATTATCACGCATGGGGTACAGTTCCCGGTTCATTGAATTCATGGTGCTTGAAGGGAAGGCTGACAGACGTCTTTATAAGGATCCAGACTTTGTGGAAGACCTGAAGGAAAAGCTTTGTCAAAAGAAATTTCGGGTTCAGGATCTCCCGAGAGATGAAGAAAGAGGAAACTACGAGCTTCTTGTAACGGAAACGTTGAACGGCGGCCAGACCTTTATCGTTAACTGGGAATTCCTCTCTTCTCCCGAGCTCAGATACCTGGTAAGCATGTCTGAAAAACTGAAGACGCTGTCAAAAGGGGGATGCCGCCTTGTTGAAGAACAGGAATCCAGGGTTATGGGAAATCCCCAGGATGTACTGGGCGAACTCTTGGACAGGGGGAAAAAAGGCCTCACCATACAGCGGTACAAAGGTCTTGGAGAGATGAACCCCGGGCAGTTATGGCAAACCACCATGGACCCTGAAAGAAGAACACTGCTGAAAGTGGAAATTGAGGATGTGGTGGAAGCGGATGATATCTTCACGGTCCTGATGGGAGATAAGGTGGAACCCCGGAGGGAGTTTATCCAGAATAATGCTCTCCAGGTAAAAGAACTGGATATCTAAATGACTTTGGTTGAGCCCCTTACCGTTTACCCGTGTCGAATAGAAGACCGGTAATCGGTCGATTTCTGCATATGGCGGGGTAGCAAGAAAACTTGGGCAGGATAATACGAATGATTTGGCCCTTTCCAGGGGCTTTCCGCAAGCTACCTCGTCCAGTGGCAGCTCGCAATCTCTGCTGTTGCGTAAGCAATGCCGGAGCAAAATTGGAGTAAACGAATGGCAATTGATCTTATTTCAGAAACGGTAACAATCGAAGATGAGATGAAAAAATCTTATCTCGAGTATTCAATGAGCGTTATTGTGGGGCGGGCCCTCCCTGACATCCGTGACGGCCTGAAGCCAGTTCACAGGCGGATACTCTACGGAATGCATGACCTCAGGAACTACTATAACCGGCCGTTCAAGAAGTCCGCACGCCTGGTTGGAGATGTTATTGGAAAGTATCATCCGCACGGCGACGCGGCAGTCTATGACAGTATCGTGAGAATGGCCCAGGATTTCGCCATGCGGTATCCTCTGGTGGATGGGCAGGGAAATTTCGGATCGGTGGATGGAGACCCCCCTGCCGCCATGCGATACACTGAAGTGCGCATGACAAGGCTCGCGCAGGATTTTCTTTCCGATATAGATAAGGAAACCGTTGACTTCATGCCCAACTATGATGGTTCCCTGGTAGAGCCGGTGATCCTGCCCACGACCATACCGAATCTCCTTATCAATGGAGCCGCGGGAATAGCGGTCGGGATGGCGACGAATATCCCCCCCCACAATCTGGGCGAGATATGCGACGCCGTTGCCAAGATTATCGATGAACCGGAAACCGACATTGACACACTCGCGAGGATCGTTCCAGGTCCTGACTTTCCAACCGCCGGTTTTATTCTCGGACGCAGAGGTATTCGGGAGGCGTACAAGACCGGCCGCGGGATCATCAGGATCCGGGCGAGGGCCTTCGTGGAAAAGATCGGGCAGAATCGTGAGCGAATCGTTGTTTCAGAAATTCCCTACCAGGTGAACAAGGCAAAACTTCTGGAAAAGATCGCCTCACTTGTCAAGGAGAAAAAAATTGAGGGCATCTCCGATATACGAGATGAATCCGACAGGGACGGAATGCGCATCGTGGTAGATGTGAAGCGGGATGGTAGGTCCCTGGTGATCCTCAATCGGCTTTACAAGTTTACCCAGATGGAGGTTTCTCTCGGCATCATTCTCCTGGCCATCGTGAACGGACGCCCCCAGACCCTGACCCTGAAAGAAATTCTGGAGCATTTTGTTACGCATCGCCGGGAAATGATAATCCGCAGAACCATATATGATCTCAAGAAGGCGGAAGAAAGGGCGCACATTCTGGAGGGACTCAAGAAGGCTCTCGATTTTCTGGATGAGGTCATAGAGCTGATCCGATCTTCTACCGATCCCAAGGAAGCGAAATCCCGGCTCATGTCGGATTTTGACTTTTCAGATGTCCAGGCGCAGGCAATTCTGGACATGCGCCTGCAGAGACTGACGGGACTGGAGAGGGAAAAAATCAATGCGGAATACCAGGATCTGAAAAAGAATATTGCCCGTTTCAAGACGATTCTCGAGAGCGATGACGAGGTGCGCAAGATTATCAAAGCGGAAACCCAGGAAATCAGGGAGCGGTATGGGGATGACCGGCGGACGGAAATCCTGGAAGATGTGGGTGACATTGATGTTGAAGATCTCATTGCGGACGAGGATATGGTGGTCACCATGAGTCATCAGGGCTACATCAAGAGAAATCCCATCAGTCTTTACCGGGCGCAGAGACGAGGTGGAAAAGGGATGACGGGCGTCAAACCCAAGGCCGAAGACTTCGTGGAAAACCTTTTTGTTGCGTCTTCCCACGATAACTTCCTGTTTTTTACTAATCTTGGCAGAGTATACTGGAAAAAGGTGCATGAGATTCCTGAGGCCGGACGAATGTCAAAGGGAAAGGCCATTGTGAATTTTCTGGACCTTCGCCGCGGCGAAAAGGTTGCCACCACCCTTGCCGTGAAGGATTTTCACGAAGGAAAATATGTGCTCATGGCGACCAGAAACGGTCTTGTGAAAAAGACCGACCTTTTATCGTACAGCCGTCCGAGGGCCGGAGGAATTGCAGCCATAAAAATCAGGGAGGAGGATGAACTCATCGGAGTTCGAGTCACAAACGGGGACCAGGATATCTTTCTTACCACGCGGCGGGGAAAGTCGATCCGTTTCAATGAGTCCGAATTGCGGAGCATGGGCCGGGTTGCAAGTGGAAACATCGGTGTCCGTATGGAACCGGGAGACGAGGTGGTGGGTATGGAGGCCCTGCAGGAAGGGGCTACCATCCTGACCGTCACCGAGAACGGGTATGGGAAACGAACCCACACCGAAGAATACAGGCGGCAGTCACGCGGAGGAAAGGGGATACTGACCATCAAAGCCTCAGTCAGAAATGGTCCTGTCGTCTCTTCGTTCCAAGTTGCCCAGACTGATCAGCTCATGATCATAACGGGACATGGAAAGATTATTCGTCTCCGGGTGGGGGATATATCGATTATCGGCCGGAATACCCAGGGAGTGAAATTAATCAATCTGGGAGATGGAGAGAAAGTGGTCGGAGTGGCCAAGCTCATGGAAGAGTAGTAAAAGTTCTGCTGCTCCTTTTTTGTTCAGGTATTGGGAAAAGACGTTTTCGGTAATTCGCCAACAAGGAAACTGGTCGTGGAACGTGAAATCAGCAACATATCGGTGATCGGAGCGGGGAGCTGGGGGACCGCCCTTGCAAATCTTCTTGCAGAAAAAGGCATGGAGGTGGCCTTGTGGGTGCGGGAGGAGGAGGTGTACGATCAGATGCTGCACGGGCATGTGAACGGCGTATTCCTGCCCGGCGTTTCCCTGTCGCGCCATCTTACCCCGGTCCGCTCTTTCGAAGAGGCAGTATCGGGAAAGGAATTGGTATTGGTTGTCGTGCCGTCCCATGTGTTCCGGGGGGTTCTGGAGGGCCTTCGTCCATGCCTGGAGAAAGGGATGCATATCATGGCCGCCACGAAGGGGATTGAAAATGAGACCGGCATGATTATGTCCCAGGTGGCGGGCAGCGTATTACCGGAATCGTTTATGGGAACGTATGCCTGTCTTTCGGGGCCGAGTTTCGCGAAGGAGGTCTCTGCCGGGTATCCCACTGCAGTCACCATTGCCTGCAACGACATGAAGCATGCGGGGAAGCTCCAAGCACTCTTTACAACTTCGTTTTTCAGAGTATATGTTTCCCAGGACCTTGTAGGGCTGCAGCTGGGAGGGGCCCTGAAGAATGTTATTGCCATCGCGGCTGGGGCTTCGGACGGTCTCCGGTTTGGACACAATGCCCGTGCCGCCCTTATCACGAGGGGGCTGGCGGAAATCACCCGCCTGGGAGTAGCGTTAGGTGCAAATCCTCATACCTTTGCGGGTCTTGCGGGGATCGGAGATCTCGTTCTCACGTGCACCGGTGATCTGAGCCGGAACAGGACCGTTGGGTTTAAGATTGGAAAAGGCATGAGACTGAAAGAAATCACCAGCGGTATGAACATGGTGGCCGAGGGCATTAAGACCACCAGATCCGCATATGAGCTTTCAAGAAAAGTGGGCGTGGATATGCCTATTACGGCTGAGATTTATGAGGTTCTCTATCATGGAAAAGAGCCAAAAGATGCCGTGAGGGATCTAATGACCAGGGAACCCAAGGTCGAGCTTGAGCATTGAGACTATGCCCATATTCTCCAGATACCTGTATAAGGAGTTTTTTAAACTCCTTTTTCTGTGCCTGTTTGCCTTCATTTCCATATACATAATGGTGCATTTTTTCGGCAGGGTGGACAACTTTATTGAAGCCCAAGTGCCGAGGAATGTGATCATCCGCTACCTTCTCTATCTCCTTCCTTTTATTGTCGTACAAATGTTGCCGCCGGCGGTCCTGATAGCGGCCATTATCATGTTCAGTCTGATGAGAAAAAACAACGAGATCACGGCGCTGAAAGCATGCGGCATCAAGCTGTTTGATTTCATGAGCCCTTTGTTTTTTCTCGGTTTTCTTCTTTCTCTCGGTCTCTTTCTCTTTTCCGAATCCATGGTTCCCTATGCAAGCTCCAGGGCGAACGCCCTGTGGAGGGTATACGTTGAAAAGAAGAGCACAGGAGGGTCCTATGGCCGGGATCACATCTGGTATCGCTCAAAAAATGCCATCTACTGGATAGCGCGGTTTGACGCAAAGAAGAAAGCCATGTACAGGCCCACTTTTTACTTCTTTGACCCGTCCTTTCGGCTGCTGAAAAGGATTGACGGAAGGATGGCGCTATGGACGGGCTCCACATGGGAAATAAGGAACGGAATCACACTGACCGCTGAAAAGGACGGCGGGTATGCGTTGGGCAGGTTTCAAAAAATGTACCTGAAGATACCGGAGAAACCGAAGACGTTTGCCAAAGAGGAACGGCAGCCTGAGGAAATGGGATACTGGCAACTCAAGCGATTTGCCGAAAAGATCCGGGACGAAGGGTATGATGCTTCCCGGTATTTTGTGGACCTTGATATCAAGCTCTCTTTCCCTTTTATCGTTTTCATCATGGTACTGCTCGGAGCGCCGATTGCCCTTCTCCAGAAGAGGGGTGGAACCCCTGTTGCAATAGCGTGGGGCGTGGTAGCGTGTTTTCTCTATTTGGTCATACTGGGTATCTCAAGGTCACTGGGCTTTGCCGGGATATTGCCGCCCATCCTCGCTGCCTGGCTGGCAAATGGGATCTTTTTTTTCCTGGGGTCCTTCCTGATCCTGCGGCTTGATCGATAAGAGAAAGGCCACAAGGACTCCGCGGATAAGCGGAGTCCTTGTGGCTTTGGTGTTTATTTGGTTATTCTCCTGATTGCTTCAAAATGACGAAAAGCGTGCCGTTCCCTCGTTTTATGAGCAGCAGGAGTCCTTCGCTTTTCTTTGCTTTGCTGAGAGCCATATTGTAATTATCCAGGTCCTTGATATCCTTGCGATCAATCTCTTTGATGATATCGCCTGCCCTGAGCCCTGCTTCCGCTGCCGGGCTGCCGGGTTTCACTTCTGAGATTACCACTCCCTCTTCGTTCGGATTCAGACCGAGATGGCGTGCAAGATCGGGGGTGATTGCCTGGACGGTCAGGCCCCATGCGCTCTCATTTTCAGAAGAAAAAACCTCTTGTTGATTTTGTGGCATGGTCCCGATTTTCACCTGGATGCTTTCTTTCTTCTTGTCCCGGATGATATCAACTGTGACGCTGGTATCCGGCTTCGTTGCAGCGACTATTCGCGAAAGCATATGGGCATCTTTGACCTCTTTTCCGTCGAATCGGGTGATAACGTCCCCTCGTTTCAGACCGGCCTTTGCAGCGGGACTGTCTTTTGAGACATCTGATACCAGAACACCCTGGGTGGTGTTGATCCCAAAGGATTTTGCCAGTGCAGGAGTGATGTCCTGGATCATGACGCCAAGCCATCCCCGGATAATTTTTCCGGACTTGAGTTGGGGAAGCAGTTCTTTCGCCATGTTGATGGGAATGGCAAATCCGATGTTTTGGCCACGGGCGATTATTGCGGTATTGATGCCTACAACCTCGCCCTGCATGTTGAAGAGCGGGCCGCCGCTGTTTCCCGGATTGATGGCCGCGTCGGTCTGGAGAAAATCATCATAGGGTCCGGCTCCGATAATCCTCCCCTTTGCACTGATGATCCCGACGGTGACCGTCTGGCCCAGGCCGAAGGGATTGCCCACAGCCATGACCCAGTCCCCAACCCTGATGGTATCGGAATTTCCCAGTTTGACCGGTGCCGGAAAATTCTTGTCCGGCTTCACCTTAATCAGCGCTAGATCCGTCTTGGGGTCCCGTCCGATTATCTTGGCATCATATTCTCTGCCGCTGTCCAGTTTCACCTTTATCTCGGTTGCCTTTTGCACCACATGATTATTGGTGAGAATGAAGCCGTCGGAACTGATAATAAACCCTGATCCGAGGGCGTGGGTCTTCATCTCTCCCCGGGGAACATTCCCGAAAAAATGCTTGAAGAAATCATTCCCGAAAAAATGATCGAACGGGGGACGGCGTCCTTCAAAAGGACTGACCTGGGAACCTTTAATGATCTGGGTGGTCGATATGTTTACGACGGAGTGTTTCACATTATCGGCAAGATTTGCGAAAGAGGCCGGGCCGGAAGAGGCCGCGTGTGCCAGAACGGGCGCAGAGAAAAGCAAAAGCATGCCAAGCAATACGATGCACCCGAGCATTTTCGATGAAGTTTGTTTGTTGTATTTCATGGTGTTATCCTCCTCTATTTTTTATACATTCTTATCTGTTTCTCTCGTGAATGGATCCTTCGACACGGGTTTCAGCGGTTTGATGTTTTGAGATCTGCAGTTCCATGGCGTTCTGTTTCCCCACCGGGCAGGTCTTGCAGGTCTCCAGGCCGATTTTTCTGATAATGTCAAACTCCCGAACGGGGATTTCCTCATTGATCTTTTGGGCCTCCAGGTACCTGAGGGCGCAGGCGTTTCTTGAAATGCGCAGATTTCCCGGTTGTCTTGGGCATGGTATCAATCGGAAGTTCATGGTATCCTCCTTCCTTGGTTTGACCGTTATGGAACGGTCTTGGTGTACGGGGAGAATGGCGACTCCCACCTGGCCAGTTTCAGGTGAACTATATGGGTTGAATATTTCTCCAACATTTCCTGGACATTACAATTCTGAAAAGTTTCCGAGAAGACTTCGGAAGGTTGCATTTCTTTCATATGAAGGGTATATTGAGTATCCACGACACATTCTGAACACGTTACGGATGGAAAAAAGGTGTTTTCACGATGTTCCGGGCCGGGTGCGGCCGTGCATGGAGAGGGGGATTGAATATGGCGATCATTACCATTTCCAGAGGATCCTATAGCAAGGGTAAGGAAGTGGCTGAGAAGGTGGGGCAACGGCTTGGATATGAGTGCATTTCTCGTGATGTCCTTCTTGAGGCATCAGAGCGATTCAATATCCCGGAGGTGAAGCTGGTGAGAGCCATCCACGATGCTCCCTCCATTCTCGGCCGCTTTGCGTATGGGAAGGAGAAATACGTCTCCTTTATTGAAGCCGCAATACTGAGGCATTTCAAGAATAATAATGTTGTTTATTGCGGACTGGCAGGTCATTTTTTCGTCAAGGGAGTGTCCCATGTCCTCAAGGTACGGATTCTTGCAGATTTCGAAGACCGGGTCCGGCTTGAGATGGAGCGGGAAGGGATATCAGAAAGAGAAGCGGCCCACATTCTCGAAAAAGATGACGAAGAACGGCGTAAGTGGAGCAGGCACCTATACGGGATAGATACCTGGGACCCCACCTTGTACGATCTGGTAATTCACATTAAGAAAATACGTGTGGATGCTGCAGTGGATATGATCTGCAATACCGTGGCACTGCAGGAGTTTGAAACCACTCCTGAATCTCAGAAAATGATAGAAAACCTTGCCCTTGCTGCTGAGGTGCGGGCGGCCATTATTGATGTGAAGCCGGATGTTCGGGTTGTCGCATCTGATGGGAACGTGCAGATAAAAACGACAGAAATTGGATCCAGGGAATTGGCCCTTGAGAAAGAGCTGGAGAGAATAGCCGCGGCAATCCCCGGAGTGAACGACGTGGAAACTGCCGTGCGTCCAAAGGACATCGCTGATTAAGAGATACCCATGCCGAGACCCAGAAAACGGAGATTCGTCCAGGGGCATCCGGTCGTTGATGCCTTCATTCCGAACAGCGTGCCTCCCTGGGGCAGAGAGGAAGTGCTCCTCCCGGTAGAGGGTCTTGAGGCCATCAGGCTGAGCGATTTTCAAGGCCTGGATCAGGAGACGGCCGCCCGGATGATGAATATCTCACGGCAGACCTTCGGAAGAGTCCTGGCAGAGGCACGGGCAATTGTCGCGGATGCCCTGGTGCGGGGCAAAGTGCTCAAAATTGAGGGCGGTCATTTTGATATTCCACATCGCGGCCGGAGGCGCCGCAGGGGATGGGCGGGGGACGTCTAAAAAAGAAGCGGGTCACAGTTTCTTGAAGAGCTGGTTAGCCGCCGTAAGCATGGGATCCCATACCGGGCTGAAAGGCGGAGCATAGGCCAGGTCACACTGGGTAAACTCTGCCACGGTCATGCCTGCATGGAGGGCGACCGCAGGCGCATCGATGCGGTGGGCCGCACCCTCTTTTCCCACCATCTGGACCCCGAGCAGGCGGCCGGTTTTCCGGTCCCCCACCATCTCCACCCCTATCGTGGATGCCCCCGGGTGAGAATGGGCACGGGTCCTGGCCTGTATGGTTATTTCAACGGGTTCAAACCCGGCTTTCTGTGCCTCAGCCACGTTCAGGCCGGTACGGGCCACCTGCAGGTCAAACACCTTGAAAACAGCGGTCCCGGCTACGCCGGGAAGGGCCACCTCTTTTCCCGTAACATTGTCGGCCACTGCCCAGCCGGCCCTGTTTGCCCGCAGGGCAAGAGGGATCCAGGTCTTTTGATCGGTTACGACATGATATGCATCGGCGCAGTCTCCGGCAGCATAGATATATTGGTTTGACGTTCGCAGAAATCTATCCACGGCAATGGATTTCTTGACGCCCAGTTCCAGTCCAGCATTCTCAGCCAGCCGGGAATTGGGTATCACCCCAATGGCCACCAGGACCATCTGGCCTTCGAGCTCCAGGTCCGCGCAGCGCACCTTGAACCCACTGTTCGTCTCCTCTATCGCTTCTACCTCGTGACCCAGGTGGAGGCTGACACCATGTGTCTCAACCTCTTCCCTGACCATGCCGGAGAGCGTCTCCTGCATCCACGGGAGAAATACGGGTCTCGGTTTCACCATCATCACTTTTATATCTCTGGCGCGGAGGGCCTCACACATCTCCAGGGCAATATACCCCATGCCGATGATAATCGCCTCTTTGACGTGATGGTCGGCTATGAATTTCTTGATTCTTCTCCCGTCATCCAGGCTTTTCAGGCCCATAACACCGGGAAGATCGAAACCCGGCAAGTCGGGGATGATGGGTGACGCCCCCGTGGCGATAAGCAATTGGTCATACGGCACCCGGAATGCGGTGCCGTCGAGGGCGGTTCCCTCGACCAGATTTTGCACGGGATCAATGACCTCCACCCGGTGGCCTGTCCTGAGGTCTATTCCCTGTTTTTCCCGGAACACCTGCGGGTGTCTGACAATGAGATCGTCAATTTCCCTTTGAGGATCTGCGATATTATACGGCATACCGCATGCGCTGTAGGAAACATCCCCGGTCTGTTCCAGGACGATTACTTCCATGCCGGACCGCCTTCTCTTTGCGCGGCTTGCAGCGCTCATGCCTGCCGCATCCCCTCCAATGATCACGAATCTCATGCCTTTCTCCTCTTCTCCCCGGATGGGACGGTGTAATAAATCAGGCCGTTTCGCCGTTCTGTTGAGATCTGTGCACTGCTTGTCAGCTTGCCGAGGTATTTTGAAACCTCGTTCATGTGCATCTCGAAGGCATGGGCAATCTGTTCCGCTGTGCATGGTCGCCGCTGCAACATGGCAAGTATGGCGTCTTGGTTGGCATGCATGGAACCTCCTTGGGCTGTCTTGAATTCGGCGATGATTTCCGCTCTCGGGTCAAAGAGATCGCAAAACCCTTCCATTTCTTCCTTGGTCAGGGGAATGGCAAAATCCTCTGCCGGGGGACGGACGGCTGTATTGAGTTGAACGCGATCAGGTGCTATTTCCTTTGCCAGGGCCGCGATTTTTCGCACTTCTTCCGCGGCTGCGTTTATTCCCTTGATCAGAAAGACCTCCAGGAAGAGTTTTCCGGTGTATTCCGCTCGGAAGGCCTTTTCCCCTGCCGTCAGCATAGCAAATCGGAGTGCAGGGTGCGGGCGGTTCACCCGGCGATACGATGCGTCGTCCCAGGCACTAAGAGATGCCTTGACGATAGTGGCGTGAGAGGCCGCCTCTCGAACCTCAGGAAGATAGAGCATGGTGCCATTGGTCAGGAGAAGCGCGGGGATCTTGCTGTTTTCGCGGATAAACGCCAGAACCTCTCCAAAACGGGAATGGAGTGTGGGCTCACCAGAGCCGGAGAGCGTGATATAATCGGCCCGGCCGTCTGTTTTCAGCCAGTCTTTGAGTTCGGCAATCACCGCGTCTGTGGGGACATACTCTTTCCGTTCCACGGACGAACTGCCGGTGCGTCCGAGCTGGCAGAAGATGCAGTCCAGGCTGCATGTTTTTGGCCGACTCAAATCCACCCCCAGAGAGCGTCCGAAACGACGAGACGGCACCGGCCCGAAGAGATAGCGATATCGCTTGTTCATGCGTTGTCTTTCTCCACCCATATTACGAAAGTCCATGAGAAATGCGGGCTACTGATGTTTTACAATTGCTTTAACCTCTTCTCCGGACAGTACCTCTTTTTCTTCCAGCTTTGTTGCAAGGGCGTCCAGGAGAGCGCGGTTTTCGCCCAGGAGTTTCTTGACCCTTTCATAGTTCGTCGTAATGACCTGTTTCACCTCTCCATCTATATCAACAGCGGTCTGTTCGCTGTAGTTTTTCTCTTCCCCGTATTCTGTGCCCAGAAAGAGGGATGTTTGTTTTTTGCCGAAGGTGAGCGGCCCCAGTTTTTCGCTCATTCCGTAGGAACAAACCATGTTTCTCGCCACCTCCGATGCCCTTTCCAGGTCGTTCTGGGCTCCCGTGGAGACGTCGCCGAAGACGATTTCTTCCGCAACCCTGCCGCCCAGAAGGATGGCAATCTGATCCAGGAGCTCGTTTTTCGTGGCAAGAAATTTTTCCTTTTCCGGGAGTTGCAGGGTGTACCCCAATGCACCGATGCCCCTTGGAATGATGGAGACCTTGTGGACCGGTTCTCCTGTGGGGACCAGTTCCGCTACCAGGGTGTGGCCTGATTCATGAAAAGAGACTCGGTGCTTTTCTTCGGGACTCAACGTGTTCTTTTTCTTTTCCGGGCCTGCGATGACCCTGTCTATTGCCGCTTCAAAATCCTCCGTTGTGATGGCATCGCGGTTTTTTCGAGCGGCCAGAATGGCCGCCTCGTTGGCCACATTGGCCAGATCTGCACCCACAAAGCCCGGTGTCCGCTTTGCCACGGTTTCAAGGTTCACGTCAGAGGCCATTGTCAGGTCGCGGGTATGAATTTTCAAGATGTCCACTCTCCCCTGGAGGTCGGGCTTGTCAACCACGATCTGCCGGTCAAAACGGCCGGGACGCAACAGGGCCTTGTCCAGGACATCAGGACGATTGGTGGCGGAGAGGACCACCACGCCTTTGCTGGTATCAAAACCGTCCATTTCCACCAGAAGCTGATTCAGGGTCTGTTCCCGCTCATCGTGCCCGCCCATGGCCATCGGACCGCCGCGCTGCCGCCCGATGGCGTCCATTTCATCTATGAATATGATACATGGCGCTTTTGCCCGTGCCTGTTCAAAGAGATCGCGAACCCGGGCGGCACCGACGCCCACGAACATCTCAATAAAGTCAGAGCCACTTATGTGAAAAAACGGCACTCCTGCCTCTCCTGATACGGCGCGGGCAAGCAGGGTCTTTCCCGTGCCCGGCGGGCCCACCAGGAGGACCCCTTTCGGCATTCGTCCTCCCAGGCGTTGGAAGTGATCGGGATTCCGGAGGAACTCAATGACCTCCTCGAGCTCCTGTTTGGCCTCGTCAACACCTGCCGCGTCTTCGAAGGTAACATGCTGCTCTGTTTCCGCATGGATGTGTGCTTTGTTTTTCCCTATATTCATAAAGTTCATTCCCATGCCGCCCATTTTTTTCCCAAGGTATCCCCATAAGAGGAAAATAATGCCGAAGGGAATGATCCAGGTAAAGAGGAGGTTGCTCAGGAAGTGGCTTTCCACTGCAGCGCTGTATTTGACCCCGTGTTTATCAAGAGCCTTTGCCAGCTGATCATCGCGCAGTCGCACCGTGACAAAATGACGGGGCTTGCCGGTCTTCTTATCCGTCAATTTGAGTGTCCCCGTGATGACATTTTGCTTTATGATACAATCAGAAATCTGCCCCGCCTGCACGTATTGCATGAATTGGCTGTAAGGAATTTGTTCCCTTTTCACCTGCATGCTCGACTGGAACATATAAAAAAGGAGGAATATGATAATAAAATACCAGAGGGAAAATGGCCCCTGTTTCTGCCAGGGTTTTTTTTCAGGGGGTTTATTGATATGCATTTCAGGTTCATTCGGATTGAAATTGAAATTCGTTTTTTTCATGAGCGCCTCCCATTCAGTCACTTGCGTCCTACACCGGGTTCCATACCCCGTTGCTTGCAACGTTGGGGTCACTCCCGCGAAACCGGTCCTCGACCCCGATCGGGGAGCGGGAATCACAACAGCGGGATACCCTGCTGCCTGCGGCGGGGTAGTTCCTTTACTCGTTGGTTGTGGAGGAAAAGATACTCCTTTTCTTCCGATGGTAGGGAGAAATGGTCCACACAACAGCCCCAATTCCCGCGATTGCACCCGGTGAGATGAACGCATAACGCTTCATATCTCCTGAGAGGCGTTAAAGGGCTTCGCCGAACAGATACCCTGTACTTCTCAGGAAAACAGCCCAAAGCACGCACCGCATGGTGCAGAAGGTCATACGTACTGGTGGGGTCGTGCCCATTCCGATTGCAAAGGGGACCACCGTTCGAAATCCATGCAGGAAAAGGAATGCGACCATCAAGAGAATCCAGTGTCGTATGTGCTATATTCTCATACTGAAGAGCATTAGGCAAGGTTTCATATTCGCCTGTTATGCCGTTTGAAAAGACAGGCGATCTGTGTTAATTGATTATGGAAGTCGGGTACCGCGATGAATCATGAAATGCAGACAAAGGCTGAAAGATGGAGCAGAAGATGAGAATGAAAAAGAGGCCCATCCACCATCTCGGCTCGCTTTTGGGTGTCTGCTTGTTTCTGGTGGCCCTGTTGATTCTGTATCGTGAACTCAGGGCCTATGAACTTCAGGATATCTCTTCTTATTTCAAGAGGCTTCCCGCTGCCGATCTCTTGCTTGCAGTATTTTTGACGGTCCTCAATTATGTGATTATGACCGGATATGACTTTCTCGCCTTGCGGTACATAAAGTATCGGCTGGCGAACAGGAAAATAGCGCTCGCATCCTTTGTGGGGTATGCGTTCAGCAACAATATCGGGCTTTCAATGGTGGCCGGAGGATCGGTTCGATTCCGTCTCTATTCCGCCTGGGGTCTGTCGACCCTGGAGATAGTCGAAGTGATTGCTTTCTGCAGCCTGAGCCTCTGGCTGGGATTCTTGGCCCTCAGCGGGACGGTTTTTCTTTTTAATCCCATGATCATTCCAAAAGCGCTTCATTTGCCGTTCACCTCCGTGCGCCCGTTAGGTGCGGTATTCTTTGTTTTGGTGGGCGCCTATTTCCTTTTTTGTTTTCTCAGGAAGCACCCTTTAAAGGTGGGACAATGGGAGTTTACGCTGCCGTCTGCAAGCCTCTTTGCCCCCCAGCTCGCCGTGGCATTCTTGGATTGGAGTCTCGCAGGGAGCGTCTGTTATGCGCTGTTCCCGCATGTTCCCGGCTTGTCCTTCCCCGGGTTTATGGGGATCTATCTGCTTGCTCAGCTTGCAGGAATGCTGAGCCAGGTTCCCGGAGGCCTCGGCGTTTTCGAAACAGTGATTATTCTGCTGATGTCCTCCCACGTGAGAGGTCCTGCAGTGATGGGGGCCCTCTTGGCCTATCGATGCATCTACTATATATTCCCGCTCATGGCAGCGACCCTGCTCCTTGCGGGAGAGGAAATGCTTCTGAGAAAAGGGAAACTCCAACAGGCGGCACGGACCATCGGCAGGTGGATTTCGGTTGCAATTCCCCAGGCCCTGGCTTTTTCCGTCTTTGTTGCGGGCGTTATACTCCTGTTTTCAGGGGCGACTCCGGAGATCAGAACCCGTATCGCCTGGATTGGGCGTTTCCTGCCGTTATTCGTCATTGAATCCAGCCACTTTCTGGGGACTATCGCCGGGGTAATACTATTGATCCTGGCCCGTGGATTACAGAAAAGGATTGACGGAGCATATATACTGAGTGTTGTTTTTCTCGGGGCAGGGATTTTTCTTTCCCTTCTGAAGGGCCTGGATTATGAAGAGGCCATTATTTTGTCGTTTATACTGATGGCCTTTGTTCCCTGCAAACGCTATTTCTACAGGAAAAGCTCTCTCCTTCACGAAGACATTGGGCCGGGCTGGATCGCGGCCGTTTCTTTGGTTCTTGTTTGTTCGGTATGGCTGGGAATGTTTTCCTTTAAACACGAGGAATATTCGAATGATCTCTGGTGGCGGTTCACCCTCTTCGGTGGAGCATCCCGTTTCTTGCGCGCCATTGTCGGCGGCATCGGCGTGCTGCTCTTTCTTGCCGTTGTGCGGTTGCTCAGTCCAAGGCCTCCCCTTGCCGCCCCGGCGTCTTCTGCCGAACTTCCGGAAGTTGCGAGGATCGTGAAGTCCTGCCGGAGAACCAGTGCCAACCTCGCCTTCCTTGGTGATAAGAAATTCCTTTTCAGCCCGGGAGGAGAAAGCTTCATCATGTACCAGGTGAAAGGCAGGACTTGGGTCGCCATGGGGGACCCTGTCGGCGATGAGAGCACATGGGGAGATTTGATCTGGGATTTTCGGGAAATGTGTGATCGATATGACGGATGGACCGTTTTTTATCAAGTGAGTCATGACCGACTGTATCTGTATCTCGATCTGGGATTGACGTCCATGAAGTTAGGGGAGGAGGCCCGGGTTTCCCTGGAGGATTTCTCTCTCACAGGACATGGGCGGAGGGGGTTTCGCAACACCCTCCATAAGTTGGAACGGGAGGGATATCTTTTTGAGGTCGTGCACCAGAAAGATGTAGCTGCAATGGTACCGGCATTCAAGGAGGTTTCCGATGCTTGGCTCGAGGGAAAACATACAAGAGAGAAAGGGTTTTCCTTAGGATTTTTCAATGAAGAGTACCTGATGAGATTCCCGGCAGGCATTGTGAAGAAGGGCGACCAGCTCGTTGCCTTTACCAATATCTGGCTTAGTGCTGAAAAGGCGGAGCTTTCCGTGGATCTCATGCGGTATCTTCCGGACATGCGTCGCAGTGTCATGGACTATCTGTTTATTCAGCTAATGCTTTGGGGGAAACAGGAGCGCTACCGGTGGTTCAACCTCGGAATGGCGCCTCTGTACGGACTTCCTGAGCATCGTCTGGCACCCTTATGGAACAGGGTCGGTGCTTTTGTCTTTCGCCATGGAGAACATTTCTACAACTTCCAGGGGCTGCGTGAGTATAAGGAGAAGTTCAACCCGGTGTGGACTCCCAAGTACCTGATCTGCCCGGGCGGGTTTTCCGTGCCCCGGATCCTCGTAAATGTGGCATCATTGGTGTCCGGAGGCCTGAAGGGCGTTGTGTCCAAGTGAGACTCTGTTGTTTCCATTCGTCTTCCATTGTTGCCTGTCCGCGTTTTCGACGAAAACACGCATCTGCACATTCTTTCCAAAATGTAATGCTTTTGAAAGGAGCTAGAAATATTGAAGATCTATAATAGACGCATTTTAAGAAAGGTGCATGATAAACAGGATCGATGAAGAAGGGAGGAAGCGAATGGCGGAACCGACTACCAAGGAGGACATCAAAAAACTCAAAGGGGATAACCACAGGCTTGCATTACGGCTCAGAGAACTTGAACAAGATCATGCTGCATGGGCACTGAAGCGGGAAGAAAGGGACATTCAGGAACTGATGAATCTCCTGCAACAGCTTGAGATGGATGTGAACGTAATGGCAGGCAATTGTTTTTCACTCCAGAATCGCAAGGACGGGGATGGATTTGGGCAGGTCTTACACAACGCATACGTGCATCTTAATATCTTGTTTGAAGACGTCAAGAAGGCCAGGATTGATCTGGAGAAGGCCTATATTCAACCTCAGGAGTTGAGACAAATGGAAATAGACTGGGGGAAGTTGCGGAAGACGGTGGGAACCATCGCCCAGCATCTGGGAGGATGAGAAGCACCATTGATTTTTTCTCACACCGGCCGCTGCAACATTGTTACCGTATGCTTCTCGTGGAGAAAACCCGGGGAGAGGGGAGCTTCATCAACGGCAGGCGATGTGCCCTGACGAAGGGCGGAAACATTATGGTCGCAGTCCACACTCAACTGCTTGGTGATTAGGGCCGAGGACTTCATCGCTGATCCGGTTCGCCCGATGGATATCTATTTCTAGGAAACTCGTCGGCGCTGACCCGGTGAGCTGTGGAGGAATCAGCCCAAATAACGGTCTTTTCCCTATAATTTCCTGTTGACAGTGCATTCCCCTTCAACTTATTGTAAATCTATTCGCTACGATAACTGTAAGCTCCCATATCTTGAGGGGCAGATGTTGGCAACACACCATTTATGCTCGTGTTTGATCCGCCCCCCAAAAACCAAGCTCCTATCATTCCTTGTGGCTGCCGTACATTGGCTCAAACAGGAGGAAACCGTGGCCCAGCTTCGGTGGTATCAGTCGGGGATGCTCGGTGGTGTCACTGCGCCAGCGAACGACCGGTTGCCGGACTTGATTGGGCTGGGCGCCGAGAAGTGCGGCTCGACCAGCCTGCATTACTACCTGAGGGCGCATCCCGAAGTAGGGGTCCAGCGTGTGAAGGAGATGCGGTTCTTCCTCGACGACGGCAGCTTTCACAAGGGAGTCGACTGGTATAAGCGGCAGTTCCCCGCAGGTGCTAAGACGCTGATGGAGTCGCACGGCGGCGGTTACACGGATTACCCGCGGACAAAGGGCATACCGGAACGGATCCACGGGCTCATACCGGGGGCCCGTTTCATATACCTCGTGCGGGATCCGATCGACCGCATGATTTCCCGCTGGGTCCACAACTACTCGAACAGTGACGAGCACCGGCCGGTGGCAGAGGCGTTGCTGGACCTGGACGACCCGGAGTACGCTCCTCAGAGCATGTATTACATGCAACTCCAACAGTACCTCCCGTACTTCGACGTGTCGCGGTTCCTCGTTGTCAATCACTTGGACTTGCTGAACAAGCGTGTCGAGACGCTGCAGCGCATCTTCTGTTTTCTGGGTGTGGACCCCGGTTTCTACAGCAGGGAGTTCAACTTGATCCGTCACAGTTCGCAGGCCAAGCGGCGCCCCACGCGACTGGGAATGTGGTTGCATGAGAACGCGGGCAGACGCGTTTTCGAGCAACTGCACGGGCCGCAGCGGCATTGGTTCAAGAAACTGTTCTACACCGCGGTATCACGCCGGGTTAAGCGGCCCGAGCTCAATCGGCCGGTCAAAGACCGGTTACGGGAGGTGTTTGCCCCTGACGTGGCGGCACTGGAGCGGCTTGTCGGCGCCAGGTTCGAAGGCTGGTTGCAGTAATCGGCAACCTCACAAGGCGTGGCGTGTGCGTGTAGTGTACCACTATTGCTATTCTTGATCCGCATAGCCGGGCCATTTCCGTATACAGCCAGTTCCATGCCTGAAGGCTCTGCTTGTCGGTTAGTGCTACTGTTGCCGAGCATCTGGACGGCCCCGCCAGTGACCCCAGCAACAATTGCCGCCTGTGGATGTACGGCTCATGTCTCTCGACGATGGACCGGCGATCTGTCAGAGTGCGGTTACGCGGAGCGAATAGGAAGGCCACATGAAACCATCGTTATCAGTAATCATTACCACGTACAATGCGCGTGACACGATCCGTGCCTGTCTTGAAGCCCTGCGCTGCCAGGAAACGGAGGCGCCGTTCGAGACCATAGTCGTGGACAGTTCTACGGACGGAACGGCCGACATCATTGTGGAGAACTTCCCCGAGGTGAGGCTGCAGCGGTTCAGCGAGAGGAAGTTCTGCGGTGGCGCCCGAAATCACGGTGTATCCATGGCGAACGCTGATATCGTCGCGTTCACGGATGCCGACTGCAGGGCAAGCAAGGGTTGGGTTGACGCAGTTCTCCGGGCGCACGAACGCCCGGACCCAGTGATCGGCGGCGCGATAGCGCCGGTAACGGGGCAGGGCATTGTGGGCTGGGCCGCGTACTTCAGCGAGTTCTGTCAGTGGATGCCGGGGACCCCGGCGGGAACGATGGACGACGTTGCCGGGGCGAACATGTCATACAAGAAGACCATCTTCCACCGGTGCGGCAAGTTCGTCGAGGGTACTTACTGCTCGGACAGCGAGTTCCACTGGCGGCTCCGGGCTGACGGAAAGCGGCCGCGGTTCGACCCATCCATGGTGGTGCGGCACCATTGCATCGACCGCCTTGGCCATTTCCTGGCACACGAGTTCAACCATGGCCGGAGCTTCGGACGGGTGCGGACCACGGCGCGCCATTACAGCGGATGGCGGCGGGCGGCGTACGTGGTGTTCTGGCCGCTGGTCGCGTCAAAAGTGTTCGGAACAGTATTTCTCAACAACCTGGGAAACACGCGGTATATTTTGCCGTTTATTGCGGCGTTGCCGTTGACGTTCCTCGGCATTGTCTGCTGGGTCGCCGGCGAGACGTCGGCCTATGCGGAACTCGAGGGCAAGTGAGCCGGCCGGTTATGTTTAGAGGTGTGCAATGACGGATGACACTCAGCTTGCGGATTCACCGCTTCTCTCCGTGATTGTCGCGACGCCGGACAACTACGCGACGGTGCGACAACTCGTTCGGTACCTGGCGCAACAGACCATCCGCGAACGGCTCGAGATAGTGTTCGTTGCGCCGTCGAGCGGCGACGCGGGACTCGACGAGTCGGAGTTGACAGGGTTTCACAGCTATGTCCTGCTGGAAACCGGGCTGTTCCGTTCGTTGAACCATGCCCGCGTCGCCGGAATCCGGATCGCAAAGGCGTCCATAGTTGTTCTCACCGAAGACCACTGTTTCCCTGCTCCTGAATGGGCTGAAGCCCTTGTGGCCGCCCACCAAGGTTCCTGGGCGGGAGTCGGTGCTGCCGTCGGCCTTGCGAACATCCATTCCACGAATGCCTGGGCCAATTACCTCATCCAGTATGCGCCCTGGATCAAGCCTGCAACGGCCGGCGCAATCAATGACATCGCGGGCCACAACAGTAGCTACAAGAAAGACATCCTTCTTTCATACGGGGACGATCTTGAACCGATGATGGACTTCGAATTCACGCTCCACCAGGACCTCCAAGAGAAGGGCTACCAGCTTTACCTGGAACCCAAGGCGGAGATGTACCATCTGTTCATCACCTGTTTCAGAGCTGCAATGGCTGAGCATTTCAACATCGGCCAGTTGCTGGCCGCTTCCCGGGCACCGCATTTCGCCTTTGCGCGCAGGTTCTTCGCGCTGCTGACAGTGCCGCTCCTCCCAGCCGTGCGGATGTATCGCATCCTGCGGCTGGTCCATCACATGGGCTGGAGCCGGAAGCTGCTGCCCGGGATCCTGCCGTGGCTGATCTTCATGCTCGCAGTCAGCGCCTTCGGCGAGCTGGCGGGGTACACGATCGGCAAGGGCAAGGTGCAGGCTCGGACGATCGACCTCGATTTTCATCGCGAACGTTTCGTCTCGGAAAAGGAACGCCGCCGAATCTGGGGTGAGGACCTCGTGGACTTCGCGGCAATGCCGGTAGACCCGACAATGGGCAGCGCAGGCAAGTGAGAGCATGTGTGGTATCTGCGGCATAGTGGGCAGCAGAGCGGACCGGCCGGTGCCGCTTTCGCTGCTCGAAAGCATGACCCGTACGCTGGTCCACCGGGGCCCCGACGAGCAACGGACGCAGATTGACGGCAACGTCGGCCTCGGTCACTGCCGGCTGAAAATCATCGATCTCACCGCTGATGCACGCCAGCCCATGAGTAACGAAGACGATTCGAACTGGCTCGTTTTCAATGGGGAAATCTACAACCACCTCGCTCTGCGGCGGGAGCTCGAGCAGAAGGGCCATCGCTTCAAGTCGCGCAGCGACACGGAGGTAATCCTGCACCTTTACGAAGAGCACGAGGAGGAATGCCTCTCGCACCTCCGGGGGATGTTTGCTTTCGCGATCTGGGACACGGCCCGCAAGAAGCTCTTCCTTGCGCGCGACCGGCTGGGGCAGAAGCCCCTCTTCTATGCGCAGACCGCGGACAGGCTCGTGTTCGCTTCCGAGATCAAGGCGCTCCTGCAGGATCCGGACGTCGACAGGACGCCGAATCCGCAGGCCATCCACCACTACCTTTCACTGAGCTACGTCGCGGGCATTGAGACCGCTTTTAAGGGCATCCAAAGGGTTGCGCCCGCGCACAAGCTTGTCTACAAAGATGGCGAGGCCCGGACTTCACGCTACTGGCGCCTTTCGTTCGCCGGTTCAACGGCGCTCCGGGGACGCGGAACGAAACAGGTCGAAGAGGAACTGCTGGCGCGATTCGAGGAAGCGGTTTCGTTGCGGCTGATGAGCGATGTTCCGCTCGGGGCCCTGCTCAGCGGCGGCATAGACTCGAGCGCGGTCGTTGCGATGATGGCACGGTCAATGGACCGTCCGGTCAAGACGTTCACGATCAGTTTCGAGGAGAAGAGCCACGACGAGTCAGCATACGCCCGGGCTGTCGCTGAGCGGTACGCGACGGAGCACCGGGAGTATACCGTCAGGCCGGACCTGGTGGAGACGCTCCCCTCCATCGTGGAGCAGTACGACGAACCGTTCGCGGATCCGTCGGCCTTGCCCACGTTCTACCTGGCGAAAGTGGTGAGCGAGCACGTGACCGTTGCACTGAACGGCGACGGTGGCGACGAGTGTTTTGCCGGCTACGACCGTTACGTGAAGAACCGGGTCAGCGGGTACTACCTGAAGATGCCGAGAGCCCTGCGCCGGCTGATGGCGACGATGTTCGCGGCGGTGCCCGGCGGTCTCCGTCAGCAGAACATCCTCAAACGCCTCAAGAACTACGTGCGAGCAGAGGAACTGCCACTCGACAGGCTCTATTGCCGATGGCTTCTTCTCTTTGACCGGCAGCAGAAGCAGGGACTGTATTCGGACGGTTTCGCGAAGGCGCTGGACGTCGGCGATACCGAGGACCTGATCATCGGCATGATGAAGGAATCCAACGGCGAAGGTGTTCTGGAGGCATCTCTGAGGACGGACGCTCTGTCGTACCTTCCGGACGACCTGCTGGTAAAGATGGACCGGGCGTGCATGGCGCATTCCCTCGAGAACCGTTCGCCCTTCCTCGACCACGAGTTCATGGAGTTTGTGGCTGCGCTCCCGACGGAGATGAAGTTGCGGGGGCTGACCAGGAAATGGATACTGAAGCGCGCATTCAAGGGCATATTGCCGGGCAAGATCCTGCATCGCAGGAAACGGGGTTTCGGCTTACCGATCGACCGTTGGCTCAGGAACGATTTGAAGGACATGGTCCAGGATACACTGCTGGCGCGGAGTGCAGTGGAGCGGGGGTATTTCCGGAAGAGCACTGTCAAGCGGCTGCTGGAGCAGCACATGTCCGGGCAGTGCAACTGGCAGTTCCACATATGGAACCTGCTCATGCTGGAACTGTGGCACCGGCATTTCATCGATGGCGCCCGTGATGGGGCGCGGGTGGTACCATGACGGACGGACAGGCATTCTCAAAGATACGCCAGGCGTTGGGGGCGATTCTCGCCGGGAGGCTCGAGTTCAACATCGACATGGTCCCACTGCGTTTCGACGGCCTGTCCCGGCGGAAGGCCCTTAACTGGCTGCTGACGGAAAGCTCGGTCTACTTCCGGCCGGCGCGCCCGTGGGGTATGCCCACAATCGTCCAGGTGGAGCCGACGAGCCGCTGCAACCTTCGCTGCGTGGGTTGTCCGATATCGAGAGGGCTGGGCCGGCCGCACGACAGCCTGGACATGGCCACGTTCACCAGCCTGGTTGACGACCTCACCGGCTACTGCCTGGCGATGCTGTTCTGGGATTGGGGAGAGCCCTTTCTCAATACGGACGCGTACGGGATGATCCGATATGCAGTGGACGCTGGAATCAAGGTCATCTCCAGCACAAACGGTCAGCTCTTCGCGAAAGGAGATCATGCCGGGCAGGTGGTCGAGTCGGGGCTGAACGCGTTGATCTTTTCGGTGGACGGGGTATCGCAGGAGAGCTACGAACGCTTCCGGGTCAACGGGAAACTCGAGTTGGCGCTCGAGGGCATCAGGAGGGTGGTGGCGGAGAAGAAGTGGCTGAAGTCCCCGACCCCACTTGTCAACCTTCGATTTGTCGTGATGAAGCACAACGAGCACGAGATCCCGGAGCTGGACGGTTTTGCGCGCTCCCTTGGAGTGGATCTTCTGACCCTGCGCCGTTTCCGGGACTGGTTCGGAGCGGAGGAGTATGTCGCCACCGAGACCGGGCACCAACTGCCGTCAACGTCAGACGGTGCGGGAGCGCAGCGGTTGGCCAGGAACCCGTGCAAGCACCTCTGGAACTGCCCTGCAATTCACTCGGACGGTACCGTCTGTTCCTGTTATGTTGACTATGAGGGTGTGCGGCCGCTCGGCTCACTCAAGACGGAGAGTTTCAGGCGAATCTGGCATGGCGAGCGCTACCGCCACCTGAGACGGGATTTCCGCGCCCGATGGAAGGAACTGCCGCTGTGCGGGACCTGCAGCTATGGCTGGAAGGGAGGGGACATTGGGAGGTACGGGAACGTGGAAGCGGTGCGCTACGATCAGTGCGAGCCGGGCCAGTGACGGGACAGCAGAGTCTGCGAATGCGGCCATGAATAGGGAAGCCCCCAGCATTTCCGTGATTATCCCAACGCGGCATCGGCCCACGGACCTGGCCGCCTGCCTGGAAGCGCTGTGCAGCCAGGACATCGGCCGTGGTGAGTTCGAGGTGATCGTAGTGTCAGATGGTCCCGATGATTCACTCGAGGCCTTGGTTTCTTTGTTCCGTGACCGGATCAACGTGAACCTGGTCTCGAAAAGGAAGGCCGGCCCGGCTGCAGCACGGAATGCGGGCGCACAACTGGCGAAGGGGGTCTTGCTTGTGTTCACCGATGACGACTGCCTTCCCATGCCCGGGTGGTTGAGTGCCCTGGCAGCAAGAACTGCCACCTCGCCTGGGAGTGCTATAGGCGGGAAAACGATCAACGCGCTTGCGGATAACGTTTACTCTACGGCTTCGCAGCTGCTGATCGATTACATTTACAGGTACTATAACGCTAATCCGGCACAGAGCCGTTTCTTCGCATCGAACAACCTGGCACTGCCGGCGGCCGGATTTCGTGAGCTGGGCGGATTCGACGAAGCGTTTACGAGTGCCGCGGGCGAGGATCGCGACCTGTGCAACCGCTGGCTGGCGCACGGCCATGGAATGGTCTATGCCGAAGAAGCCGTCAATTACCACGCGCCGAAGCTGAGCCGGGGAAAGTACTTGCGGCAGCAATACAACTACGGGCGGGGTGCCTGTCTTTTCCGGAAACGCCGCAGCGACGAAGGCGGACGACGGATCGGTTTCGAACCTTTGACGTTCTACGCCCGGCTGGTGCTTTACCCGCTACGGCGTGCGCAGGGACCGAGGGCGCTTGTCCTGTGCTGTCTTCAGTTGCTTGCGCAGGTGGCCATTGCGGCAGGTTTCTTCCGGCAACGGTTCTTTGGCACAGGCAGACCTGGAGGCCAGGCCGGGAGGCCGTAGGGAGATAAGCAATGCCCCTGGTTATTGCTGGACACCAACGCTCCGGGACGACGATGCTCATGGAGCTGTGCAATGCGCATCCCGAGATCGCCCTGGGCTCGGAGCTGGGGTGTTTCCTGAACATGGGAGAATCCCGGGCAAGCTACGCGCTCCGAATGCTGCGACGGTGGCTGGTGGTAGCGGCATTCAAGCGCGATCCGGTTGTGCGGACCGGTGAAGAGATGCCGCCCGAGCAGGGGTTCCCTCGCTGGGAGTTGGGAATAGCGCTTAGGAACTTCGCATCCGGAATTCGGTTCACAGCGAGTGCGGTGCGGAATTCCAGGGAAAGGGTCAATGCCGGCAGTATCGAAGCGGCGTTGCGGAGCATACTTCCCGACAGGCGAATCGTCGGCGACAAATATCCCGACTACACCTATGAGCTGGACCGACTGACAGTTTCGGGCGGGCCCACCGTCGTTGCCATCTACCGTGACTGTCGTGACGTTGCCGTCTCCACCCTTCACCTGGCGCGCGGAAGGTGGCGCCACAGGCGATTCAGCCAGCTGATGGACACGCCGGAAAAGGTGGCGTGCCGGTGGGTCCGATCGATTGAGGCGATGGAGGAGCACGCGGAGAGTGTGCATGCGATCCGATACGAGGATTTCGTGAGAAATCCGGAGGAAGGGCTGGCCGTGCTTGCCGCGTGGCTCGATGTCGATCCCGGCGGATTCGAAACCAGCTCGATTGCCACGGACCGGGTAGGGCGCCACAAGGCCGGCCTCTCTGCCGAAGAAACGGCCGTTTTGCTGGAGATCGCCGGGCCGCATATGCAGAGGCTGGGCTATCTCTGAGCTCGGGCTTTCCGGTTTCCCGCCTTTTGCGCAGGTCCCAGGTTTCAGGTTTCGGGTTTCAGCGAGCACGATGTGGCTCGCGGCGGCACCGTGCGCAGTCATTTCAGTCTCACTGCTGGAACCGGCCCACCCCCATATCGCTCTGTCCGGCGGATGATTGAATCCTTCTGAGGAAACAGGCAGCCTCACCCATGCTTCTGGTGGGCCGAACAGCAGCCATCCAGCGGCTGCTTTAACAGGTTCAGGAACTTCAGGTGCCGTGGGGTCTTGAACGCATGATGCCGATAGACCATCAGTTTGGCCAGATCCTCAAGAAACAGCCAGGCGATGCAATAGGCCCAGATCAACCCCACCCACCGCCAGCTGATCGGCGTGAGCAATCCAAAGGGATAGACCACCAGGAGCGTGGCAAGCAGTTTCGTGACAACCGCCGACCAGAGCAGGGAGCGCGAAGGGAACGGTCTCTTGAAGAACGGCCGCTTCGTTCGGGCAACAAAGAGAGTCAAGTGTCCGGCCACGGCGAGTTTCAGAAAAATGAATGTCTGGATCTGTGCCACGTCCAGCCGCAGCCACCACTTGGCGATCATGAGGATTCCGAATGTCTCCACAACCCCGATCATTCCCAATACGGTGGAGACTCTCAAGACGCCGTGCATATCCCACTTTACCGGCTTGGGATCGAGCATGGTATTGTCGTAGGCGATGGTCATAATGGGCACGTCATTGAAGAAGGCCAGGAGAATGATCATGATGGCGGTGATTGGATAGAATTTATAAACGATCATGGCCAGCACCACGAAAAACATGATGCGGATGGTTTCCACGATACGATAAATGGCATAGCTGTTCATACGCTCGAAGATCTTGCGCGCCTCTTCGATGGCCTTGATGATGACCGACAGCCCCGGTGCGGTGAGCACCAGAGAGGCCGCGGCCCTTGCCGCGTCAGTGGCGCCGGAGACGGCAATGCCGACATCCGCCTGTTTGAGTGCGGGCGCATCGTTAACGCCGTCGCCGGTCATTCCCACCAGGTGCCCCCGTGATTGCAGGGCCTTGACAATGCCGTACTTATGCTCGGGGAAGACCTGGGCAAAGCCGTCCGCTCCTTCAATCTGGGATACTGTTTGAGCGTCTGGGTGGTCCGGGTCCGCACCTGTTTCGAAGAACGTGTCCGCGGGCTGGATATTTTTGCCCAGGCCCAGCTGTCCCGAAATTTCTCTGGCAATGGCCGCATTGTCACCCGTCACCATTTTTACCTCGACACCGTGTTCCCCGGCACGGGCAATGGTGTCGGCCGAATCCTCTCTCGGCGGATCAAACAGGGGCAGAATGCCGAGGAAATGCCAAGGATGGCCCTCCTCTGCCCGTGCCACTCCCAGGGTGCGGTAGCCTTTGGCGGCGAGATCATTGACGATCTGATCTGCCTTGGTCCGGGTATCATCATCGGCCCGGGCGAGGTCCAGGATGACCTGGGGTGCCCCCTTGGTGACCGTGAAGGAGGCTCCGTCCATGCCTTTGACGCTGGCCTCGGTACGCTTGCCGACCGGGTCGAAAGGCGTATATTTCACCTGCTTGTAGTCCTTCAGGACGTCCGGGTCCCGGAGCCCACCGATCACGGCCAAATCAATGGGATCCTGGTCTTCCTCCTTCGAGGCCAGTGCCCCTGCCAGAATCAGTTCCTGAATGTCCTTGACCGCGAAGGAGACGGGATCACCCAGGGTAAGTTTGTTCTGGGTCAGGGTTCCGGTTTTGTCGGAGCAGAGTATGTCGATACCCGCCATTTCTTCAATAGACTCCAGGCGGGACACGATGGCCTTCATCTTGGAGAGCGCCAGTGCCCCGACAGCCATGGTGACGGAGAGGACGGCCGGCATGGCTACCGGAATGGAGGCTACAGTGAGTATGAGGGCAAACTGGACCAGTTCCAGGATCGATGTCCCGCGGTGGATCTGCACAAGAACCAGCACCGCCACCAGAGCCAGGCTCAGGTAGATGAGATAGTCACCGATGTGCAACACCGCTTTCTGGAAATGGGACACGGCGCCGGCGCTTTCCACCAGTTTCGCCGTACGGCCGAAAAAGGTGTCGCCGGCGGTGCCGGTCACCAGGGCAACCATCTCCCCCTGTTTCGCCACCGAACCGGAGTAGATGATATCGCCCGACTTCTTGGTTACGGGCAGGGATTCACCGGTAAGCCCGGACTGGTCAACGCTCAGATAATCGCCTTCGATCAGCTTGGCGTCTGCCGGGATCACATCCCCCAGACGCAAGCGGATCACATCCCCGGGCACCAGTTCTTTGGCCTCCACCTCCTGCCAGTGCCCGTCTCTCAGGACCCGGCTCTTAAGAGCCAGCTGCTTCTTGAGTGCTTCCACTGCGTTGCCGGCCTGATGTTCTTGCCAGAATCCGACAGCCGCATTGAAGGCCAGAAGGACGACGATGATAATGAAATCGGCCCAGTGCCGCACCACCAGGGAAAGGAGGGCCGCAACCTCGATCATCCACGGTATGGGGCCCCAGAAGTAACCAAGCAGCTTGAGGATAGGATGCACCTTCTTTTGGGCGAGCTCATTATAGCCGTATTGCTCCAGCCGGTCTTTTGCTTCGGAAGCGGAAAGACCTTGTTCACTCGAATCAAGGAGCTTCATGAGTTCAGGGATAGGCGCTTTTTCTACCTCTTCAGGTCCTATGGCTTTTCTCGGCATCACATTCCCCTTACCGCGTGGTTACCTGGAGATATCCCTTGTTGCCGGTCCGGTGGTCAACTGCAAGCAGCATGATCTTCTGCCGTGGACCCAGGGTGCTCACCAGGGCGTCGAAGTCCGCCACACCACCAATGACCCGTCTGTTTATCTGGAGAATAATATCCCCCACTTCAAAGCCTACCCGGCCGAGAGGACCTTTTGCGTCAACGGAAGCCACGGCCACGCCCTGTTGGGGTCGAAGCCCCAGCTTTTCTGCTTCCTTTTTCGATACCGGCCGGACCGTTGCTCCCAAACGTTCTTTGACCGCGGCAGACAGCAGTTTTGTCTCATCGCTCAGGCTTTCAATTTTCACTTTCAGTTCAACCTGTTTCCCGTTGCGTACCACCGTTACCTTTGTCTCCTGACCAAGGGGTGTTAGGGCCACTTCATTACGAAGCGTCTCTGCATCGTGGATCTTTTTTCCCCCGAACTCCATTATGATGTCGCCTCGTTTCAGTCCGTCTTTGTCCGCTGGCCCCCCTTTGACCACATCGGCGATCAGCGCCCCGTTCAGGTCTTTTGTGCCAAATGACTTTGCGAGGTCGGGCGTAAGGTCCTGGACGCTCACTCCGAGCCAGCCGCGTACCACTTTGCCATGTGCAAGGAGCTGTTTTGCAACATAGAGGGCCATGTTGCTGGGAATGGAAAAACCGATACCTTCAGAGCCGCCTGATTGGGACATGATGGCTGAATTAATGCCGATGACCTGTCCTTGAAGGTTCAACAGCGGGCCGCCGCTGTTTCCGGGATTGATGGGAGCATCTGTTTGCAGAAAGTCCTCATAGCTGTTCGGATTCATAATGCTGGTGCGATGCTTGGCGCTGATAATTCCCTGAGTCACCGTTTGATTGAGCCCTAAGGGTTGACCGATGGCCACGACCCATTGCCCCACCTTCACCTTGTCGGAATCTCCGAACGTCGCATACGGCAGAGAGTTCTTGGGTGAGATCTTTATCACGGCAAGATCTGTCTTGGGGTCTGCTCCCACCAATTTCGCCGGGTACTGGCTGCCGTCGGACAGGAGTACATTGATCTTGCTGGCCCCGCCCGCGACATGATTATTGGTGAGAATATGACCAGAGGTGTCCATGATTATCCCGCTTCCAATCCCTTTCATTTCACGTTTGAATTTCCGGGGTTGCTTGCGGTTGCCGAAAAACTGGCGAAACAAGGGATCGTTTTCAAATGGGAGCATGGGATTCGCGACCTCTTGATATTCAGTCACCTCAATGTGAACCACCACAGGGATGGCCTTTTCAGCCACCTGCTCAATGGCAGTGCGCCAATCCGCCGGAGCTCCGGTCTTTTCCGCTACCGGGGCCTGAGAAGGCTGCGATGATGGGGGTGCCTCTTTGGGTTTTTCGGCCTGTTCTTCTGCCTTACTGCACGCGGTAACCATCCCTGCCATGAAAAACAGGAGAGCAATCACCCATACCAGAGCGTTCGGTCGTGCGCGACATGCCATATACTTCCGATTCGGTACATTTCTTTGCATGATCGTTTCCCTCCATCTGATCAACAGTTAATACTTCTAATACGTTACGGACGCGGGTTCCTTTTTAACCAGAAGAATCGAGCAGGGCATTTTCCGGATAAGTTCTTCATTGCTGCGCCCGAAAAGGAAGTGCTCAAGACGCCATTCCTCATGCGCCAGCATGATGATGAGGTCAATTTTTTCTTCCTCCACCATTTTCAGGATTTCCTTTGAAGGTTCTCCCGTGCGGATTTCCTCTTTTACGGAAAGGCCTTCAATTTTTTCTGCTTCTATTATTGCATGGAGTTCACCCTTCTCTTGTTCCTGTATTCTCCCGTATTCTTCTTCCAGGGATACCATCGGCAAGTTCCAGCCTTCATATCCGAACGGATTGTGAATCACGTGCAGCACGTGCAGGTCGGCACCGTATTTTTCAGCCATGGACATGCCATAACGGACGGCCTTGCGGCAGTATTGGGTCATTCGGCTTACCACTAAGATGCGTTGTATGTCTTTCATTGAATTCCTCCTTCCTTTTATGCCAGTTATTTGCTTATCGCTTTCTTGCAGGACCATATTACCGTGCGTCATGGGCACTGTAAAGTAAATTTCTCCGGTATTTCATGGAGATTACATTCGTGGAAGGGGATGGATCTTGGAGAGCAAAGGCCGTTGCGCCTGGAGGTGCATAGTCACGAAGTGATATTTCGGATGCCTTTTCTACAGGTCACCGAAACCGGCAGGATCGTGGATGGGCGTCTTGCACACTGCTTCCCCGCTGCAATCAATGCTCGAAGCGCGAGGTATAATCAGTTATCACTGTAATGCGGTCCTACAACGACCATGTTGTTTGGGAGCGTTGTCTGCATTTCCTCCATTATATTCCCGAACATCAGATCTTTCACAAAACCATGCCTGGAGGCGCCGGCAACAATCAGTGCCTCATGGGAGACGTTATACAATGCTTCTCTGAGAGGGCCTTTTTCTGCATAAATCCACTCCACGTGACCCGATTTGATCTCAGACAAGAGATGATGTTCTTCGAGAATTTCCTCATAGCACGACCTGGGTTTCTTTTCCGCATAGGTAAACAGCTTCAGAGGTTGACCGCTCATAAGCTGTAGTTTCATTCCAAGCTGAACGGCACTGAGCGCATTGGCCGAACCACCGAAAAACACAAGGATATGTTTCCATTGCTTATACACCGGGGTTGGAATGAGTACCGGAAACGGAGCACCATTGATGAGTGCCCGCACTTTGCGCCCTATATGATGTCCCGAGCCGGTTTTGGTTGAAAGGTCACTGACGGGCCTTGGGCAGGACATGAGGCTGAAATCCGCCGGAATATCAGGAAAACTCGATCCTGTATCGCCCTCCGGCTCAAGAAAACTTGCTTCAACTCCCGCAGGTCCGAGCAATTCTCTTGCATGTCTTCTTGCAGTTTCCGCGGATCCCAAAAAGGATTTGTCCAGATCCACCGTAACTGATTCTCCTTGAAAAGACATGGCAAACTGTGAGTGTTCAGGTATATACACCTTAAGACCCAATCCGGTTTTCTCGCAAAAATATATGGACTGCAAGAACGCCTCTCGCCCGAATGGAGTATTGTGAAATACATGCATTAGTCTGCTGTTCATTTGCGTTCCCTCCCGTCATCCCTCCTTGGGGACACACCCTTCATTCCCTGATGGAATAAAGCGCATACATGAAAACTGATTTTTGTAGTACTTTTTTAATGCAGATAAATTACCGTGGGATTTCCAAAAGATTACAAATGAGAAAGATTCGTCACAGGAGGTTCACGGCGAGGTCTGACCGGGGGCGGGTATTGATTTCAAAATCACAAATCAGCGGCGTATGGTCGGATAGGGTGACCTGGGGAATCTGAAATCCGCTGATTATTATCTCCGGGCTGTGAAAGATGTAGTCCAACTGCCTGCGGGGCGCACGGCTCGGATGGGAAGGCTGACCATTGCTGTTCGCATTTTTCAGGCCCGTTGCGGCCAGGAACAATTCTAACTCCCGCGATCCGCGCAAGGCATTGAAATCTCCTGCCACGATGAAGGGTTTCGTGGTGTTGCATACCATGGAGTGAAGGTCCTGCAACTGGTACTGGCGATGCCGGAATTTGATGGATAAATGGACCAGGAAGATGCAGCAGTCCTGCAGTTCCAGTTCGATAACGAGACGCTTGACTCCCTCCCTGAAATAGTGAAACCGCTGAGCTATAATTTCCTGGTTGGTCAGCATAGCGTTCCCCTGCTTATTCAGCAGCGGCATCTTCTGGACCACGGAAGATGCGGAATATTTTGAATGATAAACGTGACGGTGCTGCAGTTCCCAGGCAATGGTCCGGGCCTGATTGTTCTTGTCGGCCCGGAAAGATCCACTGTCCACCTCGATCAATCCGATGATATCCGGGTTTGTGGATTTTATGAAGGCGGCTATTTTTTCCAGGTTCCCGTTCGTATGCTTGAGATACCCGCTGTAGGGCACCGGAAGGTGAAACCGCTTCCCGATCCCCGCCGCATACCGTATGTTATATAAGAGAAATCGCATGCTGTCTTGATCTGCTCTGCCGGATTTATGAAATCTATTCTCAAATAATAATGCTTTTCACGGGAAAGTAAAGCGCAAGTTCCGAAAATCCATCGCCATGCCATATTCTGACCAACATCCCCACACCGTGTTTTTTCTTCGCTGCCGAATCCGTATCCCCCTGAACCGTTCTCTCTGTATGGTTCCCGAATCTCCCCGGGATGCCTTATTTTTCTTCCCAGCGGATCAAGGGAGGCCTTCACAGCTTGACAGACCCCGGCAGTGTTATTTATACTGCATTTCAGCGGAAGGAGTGCGGCACCCTTTGTCCAGCTGTTCAAGACATAATCTGGCGCTAACAGACCTTTGAACGAAAGGGAGAAAAGCCCATGAACGAAGAAGGAAGCGACCGACCAGGAACAGTACCCCCCAAACCACCCGCAGCATCGATCCCAAACACCGCTCCGGTAAAAGCTGATCCGGTAAAGCGCATCATCGCCATTGTCATAGACGGTGTGGCTGCCGCGATTGTGGGAATTATTCCATTTGTGGGAGGAATCATTGGTGCACTGTACATGCTCTTCCGGGACGCCCTGCCCATTGAGGCCCTGGAGTACAAAAGCATCGGTAAGAAATTGCTGAAATTGTCTGTGGTAAGAACCGAGGGATCGGCGTCGAGAATCGATTATGGGACCTCTGCCAAGAGAAACTGGATGTTTGCCCTTGGCCCGGTCATGATGTTTCTCCTTTTCATTCCGATCGTTGGCTGGGTTCTCGATATTTTGATCGGGATTGCCTGTCTTGTCCTTGTTATCATTGAGCTTGTCAAGATCTTTTCTGATCCGCAGGGACTCAGGCTGGGGGACAAAATGGCGGGTACCAAGGTGGTCGAAGACTAGCCTGCATGGCCGTTTTTTTGAGCCCTGTTCAGCATGATCCTCGCATCTGCCACGACGCACGTTTCAGGGGAGCAGAGGACGGGGTTCAGATCAATGGATTCAATGCATTCGTTCATATCCATGACCAGGCCGGAAAAAGCCAGGAGCGTCCGGGTCAGGGCTGCCACATTAATGGGCTTCGATCCCCGGTATCCTTCCAGCAAAGGATGCCCTTTCAGGTTTCCGATCATGGAGGGGATGTCGCGCTCTTCCAGGGGGGCCATTCGCAAGACCGTGTCCTTGTAGATCTCCACTTCCGTGCCGCCCATTCCGAAGAGAATCACCGGCCCGAACTGATAGTCCACCTTGGCGCCGGCCATTAATTCCAGCCCCGGAAGCATTTCCTCCACCAGCATGCCTGCAAATGCGTCCATTTGACCGAATTTCTGAAAGGTGGCCTGGAGCAGGGCATCGCTGTCAATACCGGTGATAACTCCCCCCGCGTCTGATTTGTGCAGGATCTGCGGGGAAACGACTTTGGCAACCACCGGAAAACCGTGCTCCCGGACAAAGTGCAGCGCCTCTTCCAGGGTGGCAGCCCATGTGAACCGGGGAACATCGATCCCATAGGAACGTAAAATGTTCTTTGCCTCAGGTTCAAGGACCCATCCGTGGGGCCGCGAAGCATGCAGTATCTCTTTTATCTCCCTTTTCAGCATGGCTGACACCTCCTTAATGCCTCGGCCATGAGCACCGCCGCGTCAATGGAGTGGGAGACCGGGACACCGTTCAACTCAAATCCTTCGATGAGCATACGGTATTTTTCAACGTGGGGGACATACGCGATCAACGCTTTGCCCTCCTTTTGGTAAATACCGCTGAGCCGGGCCCCAAGGTCGGATGTAATGCCGGGGAGATACGGGAGAAGGAGCATGAGAACGCAGTCTATCTCGGGCATAGTGCTGAGGCTCCGGGCGGCAGAGACAAAGTCTTCATCCACGGCACTGCCGGTCAGGTCAATGGGATTCTTGAGGGAGGCAATGGCCTTGATACTCGTGGAAAGACCTTCCCTGATGCTTTCCTGATCTTGAATCGTGAGATCCGGGACACGGAGACCGTGGGCGGAACAGACATCCACCGCCATGGCGCCGTGTCCGCCACTGCCGGTGATAATGCCCATCTTGCCATCAATGGGTTTTTGATAACAGCTCAGAGATTCACAAAAGGAAATAAGCTCAAGTTCATCTCTGGCTTCCACCACACCCATCTGCGCGAGCACCTGGGAGAAGACCTCATAGTCTCCGGCAAGAGACGCGGTGTGGCTTGACACCGCCCGGCTTCCGCCCGGGCTCTTGCCGGACTTGATGACAATCACCGGCTTCGAACACCGGGCCGCGGCAAGGACGAAGTCACGTCCTTCGCCCTTGGAAAAGCCTTCAACATAGAAGGCAATCACCTTTGTCCCCGGATCTTTCTCCAGGTACTGCAGAAGATCAATCTCCCTGATCATGGCCTTATTCCCGATACTGACCCCCAGGGAAATCCCGATGCTCTCTTCCTTGAATTTGAGCATGAGATCCACCAGGATGCCCCCGCTCTGGCTGACGACGGCCACATTCCCCTGGTCAGGCCTGATCATGCGCTCGCTGGGAAGAAAGAAAGAATCCAAAAAAGAGGGGGAGTAGATGCCGAGGCAGTTTGGTCCGATAAAGGGAAAATCAGCTTCCCTTGCCATGGAAACAACGGTTTCCTGGAGGTCAATGCGGCCGATTTCAGCAAAACCCCCGGATATGACGGCGGCCCCTCCGGTCCCGCATGCAATGCACTCGGAGAGAATATCGGGGACATGGTCGGCGCGCGCGGCAATCACTGCCAGATCCACTTTTTCAGGGATGTCCGATATGTTCTTGAACACGGTCTCCCCCTGTAATGATCCGCCCTTTGGATTGACCGCGAACACCTTTACCGGATACCGCAGATGATTTTTTCTAAAGATCACGTTGGCCGGATGCTGGTCCTTCTGCAACGATACGCCGATGACCGCCATGGTGCTTGGTTGAAACAATGCCCGGAAATCCATACTCTCCATCCTTTCCAAAGAGGCTGAGGGGATCAGGCATGTGACTTGGCATAAAAAACGCCTGCTCCTTTGCGCGATATTTTCCTACATTCTTCCGCGCCTGATGATGGAAATGAGCAGCCAGAATCCCATGATGGCTGCGATGACAAACCCGGCAAGCCCGATGATTGGTATTTCATGCCATTTCGGGGGCACTCCAGACAGGACGATCAGGGAAGAACCGATGATCAGTGCCGCCAGGATGATGGCGAATGCAATGCGGTTGCTCACCCGGTCATGAGTGGAAAGCATGGGCTCCAGTCCCCGGTGCTCGAATTCAATTTTTATCCTGCCCTGACGTGCCTGTCGGAGGATCTCCCGTACCTCACTCGGAATTTCTTTGAGAAGATGCAGGAATTCAGAACCGGAATCAAGGATATCTCCCGCCATACGTTTTGGACGGAGCCTTTCCAGTTGTATCCGTTTGATAAAGGGGGCTGCCTGGCGAATGGCATCAAAATCAGGATCCAGCATTTTGCCGACACTCTCTTCCGTGGCAAGTGCTTTGAGCATGAGGAAGAGATCCGGAGGAATCCGCAACCGGTGCTTCGAGGTCATTTCCACAAGATTTTGCAGGAGCTTGCCCATTTCCAGTTCCTTTAACGGGCGATAAAAATATCTGTCGATGAATTGTGCAACATCTCTTTCCAGGGCGGATGGATCCGTCTTTTCATCAGGAATGGTGAGGGCTATCAGGGAACGCGTGGTCTTTGTCTCATCCCGCTGTACGATCCCCATGATCAAATCAGCGAAATTTTCCCGGGCCTGTCTGCCAATCCTGCCCATCATGCCAAAATCCAGGAAGCATATGATATTATTGGGAAGTATGAAGACATTCCCGGGGTGCGGGTCCGCATGGAAGAACCCGTGGGTGAAAATCTGTTTGAGGATGAGATTGAATCCCCGGCGGGCAATTTTTCGTGTGTCAAGCCCCGCTTTTTCGAGTTTCTCCAATTCCGACGCCTTTATACCATCTATGTACTCCATGGTGAGTATCCGCCGGGTAGTTACCTCACGATAGACCTTGGGCACATAAAGGTAGTGCTCACCAAGAAACTGGGCGGCGAACCGTTCAGCATGGGCCGCTTCCAGGGTATAATCGAGCTCCATTTCCAGAGTCCTGGTAAATTCTTCCACAACGCGCGTGGGGCGATGGATTTCCATCGCTTTCAGATGTTTTTCCATAAGAGAGGCGAGGTGTAACATGATTTCCAAGTCAACTTCGATGGTCTTGGTAATATTCGGTCGCTGGACCTTCACGATTACCGGGTCTCCGTTGATAAGGCGTGCCTTGTGCACCTGACCGATGGAGGCAGATGCCAGCGGAATCTCCTCAAATTCCTGGAAAAGACTGCCGACGGAAGCACCAAGCTCTTTTTCAACGCTTTCCTTGACCAGTTCAAATGGGAAAGCAGGCACATCGTCCTGCAGCTTGGACAGCTGCTGAAGAAACTCCAGCGGCAGCAGGTCGGGCCTGGTGGAGAGGATCTGTCCCATTTTGACAAACGTGGGTCCCAGTTCTTCAAGGGTCATCCGCACCCTTTCCGCGCGGGAAAGCGTCTCGATTTTTTCCCTGCGTTTGCGGGAGATCATCTGGAAGCCGATTTCCAGGTATTGCTCGATTTTGAGCGTATCAATGAGATCTTCAAATCCGTACTTGAAGAGGATGGTAAGGATCTGGCGATACCGCTGAATGTGGTGATATGTCCTGCTGATCATGCCGATTTTGCGGATGTACATGTCTGCTCCCTCCATGCCCGAGGATTATTCCAGCGTATACACCCCGTATGGTTCAACTTGTCCATCGAACAGGGTACGGGTAATCAGATCGAATTTCAATGCAAATTGGGGAAGAGGGATTGTATCATCACTGACATTAACAATGGCTACTATTTTCTCTTTTTCAAAACTTCGCTCAATGGCAATAAGCCTTTTGTCAAGTTCAAGCACGCTTCGTATTCCTGCCGGGTGAAAGGCGCGAACGCCTTTCCGGGCATCGAGCAGCCTGAGAAATTGCTCCAGGACCCGATGGGGGACGGAGCCGATCTCTTCCAGTGACGGCTCAAGCGTCGCAAGTGAGAGTCTTTTTCGATTTATCTTTCTCTTTATGCCCGTCTTTTTTACCCCCTCGAGATCATTTCCAGACCCCAGAAGGCTATGGATATAAACGCCGGGGACCCCTTTCAAGGCCAGCATAATTGCCTGGGAAGCAATGAATCGCTGTATGGCGAGGGGATCGTCACGGCGCCGGGGATCATTAATGGCATCGAAATACGTGATATTGAGTTCATAAGGGACTTTCTCGCCATTTTTTATCTCATAGGAAATTAACCCGCCATGCTCGCGGGTGATCCGGAGCAGGTTTTCGATTTCCTTCTTGCTGAGAATTCCCTTGGCCCCTGGCAGTCCTATCCCATCGTGAGATGCAAGGAAGTCGAAGAAAACGAGGTCGGGCCTGGTTCTGTTAGTGAGACTGGTAATATGAGAAGCATCTTTGCGGGCAAAGGCGTCCAGTACCAGGGGAGGAAGTGAGAACTGATATACCATGTGGGCTTCATCCCCTTCCCCCAAATAGGCGATATTCTCCTTGAAGGGAAAATTCGCCTCCGTCACAAGAATGGCATATGGGGCGACATACTGGAGGATGTATCTGAAGAGCCGTACGATCTGGTGTGTCTTGGATAGGTTTATGCAACTGGTGTGCGGTTCTTTCCAGAGATAGCCGACTGCGTCGAGACGAATGATTTCGACGCCCTGAGACAGGTAGAAGAGGAGAATATCAATGATTCTCAGGAGCACTTCCGGGTTTCTGTAGTTAAGATCTATCTGATCGGCGCTGAAGGTAGTCCACACATATTTCGTCCCGGAGGCGGTCTCGAACTTTGTGGATAATGGACTCTCTCTTGGTCTGAATACCTCCGGCATATGTATTTCTCTATCGCTCCAGATGAAATAATCCCTGTACCGCTTGTCGCCTTCGAGAAATCTCTGGAACCATTTTGATTGGCTTGATACGTGGTTCAGTACCAGATCCACCATGAGATGATAATCCGTTGCGATTTTATGAATGTGGCGCCAGGCGCCGAATTGTGGATCCACTTCCTTATAATCCATGACGGCAAAGCCGCCATCAGAACTGCTGGGAAAGAAGGGCAATATGTGGACACCGGTAATGATATCTTTCACATATGTTCTCAGGAAGTGATGAAGAGTATCGAGGGGATCTTCCCCTTCCCTGAAGATGGTGTCTGCATAGGTGATGAGAATGGAATCCTTCTCGTCCAGAGCTACCCTGTCCCCATATTTTTCATTTTTCTGTCTGATGGCGGTGCTCCTGCCGTGTGCATCCATCATGTTTTTCAAATGTGCAAAAAGATCCTCTGCTGTTTCCTTGGAATAGATCATCTGCAGGATATTCCTGATGCGTTTCAATGTCCCGACTGAAGTCACCGGTAGATCCCCCTTTCGGCGCTGGTGTTCTGATGATTGCGGCGGGCCTCTTTCAGCAGGCCGGACACACGCTTGAAACTCAAACGGCGGTGATCATGTAAATGACCAGCAGCACCCCGATAGCGCCCAGTAAAAGCGCCAATAACACATCGGCTGTCATTGATGGACGAAACGTATCTTCCGAGATGTCTTTTTCTGTCTTGAGAAATCGATAGGTGGAAAGGAGCGCGGTCCCCGCACCCAGTATCACCACAAAAATACCCAGAAAGGCAATGGACCTGTCTCCCCATAGACCACGGGGATCCAGTAATTTTTCAATGACAAAACCAAAAGCCATAATGCCGAGACTGGTCCTGATCCAGGCAAGGAATGTGCGTTCGTTTGCAAGATGAACCCTTCGGTTTTTTATGCGGGCCCGCCTTTTTTCGTCTGACATCATTTTGCCGGAATAGAACATCATGCCAGTTCCTTTCAGCGACGGCCGTCCTTGATTTTGGAGGCCCCCGGGATCAGGGTCTGGGTGCTGACAACCCCGGGAAGATGGATCACCGTATCGTGAACGAACTGCCCGATAATCTCGGCATCTGAAGCGAGGAGTTCCCTTGTCAGCACGACTTTTACTAGCATGTCCACATCACCATGGACCGAATGGACCTCCTGCACTTCCTCCATGGCAAAGAGCTTTTCCATGACCTCGAATTCATTTCTTGGCTTCACGCGCATGAGGATGAATGCCGTGATCTCTCTTTTCATTTCGGGGTATTCAGTTTCTTTCATGGTTGCCATTTTCGTTCGGAACTCCTCCATGTCTTTGGGAATGAGGCGATCAATCCCTCTGCCGTATGTCCTGGTCTGACCTTTTTCCCACTGGTGATAGGAGATATAGGTATAGAGATCATCAATGGTGCGTTGGGAGAAAAAGCATATGATTCCTGCTTTTTCTATCAAAGCATGCAAGGGGTTGTAAATGCTTCTGTGCCAGTCGGCTGCGGCCTTCTGAAGCGAAACCCTTGTTTTGCTTTCTTCTTCCAGAAAACGGCGGTGATCTGTAATCTGCTTCAGAAGATACGGGTATTGCCCCACCTCTGTCAAATCAATTGCCGCCGTCAGTCCGGTGCTTTCCTGAAAATCCCTCCGTTCATGAAAAAGGATATTTTCAAGGGTGCTTCTGGAAGGCATGAGCTCCACAATGCGGGCGTCGAGACTCTTGACTCCCAATGCCTTTGCGGCGGCAATGCGGTGATTACCGTCCAGGACATAGTATTCATCCTTTATCCGGTAAAGCTTGACCGGCGGGAGAGCACCCCCTTCTTTCATGACCTGCTTGATGGTATCGAGCCGATCCTTTGGAAGGTGGTCTTTGGGACGGAATCTGCTGTCAAAGTCCTGATATCTCCCGACGCTTCCCACGATTTGGTCGAGCGGCACAGGACGGATGCCTCGCTTTACGGGCTCAAACGCCGCTGCTTGCTCCCGGGCCTTTTCAAAGCTCCTGATCTCATTGTTTCCCTGTGTCCGCTTCAGGGCTTTTTTGACTCTATCAAAGAGACTGGTCACGTCAGACCTCAAAGAGATAATAGCCGCAGGTATTGATGACCCTGGTCCTCTTCACCACCGTTTCCCGCAAAGAGGTGTCAGACGCATCGAAATGAATATGCCCGTGGACAAAAAACCCCGGCGAGTATTTATCAATGAGCCATCTGAAGGTCTTGAACCCTCTGTGGCACCGGTCTTCCCGGTCGTGAATGTGTCTGGGAGGAGCATGGGTGACCACCATGTGGATGCCGCCCTTCCACCAGATCTTCGGTCTGAGTTTCCAGACAATCACTCTCATCTCGCTTTCCGTATATTGGTGGGGACCGCCATTGTACCAGTAAGAGCCTTCAAGGCCCAGAATATTGATCCCCTTGAACGGGACCAGCCTTGCGTGTATATCAGTGCAGTCTCCCGGAGGTCTTGACTGGTGGCGGATATCATGATTGCCATGTACATAATACAGGGGGACCCTGAATGCATTGGCAAGAAAAGCCAGATATTCAGGCGGGAGATCTCCACAGGAAATGATCAGTTCCACTCCTGTGAAACGCTCCGGCTCGAAGCGATCCTGGAGGAGTGGTTCCACATAATCTGAGACAGACAGGATCTTCATGCAAACACCGATCCTCAGCGGGGGGCCGGTCCCAGTGAGACCTGTACAAAAGCATCGGGCCGTATCCATCTGCCGAATGCCGCTTGAACCTCCCGGGCTGAGATCCCAAGGTACCGTCTGGCGCTCCGGACCGGTTCGTCCAGGGGCAGATCTTCCACTGCCAGGCCGAGGAGTGTTTCACCGATATCCTCAATACTCGATTCAGAGAGCGGGATCTGTCTGACCAGCAGTGTTTTGGCCCGTTTTAATTCGTCCGGAGTCACCGGGTCGTTCTGCATCTGCTCCAAATTGCGTACAACAAGCGTGTGCGCCCTGGACACATTGGCGGGGTCACAGCCGTAGACCACGCCGAAGACTGCCCGCGTTTTCCGGGCCTGGAGAAAGGCTTGGACCGTGTAGACGAGGCCTGCCTGTTTTCGGAGATCCCGGTACAGCCTCGTGGCATAGAACCCTCCGGAGAGCACGTGCAGACCAACATTCAGTGGGTAGTAATCAGGATGGGTCCGCGTGATTCCGAGGGTTTCAACCAGGGTCACCCGGTCCTGTACCCGGGTCTTGTCCGGCACCACGGCGGTTGAAGGCTTGTTCGGCGGCACGGGAGGCAGGTCCGTCTCCGGCCTCGGGCCCTCAGCGTTCCAGGCGTGGAAATATTTTTCAATGGTGGTCTTTGCCTCTTCAAGGGTTACGTTTCCAATGACGACAATGGTCGTAAGGTCCGGACGAAATGCGCTTTTGTAATATCGCTTGACGTTCTGAAGCGTGAGCGACTTGATGCTCCCCGGGGTCGCGTGCCGCTGTCGCGGATCATTCTTGGGGTAGAGTCTCGATATGAGCGCGCGCCGTGACAGGTAGGATGGGCTCTGCAATTGCCCTGCCGTCCGGGCGGCTGTTTCTTCCTGCACGATCTTGAACGCGTGGGAAGGCAGGCCCGGGTGAAGGAGGTTGTCCGCGAGGAGCTCCACGCCGCGGTCGAAATGATCCGACAGAACCTGCAGGGAAAAACTGCTTCCCACCTCCAGGTCGGCCGCAATAGCATCTACCTCCTTCTGGAAACTCAGGCGACCATGGCTGACCGTGCCATATGAGAACAGACCTTCCAGGACGTCGGTGATTCCTTCCTGCCCATCTGGTTCCTGCAGTTCCGGCGTGTTTTTGACTTGTCCATATATACTGACGGTGCGGCTGATGGTTTCAGGCTGGACAATCAGCCGGAGACCGTTGGATAATGTGATTATTGATGGATGAATTCTGGATACGGGAACAGAGGGCAGCTCCGTAGTTTTTCTCGCCCATTCGGGCAGGGAAACGGGTTTTGTCTGCTGGGGGACGAACGATTCGGTGCCCCTGAATCCCTTTGAAGAGACAGGCTTGCCGGATTCCTGGGGTGTCAGAATGCCGACAACGGCGCGCTGGTTAAGCAGGTATTGTACTGCGACGCGGTTCACATCCAGGACCGTTACCTTTCTGATGGCCGCGATATCTTCATCAGGGGTATTCCGTCCCTCCAGGGCAAGGGCCCTGGCCCATTCGCCGGCAAGGCCCGCGATGGAATTTTTCCGGAATTCAGCAGCCGCGATTTCTCTTTGTATTGCCGCGTTCACGAGATCCTCGGGGATGCCGTTTTTCAGGTAGTCATCGACAATCCCCTTGAGCAGGTGTACGATCCTCTCTCCTTTTTCACCTTTTGGAAAGCCTGCAACGGCATAGCCGAGCCCCGCGTCCTTGAAGGTGCTGTTGTCAAATCCGGCGAAAAGGACCTTCCCCTCTGCCGCGAGGCCATAGATTTTCCCACGTTGGCTGTCCAGGACGTCCGCCAGGATCTGAGCGGCCGCAAAATCCTTGTCTTTGTATCCGGGGAGGCGGTAGGCCACGATTGCCATTGCATAGGGCAGGTCAGATGCAAGCCGGATTTCCGTAGGCTTGAGGGGGCCAAGCCGTACCTTGGGTCGCGACGGAAGGGGACGGGAAGGAATATGTCCAAAAAGACTCTTGACCGTTTCAAGTGCCCGTGCCGGATCCACGTCGCCTGCGATGACAAGCACCGCATTGTTGGGCACATACCAGGTATCGTGAAATTTCTTGAGCATGGCGCCGGTGGTCTTGTTAAAGGAGGCGCGTGTCCCAAGGGCATCGTGGGCATAGGGAGACCCTGCAAACATATGCGCCAGGAGGCGGGAATAGAAAACATACATGGGATTTGACAGATCGCGTGCCACCTCCTGCTCAATGGCGCCCCTTTCCTTCGTCCACAGCGCCTCACTATCCAGCACGTTTTTCATGCGTATGGCTTCGATTCTGAGAGCGGTCTCCAGCTCATCCGCAGGCACCGTAAAGAAATACTGGGTTACGGTCTGTTGGGTAAAGGCATTGGATCTCCCGCCCATTGCCGCTGTCAGGCTTGCAAGTTGCCCGGCGGAGAGGCCCTTGCTGCCGCGAAACATCATGTGCTCCTGGGCATGTGCCATGCCGGGGAATCCCGGCGGCGACTCATTTGAGCCCGCCAGGTAGCAGAGCCGTGTAGTAACCACGGGGGCAAGGTTGTTCTTCAGGATCACGACCCGCAGCCCGTTTTTCAAAGTGGCGTGGAGACTGTCACGGGAAGCTGCCTGTGCGGAAAGGCTGGTCCACAGAAGCAATAAAGGGATACTGATAAATACGGCAATCTTGAGATATGCAGTGATTTTTCTGGTAATTTTCAAGACAAATTCCTCCTCTCGGTCGAGATGACAAGAGATGTTGTTACAGGACCGGCGAAAAGACGCGGCAGATATCTTCAGCGAATTTGCGCATCCTGCTTTTTCGTTCTATTTCCAGCATGCTGACTTCCCGGCATCCCTTTAAAACGGAATGCATGACACGCATGACTTTTTCCACGCTTCTGGAATCATAAAGAAACGTGGCAATTTCGAAATTGAGCTGAAAGCTCCGGATATCCATATTTGCAGATCCTACCACGGCCAGTCGTCTGTCAACAGCGATCAGTTTTGCATGAAGCATACCGGGTTGATACCAGTAAAAATGGACACCGGCACGCATGAGATCAACAAGAAAAGAATGCCCGGCCAGGTCCACCAGCGGGTGGTTGGATTTCTCCGGCATAATGAGACGCACGTCGCATCCCATGCGGGCCGCGAGTTCCAGGGCCGCCGACAGTGCGTCGTCTGGAACGAAGTAGGGAGTAATCACCCAGATGCTTTCCTTGGCCCTGCTCAGGGCTGCAAGAACCCCGGAATAGAGCGGTCGATCAGGCACATCAGGCCCGTCCCCCACGACCTGGAGTATACTCCCGCCGTCATGTGGTTCCCGGGGAGCCGGGTAAGGGACGCCGGGATCAATGGACTCATTGGTGCTGTACATCCAGTCCTGCCAGAATATGCTCCGCACATACCGGGCTCCGGTTCCCGTGATCATCATGGAGATATCTTTCCAGCGATTTTTATAGGCCTTCGGTCCCATGTATTCCTTGGCCAGGTTCATGCCGCCCAAGAGGGCCTTTTCACCATCTACGATTGTCATTTTCCGGTGATTGCGGAGATTTGCAGACCAACGTCGACGGAGCGGGAGCAGGGGCAGGAAAATGCCCACCCGGCCGCCTGCATCCAGGAGAGGCTGAATGAAACGACCTCGGGCGCGCAGGGAGCCGACACCATCCAGGAGTAGGCGAACCGTAAGGCCCTCCCGAGCCTTTTGTGCCAGGAGGTTCACCAGAGATTTTCCCACCTCATCCCGGGCCAGGATGAAAGTGGCTGTCTCAATGGAGAATTGCGCACCTTTGAGGAGCCTGACAAGCTCGTTGTATGCCATGACACCGTCGTCGATAATCGCAACTGTATTATTCCGGTCCGGAGGGAAACTGCCGGCCCGTATGAGAAGCCGGGCAATCTTGCGGCTATCGACGGAAAGCATGTCGAGAGCGGTCAAATCCGGTTCAGATTTTTCGTTCCACCTACCCCAATCCTTCCGCAGACTGATCTTTCTTATCTTCCTGCCGCCCATCAGAAAATAAAACGGCACACCCAAATACGGAATAAGGCCGATGGCCAGGACCCAGGCGATAGTCGCACCGGGATGTCGCCGTTCGAGCAGGATTCTTGGGATCAAGACAATGGCAAGAAGATACCCTGCAATTTCAAGGGAATGGGCGATGAGCCACTGGGAGATTTCCATACCGGATATAGATACCATACGCCTCTTTGTGTTTTCAACCCTATTCCAGGAAGGGGGGGAACAGACGCTATTGCCTTTTGAACGTATTTTCTGATTGAACGGTGGCGGGGAGGTGAATGGTGAATGTGGCTCCCTTGCCCGGCGCACTCTCCACGGAGATCGAGCCTTTGTGCGCCTTCACCACGGCCCGCACAAGGCTCAAACCTAATCCCAGCCCCCTCTGGTGGCGGCTTTGATCACCTCTATAGAGCCGGTCCCATATCCTCGCTTTGTCCGCTTCAGGAATACCTATCCCCTGGTCCGCGACGGAAATGGAAACGCCATTCTTGTTCTTTTCAGCGGTCATTTCTATTTCGCGGCCCTGATCAGGGCTGTACTTGATGGCATTGTCCAGGAGGTTTGCCAGAACCTGGGCCATCCGGGCGGCATCCGCCGAGATGATGAGGTCCTTCGGGGCCTGAACACGGATACTGATTCCTTTATCCTCGGCGACATATGCATAGAGATCCGCAGCCGATGTGAACAAATCGCGCACATTGACCGCACGCGGGTTCAGCCTCATGGCGCCGGTTTCCGCCTCTGAAATATCCATGAGGGTGTTGAGCATGGTAAGGATCTGATCTGATTCCTCGATGCATCTGCCCAGAGTTTCCTTACAGGCGGCCTCCTTCAGGTTCGATTGCATGGCTATTTCAGCGATGCCCCGCAATCTGGTCATGGGGGTCCGGAGGTCGTGCGCCACATTATCCAGTGCGCCCTTCATTCCCAGAATCAGCGTCTCAATCTGCTCAAGCATTCCGTTAAAGAGTCTGACCAGTTCGTCCAGCTCATCGCCGGTGCCCGGTCCGGGGACCCGCGCGGTCATGTCTCCTGTTTCTACGGAATGGACGGTGTGAATCAACGCCCGGATCGGTCTGAGCGCCCTGAAAGAAAGGAAGGCTCCTCCGGCAAAACCGAAAAGGATCAGTGGAATAAGGACCGCTGCAAAAATCTCCCGAAATCGCTCGAGCAGCTTTTCTCTCTCCCCCAATGTCATTCCTACCTGCAGCCAGTGATGGTCCGGCAGAAGGAATGTCTCTATTTGAAGTGCATTTCCATCGTCGGTGGAGCGGAGGATGCTCCACCGAGGCCGTTCCTTCGGAGGAGAGTTTTCAAGTTTCTTGATATCGAATCCGGCCCATTGATACCCGAGTCTCAGAAACAGAGTCGTGTTTTTCGCATCCGCAATCCGGATGAAAAAAGGCCTTTTCCGCTGGAATTTTTTGATGGCACTGATTTCTTTCTCCAGGGTGGGTATCCCGCCTTTCTCATACAGCAAGGCCAGTTCTTTGAGTTTCAGATGAATGACCTCGCGATCATGTTTTTCCAGTGTGGTGGAAAGAAGGAGATACGCGATACCGAAGAGAAGAAAAGAGACAAGAATTAAAATAATGGAGTACCAGGCCGTCAACCTGAAGCCGATGGTCTTTGGAATATTACGAAGATCTTTTAAGAACATAGCCGACGCCGCGTATGGTGTGTATCAGCTTTTCCGGAAAGTCCCTGTCCACCTTGTTCCTCAATCGGCAGAGAAGAACATCCACTACATTCGTCTGGGGATCAAAGTGGTAATCCCAGATATGTTCAAGGATCATGGTCCTTGTGAGGATCCTTCCTTCATTTCGCATGAGGTATTCAAGGAGTGCAAATTCGCGGGGTTGCAGATCAATATTCACATCACCCCTCTTTACATCCCTCGTGACAAGGTTCAGGCTCAGGTTGCCGGTTTCCAGGCGTACCGGATCCTCTGTAGTGCTGCTCCTCCTGATGGCGGCCTGGATTCGGGCCAGGAGTTCCGCAAATGCAAACGGCTTGGTCAGGTAATCATCGCTGCCGGTCATCAGACCTTCGACCTTGTCGTCCACAGATCGTTTGGCACTGAGAATAATGACGGGCACCTTGGTATCCTTTTTTCTGAGCTCACGGATCAGGCTCAGACCGTCCAACCGGGGAAGCATGATGTCGACGATGATGGCGTCGTAGTTCTCTCCCACGGCAAGATCGAGACCCGCCATGCCGTCAGCGGCATGATCAGTCACGAACCCGGATTCCTTCAGTCCTTTGGTTACAAAGGAGGCAATTTCCAGATCGTCTTCTACCAGCAGGATTTTCATAGTCGGCCTCTTCTTATCGTACCCGGATTTGTACGTAACCCCTCCTGCCGCTGCGGTGATCCAGAGCAAGGAGGGTCAGTCTTTGATGGGGTCTGACGCGTTGGAGCAGGTGCAGAAGCCCTTCAAGCCCTCGCACAGAGCGCCCTTCGATTTCCAGAATCAGGTCTCCCACCTCAAACCCTTGCTCGCCAAGGGGACCGGTGGGGTCCACCCAGGTAATGATAACTCCTCTGGGCATGTTCAGCCTGAATTTTCTTGCGTCCTTGGGCTTCAAGGGCGCCGCGTCAATCCCCAGACGGGCCTTGAGCGAAGCCGCCTGGTAAGTGATTGCCTGCTCAAGGTTTCCGATTGTGACCGGGATCTCCAGTTTTTTTTCATGCCGGATGACGGTGACGGGTACCTTGCCTTCAACGGGGGTGGTAGCGACCTGGTTCCTGAGGCTGCTGCCATCCGGTATCTCTTTTCCTCTGTAGGCAATAATAACATCTCCTCGTTTCAGCCCTGCCTTTTCCGCGGGACTTCCCTTAATCACATCGGTGATAAGTGCCCCCCGGGGTGAAGACAATCCGAAGGATTTTGCAAGTTCAGAGGTGAGATTCTGGGTGCTGGCCCCCAGCCAGCCACGCGTCACGTGCCCGTTTGTCATGAGGCTCTTGGCCACATAGAGGGCCATGTTACTCGGAATGGCGAACCCGATGCCTTCAAATCCACCCGACCGGGAGACAATGGCCGCGTTTACGCCGATCACTTCACCGTTCAGATTGAGCAGCGGTCCACCACTGTTTCCCGGGTTAATGGCGGCATCGGTCTGGAGAAAATCCTGATAACAGCTTGGATCGGTGATGCCTCTCCGGTGTTTGGCGCTGATGATGCCCTGAGTAACGGTCTGATCCAGACCTCTCGGGTGACCGATGGCGATGACCCAGTCTCCCACCTCCATCTTGTCGGAGTTTCCAAACGTGACGTGTTGGAGGGGCGTGCGGGAAGAGATTTTTATGACGGCAAGGTCGGTTTTGGGATCTGTGCCGATCAGCTTCGCATCACGCCTGTTCCCGTTGGCAAGAACCACGCTGATTTCCATAGCCCCGTCAACCACATGGCTATTGGTAAGGATATATCCCTTCGAGTCCATAAGCATACCGGTGCCGAGGCCCTTGAGCTCTCGTTTGAACTTTCGGGGCATGCCGGGTACGTCAAAGAAGAAGCGGAAAAAAGGGCTGTTGTCAAAAGGCACGAATGGATTCGCTATTTCCTGGTGTCGGGTTACCTCTATATGAACGACGGCTGGGATGGTCTGTTTGGCGATTTGTCGAATTGCCGTGGTCAAATCTATGGACCCGGAAGTGCCTGTCGCCTGAGCCAGCGAAAGAAAAAGAACAAGAGAGAACACGACAGCTATGATGCACAGGGAGAAAACACCCCTGAGACGATATCCGGATTTATCTTTCATGAAAGGTCCTCCCTACGCTGAAAAAGGATACCATATTTTTTTGGTGAAAGAATAGCACAATAGGCAACTGCGCGACAATCGACAGCCGAACAGGACCTGAGACCGCATATCCGGCCGCCGGTGCGAATGCTATTCTGGATTCCCATGCTTGATCGAAAAAAATAGTATGTGATTATTTCCGAGAGATTTCAAGAAGGTTACAATTTTGAAAGGATCGGTACCGTTTGAAAAACGAAAGGCAGAGAGAGTTCTCCGGGAGGAGAGAGGAGAACGCTATCCCTCCAATATGTATCGAACGGCTCGGACAAGGCGTTTCACCTGAAAGGGAGGGTTTGCTTCCTCATGACGGAACATCTTCTGCCCGCAGTGCCCTTCTTCCGCCGGAAGGCAACTCATCCAAAGCGGGCAGGTAGATCTTGAACGCGGTGCCGATGCCGGGGGTACTGGAGCAGGCGATGAACCCTTTGTGGGCGTTTACAATGCTGTATACCATGGCAAGGCCAAGGCCCGTTCCTCTTTCCGTTTCCTTTGTGGTGAAAAACGGCTCAAAGACATGGCCGAGCAGTGTCTCCTCTATTCCACAGCCGGTATCAGATACCGTCAAAAGGACATACGCTCCTTCTTTCGCCCCGAGGAGTGTCTTGCAGTCCTCCGCATCCAGGAACTCATTTTTTGTTTCAAAGATGAGTGCTCCTCCCGCCGGCATGGCGTCCCTGGCATTCACGCCCAGGTTCAGGAGAATCTGTTCAAATTCTATTGGGTCACAGCGTACCGGTTTAAGGTCATCAGCAAGCCGTAAATCAATAGAAATCGTTTTTGGGAGGGTCCGTTCAAGGAGCTCGCAGGCCTGCATAATGGTATGGTTCAGATTGAGCGGCTTCGGCCTGCTCTCCGTTTTTCTGGCATACACGAGAAGCCGTCTGGTGAGATCACCCCCTCGTTTGGCCATTTTCTCTATGGCTTCTATTTTTTCGTATTCATCATCGCGTGCGCCTTTTTCCAGCAAGAGAATCTGAGCATAGCCCAAAATCCCCTGCAACAGGTTATTGAAGTCATGCGCGATTCCCCCTGCCAGCGTCCCCACCGCTTCCATCTTCTGGGCGTGTCTAAGTAATGCCTCCAGCCTTTTTGGCTCCGTCATGTTCAGGAAAATGGTGAGAATCAGGTTTTCGTCCATCAGGGAAATGATCTTGGAGAACATGAGTGCATTGAGGGTTGACCCATCCTTCGCCCTGAAATTCATCTCCAGCCCATCGACTTTTCCGGAGTTCTCAATCTCTCTGACAAATCGCTTCCGATCCTTTTCTGAGTAAAAGCCCAAATCGGTGGTTTTTTTTCCAATGATTTCTTTTCTGGAGCATTGGGTGAGTTCGCAGAATTTTTGATTCACCTCTCTCAGCCTTCCTGTATCCATCTCGCTCAGGGCGATGGCCTGGGGGGAGAGGTCAAAAATGGTCCGGAACAGGGATTCACTTTCCTGCAAGGCCGTCTGCATCCTTTTTCGCTCGTCGATATTTCTCAAAACTCCCTGGACTGCAACGGGATTTCCTTCTTCATCATACAGGAAGCCCAGTTTCAATTCTCCCCAGAAGGTGGAGCCGTCTTTCCGTATGTACTGGTACTCCATCAACGGAATGGGGATGTCCCGGCCGTCCCGGGCCCGGGCCGCGTATTCCTGGAAATCTCTTTTGCTCTTCTCGTAGGATTCGGGGGTCATGAACCGCGACAGATCACCGTGTAATGCTTCTTCAACGCTGATCCCGAACAGCGATTCAGTCGAAGAGCTGACAAAGGTGACATTGAAATTCATATCCTGGATGAAAATGAGGTCCCGTATGTTTTCAGCCAGAAAACGGTATTTTTCCTCCGCGTGCGCCTGCTCAGAATATCCTCGCATTTCCCTTTCCCTTTTTCCTTTGTAGCAGACCCTGAAAAGCTGACGCTTCACAGTGGTTGAGGAAGCCCCATGTGCCAAAGAAATGGCGATGTCTTTCAGGGGCACTGGAAGAACCTGCCGAACGGTCCTTGCCAATCTCAGAAGTACCCCAGTTACTTATCTGAAATGCCGCCAAAGTCAAGGGTCTATTCCTCATGTGAAGAAACAGGTTCTCGCAAGAAGCATGCCGTGGATCAGCTTTAATTCGACATCCGATGTCATCTGTGGATATAGTACCGCGCCCTCATTCCACCTCCGCGCATTTCCTGCGCCGGTAGTAATATTCCAGCACTCCGTCAAAGACAAGTGTCAGGATGAACACAAACAAGAGGATGTATTTAACGTAGATCCTCCCGACAGTTCTGCCGTAGAGTCCGGCAACGCTCAGGTACTTCCTGAGGCCTCTGTGGGGAATTGCCTTGTCGAGCTTCACCACTTCAGTTCTTACATCTTGATCTGTAACGGTCACCCGGACATAGTGGTAGAAGGTATGATCAGGTTCACTGCCCATCAGCTCTGCGCCGGCTCCGCCGCTGATAATGCTGTGCAATCCCCTGTTTTTCACATTGTAGTAGGCATGGATGTGGCCGGCAAAAAGAATTGTGACCCTATATTTCAAGAATAGCTCTTCGATTCTCCGGGCCGTATCCGGATCTTTCAGGCTGTGGGCATAACGGATCAGCACACCGGGTTTGTCCCTGGGGTCCCAAAGCGGGACATGCATGAAGACGAAGCGGTACTTGTACTGCATTCCGTCTTTGAGTTCTTTTTCCAGCCATGCCTCCTGTTCATCACCGAAATTCGTTTCATTGCTGTTGTCCAGGAGGATGAATTTTGAATTGCCCAGGACAAATGAATAGTACATGCGCCCGAAGATGTGATAGTAGAGATTCATGTTGTCGAATGCCACGTCGTGGTTCCCGGGGAGAGTAAGGCTGGGGATTTGCAGATCACGCCGCTGATCCAGGAACGAGTTGAACGTTTCCCGGTCCGCAAAGAACACCAGGTCGCCGCCTATGATTGCAAATTGAAGAGAGGCATCCTTGTTCAGTTTGCGCACAATCGGTTCAAAAACCGGGCTGTTTTTTGGATCTCCCAAAAAGGCAAACGTGATCGGGCCCCCATTATACCCGGCATTGATGGCCTCTAAGCCGTGCCAGTTCAGATCATGTTCTCTCACCGGGAGGAAATCACCAATCTCTATGTATCCCCAGAAGAAGAGGATGAGGATAATCAAGACCAGCCGAAAGTACGTCCTTCGCCGGAAATAGGTGGCAGCCAGTTGGGTTAATTTTCCCATGATATTTTATCGGACCTCCTTATGGTCGTTTCCTATTCCTGTTCGCTTTTGCTTTTTATTGCCCGCCGGTGAAACCATCGATAGAGGACCACCAGTGCGACTCCGACACAGACGGAAAGGATCACATACCGCTCTGCAACGCGCATGACTTTCTCATAATGCCTTCCGAACAGGTATCCCACCACTATGAATTCACCGATGCCGAGGAGGACTCCCGGCGTGTTGAACAGGGCAAAGCGTTCATACTTCATCTGAAAGATGCCAGCCAGCACCGGGGTGATCCAGGAGAACGGGCCGCTCAAGCGGGCAAAAAAGACCGACCAGTCCCCATGCCGTTTGAAAAAGGTTTCTCCTTTCAGATAATTCTTTTCAGTAAAAAAGCGCCTCAACAACGGCCGATGGCTGAAGTGAGCAAAAAAAGATTTGCCATAGCGGCGCCCGATGGCATAGCTGGTCGTATCACCTGAGATACCACCGATATAGAACAGGATTGTTACAATCCAGATGTTGAGGATTCCCATCCCCGCCAGGATAGGTCCTGCCAGAAAGAAAATCTCCCCATAGACAAAGAGTGAAAAAGGAAAAACCGTCTCAACATAGGCACCTCCCAGGAGAATCAGATAGGCAATATGCCGGTGTTGTTCGAGAAAGAGGAGGAAATGATCCATATCTTATCTGACAACCTCGTATTTTTTCCTCTTTTTGAGCGAAACGGGCTGCAACGCCTGGTAGAGCCAGATGAGCGTCTGCCTCAGATACCCGCGCCGGGCAAATCGCCTCGCAGAACTCATGACCGCGCGCGTTTGAAGAAAGAAAAAGCGGCCGTATGTTGTGGCCTGTTTGAGATAGTCCAGGTCCTCTGCATAGCTGAGCTCTTCATTATATCGGATATGCGTCGCTATGTCGGCCCGGACAATCTGCAGGGAATAGGAGGTACGGGTCACCCGGTGCCAGAGATCATACAGGCGAAACCAGTGCCTTGCATGCGCCGAGCAATCATCGGACGGCCTGATGGAGGTAGTACCGATCACCACGTTCCTGTCACTATGTTTTCCGAGGTATCTGTTGAGAGCCGAAAGAAAATCAGGTTCCAAAACAGTATCCGCATCAAGAAAGATGATCCAGTCGCTTGCAGGGTTTGCCTTTGTGAGGCCGAAATTCCTGGCACGTGACACCCCCCGTGCACAGGAAAAGGCCTGCACATTGTCATGAAGCTTTTCAAAAGGCTTTATCGCAAGCCACGTGGCATCGGTTGAGCCGTTTTCCACCACAATGACTTCATACCTGTCTTCGGGGTAATCCAAGCGGGCAATCTTCTCAAGTGTCCTCCCTATGTACCCTTCTTCATTGTGGGCGGGGATAATAAAGGAAAACCGGGTTTGACGAAGGTGCCTGTTGACCTCATTGTGGATAATTTCCAGGGACTGTCTTGTCTTCCAGGGCGGTTTGAAGGGGTTTGTGTTCTGCACGTTTCCTATCATCGCAGGAAGGTGAACCTGCTCCTGTTTTCTGCTCGTAACATACCAGCCGTGCCCCCCGAGAAAATCCGCCAGATATTCCTGCTCGGTCTGGTGCGGGGTGGCAATGAGAATGCCCGGTTTTTCGAGCTCCGCAAGGTCCATGACCGTGGTGTATCCGGAACGGGAAACGATCAGGCGTGCCTGGTTAAACAAAGTCGTGCGCAAAGTGCCGGTGACCGACGGGTAAATGGTAATATTGTCTTGCGGGAGGCGGGTCAAGTTCCGTGTGCTGGTATCACCCAGGACAAAGACCTTGACGCCCGGCAGTTTCCTAGCCTGCTCGATCAGCTTGCCGGTAAAAGTCTCTCGATGTTCCTGGAGATAGCCGCTGATGATAAAAAGGAAATCTATTTCTTCCGTTCCTTTTTCACGGGTATAGGAAGAAAGGATTCCGACCCATTGGTGGGGCAGTTGTTGTGTGACCCTGTTATGCGACAACGTGCCTGAGAGGCTTTCACTCTCTTTGGGAAAGTCCGGGATGAGCACTTTGTCGAATCTGCCGAGAAAAAAACGGTTTCCCCGATCGACAAGAACGCGGAACAGTCCCAGCCCTCTGGGCATGACAAAAGAAATCTGGTGAGAAATGATGAATGAAGGTATAGAAGGGGAACGGATTCCGTATCGGCCGTCGGAAATAATGCAGTCAAAACGGTTTTCCCGGTTTCTTATGAAGCGCTGTTCCTGGAAAATCAGCCGGCAGGTAGTGAAGATATCCGCAACAAGATAGAAAAAAAAGGAAGGACCCGATCCCCGTTCAAGACTTGGATAGTCTTTCAATGCAATGAACTCGATATCCCGGTCCTGCAACTCTTCCCGCAGGAACCGGAGGGCATTCCCATGAGAAAGGACTGAGACCTGCCAATCCATGAGAACATAGGATTTGATGATCGGCAGGGTCCTGGTCGCATGACCGAGCCCCAGTGAGCTGACGGCAAACAGGATATGACGAGACATGAAAAGCCCCTATCCCCCTTTTTTCATATATTGAACAGAAGCATGATCATTATTGTACATGAAGAATTCATGAAGATCGAACAAAAAAGCGGAAATTGATGGTCAGATGGGAAGAAATGAAGCATTACCGGTAAGAATTGCATCATGACCGATAAAATCATACAGATGATTCTGCCCGCGATCCAGCATGCTCAAATGCTTGGCTACTGGGTTGCCTTTTTTGCCGCACTGCTTGAAACCACGATCGGGATCGGCCTGATACTCCCGGGATCAACACTGATTCTCTTTCTTGGTGCGCTCTCGGGAAGGGGATATTTCGACTTCGGGGACCTTTTATGGTTTGCGATTCTGGGTGCCGTGCTCGGGGACAATGTCAACTATTATTTGGGAAGAAAGTATGGCAGCCGGTGGATAAGAAATGGGGTCTGGTTCCTCAAACCCGAGCATCTTGAAAAGGGAAGGGTCTTTTTCAACCGGCACGGCGCTAAAAGCGTATTTTTGGGCCGTTTTATTCCCAGCCTAAAGGAAATGGTGCCTTTTTTTGCGGGTTCGGTGCGGATGAGGCGGCGGAGCTTCTTTATCTGGAACGTCCTTGGCGGGATCGGATGGGGATTTCAGTGGGTCGGAGCCGGGTATGTTTTTTCCCGATCTTTGAGCCTTGCGCAGACATGGCTTTCCCGTGCGGGGTTTTTCCTCACCGGCCTCGCAGGGGTGATCATCCTGTTTTATCTGATGAAATGGGTTGTAGCACGAAAGGGGAAGTATTTTTGGAATCTTCTTCTGTCCTTGGGGTCATCCGTAAAGCAGGCTGTTGCACAACAGCCGAAAATAATGAGGCTTACCGCCCGCCACCCGGTTTTTTTCCGCTTCACCAGGAACCGTTTTGGAACGGATTCCTTTCGCGGCCTTCCGGCAACCCTTCTGGCGGTTGCATTTGTCTACGTATTGTCCCTTTTCGGCGGCATTGTCGAAGATGTAATAACATCGGATCCGATTGTGGGAGTGGATGTTCGGTTTGCCCACCTGCTGACCTTATTCCGAAGCCCCATTTCTACAAAGGTGTTTTTCTGGATCACGCTTCTTGGCAAGTGGGAGGTGGTCACGGTCTTCGCTTTTTCGGTTATTGGATCTCTGTGGCTGCTGAAATATCGTTGGTGCATCCTGCCCCTGCTCGCCGCCATCCTGGGCAGCGAGAGTTTTACCCAACTGGGAAAACTCCTTTTTCATCGACCCCGGCCTCTGTCGGCACTGTATGTGGAACACTCATTTTCCTTCCCCAGCGGACACGCTACCATTGCTGTTGCCTTTTACGGTTTTCTGGCCTTCCTGGCCATGCGCGGGACAAAGCGGTGGGAGAAGAGCGTAAATATCTGTTTTGCGGGAATAGCAGTGGTGCTCCTGATCGGGTTCAGCCGCCTCTATCTCGGTGTCCATTACCTGAGCGACGTGTGGGCGGGCTATCTGGTAGGCGCCCTGTGGCTCATTGCCGGCATCAGTATGTGTGAGTGGCTGCGCACGAGGCGGGCCGGGCACATGTCGCCTTCTGTTTCCGGCAGGGCCCGCACCGTTTCCCTTGTCCTGGCGTTTCTATCGTTGGGATTCTATGCAGGGTTTGGCGTTCACTATACACCGCTCGTACAATCCCCAGCGCAGGCGCAGCGGATTGTGGTTCCTCGGGTCCGGGATATTTTTTCAAAAAGCAGGCTGACCTATACGGAAACGCTCGGAGGCGAGAAGCGCAGACCCATCTGTTTTATCATTGCGGCCGGAAACGATCAGCGATTTGTCCAGGCCATTGAAGCGTCCGGATGGCATCTGGCCGATGACATCACTGTAGCTTCTTTTGCGAGACTGCTGAAATCCCGGATCCTTGGCAGCTCCTATCCTGCAGCCCCGGTGACTCCCGCGTTTTGGAACACAGAGATCAATAATTATGCGTTCCGGCGGTCAGCCGGAACCCACCCGCATTCTAAAAGCCACTGTGCAAGGTTTTGGAGGACCCGCTACAACACAGAGGACGACGACCATCTGTATGTAGGCACGGTCAGTATTGCCATGGGTCTCGTGTGGGGGGTGATGGGCGAGACGCCCCAAGATACTGACGCGGAGCGGGAGCTTTTGTTCGAGGACTTGAAAAATGCCAAAAAGATAGTGACGTTCAGGAAGATACGCGTGGAAAACCCCGCGGTTATCACAAGCTTCCTTCAAAACCGTATTCGTACCGACGGGTTTGCCTATTTCGTCCGGGTACCATAGACGCCGGGAGAGGGGCAACCGGATAACCCGGGCGGAACCCTCTGTGATATCGTGGAAACAATTTTGACGGACAGCGCCTGTTTTCATCGCGGGAAATCATGATCATGGCTTCTTCATGGTTTCTTCATGATTGTGCATTACTATTAAATGAGAAAGGAAGCTTGCATGAAAATTCTCATAGTGGATGATGAGCCGGATCTGATCGAGGAACTCCGGGAGACGCTCAAACAACAGCGATACGAGACAGATACTGCCCCCGACGGTGAAGCCGCTCTCGATAAGGTGTTTGATACTGTTTATGATCTCGTTATCCTGGACATCATGCTTCCGAAAATAGACGGTCTTGCAGTCCTGAAAGAGATTCGCGATGGCGACATCAAGACACCGGTGCTCATGTTGACGGCAAAGGGAAGCGTGGAGGATAGAATTACGGGACTCGACTGCGGTGCTGATGATTATCTTCCAAAACCCTTTGCCATGGCGGAACTCATGGCCAGGGTCCGGTCCCTGCTCAGACGGGCCAGCGAGCACAAAGATACGCTGTTGACGGTCAGGGATGTCTCTCTTGATACAAAGACCCGCGAGGTTTTCAGCGGCGGCGTTCCGGTGGAATTGACACCCAAGGAATTTTCGGTCCTGGAATTTCTCTTTTATAATAAGAACCGTGCCATTTCCAGGTTCACCCTGGCCGAGCATGTCTGGGGAGATGAATTTGACCCCTTTACCATGTCCAATTTCATAGATGTGCATATCAAGAATCTCCGCAGGAAGA